>JBEKGJ010000003.1:0-150914 GCA_050012855.1 Verrucomicrobiota bacterium | reverse complement strand
CAGCCGCTGGTGATGCCACCCAGCACGATCCGGCTGCCGGAGGTGGCAAATCGCGGTTCAGGGCTGGTTTTCAGACGAAGCTGAATTGGACCAGGCCGTTCCGGGAAACCGGAGCGGCCTTTTTCGCGGGTGGAGTCAATGAATCTGCCTGCCTTGGTCCCACGCTCTTCAGACGGTCTGGAACCGGTCGCCTCATTTCCAGTCAGGGCACGGCTTGCCGGGCGGAGAACTTACCGTATGCATTACCACACCTTCCACCAGGCCCCATCCCTTCACCGTTGGCGACGCGGGAGTGAGAAGATCAGCCTTTGAATTGCCCAGATGGAGTCAATCGCCCGGCTCGCGATCGAAGCTCGGGTAGAGGATCGGCAGGATGAAGAGTGTCAACAGCGTGGCTGTTACCAGGCCGCCGATGATGACGACCGCGAAGGGGCGGGCGGTCTCGGCGCCGACCGCCGTGGACAGCCCCGCGGGCAGCAGGCCGAGCGCGGCCATCAAGGCGGTCATGACCACGGGTCGCACACGGGTCACCGCGCCCTCAACCACGGCGTCGGCCATTTCGCGGCCGGAGCGCCGCAACTCGCGGATGCGCTCGACCAGGATCACGCCGTTCTGGATGGAAATGCCAAAGAGGGCGATGAAGCCGACGAGGGCCGACACCGAGAGGGTGAGTCCGGCGACGGGCAGAATCATGATGCCACCGACCGCGGCAAACGGCACGTTCAACAGGATCAGCGTGGCCACCTTGCTCGAATCGAACGCGGTGAAGAGCAGGAAGAAAATCGCGATGAGCGTAATCGGCACGACCACGGCCAGCCGTTTGACCGCCCGCTGCTGGTTCTCGAACGCCCCCGTCCATTGGAGCTGGTAGCCCTTCGGCAAATGCACCTGCGCATCCACCTTCCGCTGCGCCTCGGCGACGAGCGAACCGAGGTCGCGTCCGCGCACGGAGAGTTTTACGGCGGTGCGCCGGGCGTTTTCCTCGCGGTAAACCCGGGCGAAGCCGGACTTCAACTCGACGGCGGCCACCGCGCCCAAGGTGAGCCGCTCACCATTCGAGCCGAACACGGGAATGTTCCGAATGGCCTCGACGTTGGAAACCGCGCCGGGGATCAGTCGCACTGCGAGGTCGAAGGTGCGTTCGCCCTCATGCACCTGCGTGGCCACGGCGCCGCCCATGGCGGTTTCCACGACCGATTGGACGTCGGAAACGGAGAGGCCGTAGCGGGCGATCGCGCCACGGTTGACTTCGATCTGGATTTGCGGCTGCCCCAGGAGTTCGTCGGTGCCCACATCCGCCGCCCCCGGCACCGTCTTCAGAATGTCCACGATCTGATCGGCCAGCGACTGGAGTTGGTAGGGATCTTCGCCGTAAAGCTTGATGCTCAGCTCCGCCTTGATGCCGGAAACGGCCTCGTTGACGTTGTCCTCGATCATCTGGCTGAATTGGAATTCGACGCCCGGCAGCGCATTCGTGAGGCGGCGGTTCATCGCCTCGGCCAGAGCGTTGCGGTCCCGGGCGGTGGTCCACTGCTCGCGCGAGATCAGTTCGACCGAACACTCCACGACGTCGAACCCATTGATGTCAGTGCCGTCGTCCGGCCGGCCGAGTTGGGTCACGGCCGACCGTGTTTCCGGGAAGCGGACGATCGTCTCCCGCATGATCTTCACCAGGCGCGCCGCCTCGGTCGGTGAAATGGTCTGGGGCATGAAGCCACGCACCCAGAGCGAACCTTCGTCGAGTTTCGGGAGGAACTCGGTGCCGATCAGGCGCAAGGTCAGGCCCGCCACGACCAGACCGGCCACGGCGGCGGCGATGACGAACCCGCGGGCGTGGATGGCGCGTGAGAGCAGCGGCCGGTAGAGCGAAATGAGCGTGCGAACGATCCACGATTCCTGGCTGGCGATGTGGTCGCGAACCGCCACCGAGGCGAGCATCGGCACGGCGGTCAGGGCGAGGACGGTGCCGGCCAGGAGGGCGAAGGTCAGCGTGAGGGCCATCGGCTGGAAGATCTTGCCCTCGACGTGCTGCATCGTGTAGAGCGGCAGGAAGGCGGTCAGCAGAATGGCTTTGGAGAACAGGATCGGCCGGCCCATCTGCGACACCGCCTCAATGATGAGGCGGGTGAGGGGGCGGTGCTGGCCTTTGCGTTCCTCCAGGAGCCGCAGCAGGTCCTCCATCACGACCACGGCGGAATCCACGATGATGCCGAAGTCAATCGCCCCCATCGAAATCAGGTTGGCGGGGATGCCGCGCAGATCAAGCAGGAGGAACGCGCCCAGGAGCGAAAGCGGGACGACGGCCGCCACCACCAGCGCCGAACGGTAGTTCCCCAGACCGAGGAAGACGATCAAGACCAGGAGCACCAGCCCGATGCCTTCGACCATGTTTTTGCGGACGGTGAACAGGGTGCGGTCGATCAACTCCGTCCGGTCGTAATAGCCGAGCATTTCCACGCCCTGCGGAAGGAACCGCCGGTTGATTTCCTCAACCTTGGCGCGGACGGCCTTGAGCACTTCGAGCGCGTTTTCGCCTTTGCGCATGATGACGATGCCTTCGACGACGTCGTCCTCATCCGGATGGCCGGGCGTGATCTTGCCCACCCGGCCCAGGCGCAACTGGTGGCCGATCTCGACGCTGCCAAGGTCGCGGATCCGGATCGGCGTGCCGTTGCGCGTGTCCACGGCGATGCCGGCGATGTCGGCCACGTCGCGCACGAACCCGAGCCCGCGGACGATGTACATCTCCGCCCCGTGTTCGATATACGAGCCGCCGGCGTTGCGATTGCCATTGGCGAGGGCGGTGAAGACCTGTTGCAGAGAGATGCCGTAGGACTTCAGCTTCGTCGGATCAATCAGCACCTGGTATTGCTTGGTCGGCCCGCCAAAGCCCACCACGTCCACGACCCCCGGCACGGTGCGCAGTTTGAGTTCCACCACCCAGTCCTCGATCGCGCGCACTTCCTCGGCGCGGACGTTGGCCGCGGCCTTGAGGGTGTAGCGGTAGATTTCCCCGACCGGGGTCGAATCCGGCGAGAGGCTGGCCTGGGCGCCGGCGGGCAGTTGGACGGTGGACAACAGTTGATAGGCCAGGCTGCGCACGTAGGCCCGGTCCGCGTCATCCTTGAAAACCATCGTGATCTGGGACAGGCCAAAGAGCGAGATGGAACGGATGGATTCCCGGCCGGGAATGCCGTTCATCACGTTCTCGATCGGGATGGTGACGAGGCGTTCGACTTCTTCCGCCGCGTGCCCTGGAAACAGGGTGATGATCTGGAACGAGACGTTCGTGACATCGGGATAGGCCTCGACCGGGAGCCGGCGGAAGGCGAGCACGCCGGCGGCGACAAACAGGAAGAGGGCCGCGGCGGTGATCGCGCGGTGCCGCAGAACGTACGAGGTCAGCGTTGCGATCATGGGCGGGGTCCGCTCACGGCTGGTTGGAAGCCTCCAGCAATGTCTGGAGCAGCAAGCACCCTTCGGTCACCACGCGCTGGCCGATGGCCAGGCCGTCCTTCACGGCGATCCGGCCGCTGTTCTCGGGGCCAAGCTTGACCTCCCGGCGCTCGAACCGGCCCGCGGATTCCTCGACGAAGACGAAAGGTTTGTTGTCGCGCACGAAGACGGCTTTTGCCGGAATGTCCACGTCGGCGGTGGCCTCGCCCAACACATCCACCGTCACATACATCTCCGCTTTCAGCCGCCGGTCGGGATTCGGGACCAGTCCGCGGACCTTGACCGTGCGGGTAGTCGGATCAAGGGCGTCGCCGAGGACTTCGATGGTGCCGGTGAAGGTGTTGGTCGGGAACGCCGGCGTGTGGATGACAATCTCCTGGCGGGGGCGGAGCAGGGGCAGGTCCAGTTCCGTCGCGTCCAGCAGAACCCACAGGTGCCGGGGATCGGAGACAACAAAGAGCGAGAGGTACGTTGCCGGTACATTGCCGAGCATGGCATCCGGCCGGATTTCCTGGCCGGGGTTCACATTCTTCTCGACCACCACGCCGGCAATGGGGCTGCGCAGCGAGAAGATCTCGTCCACGACACCATCCCGGCCGCCGTACAGCGAGAGCCTCGCGGCGGCACGTTCCCTTTCGGAAAGCGCGCTGGCGTGGGCGTTCTCGGCGGCTTCGAGGTCCTTGCGGGGTGCGGCGCCGTGCTCGAACAAGATTTTGAGGCGTTCGAGGTTGCGTTCAGCCAGCAACAGGTCGGCCGTGGCTTTGCGGACATCGGCCTGGGCCTGGCCAAAGTCAGGGGAATCGATTTTGGCCAATACATCCCAGGCGGCAACTGGTTGGCCCAGGCCCACCGGCAGGGCGGTGACGCGTCCGCCCACGGGCGAAAACACGCGCACGGTCACGTCGTCGTCCCAGACCAGCCGTCCGGTCAGGCGTGTGCGATTGGTGGCGTGCGGGGTGGCGGGTTCGACCGCAATGGCGGTACTCTGGGCCGAGTTGGCGGGCAGGGTGACTTGGTTGTGCTCCACCTTGGGTGGCGGGGCTTCGCCTGGCTTCGTCGCGGGATGACAGCCGGCGGCCAGAGCGCCCAACAATAGCAAGAGTGAAGAAGTCCACGATTTCATGGTAAGTCGGCTTGGAAAGCATGCAGGTTCATCACCGCAATCACCCCGGCGGCGGCCGTGGCCGTGTCCGCCTGGGCCTGTGCGGTGGCCAGGCGCACTTCGTTGTCGTTCCGCTGAGCGCTCAACAGGTCAACCAGCGACGCCCCGCCTTTCTGGTAGGCGAACGAAATGGTTTCCGTGATGGCCCGGGCCCGGGGGCGGATTTCTTTGGCATAACGATCGAGCCGCGTCGCGGCTTCGTCGTAGGCGATGCGGGCGTTGATGATGTCGGCTTCGGCCTGGCTGCGGGCCTTCTCCAACTGCACGTGCGCCTGCTCGGCGGCGGCCTTGGCGGCCTCGATGGCGCCACGGTTGTGGTTCCAGAGGGGCAACGGCAGCGAGAAGCCAAACCCGATGGTGTTCGGCAGGTCCGCCGGGTTGCGCTCATACTGAAATTGCAGCGTCGGGTCAGGCACCCGGTAGGCGCGCTGTAATTTCAAATCGGCGTCGGCTTTGGCTTTCGCCGCCTCGGCCTCGGCCACATCGGGCCGGGGAAAAGCCGGGGCCGAGCGATCATGCGGCACCGGTGTGCGCGCCAGCGACTCGAGCGTGTCGGTCGCGATCCACTGGCCCTCGGGATGTCGGGCTCCCAGCAGGACTTCGACGTTAATGCGGGCGGCGGCCGCAGCGGCGTCGGCGGATTGGGCGTCGAGTTCGAGCCGGTCGGCGGCGATTTCGATTTGCTTCTGATCGGACTCCGCGATTTCACCCGCCTTGAACCGGATGGCGGCGATGCGGGCTTCCTGGCGGAGCGACGCGGCGGATTCCCGGAGAATGCGCGCGTTCTCCCCGGCCTGCAGCGCGGCGACATAAGCGCCCGCGATGCCCTGGTCCAGCAGACGACAGGCGTCGGCCAGCCGCGCCTTGGCGGTGCGCCAGCCGGCCGTGGCCGAAACCTGGCGGCTGCCGCGTTTGCCGCCGATTTCGAGAAGTTGAGTGATCGCGGCGATCGTGTCGTAGCTCCGTTCCCAGAGTCCGTTGCCCATCACCGTGCTGTTGGGGTGATGGTCCACGCTGATCTTGGCGGTGCTGAGTGACAGCGTTGGATTGGGAACCTCGCGCGCGATCAGGCGCTGCGCGAAGGCAATGTCCACGTCGCTTTTGGCGGCGAGCAAATCCCAGTTGCGGGCCAGTGCCAGCCGACGGGCTTCGTCCAGCGACAAGTGCCCGGACATGTCGTTGGGGTCGGCCGCCGCCGCGGGCGCCTCGGCACCGCACCGCGCCGTCGCCAACCCCAGTGTGGCAATGCCGAACAGGATGCCGAGGCAGTGGCCCCGGTGACGCGAAAGAAAATGACAAGGCATGGTGTGTCAGCCTGACAGTGATACCATGTTGCTGCACCGCCGGCCAAGGCGCAATGGGGCGGAGCCTGCTTCTTCTGTCAGGCAAAACCCTACACGTCGGCGTCGTGAAGACCGTCCGCGGTCAGTCCCGCTGGCGGTTCTCCTGCCAGCGGACGGCCTCGCGGATCAGTTCCGTCGCGCTGCCGACGTTGAGCTTCTCCTTGATGCGGGCGCAGTAGGTCTGCACCGTCTTGACGCTCAGGCGCAGGGCTTCAGCGATCTGGCGGGTACCGCGTCCTTGTCCGAGCAATTCGAACACGGCCAGTTCCCGGTCGCTGAGTTGCTCGACGGGGGAGCCGCGGGAAGGTGTCCTGCTGGCGACGAACTGCGCGGCGAGCGCGGCGGCCACTTTTTCGCTGATATACGGCTTCCCCGCCAGAACCTGGCGGATGGCGGCGATCACGTTGTGCGTGGTTTCGCGTTTCATGATGTAGCCGCGAGCGCCGGCGCGCAGGGCGCGTTCAGCATAAAGCGACTCGTCGTGCATCGAAAACACCAGCACTGCGACCCCGGGGCACGCGGCGTTCAGGTCCTTGATCAGTTCCAGCCCGGAGGAATTCATCAGCGACAGGTCCACGATGGCAACCTCGGGTTGGAGCCGCGTGATCGCGGCCTGCGCCTGCGGAGCGCTCTCCGCCTCCCCGCACACCACGAGGTCCGTCTGCTGGTTGATCAGGTTTGTCAACCACTCGCGCACCAGGGGATGGTCGTCCACGAGGAACACGCGTTTGCGTGCCGATTGCCCCGCGTTAGTCATGGTGCACCGCCTTGTTTGGGCCGGGGCTGGTCGTCGCCGCCGGAACGGAACAGGTCACAATCGTGCCGCCGGTCGGGGCCGGTTCGACGCTCAGGGAGCCGCCAATCATCGCCGCCCGGTGGGCCATGATGCGGATGCCCAGTCCCTCGCGGGTCTGCCAGTCGTCCGGCAACCCGCCGCCGTCGTCTTCGATTGTGAGGGTGACGTGGCCGGCTTCCTCGGACAGGCTGATGCCAATGCGGCGGGCCTTGCCATGGCGCATGGCGTTGCTCACTGCCTCCTGCACGATGCGGTAGAGATGGGTGGCCGTGGCCCCGTCGTGGACGAGGACCGGCGTCCGGCAATCGAAGACGCAGGTCACTTTGGTCCGCTTGGTGAGATTGTCCGCCAGCTCCCGGAAGGCGGCCATCAGGCCTTCCGCCTCCATTTCCACCGGGTAAAGTCCGCGGGCCAGGCTCCGGGCGAGATTGATGCCTTCCTCGACCAGCTCCACGACCTTGTCGGCGTCGGCTGCTTCCGTCAACGACCTCGCCGCCAGGCGCTCGCTTAACACCTGGCCGGCGAGAGCGGTGGCCGTGAGGTGCTGGCAGAGGCTGTCGTGAAGATCGTGGCCGATGCGGCGCTGTTCGCGTTCGCTCACCTTGAGGATTTCCTCCTCCAACCGCTCCCGTTCCACCATTTCCCGGCGCAGCGCCTGGGTGCGTTGGTGGACGCGGGTTTCAAGCTCGTGCTGCAACGAGCGCAGGCTGGTTAGCAGCCAGACCACGATGAAATAGAACACCATCAGGATGAGCGCGTTCCAGATGGGGATCAGCGAGCTCGAATAACGCGCGCCAGCCGCCAGGTCGCCCCCGATCCACACGACCACGCTCAGCACCGACATCACCAGCCCGTAACCCCGGCCGACAAACCACGCCGCCATGCCTACCGCCAGCAGGTAGAAAACGGAGAACAGCATCTCGTAGCCGGTCGCGTAGTCCACCAGCCCGATCGCCACGAGCAACGCGAAACCGGCCAGCATCAGCACCGGCCGCGACCGCGTCTCAAGTCTGGCCAGGAACCGGATCATACGTTCATCTCTGCCAGTCTCAGCGCGAGGTGGCTACGGATTCAAGCCTAACTGATCACGATTGCCGGCGGGCCGGCGGGCAATGTCCCACTTTGAATGGACCGCGGCTGTGCCGGAGGCCAGCCGCAGCGCCATCGTCCCTGCGGGGCGCTGGAATGCGCCTGCAGCCGCGGGGTTTCTCAAGCTGCTGCGGCTGGTGCCGGGCACACACCCGCGCTCCTGGAAACGGCAGATCAAGACCCTGCCGGACGGCGCTTGCGCTTGACGGCCCGCGCCGATGGACGCTGAATCGCGGGCATGACCGCAAAGCCATTCCACATTTCCCGTCGTTCCTTCCTTTCGACCTGCACAGCCACGGCTGCCGCCACCGGCTTGCCACTGTGGTTTGTCGAGCGCGAGCTGTCCGCCGCCCCGCCAGCGCGCAAGCCGCTCGGCCCGAATGACCGCGCCGCCATCGCGCTCATCGGTTGCGGCGGCATGGGCCGCGGCGACGCCGGGAATGCGCAGCGTTTCGGCGACATCGTGGCCGTGTGCGACGTGGACGCGTCCCACGTTGACGCGGCCGCGAAGCAGTTCACGAAGGATGGCAAAGCGCCGGCGAAGTTCAGCGATTTCCGGAAGCTGCTCGAGCGCGACGACGTGCAGGTGATCATCCAGGCCTGCCCGGACCACTGGCACACGCTGGTCAATCTCGCGGCGATCAAGGCCGGCAAGGACGTGTATGGCGAGAAGCCGCTGACGCTGACGATTGACGAGGGCCGGCGGATGGTGAAAACCGTTCGCGACCAGCAGGCCGTGTTCCAGACCGGCACGCAGCAGCGCAGCGACAGCCGGTTCCGCCTGGCCTGCGAACTGGTCCGCAACGGCCGGATCGGCAAGCTGCAACAGGTGACCGTGTTTCTGCCGGCGGGCCTGCGGGCCGGGCCGTTTGCCAGTTCGCCGACGCCCGCCGGGCTCGACTGGGATTTCTGGCTCGGCCAGGCGCCGAAAGTGGATTACGTGAAGGAGCGCTGCCATTTGACGTTCCGTTACTTCCTCGATTATTCCGGCGGGACGATGACCGACTGGGGCGCGCACCACAACGACATCGCCCGCTGGGCCATCGGCCTCGAAGGTCCGACGGCCGTCGAAGGCAAGGTCCTCGCCGAGCCGATCCCCGGCGGCTACACGGCGATCAGCGATTATGAAGTCACATTTACCTGGGCTAATGGCGTCCGGCACATCGCGAAGACCACCAAGGACGACAACATCTTCGGCGGCGTGGTGAACAAGGATGGCCAGCGCAATGGCCTCAAGTTCGAGGGCGCCGACGGCTGGATCTGGGTGACGCGCGGCGACCTTGAGGCCTCCAAGGAAGAACTCCTGACCGCGCCGCTGGCCGCCGATGCCGTGCGCCTGGAAGTCAGCCCCGACCACATGGGTAACTTCTTCAATTGCATCCGCTCGCGCAAAGACCCCATCGCCCGCGTGGAGGTCGGCCATCGCTCGGCGACGCTCTGCCACCTGGCCGCCATTTCGATGCGTCTGCGGCGGAAACTCGAGTGGGACGCGGAGAAGGAGTCGTTCATTGGCGACGGCGCAGCCGAGGCCAATGCTTTTGTCGCCCGCGAAATGCGGAAGCCGTACGATTACTCGTTCATCGGCTGAAGGCCATGACCTGCCCGGATAATCGTGAAGGGCAGGTTGGGGAACGACACGGTCACCCCAGGCGCTGCCCGTGCTTGCGCTCCAAGCGTCGCTCCGCGACGCCGTGGTTCCTTGCGCCTGGCGAACCGTGGGTTGAAACCCACGGCTAGCTTCACCGCCTCGCTCCGCGAGGCGTTTTCCGGTCGGGCGGCTTTTCGCCGGCATCTCGCGAAGAACTTTTCCGGTAACGAATCTCCGGCTTTGCTTCTGAGGTGGGTATATGAACGACGTTCAAGTTGATTCTGTCACGCTCGCCCGCCGGATCTGCCAGCGCGCGGCGTGCGCTTGTCATGCCAATCCCGGCCTGGCCGGGAGGAGGGCACCATGACGCATCCTCTGCTGGCGATGTTGGGTCTGAGCGGTGGGGAGATCCTCAGTGTGGTTCCAATCCCACCGACAACTAACCTGGTCGTGGCCCTGTTCACTTTCGTGCTGGTGCTGGCGGCGGTGGTCGTGGCGGCGATTCTCTTCCTGCGGAGCTTGGAAAGGCGACGCAACAGTCCTGCGCCTCCGTCACCGCCCCCGATGGTGGCGTCCATGCCGTCGAAATGTCCGCAATGCGGCACGCCGCTGCCAGTCGGCGCGCTCACCGGGCTTTGTCCCGCCTGCTTGTTGAAGCAAGGCGCCGCCGATACGGCCACGCAGCCGGAGGGCAAACCCTCCGCGCCCCTGCCGGTCGCCGAGGTCGCCCGGTTGTTTCCACAGCTTGAAATTCTGGAACTCATCGGCCAGGGCGGCATGGGTTCAGTGTACAAAGCCCGCCAGCCGGCGCTTGACCGGCTCGTGGCGCTGAAACTTTTGCCGGCCCAGACCGGGACCGACCCCGGTTTCGCCGAGCGGTTCAGCCAGGAAGCCCGCGCCTTGGCGCACCTGAGCCATCCGAACATCGTCGCGATTTACGACTTCGGGACCGCCGGCGGCATGAATTACTTTCTGATGGAGTTCGTGGACGGCGTGAACCTGCGCCAGCTCCAGCGCTCCGACCGCGTCTCGCCGCGCGACGCGCTCCAGATCGTCCCGCAAATCTGCGACGCCCTCCAATCCGCCCACGACGAAGGCATCGTTCATCGCGACATCAAGCCGGAGAACGTGCTCGTGGACCGCAAGGGCCGCGTGAAGATCGCCGACTTCGGCCTGGCGAAGATCCTGGGCCGCGAGACGCCGGACTTCCGCCTGACCCGCGAAGGCCAGGTGATGGGCACGCCGCACTACATGGCGCCCGAGCAGGTGGAGCACCCGCTGGCGGTGGACCATCGCGCCGACATCTACGCGCTGGGGGTCGTGTTCTACGAGATGCTCACCGGCGAACTGCCGCTGGGCCGGTTTCAGCCGCCTTCGCGTAAGGTGGAGGTGGACGTTCGGTTGGACGAGGTGGTGCTCCACGCGTTGGAAAAAGAACCGGAACGCCGTTACCAGCACGCCAGCGAAGTGAAGACGGCGGTGGAAACGATCGCCCAGACCTCGGTGCCGAAAGCGAAAAATGAACCGAGTAAACTCTGGGGAGGGGTGTCTATGTTTAATAATGGGCACATTCGTGTCGGCATTTCTTTGGCTGTCGCCGGACTTTTATTGATTGGGGTTTTGCGCTACACGATTTTCCGTTCCCACCTCCCTCAGGAAGCGGTTCAAAATCCTGACGCCGAGACACCGGTGCTGGCAACTGCGGCATATAACGGCGACTTCGCGGTTCGGCTTGTGTGCCTCGGTTCCGTTGACTCATCGAATTCAGTCGTTTTTTCCATCCCTGACCGTGCTGTCCAGGAGGTGGTTAAGCGGTTTGATGCCGGCCAGTTGTTGACCGTGGAGGCTGAGGATCGTGACGGGAAGACGTTCGGCCATGGCTCCTTGCGGGGTGTGGACAATCAAATCGACACAGCCACCGGCACGCTCAAATGCACGGCCACGCTTGTTCCGGAGGGAGACCATTTGATGCTGCGCGGCTTGTTCTTGAATATCCATCTGACGTTGGAGGTGAAACACGGCGTAACACTCGTGCCGGCTGAGGCGATTCGGCGCGACGCGCAGGGACCGTTCGTTTGGGCGATTAAACCAGATCAAACCGTGAGTCGGCGGCCCGTGCAGGTGGGAACGATAGACAAAGCAAAGGTCGAGATTCAGAGCGTGTTGCCCGGAGAACTTGTGGTCATCGGCCCGGCGAACGATAACTTGCACGAGGGCCAGACGATACCCTACAAACTGGTACATAGTGGCTCTGTGAGTCATCAAGAATCGCGCCAACAGACACAATCGGCATCAGCCACTCGGGCCGCGGGAGTAGCAAATTCAGCCACGGAAGCGGCGCTGGGTGCCCGCGCTTCCTTGTTTCAGGTTCGTCTCGTTGCCCGGGACGGTTCGGCTGAGCCAGCCGATTTGCTCAGCAATTCTTCCGGCAGCGGCCAGCTTCGCGTCTTGCGCCCCGTCTTGCTGGACGGCTCGGCGGTTGCCCGCGCCGGCATTCGCTACCTCGTCGGTCTCGGAGTTCCCGGTGAGCGCCAGATTCAGGTGCAGTTCAACACAGCCGGCACCCGGCAGTTTGAAGCGATCACGGCGACCAATATCAACCGGCAGTTGGCGATTCTTTATCAAGGCAGGCTGATCTCCACACTTGTCATTCACGAGCCGCTTCTTAGCGATAACTTGGCGATAAATGCCGACGAATTGAGTGCCGAAGACACCCATGCAATCGTGGATGTCTTAAACCACACTCCCTTTCCAACCATCAACCATTGGACGTTTACGGAGCCGCGAGAGGTGACGCTCTTGGCGCTGCTTTCGCCAGTCACCGAGCCAAGTCAGCTAATGGTGGTGCCACTTGACACTTCGCGCGGCTGGCTCGATTTGGACTCCGGCATGCTCGTCACAAACAAGTCCGTGCGAGAAGAAACCCGCGACGGCCGGGATTGGATTCGGAACAACGGCTTTGACCTCGTTGCGGCAGTGTCGTCACGGCAAAGCCAGGTCCTGACTGCATTGGACATGGTGAAGGCGCCGGCTCCGCTTGATGGCTGGAGCAGTATTACCCCTGCCGACGTGGCTCAAAACTGGGCGCTGATGCAGATGGAGCCGTCACTGGCATCCCAGTTGGTAGCCGGGCCGGGAGGACTAACTGACTGTTACCTTTTCCAAACGCGGGAAGGCGGGAAGGGCATCCTGCAAATCCTAGGCCTCGCGGCCGACGGGCGCAGCGTGAGGCTTCGCTACAAGCTCGCGACGCAATCGAACAAGAAGTGATTTGACTCCCGCTAACGCAACCGAACCGACCGCCACGCCGGGCGACATCTTCGCCACGACGCGCTGGACGGTCGTGCTCGCGGCGGGCCGGAGCAAGTCGCCCCAGGCGGACGTCGCCCTCGAGGAGTTGTGCCGCAGCTACTGGTATCCGCTCTATGCCTACGTCCGCCGGCAGGGCCAGTCCAAGGAGGACGCCGAGGACCTGGTGCAGGGGTTTTTCTCCCGGTTTCTCGCAAAAAACTACCTGGAAGGCCTCAGCGCCGAGCGCGGGCGGTTCCGCGCCTTTCTCCTGGCCTCGCTGAAACACTTTCTCGCGAACGAGCGTGACCGCGCGGCCCGCCAGAAACGCGGTGGCGGCGTCGCGCCGCTCTCGTTCGACTGGGAGAATGCCGACACGCGTTACCGGATTGATCCTGCGGACCTGCTCAGCCCGGACAAACTCTTCGACCGCGAGTGGGCGCTGGCGCTGCTGGGGCGTGTGATCACCCGCCTGCGCGACGAGTGCGCCGCCGACGGCAAGGCGCGGCTGTTTGAATGTCTCAAGCCGTTTCTGAGCGTGGACCGGGAGGCGGTGCCGTATGCCCGGGCGGCGGCGGAACTGGGCTTGACCGAGGGGGCGGTGCGGGTTGCGGTGCACCGGCTGCGCCGGCACTATCGCGAAATGCTGCGGGACGAGATCGCGCACACGCTGACCGATCCGGCGCAGGTGCAGGAGGAGTTGCAGGCCCTGTTCGCGGCGTTTGGGTGACCGCCGAGCTTCGCGCCCACCGCCTTGCGCTATTTTCTTGTCCGGTTTCGCTGGCCGGCGGCATTTAGAGGATGAAATGAGCGAAGATCGCCAGTGGCTCGCCGAGTTTGCGCAGACCGGCTCCGAAGTGGCGTTCCGGCACATCGCCGGGCGCTATCTCACGCTCGTCTATTCGGCCGCCCTGCGGATGGTCAATGGCGACGCCGCGCTCGCGCAGGACATCACCCAACTCGTCTTCACGAACCTCGCCCGCCAGGCGCGCTCCCTCCCACAGGACGTGGTCCTGGCCGGCTGGCTGCACCGGGACACCCGCTTCACCGCGTTGGAATGGCTGCGCAAGGAGCGGCGCCGCGTCCAGCGGGAACAACAGGCCGCCGCCATGAACGCATTGGAAACCGCCGGTCCGGAGGCAGACTGGTCGCATCTTCGCCCGGTGCTCGATGAAGTGCTCGACGAACTGGACGACCCGGACCGCCACGCCGTGCTGCTGCGTTTCTTCCAGCAACAGACCTTCGCCGAAGTCGGCACGGCGCTGGGCCTCACGGACGAAGCGGCTCGCAAGCGCGTGGACCGCGCGCTCGATGGGCTCCGCGGCGCGTTGGCGCGGCGCGGCGTGACGTCCACCGCAGCGGGCCTCGCGGTCCTGCTCGGCGCCCACGTCGTTGTGACCGTGCCCGCGGCGCTCGCGACCACCGTGGCTTCCGTTTCGCTCGCCGGAGCCGCCACAGCCGGCGGACTGGGCGCTCAACTGATTCAGCTTATGACTGCTACCAAACTCAAACTCATCGCCAGCGTCGTTGTTGCGGCTGCGGTTGGCACGCCGCTGGTGATGCAACACCACGCCAATGCTGCGTTGCGTGCCGAGAACACGGCGTTGCGCGAGGAGGCCGCCCAATCGGAAAAACTCCGCGCCGAAAACCAGCGGCTGGCCGGGCAGATGGAAGCCGAAGCGGCCCGGCCGCTGGCCGAGCATGAGGAACTGATGCGACTGAGGGGAGAAGTGGGCGTGCTGCGGCGGCAGCTTGCCGGGATGACCCAGACCAAACCGGCAGCGCCCGCGGCTCAGCCGCCAGGGAAGACGGCCGGCTATCTTACCAAAGACCAACTGGCGTTTGTCGGTTTCGCCACGCCAGAGACCGCATTTGAATCGGCTGTCTGGGCGATTATGAATGGAAACTATGATGTTACCCGGCAATCAATGAGTCCGGACATGCTAAAGGAAGCGGAGAAGGATCCCAATTTCCGCGCAGGCCTTGAGGCCGCACCATCCAACTTTGGGACTTTGATAAAAGGTGTCCAGATGATGGCGAAGAAGACGCTGGCAGACGACCAGGTGGAACTGAAGGTGTGGATGGGCGGCCAATACTCCGGTGGGCCAAGCGCGCCCGGTGCCGGAAACTTTTTCATTCAACCGTTGGTCAAAATCGGAAACGAGTGGAAGATGAGCGGCTCCAGTCGGGGGGTGTCGCCGGATTGGGAACAAAGCGGACAGGTTCAACCTGAAGCACCGTGACGAAGACTCCGGGAGGGTAGTCCATGCTCTCCGGCTTCGGCATCTGGCCGATCAGCCTAGCTGCTTTCGCCCGGGAAACCCATTTCTTCCACGTAGATCTCGTGGAATCCGGGGTCTTCGTTGAGCGAGACATGCTGGATGCGGCGGCGCAGTTCGGTGAAGTCACCGCCCTGGTCCGGCGGGCCGAACAACGCGAGTTTCGCGCCGAGCAGCGCGGTGTTGCCGGCGGGCGTGATCTTGTCGAGCGGGAAGCCCAACAGGCCGATGCGCCGGGCGCTGGCGCGGTTGATGTAATTGCCAAACGCGCCGGCCAGGTAGAGCCGCGTGAGGTCTTCCGGTTCGGCGTCCCGTTGGCGGAGCAGCAGCCGGATGCCCGCGGCGATGGCGCCCTTGGCAAGCTGGAGTTCGCGGATGTCTGCCTGCGTGAGTTTCACCGGTTCGGCGAGGGTCCAGGAGTTGCCTTCGGCCAGCCTCCCGTTGGGACGGATTCGGCCGAGGTCGAGCCCGGCGGCGACGGCGTCCACGAGCCCGCTGCCGCACAGGCCGCGCGGCGGCACGTGGCCCACCACGCGGCATTGCAGTTGGCCGTCGGCGACGCTGATTTCCGAGATCGCGCCGGTGGCGGCCCGCATGCCCATCGAAATTCGCGCGCCCTCGAAGGCCGGGCCGGCTGCCGTGGAAGCGCAGAGCAGGCCGTCACGGTTGCCGATCACAATCTCGCCATTCGTGCCGAGGTCCACGAGACCGACGAGCTCGCTGCTTTCGTGCAGCCGAGTGGCGAGCACGCCGGCGAGGATGTCACTGCCGACAAACCCGCCGAGGCAGGGCAGAAAACGCACGGTGGCGCCGGGCAGATGCCAGCCAAGTTCCGCGGCCGGAAAAACCTGCAGCCCGTCGTTGGTTGGAACGAATGGATGGTGCGAAAGCGGTTCAACGCTGAGGCCACCAAACAGATGGTGCATCACCGTGTTGCCGACGATGACAACCTCGCGGAGCGGGGGCGGGGTTTCTCCTTGCGACAGGGGCTTCAGGAGGTGGGCAATCAGGTCGCCGATCTGGTGGCGGATGAGATCGCGCAACGATTCGAGGCCGCCCGGCGTCATTGCGAAATCAATCCGGCTCATAATGTCGGCGCCGTGGCGGGCCTGACGATTCAGCGCCGTGCGCACGCCGAGGACGTGGCCGGTTTGGCGGTCGAGCAGTTGTGCGACAATCGTCGTGGTGCCGAGGTCCACGGCGATACCGAGACCGTCGGCCGGCGTGAACTCGAATCGGGTGTCGTCCGCCAGAATGGTCGCGTCCCATTGCGCCAGTTCCAGCTTGAGATCGCCGCGGGCCTGCGCGCGACAGGCCAGGCGCCAGCCGGTGGCGATTTCGTCGGCGGCCAGCAGGCGGGCATCGTCCGGGGTCACCGGCAATTCGCCGCCGAGCACGCGGACGCGGCAGCCTTTGCAGCGACCGTGTCCGCCGCATGGGAACTCGACACCCTGGGCAAAAAGGAAATCCTGCAAGGGAGTGCCGACGGGCACGCGCAACGCGCGGCCGAGCGGAAGCAGTTCAACCGTCACCATGTCGGATTGATTCACACGATCCTCAGGCACGGCGGCAGGTTACCGGCGGCCGCACTTCGCGAACAGATTAACCTTGCAGCGCCCGCGGGTGCGGGTTCCACTGCGGCCAGTTCCCGGCCGATGAAGCATTGGAAAGCAATCCTGGTCGCCGCCCTCGCCGCGCGGCTGCTCCTGACCACCAGCCTGGTGACGGTGGCGGTCTGGCGAAACCCTCACATGCGCGCCGTGATCGGGATGGCTTCGGGCTTGATCGTTTTCTGGATCGGCCTGGGCGGCGGCCTGATGGTCCGGTATCGCGATCGCATCCGCGCGGCAGTGCAGCGATGGGAGTGCTGGTGGCCGGCGAAATTCGTCGTGTTCGCCACCGCGCTCGCCCTGCTGGAGGAGGTCGTCACGACCACGATGACCAACCTGGCGCCGCTGTTCGGCGTGAAGACTGGCGAGGCCTACATCACGGCGTCCACGAATTATTTCGACGTGGTGCTGCTGCACAGCGTGGTGGTGATCGCGCCTCTGTTCCTGGCCTGGGCGCTGATTCTGTGGCGCTATGCGTTTCCCCCGTTCGCCGTGTTCCTCTTGTTCGGTCTGACCGGCACCTTGATGGAGACGATTTCCGGCGGATCGCAACACATGGCGGAGTTTGCGATGTGGATTTTCGTTTACGGGTTGATGATTTATCTGCCGGCGTATTGCGTGCCGGCGGACCGGGGTGCGCAGGCGCCGCGCTGGTGCCTTTACCCGCTGGCGGTGGTGGCGCCGCTTCCGTTCATCGCGTCGGTGATGCTCACGCCGGTGCAATTTCTCCTGCGCGTGTGGCTTTTCCCCCACCATCCGAACATCCACTTTCCTCCGATCCACTGAGGCGCCCCAAGCCGGGTGATCGCCCCGTCACGGTTGGTCCGGCCGGGGCGGACGCGCCTCGCGATCCAGAATGAGAAGCGACATGGGATTGCGCCAGACGCGGCAGAGCGGGGCCGCGGCGCGCTGGAAAACCGCGTTGTCAATTGGTGGGTCAGTTGAATAGCGCGGCGCGTCCGAGTCGGCGCGGCGAAACTCGAACAGCGGCACGCTGGCCGGCGCGCTGTTGGTGGCGGTGGCCGCGGCCGGTAACGCGTAAAAGCACGGTTCCGCGCCCGCCGCGCGCGTGAGTTGGAGCGCGGTTCCAGTCTTCCCGGCGACGGCATAGACGGGAACAAGTCCTGCGTGTGCCCGGCTGGGCGGGATGGCGAAGAAAGCGACCTCCGCAATCCGTTGCCAGGCATCGGCGGCCTCCGCACCCTCGCGGGTCAGGTAATCCACGGTCCCGTCCAGGTTGGCGACCCGGTAAACCGCCACTGGCAGGGCGAGGCGCGCATCGGCCAGGTCCAGCCGATACATGATCTGGTTGTAATTGTAGCGGGGCGTCGGCGCCGGCGCGTCGGAGAAGGTGTCGGTATAGGTGCCTTCGAAGTAGATGAGGCGTCCACCCGCCTGATCGAAGAACGGATGCTGGGTCGGGTTGTAGAAGTTGTAGTGATCGTGGCGGACAATCTGGCGCGCATAGACCCACGGGCCGACCGGCGAGTCCGCCTCGGCGAACCAGATTTCGCCGGCGCCTTGCTGGGCGATCATCACCCAGCGCTGGCGAAACGCGTTCCAAAAGACCGACCCCGTGTGACCGCGCACGGGCTTGCCCGACTCGATGTCGAGCATCTGCAGCGAACCCTCCGTCGGTCTGAGCGCCCTGGCCGAAACCAACCTGGCCTGTCGTTCGTGGTCGAGGTAATCGGTGTTGGTTTTCCACGCATAGACCAGCGTGCCGTCCGTGTCACGATCGAGGTCCGGCGCGCTTGAGTCCCAGCGGGCGCCGGGGCGCAGGCAGGTGAACGCCTCATAGCTGGCGATGTTCGTGACGTGCGCCCAGTCGGCCCGCACGCGAACGCAGGGTTGCGGCGCCCAGCTCGGAAAGTAGTAATAATCCTCGCCCTGGACACGGACACGGAAAGGGTGGCTGCCGGGCGCGAGCGGGGCCTGGAGCTCAAGCGGGACGAACCGCTCGAAGCGGGCCGGGTCGGGGTTGAAGCGCACCAACCAGCGTTCGACAGTTTCGGCCAGGCTCTTCTGCACGTCGCACCGGGCGAGCAGTTGCTCGCGGCCCTGGGGGTCCCGCACGGTCATCAGGCCATAGGTCCACTTCATTCCCGGGACAGGCCAGTCGCACATCGGCCGGCTGAATCCGGCGGCGTTCGTAAAATAGTGGAGGTCCACACCGAGGCTTGGATCGAGCCCGCCACGGCCGGGCAGCTCGGAGGTGGCGCCCGCGGTGCCGAAGTGGCCCAGCGGGTATTCCGGCCGGTCGGTGTCGCCCCAGAACCAGTAGATCCGGCCGCGATACGGAATGGCCATGACCGTGTCCTGGCCGAGTACTGCCCCATTCAGGAGCGGTTCCCGGAGGGGGATCGGCCGGCCCGCGAGCACGCTGTCGCGGTAGATGCCTTCCCCCGTCACGCGGTAGAGCCGTTCGGCGAGGTTGAGCCGTTTGATCTTCAGCACGGCACTGCCTCCGGCTTTCGGGGTCAACCGCACGCCGTGGTAGCCGAAACCGTCCTTGGGAAACTCGTACCCGTGGCTCCGGACATGGAAGAAGACCTCGCGGTTCATCAAGCCCGGTTCGGCAAAGGCGGCGAGGCCGCCGCTGTCGGTGTAGAGCGTGAGGTGGTTGACGGTTTCGAGGGCGACGAGCGGCACACCGCGACCGGTTTCATCATCCACCACCTGGATGGCAAAAAAATCGCCCGGGCTGGCCGCGCGGGGAACAAGACTGCCGGCGGTCAACAGGCAGGCAACGCGGAGGCGCGCGATGGCGCGGGAGAGGCGGCCGTTGCGGTGAAGGGGCCGCTGACAACCAGTCCGTTGCGCGCGCGCCGCCTTCACCTCACAGGAGGCTGGCCACACGACGGAAGTGATAGCCGATGATCGCCATTTCCATGGCTTGCCGGAGCTGGGCCGGGCGGCGCAGCAAGGTGCCGATGAAGAACTGCCAGTAGGCGCGCCGGCCGCGGTGCCAGACGCCGAGCAGCCAGAAGGACTTGACACACGCCTGCGTGTCCGACCACGAGAGGCGCAGGTGCGGGCCTTCCGGCTTGTGCTGCTGGAGGAAGGTGCGGATGCGCTGGTAGTAATTGCGCGGCTCGTAGAGTTTTTTCATCAGGTCGCGGTAGCCGTTGATGAGAAACTCGCGGTTCAACTTCGGCCGGAAATTCAGCACTGCTTCGGTGTTGTTGCCGGTGCTGTCGGTTTCCAAGCGACCCTCTTTCTTCAGCCGGTGGTAAAGCCGGGTCTGCGGCAGCGCGTTGAGCAGACCGACCATGGCGGTGACCACGCCGGATTTCTGGATGAACTCGAACTGGCGTTTGAAGATGTCGTGCTTGTCATTGTCGAACCCGACGATGAACCCGCCCATCACCTCCAGTCCGGCCCGCTGGAGCGTCTGCACGGTCGCAATAAGATCGCGCCGGCTGTTCTGCAACTTGCGGCACTCCTTCAAGCTCTCCACCGACGGTGTCTCGATGCCGACGAAGACCTTTTTGAACCCGGCCTGGACCATCAAGCGGAGCATGTCATCGTCGTCGGCCAGATTCGCGGAGGCCTCGGTGAAGAACCCCATTTCCGCGCCGGTGCGCTGGCGCCAGGCGATGATTTCATGCAACAACGCGCGGGTTTCCCGCTTCTTGCCGATAAAGTTGTCATCCACCACGAACACCATGTCCTTCCAGCCGCGGAGGCGGAGTTGCTCCAGTTCGGCGATGAGCTGGGCGGCGGTCTTGGTGCGCGGCACGCGGCCGTTCATCACGATGATGTCGCAGAACTCGCAGTCGAACGGGCAGCCGCGCGAGAACTGCACCGCCATGGTGGCGTAGTGGTGGGGAGCGATCAGGTCCCACCGGGGCACGGGCACGTGCGTGATGGCCGGCCGGTCCTTGGTTTCGTAGCGCGCCTGGACGGTTCCGCGCTCCATGTCGGCCACCAACTGGGGGAGGAGTTCCTCCGCCTCGCCGAGCACGAAATAAGGGATTTCCGGGAAGGCCTCGTGGCCGGTGGTGAACAGCGGGCCACCAGCGATCACGGGTTTGCCCAGTTTGCCGCAGCGGCTGGCAATCTCCTTCACCGATTGCTTGTGAACGATCATCGCACTGATCATCACGTAATCGGCCTGGCGCAAATCTTCGTCGCGCAGGCGCTCCACGTTCATATCCACCAGCTTCAACTGCCAGTCGGCCGGCAGCATGGCGGCGACGGTCAACAGACCCAAGGGGGGGAAGGCGGCGCGCTTGGACACAAAGCGCATGACATGCTTGAAACTCCAGAACGTGTCCGGCGTTTGGGGATACACCAACAAAATGTTCATTTCGATTTGCGTGGAGTAACACGCCCTGGCCCTGATCGAGCGGGAGACGCGTTCCACCCGTGGTACCAGTAGGCCCCGAACGCCTGGAGCGAAAGCAAAATCTGACCGCCACTCCATCGGCGTCCCCGAAGCGCTGCCCGCCGCTCAGGCGTGGGCGTGGGCGTAGGCCGTGAGCGCGCGGAGGTTTGCCTCGGGCGTGCCGCGGGGGATCTCACAGCCGGCGCCGACAATGTAGTTGCCACCGGCCTGGCGATGGCACTCGGCGAGCGCGGCCGTGATGCTCTCCGGCGTGCCGTCGCGGATGGTCTTCACCGGGTTGAGGTTGCCGAGCAGAACCTGACCCGGTCCCATCTTCGCCCGCCCCTCGGCCAGGGGGGACGGGTAATCGAGATCCACGATGTTGCAACCAAGCCGGCCCATGCCGCCCAGGATCTGCCGGGTGTTGCCGCAGATGTGCAGCCGCACCTTCGCGCCCAGGCCATGAATTCCATCCACGAGGCGCTTTTCGAACGGCCACACGAACTCCTCGTAAAGCTGCGGGCCCACCAGTGACGCCGCTGCGTCGCCGACCCCGATCAGGTCCGCGCCCGCCTCGATCTGGGCCCGGGCAAAACGCAGTTCCATCGCAATCACAAACTCGAACAGGTCGGTGACGAACTTCGGATCGTCGAAGAAATCGGTCATGAGCGTGTTGATGCCGCGCAGGTCGGCGGCCTCGGCACACGGTCCTTCGACCCAGCCTTCGATCAACCGCTGCCCGGCGACGCGCTCCTTGAACAAGGCCGCCGCCCGCACACGGTCGGTCATGCGCCCGCCGCCGAGCGGGTCGGGCAGGCGGAGTTGCGCGAGGGCGGTCTTGTCCGCCAGCCGGGCCTGGCTTTCGTCAATGGCCGGCGGCTGGTCGGGAAAAAACTCGACCTTGGCCCCGCAATCCGCCGCTTCGCGGGCGGGATCGGAAATGCAGGACACGAAGTCGAAAGCGAATTCCTCGGCGGTGAGGAGTTGGGCTTCAACCAGCACCCGGCAATCCGTGGCGTAATCGCCGTAGCTCGCCCCGAGCTGGTCAGCGGCAAACATCATGGTGATGGGCATCAGCGGAAGGTGATCCGCCGGCTGGCCGGCAAGGCAGGCAAGCACGCGTTCTCGTCCATTCATAAGCAGCGGTCAGATCGGAGCGGGACCGGCATGGCCCCCGGCCGACACCGTAAACCTTGGCCCATCGCCGTCCGGAGGCTTTGACCAAGGTCAATGGCCATCCCAGGTCGCCGGCGCAGGCTGACTTGAAATTTGACGCATGAAACACGATTGGCGGAACTGGTTTGGGCGGAGATTCGGTTGTATCCTGGCCGGCTGCCTGGTGGCACCGGCGTTCGCGGCCGACCCGGGGCCCCTGGAACTGCCACCCCCGCATCAGACCGGTGGCATGCCGCTGATGCAGGCACTCAAGGAGCGCCAGACGCAGCGCAACTTCAAAACCGACCCGCTCGACGCGCAGCAGCTTTCCGATTTGTTGTGGGCGGCCTTCGGGATCAACCGGCCGACGATTGATCACCGGACCGCACCCTCGGCCATGAACTCGCAGGAGGTGGAGATCTATGTTGCCACGCGGGACGGCCTGTTCCACTACGAACCCAAACCTCACCGCCTGCAGCCGGCGGGCAATCGCGATCTGCGGGTGCTGAGCGGCGGTGGCGATTTTGCGGGTGTGGCCCCGGTTACCCTCATTTACGTCGCGGACCTGGCGAAGCTGACCAAGGCCAATCCGGATCGCCGGGAGTTCTACGCTGCGACCGACACCGGATTCATCAGCCAGAACGTCTATCTCTATTGTGCCTCGGCCGGCTTGGCGACCGTGGTGCATGACCTCGACCGTGCCCCGCTGAGCCGGGCCATGGGACTTCGGCCGGATCAGGAGATCATCCTCGCCCAGGCGGTCGGTTTTTCCCTCCCGCCCACCGCCCCGGCAGCGCCCGCCAATCCAAAGTAAGCCGCTTGACGGCAGCAACATAAGGATACCCGCCGGCCGTCACTGACCCGTCAGCGCCGACGGGGTCATATTATTCAAAAATGTGATTGTTACTATTGTTATGAAAAAGTGCTTTGTTCCTTGTGAGGCGGAGCCGGACGAACACGGGTGCTAGCAGTGCCCAGCCGTGTCGCCCCACTAAATCAGGACACTACCCCGTGGTCGGCACCGCTTGCCAGCGGCCGGTGGGGGCGTTAACGTGGCAGCCCTATGGAAAAAGTCACCATCATCGGCACAGGTTGTGCCGGCCTCACCGCCGCGGTGTACACTGCCCGCGCCGATCTCAAGCCCCTGGTCCTGACGGGGACGATGCCGGGCGGTTTGCTGACCACCACCAGCACGGTCGAGAATTATCCCGGCTTTCCCGAGGGCGTGGACGGCTTCGAGTTGATGACCCGGATGCAGCAGCAGGCCGAGAAATTCGGCGCACGTGTCTCGTTCGGCACCGTTGAGAAGGTGGACCTTTCCCGGCGGCCATTCACGCTCAGCGTGGATGGCGACCCGCTGCAGACGGAAACGCTGATCATCGCCACCGGCGCCAGTCACCGGCATCTGGGCCTCGAGAGCGAGCACCAACTGGAGAAGAAGGGCGTTACCTATTGCGCCACCTGCGACGGGGCGCTGCCGTTCTTCCGCAACCAACCCCTGGTGGTCGTGGGGGGGGGCGACTCGGCGTGTGAGGAGGCGCTCTACCTGACACGTTTCGGCTCGGTCGTTCACCTGGTTCACCGGCGGGACCAGTTGCGCGCCTCGAGGATCATGGCCAGCAGGGTGCTCGGCCATCCGAAGATCAAGCCCGTGTGGGATTCGGTCGTCACGGACATCCTCGATCCCGGCGCCGGCAAGGTTACGGCGGTGCGGCTGAAGAACGTGAAGACCGGCGAGCCGGGCGAACTGGCCTGCGCCGGGTTGTTCATTGCCATCGGCCACGTGCCGAACACCGAGCTTTTCAAGGGTGCGCTGACGATGGATGCCGACGGCTACCTCCAGCCGCGCCAGGGGACCGCCACCGATGTGCCCGGCGTTTTTGTCGCCGGCGATTGTGCGGATCGGACGTACCGCCAGGCGATCACGGCGGCGGGCATGGGCTGCATGGCCGCCATCGAGGCGGAGCGTTACCTGGCCTCCCTGGACCAGTAATCTGGCTGGCCAGCGGGACTTGGGCGAGGCGGTGACGGAAGCGGTGGCGGTTCGTTTCCGCTTTGTTTTCCCGGTCAGCCCCCCATAATGTCCCGACATGAGAGCGCGGCAGGCGACCATCCGGCGCCACACAAAGGAAACCCGCATCCGCGTCCGGCTGAACCTTGACGGCTCCGGCCGGGCGGACGTGCGCACGAGCATTCCCTTCTTCGACCACATGCTGGCGCTGTTTGCGCGGCATGCGGTGGTGGACCTGCGGTTGCGTTGCGCGGGCGATCTGGCGGTGGATGGGCATCACACGGTGGAGGATTGCGGCCTGGTGCTGGGCCAGGCGGTGCGGGAGGCCTTGGGCGACAAGAAGGGGCTGCGCCGTTACGGCGCCGGGTTCGATCCGCGCAATCCCTTCACGGGCGAGGCATTCGTGCCCATGGACGAGACGTTGGCGCGGTGTGTGGTTGATTTCAGCGGGCGACCATGCCTGGTGTGGCGGGGGATGGACCGTCTGGCGTTCCGGGTGACGCGGAGCGAGCGCGCGCAGGATGCGTCGAGTGCATTCCGGTTTGGGCTGGCCCGCGAGTTTTTTCAGGCGTTCGCCAACGAAGCCCGCTGCAACCTGCACCTGGAACTGCTCTACGGGAGCGAGCCCCACCACGTGGTGGAGGCGTTGTTCAAGGCCTTTGCCCGGGCGGTCGATTTCGCCTGTCGACGGGACCCGCGGATCGCCGGAAGGTTGCCGACCACCAAGGGAAAGTTGTGAGCCGGACTGAATAGGGTCGCCGCGGTTCCCGTCCAAAGCCATGTCGAACAAGACCGACTACCCGTCTGCCAGTGACGATATGCTGGTGCGCCAGGCGCAACGGGGCGACATGCAGGCTTTCGAGGAACTCGTGGCCCGGCATCGCGATAAGATCTACGCCCGCGCCTTCAGCATGGTCCGCAACGAGGATGAGGCGGTTGATCTTTCCCAGGAAACATGGGTCAAGGCCTGGCAGCGGATTGAACAGTTCCAGGGCGAATCGGGGTTCGCGACGTGGTTGACCCGGATTGCCATCAATCTGTGCCTGGACCATCTGCGACGGCAGAAGCGGCTTCGCGCCGAGTCCATCGAGGGCATGGAAGAGGAGGGCGGAGTGGAACGGCAGATGCCGGTGGTGATCAGCAATCCCACGGAGAACCTCGAACGCGAGGAACTGCGGCGGCGGATTGATGCGGCCATCAGTCAGCTCTCGGTGGCCCATCGCACAGCGCTGGTTTTGCATGAATTTGAAGGCCTGGAATACAAAGAAGTGGCCCAACGGATGGGCTGTTCCATCGGGACCATCATGTCCCGGCTGTTTTATGCCCGCCGGCGGCTGGCAACGCTGCTGGCCGGCTTGAAGCAGGAACGATTACCATGAACCGCGAAACCGAAATCAGAATCTCGTCGTGGCTGGACGGCGAACTCGCCGATTCGGAGGCTGCCGCGGTGAGCCGCCTGGTCGCCACCGATCCGGCGGCGCGGGCGCTGGCAACGGAGCTGGGCCACACCCGGGCGGCACTGGCGGCGGGCGAGCCGCTGCGCAAGCTCGAGGACTCGCGCGCATTCTACTGGTCGAAGATCGAACGGGCGATCGCGGCGGGGGAAGCCCGCGAACACGCCGCGGCGGATGCCCCGGCGTCCGCGCCCTGGCGTCGGTGGCTCCGCGTTCTCGCCCCGGTCGGAGCGATCGCCGTCGTGGCGCTCGTGGCTGCGGTGCCGGCGCTGCGCGAACATGCCCGTGCCGGCACGGTCCTGCTCGCCGAGGTCGAAAGCCCCCTTGAGGACATGAGTTCGTTCACTTTCCACTCTGAATCCGAAGGCATGACGGTGGTGTGGGTGGACAGCCACTAAACCACATCTTGCAGGAGCCGGGCTTTTGCGCTAGCGAATAGGCCATGAATATGAAGGGCGGTCTGCGGTTAAGTTTTTGTATGCTGCTTGGCAGCTTTCTGTCGCTGATCAGCCTCGGTGGGGCGGCGGTCCACGCCGCGGAGGTCAAGTTGAAGGCGCAGTTGATCTGGGGCACCGATGGAAACAAACCGCCCGACGCCAACTACAAGGAGCTCGACGAGGCGATCAAGAAGAAGCTTTGCCGCGTCTTCAAGTGGAAGAATTACTTTGAGATCAGCCAGCAACCCGCGACGGTCACCTCCGCCGCGCCGAAACGACTCAAGATGAGTTCCAAGTGCGAGGTGGAAGTCCGCTTTGTGGACGACGCAACGCTGGAGGTCAAGCTGTTCGGTGAGGGCAAGTTGACCAAGACCGTCCGGCAGCCCTTGAAATCGCTCACCCAGGGCGGGATCGCGGTCATCGCCGGCGATGCCAAGGACAATGTTGACGACGCCTGGTTCGTGGTCTTTTCCGTGCCGCAAACCTAGTCCGGTGGCCATTCGCCGCCGGGTTTCCGCCCGGCGTGGCTGCCCGTCCTGCCACCTCGTTGAGCCCCGGTCACGCTGAGGCGGCCCCACAACTAATGCTGCTGTCCCGTCTTCGGCCCACAATTCCTTGTGGCTGGCTGAAAATTGGGATTGTGTTAAGCCGCGTCGGACCTATACTTTGAAGGTTCGATTTTTCGATGCCTTTTGGCGTCGGCGGGGAGTTCCGGCGAACATCGAGAAGCGGCCCACGAACTATGGTGATTACACCGACAGACGACGGCAAATATGACGCCTCCAAGATCGACAAGCTCGAAGGCTTGGAGGCGGTGCGCAAGCGGCCGGGCATGTATATTGGCGACCCGGACGAGCGCGGCCTGCACCATTGCGTGTTCGAGGTGTTGGACAACTCGATTGACGAGCACCTGGCCGGTTACTGCCAGCAGATCCAGGTGATCCTCCATGTGGACGGCTCGTGTTCGATCCGCGACGATGGGCGGGGCATCCCGGTGGACATTCATCCGAAATGGAAGATTCCGGCGGTGGAACTGGTCCTGACGAACCTCCATGCCGGCGGCAAGTTCGGGCAAGGCGCCTACAAGTATTCCGGCGGTCTGCACGGAGTGGGCGCCAAGTGCGTCAACGCCCTGTCCGAATGGTTCAAGGTGGAGGTGTCCCGTGACGGCAAGGTCTATTACATGGAATTTGCCCGCGGCGTTACGGTGCGCAAGCTGGATGTCATCGGCAAGTCAAAGCACACCGGCACCCTCATCACCTTTAAGCCGGACGCAGAGATCTTCACGCTGACGACCGAGTTCAAATTCGAGACGCTGGCGATCCGGCTGCGGGAGCTGGCCTTTCTCAATCCGGGCATCGAAATTGTGCTGACCGATGAGCGGGCGGAGAACCGCGCGGAGCGCTTCCTCTACCGTGACGGCATCGAGGAATTCGTCCGGCAGTTGGGCAAGAGCAAGCAGGTGATCCATCCCAAACCCATCGTGCTTTCCGGGAAGCGCGAGGAGGAGGTCGAGGGCAAGCCGGAGGACGTGTTCGTGGACTGCGTGCTCCAGTACAACGACAGTTACACCGACCAGATCCTCTGTTTTGCGAATTCCATTTCGAACCCCGACGGGGGGACGCATCTCACGGGTTTCCGGTCGGCGCTCACCCGGGCCATCAACCAATACGCCCGCAGCCACGAGCTGTTGAAGGAGAAGGACCCGGCGATCACCGGCGACGACGTGCGCGAAGGGCTGGTGTGCGTGCTCAGCGTCAAGCTCCCCAACCCGCGCTTCGAGTCGCAGACCAAGGTCAAGCTCGTCAACACCGAGATTGACGGCATCGTTTCCTCGCTCGTTTACGACGGGCTGATGACCTTCCTGGACGCCAATCCACCGGTGGCCCGGCGCGTCATTGACAAGTCGCTCACGGCCGCCCGCGCGCGCGAAGCCGCCCGCAAGGCCCGCGAAACGGTCCGCAAAGGCGCGCTCACCGGCGGCGGGCTGCCGGGAAAGCTGGCGGATTGTTCGGACCGCGATCCCGCCAACACGGAACTTTACATTGTCGAGGGCGACTCCGCCGGCGGCTCCGCCAAGCAGGGACGCGATCGCAAGTTCCAGGCGATCCTGCCCATTCGCGGCAAACTCATCAACGTGGAAAAGGCGCGGCTCGACAAGGTCCTGCAGAACACCGAAATTCGTACCATGATCACCGCCGTCGGCACCGGCATCGGCAACGGCGAGGGCGAGGGTTCCTTCAATCTCGAGAAACTGCGCTACCACAAGATCATCATCATGACGGATGCGGACGTGGACGGGTCGCACATCCGCACGCTGCTGCTCACCTTCTTCTACCGGCAGATGCCGCTGCTGGTCCGCCAGGGTTATGTTTACATCGCCCAGCCGCCGCTCTACCAGATCACCCGGAAAAAGCGGGTCGAATACGTGGACGACGACAACCAGTTGAACAAGATCCTGATTCAGCTCGGCACGGAGGATGTCCGGTTGCGGAATGTGGCCGACGGCGCCGAGCTCAACCCGAAGCAACTCGCCGAAATCCTTGAGCTGCTCGTGGCGCTCGACAAATTCGACCGTGCCCTCCGGCGGCACGGCGGCGATTTCGCCGACTACGTCGAGCACCGGCACCCGCAAACCCACGAGCTGCCGCGGCACCTGGTCAAGCTCCGGCAGGGCAACGACGAAACCGTGCATTACTTTCACACCGAGGAGGCCCTCCGGACCTTTGGCGAAGAGAACCCGGATCTGGGCCTGTTCGGCGAGGAAGAGGTGGAGGCGGGCGTCGAGAAAGGCAGTGAGAAGGGCGGCGAAAGGAAGCCCGCCGACGGCATCGGCCACCCCCGGCGCGCCCGGCACGTCGAGATCCACGAGAGCAAGGCCATCGAGGGATTGCTGGTCAAACTCGCCAGCAAGGGGTTGCGGGTGGAACACTACGCCGCCCAGGACAAGCCGTTGTTCGAGCTGGTGGAGGGCGAGGGCGACAAGGCCCAGGTGAAACCGCTGTTCTCGATCCCGGAGATTCTCACGGGTGTGAAGGAGGCGGGCAAGCGCGGGCTGCAGATCAAACGCTTCAAGGGCCTGGGCGAGATGAACCCGAAGGAACTCTTCGAGACCACCATGAACCCGGCCCGCCGGAAGCTGCTGCGCATCGAACTCACCGATGCCGTCGAGGCGGAGGAGATGTTCACCAAGCTGATGGGCGACGAGGTTGAGCCGCGCCGGCAGTTCATCGAAGACAACGCCCTGAACGTGCGGAACTTGGACATTTGAAAAGAGTTGACGAATGTGGTCACGTGTGACTACATTGGGGCCGTGAAAGCGAAACGCGCAATCGAATACCCGCCTCCCAAACCGTCTTGCCTGGCGCTGAGCGAGGCGGTGGCGTTGCCCGGCGTGGGGCTGTCCATTCCGGTGCGGGCGGCCAAGGCGAAATTCTCGGCGCTGCTGGAGTTGGTGGCGGGTGGCCAGGAGGTCACCATCACCAGCGACGGCAAGCCGAAGGCGGTGTTGTCGCCGGTCACCCAGCGCAGGTCCCGGAAAGTCTTCACCGGCACTTGGGAGCAGGTCCGGAAGATGCCGAGGCAAACCGAAGGGCCATTCGCCGAGGAGATCATCCGGGCGGACCGCGACGGGCGTGGCTGGTGACGACGATGTATCTCGATTCCTGTGTCATCGTCAAATTGGTCAGCCACGAACCGGACAGCGCGGCGTATAGCGGCGTCGTGACGGGGCACTCGGTCGTCACATCGGAACTCGCCGTGGCGGAAGTTCGGTCCGCCCTGCTCGCCAAGGAACGAGCGGGGCGGATTTCCCGGCTGGCACGCTTGACGGGCTGGCGCTTGTTCCAGGACAAGCTGCGCGATCAGGAATTGATCTTGCTGCCGCTGAGCCGTCCCGTCATCGAGCGCGCGGGTGCGGTGATTGACCAATGTCATCCGCACGTGCCGCTGCGGACGCTGGATGCGATTCACGTCGCCACCGCGGAACTTCATGGCGGCGAGCAAATGTGCAGCAGCGATCCGCGGGTGTGCGCGGCGTCCGATTTCATCGGATTGTCGCTCGTCCCGCCCCCGCCGGTGAAATGATTTTCTGATCATGCCTGAAGAACCACCCCAACCGCCCCAGTTGCCGCCCGAGACGACCCCGCTGTTTGCCGCCAACGAGAAGGTGGAGCGGATCAACGTCGCCGACGAGATCAAGAACTCGTTCCTCGACTACTCGATGTCGGTGATCATCTCCCGCGCGCTGCCGGACGTGCGCGACGGTCTCAAACCTTCGCAACGCCGCATTCTGCTGGCGATGCACGATCTTTCGTTGTTTCCCAACCGCCAGCACCGCAAGTGCGCCAAGATTTGCGGCGACACAAGCGGCAACTACCATCCGCACGGCGAAGCGGTGATTTACCCGACGCTCGTGCATATGGCGCAGCCGTGGGCGATGCGCGAACGGCTGGTGGACGGCCAGGGCAATTTCGGTTCCATTGAAGGCGATCCCCCCGCCGCCATGCGGTACACCGAGGCGCGCATGACGCACCTCGGCGCCGCGCTGATGCAGGACATGGACCAGGACACGGTGGATTTCGTGCCGAACTATGATGAGACGCGCACCGAGCCCACCGTTTTTCCCGCCGCATTTCCGAATCTGCTCGTCAACGGCGGCACGGGCATCGCCGTCGGCATGGCCACCAACATCGCGCCGCACAACCTGGGCGAGGTCATCGATGCCGTCTGTGCGCAGATTGACCACCCGGAGATCACGATCCCGCAGTTGATGAAGCACATCAAAGGCCCGGATTTCCCGACCGGGTGCATGGTGTGCGGGCTCGAAGGCATCAGACAGTACTTCCTGACCGGCCGCGGCAGCGTGCGCATCCGTGGCAAGGTCGGCATCGAGCAGCTCAAGGGCGGGCGCGAGCAAATCGTCATCACGGAGATTCCTTACAACGTCAACCGCGCGGAACTGGTCAGCCGCATCGCCGACCTGGTCAACGAGGGCGAGATCAAGGAGTTCAAGGACATCACCGCCATTCGCGACGAATCGGATGAGAACACGCGGGTGGTGGTCGAAATCAAGCGCGACGCCATCCCGAAGGTGGTGATCAACAACCTTTATCAGCACACCGCGCTGGAGACCAGTTTCGCCGTCAACGCGCTGGCCATTGACCACGGCAAGCCCAAGACGCTGAACCTCAAGGAGCTCATCACCTGCTACGTTGACCATCGCCGTGAAGTGGTCCTTCGGCGGACCCGCTTCCTGCTCGGCAAGGCCGAGGAACGGGCGGAAATCCTGGAAGGCTATCTCATCGCGCTGGCCAACCTGGACGAATTCATCCGCATCATCCGCGGGTCCAAAACCCGCGACGAAGCCCGGGTGAAACTGCTCGCCTTCGAGTGGACCCGCCCCCTGGTCGAGCGCTGGGGCATTCTGGTCCGCAACGAATCGCGCCTCGTCAACGGCTTTTACACGCTGACCGAACGCCAGGTGGACGCCATACTCGAACTGCGCCTCTACCAGTTGACCGGGCTGGAAATCGCGAAGGTTGACGCGGAATACCGGGCGCTCCTGAAAGTCATCGAGGACCTCCTGGACATTCTGGCCAGGGAAGAGCGCGTGCTGACGATCATCAAGACCGAGTTGCTCGCCATCAAGGAGAAGTACGCCACGCCACGACTCACGGAACTGGTGCCCGACGAGGGCGAAATCGCCATCGAGGATTTGATCGCGAACGAGGGAGTCATCATCACGATGACGCACAACGGCCTGATCAAACGCACGAATGTGTCCTCCTACCGCTCGCAGCGCCGGGGCGGCAAGGGCGTCATTGGCATGGCCACGCGGGAGGGTGCGACCGAGGAGGAAAACGATTTCATCGAACACCTCTTCACCGCCAGCACGCACGACTACCTGATGTTCTTCACGAACAGCGGCCGTGTGTATGTCGAACGGGTCCACGAGATCCCGGACATGGGCCGGGCCGCGAAGGGCCGCAGCATCGCCAATCTGCTTGAGCTCAAAGCCGACGAAAAAGTCGCCGCGATGATTCGCATCCCGTCCAAAACCAACTCGGCAAAGGAAGACGAAACGTGGATGCAACCCGGCGAGTTGTTCTTTGCAACGAAGCTCGGCACCGTCAAGAAGACCTCGCTCAATGAATTCGGCAACGTCCGTAAGGTCGGCATCATCGCCATCGGCATCGATGCTGGCGACAAGCTCATTGAGGTCAAACTGACCCGCGGAAGTTGTGGTCAGAAGGATGACATCCAGGATCCCGGCGATGATGTGGTGCTCATCACTCATCACGGCATGAGCATCCGCTTCAGCGAGTCAGATGTGCGCTCAATGGGGCGCGGGGCAGGCGGCGTGAAGGGCATCACGCTTGAGGAGGGCGACGAAGTGGTCGCGCTGGCCGTGGTGGTTTCAGATGCTACCCTGCTGGTGGCCGGGGAGAACGGCATCGGCAAACGCACCTCGTTTGACGAGTATCTGGTTCAGTCTGAGAGTGGTGTCCGGCGGCAGTCGCGTGGTGGCAAAGGGCGCATCACCATGAAAGTCGGCGACAAGACCGGCGGCGTGGTCGGCGCGCTGACGGTGAAGGACGCCGACGAAATCATGCTCATCACCGCTGGCGGTCAGATGGTGCGGACGTTTGTGAAGGACATCCGCGAAGCCGGCCGAAACACCATGGGCGTGAAACTCATCAACCTCGACCCCGGCGACAAACTCCAAGGCATCGCTCCCGTGATCAGCGAGGAGCGCGATGACGAAGCCGACGACGCCGCGGCGCCGCCCCTGCCGGCGTAGCACCCGGTTCGTTGAGCCCAGCCTCCGGCCTCTTGGGGTTTGCCCTCGGCCGGCGGGGTTTTCACTGCCCGCGCGCTTGACTTGGCATTCTTCGCAGGCAGGCTGTGGTCGTGGCTGGCCTGTTTACCATTCGGAGCGATTTCCACTATGAGATCGTCCGCAAGATCGCCGAGGGCGGCATGGGCATCGTGTATGAGGCCAACCAGTATGGCGCCCGTGATTTCGTAAAGCGCGTCGCGATCAAGGTCATCCGGGAACAATACGCCCGGCAGGAGTCCTTCCTGCAAAACTTCATCGGCGAGGCCAGGCTCGTCGCCGATCTCATCCACACGAACATCGTCCAGACCTATCACTTGGGTGAGGCGGGCGGCGTTTGCTTCATGGCGATGGAGTTGATCCGCGGCGTGAACCTCGAACAGTTCATGGCGGAGCTGGCGAAATCCCGCCAGGCGCTGCCGCCGGAGCTGGCGGTGTTCATCGCCAGTCGCGTCGCCCGCGGGCTGGCGTATGCCCATGCCAAGACCGACGCGGCCGGCCATCCCCTGGGCATCGTGCATCGCGACGTCAGTCCGAAGAACATCATGCTGGCCTTCGAGGGCGACGTGAAACTCACCGATTTCGGCATCGCCAAGGCGCGCGGCTTTCTCCGGCATCAGGAAGGCGAAGTGATCGCCGGCAAGGCCGATTACATGAGCCCGGAACAGGCGGACTTTCAGGTCACCGACCGGCGCGCGGATTTGTTTTCCACGGGCGTGGTCCTGTCCCACCTGCTGCTGGGGCGTAACATCTTCAAGGCCGACACCTCCGCGAATTCACTGGAGCGGATTCGCACGCTGCCAATCCCGGATTTCCGCCAGCTCAACCCGGCGATTTCCGAGCGGCTGCACGGCATTCTCCAGCGGGCCTTGGCGCGGAAGCTGGAAGAGCGGTACGCCGTCGCCGACGAACTGCTGCACGACCTCGAGTACTCGATCTATCACGCCGGTTACGGTCCCACGAACGAAACGTTGGGGCGGTTCCTCCGCACCCTGTTCCGCGTGCAGACACCCATTTCACCCGCAACCGCGCAAGCTTGAGGCCCGATCGGGATCACGACCGCCGCAACCCAATTCAACCGTGACTTCCGGCCCAAACAGGTGATGATATGGTGACGGGAACAGGTGTGAAAAGCGCACGAAATGAGTTTGCCCGCGCGTTGGTCCTTGCCTGGCTGTGGACCGTTTCGATGGGCGCCGCGGAAAGGCTGACGGTGGCGCCCCGTCCGGGCAGCGAAGCGGCCGGGTTGAGCATTCGCAGCTCCCTGTTCCCCGGCGACGATCTTGATCTCCGAACCTGTGAAGGCGTGCTGGCCGGCGATCACGACTTCGGTCTTTTTCAGGTCAAGCTCGCGCCGGTACCGGACGGCCAGGCGCCGTCGTGGTCGGTGCGGGGGAAGACGCTGAGCTACGCCTGGACCTACCCGGCCGGCATTACCGTGCGGTTTGTGGGGCGGGTGGAACGCGATGCCTTGGCGCTGGAATATCGGATGGAAAACCACACCACGAATGCGCTCGACCGCGTCCAGATCCACACCTGCATCACGACGACCCAGGCTCCTTCCTTTTTTCCGGCGCCCGTCAACCTCCGCACGAAGCCGTTGAGCGGGGCCGCCGTGACCAACTTCATGGAGCTTTACGACCGGCTGTTCCTTTGGCGCGACGGGAAGCCCTTCTCGTTTGCGTCATCGCCCCGGGCGCGCGGGGAACTCCACCTCGCCTTCATGCGGGCCGGCGAGACGCCGGTGAACTGGGGTTGGTGGGTCAACGCGCCGCAGACATTCGACTTTCCCCTGATCGTCGCCCGCAGCCGGGATGGCCGGGGTCAGGTCGGGCTCGCGTTTGGACAAGCGATCTGGGCCTCGAGCAATGTGGGGGACAACCGCGCCTGCTTTCACCTGTTCCCGAGCTTTGGCCGGATCGAACCGGGCCGAAGCGCTACGGTTCACGGCCGGTTTTATGTCGGTCGTGGTTCGCTGGACAAGCTGAAGACGCTAGTGAGCCGGGATCTGGCCGATGGCTTCCGCGCCGCCTCCGCCACGGAAAGGGGCGTTGAACCATGAAAGCTCGTTCATCTCGCATGACCTCCGTCGCGCTCGACAACTGTGGCAACAGTTTACCGAATATGCGTCTTAGAGATTACAAAGCCGGTCTGCGGAAACGGCTGGAAAATCCGCGTTACGCCGCCGAATACCTCGCGCAGGTGCTCGCCGAAAGGGACAAAGCAGCCTTCCTGATTGCGCTCGAGGATGTGGTCGAAGCGAGCGGCGCATGGGCAGTCTGGCCGGGCGCGTCGGGCTCCGGCGTGCAAGCCAGAACGCCACTTCTCCGGTGGCGCTGCGGCTGGTCTCCGACACAACCGCGGTCCGTGTTCCGTGTCTGGTTGCGCCCAGCCCGGCGTCGGCGGCGAAGTTGCTTTTGAACGGCGGCGTCCTTAACTTGGCGGCGTGGAATCGCTTTCACGCCCGGACCAGTTGCGCCTCGATGCCGTCGAGGGCTGGTTGATGCTGGGCGACGCGGTTTCCGCCCGCGCGGAGTTCGATCAGCTTTCGGCCGGGGCGCGACTCCAACCGGACGTCCTCGAATGCGAATGGGGCCTGCAGGCGGCGGCGAACGCGTGGGCGGAGGCCTTCGTCGTGGCCGAGCGCCTGGTCGCGGTTTCGCCGGAGCGGGCCTTCGGCTGGATTCACCGGGCCTTTGCGCTGCGCCGGATGCCCGGCGGCGGCCTGGACCGGGCGTGGGCGGCGTTGCGACCGGCGCATGATCGTTTTCCGAAGGACTTCCTGATTCCCTTCAATCTGGCGTGCTACGCCGCCCAGTTGGGTCGCTTGGACGAAGCGTGGGAATGGCTGGAGAAAGCGCGTGCCCACGGACCCGCCGAGAGCGTGCTGCGGATGGTGCTGGCCGATGAGGATTTGCGGCCGCTCTGGCCGCGCTTGCAGGAGAGCGCCGGCGGATGAAAGGACTCGTCCACGATTCTCTGCTGTGGCGCGTGAACACCACAGTTGGGGACGCGACGCAGCGCACTTCTACCGCGTTGCTTTTGCTGGTGGCCCTGGCCGGCCCACTCGTCTTCGCTCGCGCACAGGAACGCAAACCGCCGTCGCCGCTTTACGAGTTTCGCGCCGAACACAGCCCCGATGGTATCGGCAAATTCTTCCTCGGCCGGGAGATTGCCCAGGTCATGGGCCACGAGGCGGCCGACTGGCTGGAGCGACCCGAGCGTCAGGCAGAAGAGCGGCCGGACCTTCTGATGGCGGCGTTGAAAGTGCCGGCGGGCGCGACCGTCGCCGACATCGGCGCCGGCACGGGTTATTACACCTGGCGGTTGGCCCAGGCAGTCGGTCCGCGCGGCCGGGTGCTGGCCGAGGACATTCAGCCCGAGATGCTCGAACGCCTGCGCAGCGAACTGGCGCGCCGGGGTTTCACGAACGTCGTGCCGACGCTCGGGTCCATTACCGATCCCAAACTGCCGGCCAACAGCGTGGATCTGGTGCTGCTGGTGGACGTCTATCATGAGTTTTCGGACCCGTTCGAAATGCTGACCGCGTTGACGGCGGCGCTGAAGCCGGGCGGTCGGATCGCCTTCGTCGAGTACCGCGCCGAGGATCCGCGGGTGCCGATCAAGCTGCTGCACAAGATGAGCGAGGTCCAGGTCCGGCGCGAAGCGGCGTTGCACCCGCTGGAGTGGGTCGAAACGGTCCGGAGCCTGCCGTGGCAGCACGTGATCATCTTCCGCAAGAAGCCCCCGACGCCTTGAAGCCGCAGCGTGTCCCGTCATCGTTTCGTCCCGCCGCGTCGTTGAGGATCACCTCGGCCGAGGCGAGCGCCGTGCGTTTTCGATCACGACACGTGGTTGGCGAAGTTGCGGTGCTGGCCAACAATCTCCTCCGGTTTCGATTGGGGCTGGCGCCGGCGCTCTCGAAACGGCCGTCGTGGGCGGTGGTGAAAAACGAATGGAAGGCGCCGCCTTGTCGCGTGGACGCCGGCCCGAAGCGATTGCGGCTGGCCACCGCGAGCGGCGAGTTTCGGCTGGATTTGCGAACCGGTGGCTGGCAGGTGCGCGACGCCGCGGGGCTGGACATCTTCACGGCACCGCCCCGCACGTGCGGTTTTGCCGGCGCGAGCCCGCGGTTCGCCCTCGAGTTGGTGGATCGAGAGAGCCTCCTTGGGCTGGGGGAAACCACGGGTCCCCTCAACAAGCGCGGCCTGATCCGCGAACTGTGGAACATTGATGTGCTGGGTCACGCGTCGGGGATCCATCCCGGCTTGCGCAGTCTCTACGTTTCCATTCCTTTCCTGATCTCGCTCCGCGACGGCCGGGCGGCGGGTATATTCTGGGACAATTCGGCGCGCCAGGTTTGGGACCTGGGCGTCACCCGGCCGGACCGGCTGGCGGTCACCGCGGACCGGGGTGAACTCGATCTCTACCTCCTGCTGGGTCCGACGCTGCCCGACGTGGTGGGTCGCTTCACCGAATTGACGGGCCGGATGCCGCTGCCGCCGCGTTGGGCTTTGGGCTATCATCAGTGTCGTTACTCCTACGAATCGCGCCGGCGTCTCGAACAGGTTGCCCGCGAATTCCGCCGCCGCCAGCTTCCCTGTGACGCGCTCTATCTCGACATCCATCACCTTGATGGCCACCGCGTGTTCACCTTCGGGCGCAGTTTTCCGCGCCCGGCGGCCATGCTGCGCCGGTTGGCCCGACAGGGCTTTCGCGTGGTGACGATCGTGGACCCGGGCGTGAAGGACGAGCCGCGGTTCGGCGTGCTGCGACGTGGCCGCGCGCTGGATGCGTTCGTCAGGTCACCCGACGGGAAAGAGGATTTTATTGGCGAAACCTGGCCGGGGCGGTCGCGGTTTCCGGATTTCCTCAGCGCGCGCGTGCGGGCGTGGTGGGGGCGCGAGCAGGCAAGGCTGCAGCGCCTGGGCGTGGCCGGCTTTTGGAACGACATGAACGAGCCGGCGAATTTCGCGCGGCCGGACAGGACGCTCGATCCGGCGTGCCGGCACCGCACCGATTTCGGTCCCGCGCGGCATGCCGAGGTTCACAATGTCTATGGGTCCGCCATGGCGCAGGCCTCACGGGTTGGGGCGCTCGCCGCGCGACCCGAGGAGCGGCCGTTCGTCGTCACGCGGGCGGGTTACGCGGGCGTGCAACGCCACGCCGTGGTCTGGACCGGCGACAACAGTTCCTGCTGGGAGCACCTGGCCGGTTCGATTCCCCTGCTGCTCAACCTGAGCCTCAGCGGCGTGGCGTTGTGCGGCAGTGACGTAGGCGGTTTTCTCGACGATTGCACGGGGGAGTTGCTGGCGCGTTGGATGCAACTGGGCGCGTTCATGCCGTTTTTCCGCAATCACTCGAGCCTGGGCACGCACGCCCAGGAACCGTGGGCGTTTGGGCCGGAGATCGAAGCCATCTGCCGGCGTTACCTCGAGATGCGCTACCAGTTGCTGCCCTACCTTTACGGCCGGTGCGTCGAGGCCCATCGCGAGGGCACGCCGATCATCCGTCCACTGGCGTGGGCTCATCGAAACGACCCGGTGGCGGTGGCGTGTGGCGACGCATTCCTGTTCGGTGCGGACCTGCTCGTGGCGCCGGTCGTGCAACCCGGCGCCGTGGCGCGCAGTGTTTATCTGCCGGCCGGTAACTGGTTCAACGTCTGGACGGGGAAGCGCCACTACGGCCGGCAGCACGTCGTCGTGGAGGCCGACCTCGCGACGCTGCCGCTCTTCGCCCGCGCCGGCGCGCTGCTGCCGATGATCGAGGTTCAGCAATTCACCGGCGCCCGGCGCTGCGAGACGGTGAATCTTCACGTATGGCCGGGCGGGCCGGGCGCGTTGAACTGGTTCGAGGATGACGGGTGGTCGCGTGCCGCTGAGCGGGGCGGCATCCACGAGCGCCGGATCACCTTTCGTTCGCGGGCACGCGGAGGCGAACTGCATTTTATGGCGGGGCAGGGCGGGTTCACCAGCGAGGTGAAGACCTGGCGGGTCATCGTGCGCGCGGCGCATCGGCGCTTTCGCGTGGCGGTCGGGGCGGAGCGCCGGACCGGCCAGTTCGTGCCCGAGGCGGGCATCTTTGTGTTCGAGTTTCCCAACCAGTCCGGGGAGATTTTGGCGCGCTGGTGGTAATCGGGGCGGCGGGCTGGCTGCTCTGAGTTGTGCCAAGGAAGTCCGAAGAGCGTTCTGCGTTGTTTTTCTTAATCGGGGGACATGGGAATTCCTTGGGTTGGGGGTGGAAACAAAAACCCCCGAGCCAGAAGGCCGTGGGCTGCAACGACCGGTAGAGGTCGTCAGCTATTATCCCAAGGAAACCGCGGGAAAATCAAGGAGGGGGCAACACGCGGTTTGAATCAAGGCTCGCCGACCCGCTCAATGCCAGGGCTTGAGGTGTTAGACCGCGTGATCATGGATTCCTCAATACCTCCAACCTGAATCGGCAAAGTGTTGAATCTGTTCCTGGTCCCTGTATCACGCGCATCTTTATGAGATACTCCCAATCCATTCCCTCTCGCCGACGCGCCTGGTACTCCAATAGGATGTTGTCAATCGTTGACAAAAGTGGCGGCTGTGAAAGTAATCGCTTGGGCTTGACCAAGAGCTTGACTGGAAAAGTTCCATCGCGTTCCTCAATTACAATGCGGTCAATGTATGCAAGACCACCAGAGTCCGATATGAAGCCGCCGTTCGCATCGAATATCAACATGGGCTGGGCCTGTGCCGCGATCTTCCGCAATGTCGCCTCGTCGCTCAACTCTTTCTGGACAGCCTTCTCAATTGACGACTCCTGCCATGTCTTGATCCCTATGACGACGGCTGCAACTCCTGCCAAAGCCAAGGCAACTTCTATCGCCCGAAACATCCTGATGCCAAAACCATGACCCAAGCCGTGTTTCTTGTTGGGGTTTTCATAATCTGTATGCTCATCTGCGGAGGTGCTGGCTGGCAATGGCTGCTCATCGCTCTGATTTTTGCGTGGTTCGACTGGTTTTGGATTCGACATATTACGCGGCGCTGGCGAGGTGGCGGCCTAACAGATATTAGGCCAAACCGCTGTTTGGCCTAGGTGGACAGGGTTTGGTCTATTTCGGTGCCTGGCAGGCGAGCAATGCGCTGGGAACGCCGCTCGGTGTCTCCGTTCGGTCTCGAAGCCAGCTCTGTTAACAGCGGGCACGTGTTTCATGGTCCCAGATTTTCCATTCCAACAACTTCCGTCATAAACCAAGCGGACAATCGGCATCGTATCACCCCCGCCGCCGCACACAACAGGAAAAATCAGCGCCTCACGGCGAGCGGAGGCGGTAGAAACGACCGGGATAATTCGTCCACTGCGGATCGCTGAAATAGGACGAACCGCCGGTGAGGGTGTTGGTTCCCACCGGTGCCCAGACGGGATTTGCCAGGTCCGTGCAGGCTTCCACAACGACGGCCAGGTTGCCGGTCCCGGCGATGCTGAAGGCGAATTGATTCGTGTGCACGCCCAGGCCGGCTAAACTGATTTGAGGCGGCGGGTTCCATTGCTTTGTCGGAAGGCCACCAAACGTCACACCCCAACCCGTGGTCCCCGGCTGGTAATAGACGGTCGCGTTGTTGTCATTGTAGAACACAGTCGAATCAGCGGCGGGGGCGTTACCTTGGAAACTGACGTTGGTCAGGCTGGTGCAGTCGTTGAACGCATAGGTTCCGATGATGACGACACTGCTGGGGATCGTGACGCTGGTCAAGTTTCTGCACCAATCGAACGCAATGCCCCCGATGCTGGTGAGGCCGTTGCCGATCGTCACGTTAGTCAAGCTGGTGCAATCAGCGAACGCCGCGTTTCCGATGCTGATGACGCTACTCGGAATGGTGACGCTGGTCAGGTTGGTGCAGTAGGAGAACGCACCTTCCCCGAAGGCTAGCGGGTCTGACCCTGCTCCTCCAATGCTGGTGACGCTCCCGGGAATCGTGCAACTTCCCATTTTGCCTCCCGGATACTGGATGAGCGTGGTCTGGTTCTGGTTGAACAAGACCCCAGCCAGACTGCTATAGAACGAGTTGAGCGCATCCACCGTGATCGCGGTCAGGCTGGTACAGCCGGAGAACGCCTTGTTCCCGATGTAGTTCACGCTGTTGCCGATCATGACGGTGGTCAAGTTGGGGCACTCCTCGAACGCCCCGATCCCGATGCCGGTGACACTGTTCGGGATCGTGACGCTCGTAAGGCCGCAGCAAGCGAATGCCCCGTCTCCGATAGCGGTGACGCTGTTGGGAATCGTGACGCTGGTCAGGCGAGTGCAGTTCCAGAACGCCTCTTCCCCGATGCTGGTGACGGGCAGGCCATTGATCGTGCTGGGGATGGCCACCGTCCCGCCGGGACCGGTGTATCCCGTGATGGTGATGGTCGCGTTAATGGTCGTGTAGCCCAACTGGGCTTGCACCGTAGCGGGCGATGCCAGCAACAGCAAAGCACCCAACACCGCACTGGCCATTCGCCCCGTTTTGAACCGTGTCCGGCCGGCGTTGGCTACAGTGATTCTGTCCGGCGGTGTATTCACCTCTTGAAGAGGGCAACCACTGAGGCGATTGCAGCTGCGCTCGCAGCAACGACTGAAGCTACCGTAAGTATGAGCGTCCGCTTTCGGTCAATGACCTCAAGTTCATACTCAAGGTTGGTCTGAACTGCCTCCACCCAGGAAATATTCTGCTCCAAGTCTGCTTCGGTGCTTTTGTTTTTGTCGAGTCCCCGAACTGCAGGTGTCTGGTGCCGCAGAATCCGCACCATGCGGGCACTGCCAAGGCCTTGCTCGTGGCTCTTGACCTTCCTGAAGAAATTCTGCACGTCCTGCGTTCCTTTGTCAAAATCGTAAAAGTTGAGTGCATTCCGCTGCGCACGCAACTGGTCGGCGAACAGTATCGCTTCCGCTTGTAGCGTCTCAAGAATCGTCGCTAGTCGCATATTAAGGAAGATCGCACTACGCGCCTCACGATATCTCCGTGCAATCTCGAAACCATCTCCGCCAACAGCGGGTTCGTGTTTCATAATGCCAGCCATTCAATCCCAACAACTTGTGTCAATAACCGGACGGACAATCGTCATCGTATCACCTGCATCGCCGCACACAACACCGAAAATCACCTCGTCACGGTGAGCGGAGGCGGTAAAAGCGGACGGGAATGTTCGTCCAGCGGGGATCGCTGAAATAGGACGAGCCGCCAGTGAGCGTGTTGGTTCCCACCGGGGACCATGCGGGTTTGGCCAGGTTTGTGCAGGCTTCCACAACGACGGCCAAGTTGGTTGCCCAGGAGATGACGAAACCGAAACGGTTGGTTAGCACGCCAAAACGGGGACCGTTGTTTAGAATCAAAGGGTTCGAAACCAACCATAACGCCGTCGGCAGACCGCCAAGCGTCTTGCCCCAGCCCGCGGTACCCGGCAAGTAATAAACGGTCGCACTGACATTGTCAGATGAATACCCGCCACCGCTGGGGGCGTTACCTAGGAAATAGATTCCCGTCAGGATGGTGCAGCCAGAGAACACCGCGGTCCCGATGTTGGTGACGCTGTCGGGGATCGTGACGCTGGTCAGCCGGGTGCAGCCCCAGAACGCCTCATCCCCGATGGTGGTGACGCCGTTACCGATTGTAACGCTGGCCAGGCTCCTGCATTCCTCGAACGCCTGAGTCCCGATGGTGGTGTCGCTGTTCGGGATCGCCACGCTGGTCAGGCCGGTGCAATAGAACGCACCGTTCCCGATGCTGGTGACGCTGTTGCCGAGCGTGACGCTGGCCAGATTGGTGCAGACCGCGAACACAGCTCTTCCGAGGTTGGTTACGCTGTTCGGGATGGTCACGTTGATTAGGCTGTAGCAGTACGCGAACGCCTCGTCCCCGATGCTGGTGACCGGCAAACCATCAATCGTCGCTGGGACGGTCATGGCACCTCCGGAACCGGTGTATTCCACGATGGTGATCGTGCCATTGTTGGTCGTGTAGTTGAACTGGGCCTGGGCCTCCCCGGCGAGCATCAAGAGCAGCAGTGGCGTCAGGCTTCTGGCGCAAGCGGTTATCAAACGCCGAGCCGTTGTTTCCCGGCTGGTTGTTCGCGCGATCGAGGTTCGGGTTCTCATGGCTGTCGGCATGTTGAACTGATGACTGACCGACGACCGAATGCTTGGGCACGTTCACCTGGTTGCGTCCATCACCCAGGCACGATCAAACACCATACGGCGATGATCGAGTGGAAAATTAGCATATTCCAGGCCAAGCCGGCAAGGAATACGCTGGCCCGAGCCGTCGCTTCCGTAGGGTAAACCGCGTCACCAGCCGTGATGGTAGGAAAAACTGCGCGTGGTTTGAACTTTGATGGGGGTGGGTACCGCGGCGGTTCAATTTCCGCCTTGTTGGGGGTGCCGATTGCGTCCACGGATCGAGCAACGAAGGGAGGATCAGGCCGGAATCAAGAACCGGGCCACTGTAACGAATGGGCGGAATAGCGGGAGGGGTGAGGGCAACACTCCGAGAGAAATCGAAACACGATCACCCTGCAAACACAGGCGAGAGTCACAGTTTTTGTCTCCTTAAGAAGCACCGGTTTCGTTCTGGATCGGCCTACCTCGGCCGTTTTCTGCTGCGCCGGTTACCGCGGTTTGGCCCATGCGGGTTGGGAGAGGTCGAAGCAGCACATTAACGCAGCCCGATGCCAGCCGCGACGATGAAGGCGCCTTTCCACCGGGGCCTGGGTTTGGTCTGGGCAGTGTCCCGATTTGGTGGGGCGAGGCTCTGACGAGCCGGAAAGAAGTTCTGAGTTTCAAGTTTCAAGTTTGAAGTGTTCAGCCCCACCAGAGAATTGCGAGTTGCGAGTTCGCGAGGGTTCGTGAGGTCGGCGTGCGAGGTTTGCCGCGACCCTCCTCCGGTCGCTCAACTCTCAACCATCAACCTGATTGCGGCTCGCGAGGACGCCCCACCGTGCAAGGCAAATTCGGACACTCCCCGCGCCGGGCCAAAACCGTCAAAAAGCCGCGAAACTTGTCGCTTGACGCTTCACCTCATTCTGGCAGCGTGTCTGCTAAAATGATCGCGAGCGAAAACCAGCTTTCCCTCACCGGCGCAGCGTCAATGAACCGGCTGCGCCGCACAAGGCATTTGCCTGTCGGTTTGCGACAATCCATCCCGAGCCTTGCCATTTTCCGTCATTGACCATGGGGGCCTAGCCGTGGATGATGGCGGCAGTGAACCGGATCGGCCTCAATTCCACCAAGCCAGTCGCTGATGCTCCTTTCGTGTCTTAGAGGTACTATTCGACGACATTTTACGCGCGATTACCCCAGGGTCAAATTGCCGGTCGTGCTCTTCCAATTCCATCATCAAAGGACATCGTCATGAAGAAAGCCCTGGTTTGCGGCGCCGGCGGTTTCATCGCCAGCCACCTGGTCAAACGCCTGAAAGCAGACGGCTACTGGGTCCGCGGCGTGGACCTCAAACGGCCGGAGTACTCGCCCAGTCCGGCCGACGAGTTTTGCCTTCTCGACTTGCGCGAGGAGCCGAACTGCCATTTGGCGGTGAGTCTCGCCCACAACGAGAAATTCGACGAAGTTTACCAGTTGGCCGCGGACATGGGCGGCATGGGCTTTATCAGCTCGGCCGAATGCGAGATCATGCGCAACAGCGCGCTGGTCAACATCAACATGACCCACGTCAGCTCCGCCCTGGGCGTCAAGCGTTACTTCTTCTCCTCGTCCGCCTGTGTTTACCGCAACATGCAGGCCGAGGAATCCCCGCTGACCGAAGCGGATGCCTATCCGGCCCTGCCCGACAATGAATACGGCTGGGAGAAACTCTACGCCGAGCGCATGGCCATGGCGTACGGCCGCCGCACGGGCATGGTCGTCCGCCTGGCCCGCTTCCAGAACACCTACGGCCCCGAGGGGACCTGGCAGGGCGGTCGCGAGAAGGCCCCCGCCGCCCTCTGCCGCAAGATCGCCGCGGCCCCGGACGGCGCGACGATCGAGGTTTGGGGCGACGGCAAGGCCATGCGCGCCTACACTTATATTGATGACCTGGTCGAGGGTATCGTCCGCCTGATGCAATCGGACCTGGAAAACGGCGTCAACATCGGCCGCCCCGAGTATGTCTCCGTTGATCAACTCATCGCCACGATTGCGGATGTGGCGGGGAAAAAGATCCGGCTCAAACACATCCCCGGCCCGGTCGGGGTGGATGCCCGTAACTTTACCAACGACCGCATCCGCTCAACCGGCTGGGAATCGAGGTTCAGCCTGCGCGACGGCATCGCCAGAACCTATCCCTGGATCAAGGAGCAGGTCGAGAAAGCCAGGCGCGACGGGAAATGAGCGTCCCGCCGTCGTGATCGCCCTCGCAGCGTCCGAAACCGGCGGCGTGGCGAAAAGGAAATCGCCATCGGGTTTGTCCAAGCCGAGGCGTTGAAGATCTCCAGGGAACCAGGGTCGAACACCTTGGGCCGCGAAGATTCTCCCCGAGCCCACGCTGTTCAGGCTCCGGGAATTCGGATGTGACGGAGAATGAGAGAGGGGCTAACCTGCCCGCTCAGCCGTCGGGCAGCCACCGAGGCGAAGGGCGAATGGCGAATGACGAAGGGCAAGGGGCGAAGGGCAAAGCGCTGACCGCCGGGCCGCGACGGGATCGTTCAGCCAGCGGCGGAGCGTCCGGAGGTGATCAGCGGTCGCACAGCACGAACTGCCCGCCCAGGCACGGTCGCCGCTTTCCCCTTTAATTTTCCGGCTTTCCGGTTACCTTCCCGTCGGCGTTATGGTCCTGGTCATCGACAATTACGATTCGTTTACCTACAACCTCGTCCAGTATTTGGGGGAGATGCAGGTGGAGCTGGCGGTCCATCGTAATGACCAGATCACGCTTGAGCGCATCCGCGAGCTTCGACCAGAGCGCATCCTGATTTCGCCGGGTCCTTGCTCGCCCCGCGAGTCCGGGTTGTCGAACGACATCATTCGCGCGCTGGCGGGCCAGGTGCCGATCCTTGGTGTGTGCCTGGGTCATCAGTGTATCGGTCATGTCTTCGGCGCGAACGTGGTGGTCAATTACCGGATGATGCACGGCAAGACCTCGCTGATCCACCACAACGGAAAGGACCTCTTCGTGGGCATGCCGAATCCGTTTTCGGCGACGCGCTATCATTCGCTGGTGATCCAGCGCGATTCACTCCCCGCCTGCCTGGAGGTCACCGCGGAGACGGAGGAGGGCGAGGTCATGGCCGTGCGGCACCGGGAGTTTCCCATTTGGGGCGTGCAATTCCACCCGGAGAGCATCCTGTCGGAGAGTGGCCGGACCATTCTCGCCAACTTCCTCAAGCTGGGCGTCGGCGCACCGACGTGACCGGGGTGGTGCGGCAGGTCAAGCGGCACGGCCGTGGGTCGTGACCCACTGTGGTGTCTCAGAATCGCCAGTGCCTTTCGCCAGCGGTGGAAAGCGGTAGCGGACTACCGCACTCCAAGACGCTTCGCGTTTTCCGGCCCATCGGAGGACGCGCCAGCGTCTTGGAGTGCGCCAGCCCTCTGGCGCTTTGCCACCCCAAGGTGCAGCCAATTCTGAGACACCGCACTAGCTTGACTTGCCTGCGGGGGCGGCGCCGGTGGCCCGATCCTGGCTGGCCCCGAAAGGCTTGCCGCCGTTGATCAGGAAGAGCGCCGCCATGCGCACGGCCAGTCCGTTGGTGACCTGTTGCAGGATCACCGAGTGATCGCCGTCGGCCACGTCGCTGTCCACCTCGACGCCGCGATTGATCGGGCCGGGGTGCATGATCATGACGTCGGGTTTCATCGTGGCCAGGCGGGCGCGGTTGATGCCGAACAGACTGGTGTACTCGCCAAGGCCGGGGAACATGGTTTTGCGCTGGCGCTCGTGCTGGATGCGCAGGAGGTTGACGACGTCGGCGTCGGCGATGGCCTCGCTGAGCTGGCTGGTGACGCGACAGCCCATCTGCTCGAAAGCGCGCGGCACGAGGGTGGGCGGTCCGCACAACGTGACGTTGGCGCCGAGCTTTTGCAGCGCCCAGATGTTCGAGCGGGCGACCCGGCTGTAGAGGATGTCGCCGAGGATGGTCACGTTCAAACCGGCGATGCGGCCTTTTTTCTCGCGCATCGTGAACACGTCCAACAGTCCTTGCGTGGGGTGCTCGTGGGCGCCGTCGCCGGCGTTGACCACGTGGGCGTCGAGGACACGGGCCAGGAAATGCGGGGCGCCGGCGGCGCTGTGCCGGATGACGATGAACTCCGCGTTCAGGGCTTCGAGGTTGCGCGCCGTGTCCTTCAAGGTCTCGCCCTTGCGGAGCGAGCTGGCCTCGGCGCTGAAATTGATCACGTCGGCGCTGAGGCGCTGGGCGGCAAGCTCGAAGCTGATTCTGGTGCGGGTGGACGGTTCGATGAAGAGGTTGACGACGGTTTTGCCGCGCAGGGCCGGGACCTTTTTGATCACGCGCTGGCCGACGGCCTTGAACTCGCTGGCGGTGTCGAGCAGGGTGGTGATTTCCTCGACTGAAAGCGATTGCAGATCAAGCAGGTCTTTGCGGGTCCAGCGCATGGCGCCATTCAGCTACGGAAGGGCGGCCTTTTCAAGAACGACTTTGAAGGCGGCCGGCGTGCCGGTCACCTGGACGTTCACCTTGTCGGCAGGCGCGGTGGGCACGGTGACGCCAATAAAATCGGCCTTGATGGGCAGCTTGCTGTGGCCGCGGTCAACCAGAACGGCCAGTTGGATGCGGCGCGGCCGGCCGAGGTCGTGGAGGGCGTCCAGTGCGGCGCGCACGGTGCGGCCGCTGGAGATCACGTCGTCCACGAGCACGACGTCCTTGCCGGAAAGATCCAGGGGCATGGCGGTGTGATGCATCGGCGGGGCGGGGTGGGCGTCGAGGTCGTCCCGGTGCATGTTGATGTCGAGTTCACCCAGTTCGACGCTCGGGCCGCCCACTTCGCGCAGGGCCTCGGCCAGACGGCGGGCGATGTGCACGCCGCCGGTCTGGATGCCGGCCAGCACGAGGGCGGAGGGTGGCGGGTTGGCGGCGGCGATCTCCCGGGCCATGCGCGTTAGCGTGCGCACAACATCGGCATCGGTCATCAGCACTTGGAGGGAGGGAACGGATTGGGTCATGGGAAGCGAAAAACTCGGGGAGGCAATGGGAGTAGGCGAAAGGCCGCGGTGCTCTGGCGGGGGGATCGGGAGAACCGGGGCAGTGCAGTTCAGTTGGAGGCGTTACGCAGGCTCTTGCGCCATTTGCGCCAGCCGGTCCGGTACTTGACCACCCAGTCCGTGAGCGCCCACTCGAAGCCCAAGTCGTGGCCTGCCTTCTGCGACTCGATCCACTTGTGTTTCAGGATTTCGTCCCGCTCGGCCAGATACTCCTGGTAAACGCTGAAATCTTTCAGCCGGTCGTTACCATCCGCCGCTGCCGTCATAGTGATCGTTTGCAAGTCCTCATCAAATCAACAACCGGCTGACTGTAGCAGTTCAGGCGGGGCTGACAATCGAATTCGCACCGGACCCGCGGGCCGGGCGCAGCGATGCACGGACTCGAAGATGCGGTCGTGCTTCGATTCGACTCATGGTGGGTTGCGGATCGCTGGGCCCGGAGATGAGCGGAGGCAGTTGCGAGGCGAAGTGAGTTGAGAGTTCAGGAAGGAAGACTGCCCGCCCAGCATCGGGCAGCCACCATACGAAGTGCGAATGATGAAGGGCGAGGGGCGAAGTGCAAAGCGAGAACCGCCGCGCCGGTGGGGCACGTTTGGTATTTCCAACGCCCGCGGCCCGGTTACGATCCTGCGCCATGCGTTTGTTGAATCGCTCCGTGTTCCGCCGCTGGCGGACGCCCGCCGGGCTTCTGTCGCTCCTCGCCTTCGCCCTGTCGGCCCTGTCTGCGCCTGAGGCTCGCCTGCTCCGCTTCCCCGCCATCCACGGTGACCAGATCGTCTTCGGCTACGCGGGTGACCTCTACACGGTTTCGGCCGATGGCGGTGTGGCCCGGCGGCTGACCAGTGACCGGAACAGCTACGAGATGTTTCCACGCTTTTCGCCGGATGGACAGTGGATCGCCTTCACGGCGCAATACGACGGCAACACGGAGGTTTATCTTATGCCGGCCGCGGGCGGTCCACCCCGACGCCTGACCTACACGGCCACGCTGGGTCGCGACGACGTTTCCGATCGCATGGGGCCGAACAACATCGTCATGACCTGGCGTGACAACCAGACCGTCGTCTATCGCTCGCGGCGGATCGAGTGGAACGACTGGAAGGGGCAGCTCACGCTGGCCAGAGTGGACGGCGGGGTGCCGGAGATTCTGCCGCTCCCGCGCGGCGGTTGGTGCTCGTTTTCGCCGGATGGAAAGCGGTTGGCGTACAACCGCGGCTTCCGCGAGTTTCGCACCTGGAAGCGCTACCGGGGCGGCCAGGCTGACTCGATCTGGATTTATGATTTTGCCTCAAAAACCACCGAACGGATCACCGACAGCGGGGCGCAGGATGTCTTTCCGATGTGGAGTGGCGAGCGCATTTATTTCGTCTCGGACCGCGATGCGAACCGCAAGATGAACCTGTTCGTGTGCGACCTGAAAACCAAGGCCGTCCGCCAACTCACCCAGTTCACGGAGTTCGACCTCAAGTTCCCGTCGCTTGGCGACCAGGCGATTGTCCTCGAGAATGGCGGCTTCATTTACCGGTTCGACCTCGCCACGGAGACGCTGCGGCAGGTGCCGGTGCAGATCGAGGAGGATTTGGCCATCGGCCGCGGCGGCTGGAAAGAGGCCGGCAAGTTCATCACCGATTTCGATCTCGCGCCCGACGGCGCCCGCGCGGTGTTCACCGCCCGTGGCGACCTGTTCACCGTGCCGGCTAAAAATGGTCCCACGCGCAACCTCACGCAGACCCCGGGCGTCCACGAGCGCGACGCCGTTTGGTCGCCCGATGGCAAATGGATCGGCTACATCGCCGACGCCTCCGGTGAGGATGAGGTCTATGTTCGGCCGCAGGACGGGTCAGGAGCCCCGACCCAGCTCACCACTGGCGCCGACACCTACAAATACGCGCCGAAATGGTCGCCGGATTCCAAACGCCTGCTCTGGTCCGACAAGAAGAACCGGCTCCAGTTCGTGGAACTCGACTCCAAGCAGGTGACTATGGTGGACCAGTCGCCCGCGTGGGAAATCGCCGATTTCACCTGGTCGCCCGACAGCCGATGGATCGCCTTCACGCGGCCGGAGGAGCGCCGGTTCCCCAACATCTATCTGTATGGGTTGGAGTCGAAAACCAAGGTCCAGGTTTCCGACGGCTGGTTCGACGTCGGTGGACCGGCATTCAGCAGCGACGGCAAACTGCTGTTCTTCATGTCCGACCGGTCCTTCTCGCCGACCTTCAGCGAATTGGAGGCGAACTTCGTTTATCGCGAGATGGCGGACATCTTCTTTGTCACCCTGGCCCGGGACACACACTCACCCCTCGCGCCCAAGAGCGACGAAGTGAAACTGGGCAAGGACGCGGACAAAGCGGGCGACAAGCCCGATAAGGCCAAGTCGGACGAGGACGCGAAAGCCCCCACCAAGGAGGAGACGAAGAATGGCGACAAGAAGGATACCGACAAGAAGGATTCAAAGCCCGTGGTCGTGACGGTGGATGCCGAAGGGTTGCCCCAGCGCATCGCCATGCTGCCGCTGCCCGCGGGGCACTATGGCCACCTGACCTCGGTCGGGGACAAACTGTTCTATGAACGCAAGGACAAGCTGTTCCTCTTCGACCTGGACAAACAGAAGGAAACCGAGGTCGGGGAGTTCGATACTTATCGCGTTTCGGCCGATCAAAAGAAGATGCTGCTGAAGAGCGGCGAGACCTTCGCCATCGTGGATCTCCCCACCGCGAAGGCGGAAACCGCCGACCACAAACTGAACCTGGCGGACGTAAAGGTGCTGCTCGACCGTCAGGCGGAGTGGAACCAGATCTACCACGAATGCTGGCGCCAGATGCGCGATTTCGTTTATGACCCGCACCTGCACGGGGTGGATTGGAACGGGCTTCGCCAGCGCTACGAAGCGCTCCTGCCGTTTGTCCAGCACCGCGCGGACCTGACTTATGTGATTGGCGAGCTGATCGGCGAGCTCAGCCTTGGCCATTGCTATGTTGGGGGCGGGGACTATCCGAAACCCGAGCGCATTCCGCAGGGACTGCTGGGCGCCACGCTGATTCGCGATGCCGCCTCTGGTTTCTATCAAATTACGGCCATCCTGCCGGGCCAGAACTGGGACAAACAGCTCCGCTCGCCGCTCACCGAGATCGGCGTGAATGCCCATGTCGGCGATTACATCGTGGCCGTGAACGGGCGCCCCACGGACCAGATGACGGATGTCTATGCCGCGTTGGTGGGCCAGGCGGACAAGCAGGTCACGCTGCGGCTCAACCGTGAACCCAAGTCCGAGGGCGGCCACGACGAGGTGGTGGTGCCCACCGCCGACGAGCGGCCGCTGTATTACTTGAAATGGGTCCAGGGCAACATCGCCACGGTGGACCGCGCCACGGACGGCAAGGCCGGTTATGTCCACATTCCCGACATGATGACTGACGGACTGAACGAGTTTGTGAAGTTCTATTATCCGCAACTCCACAAAGAGGCATTGATCGTGGACTGCCGGGGCAACGGCGGCGGCTTCGTGTCCTCGCAGATCATCGAACGCCTGCACCGGGAACCGGCCATGTGGACCATTGCCCGCAACGGCAGCGTCAACGTGGACCCGTCCGGGCAGGTGCTCGGTCCGAAGGTGCTCCTGGTTGATCAGTTTTCCGCCAGCGACGGCGACATCGTCGGCTATCGGTTCCGTAAATACAATTTGGGGCCGATCATTGGCATGAGGACGTGGGGCGGTGTGGTGGGCATCCGCGGCTCGCTGCCGCTGCTCGACGGCGGATTCCTGAACCGGGCGGAATTCTCCCGCTTCGATCTGGAGGGCAAGGAATGGATCATGGAAGGCCACGGCGTGGATCCGGACATCGTGGTGGACAACGATCCGGCCCGCGAGTTCGCCGGGGTGGACGACCAGCTCAACCGGGCGATTGAAGAGATCAAGGGGAAGCTGGCGACGAAACCGGTGACCATCCCGCCGCCACCGCCGTATCCGGACAAGGCCAGGTAACGGCACGAAACGGCGGTTCACCAAATTGGCTGCGCTGCGTCGCGGCCTCAATCTCGCGGCGCAGTGTCTCGCTACCTCCAGAAAAGGACCAGCACGGGCGAGGCGCCGTTTTCCCCACGAGTGGTGTTCGTGCGCCACCGTTGGCTTTTTTCTGCTCGCTTCCGCCCGCTCCGGCCGCTAGTTTCCGGTGTATGACGGTGTTGACCGCCCATTTCGACGGCAAGGTGCTCATCCCGGACGGGCCGGTGACGCTGCCGGTGGATTGTGCGTTGGAGGTGCATGTCCAACCGCTGAAGCAACGCGTCGAGCCTGCCACCGAAGACCGGCCGCTGATGAAGTTACTCAGGTCGCTGGAGGAACTTCCCGAGAATCCCGACTGGCCGGCGGACGGAGCCGCCCAACACGATCATTATCTCTACAGCTTGCCCAAGAAACCATGATCCTCGTGGATAGCGGCTTCCTCCTCGCGTTCGCCCAGCCCACGGACGCACTTCACTGGCGAGCTGTGGGGTGGGCGAAGAGTGTGTCGGAACGACTGCTCGCCACCGAGTACGTCCTTTGCGAAACGGTCAATAGTCTCTCCCGGCGTGCCGACCGACTGCGCGCCCACCGGATCGTCGAACTGATCTCCAGCGACCCGAATTACACGCTGGTGCCCGCCTCTTCCGAGTTGTTTGCCGCCGGCCTCTGTCTCCACCGCGACCGGCCCGACAAGGAATGGTCACTCACTGACTGTGTTTCTTTCCACTTGATGCGGGAACGGGGCCTCACCCGCGCTTTGGCCTACGACCTCCATTTTGAGCAGGCGGGCTTTGAAGCCCTCCTTCGCCGTGACCCGCCGGCCGGGGAGCCTTGAGTTTGATCGGTGCAACAAAGCGATTAAGGAGCTCAAGGCCAAGCTGGCAGCGAAACCGGTGACCATCCCGCCGCCACCGCCGTATCCGGACAAGGCCAAGTAACTCCGCGCGGCGACCGTTCAGGGTTCGCCATACATCTCGGACAGGAGCTGGCACAACGCGGCGGCGTCGCCGGCGGAGAGAGTGCCGATCTTCCGGGTGAGGCGCGTCTTGTTCACCACGCGAATCTGGTCAGCGCAGACATCCGCCGCCTTGCCCGCGCCGGTGACTTGCAACCGCGTGCGCCAGTGGGGCCGCAGCACGGTGTTCAGCGGACAGACGACCACGGTGGGCAGGACGGCGTTCAACGAGTCGAGGCTGACGATGACGCAGGGGCGGGTCTTGCCCAACTCGCTGCCTTCCGTCGGATCGAGCCGGGCCCAGTAAATCTCGTGGCGCTTCATTTCTTGCGGGAAGCCGGCTTCCGGGTGGCGGAAACAGCGGCTTTCGGAATCGGGCCGTCCCAGGGAATCTGATCGAGGCCGTCCGCCAGCGTGCCCTCCCGCGCGGACCAGTCTTCCCCCGACGCGACCATCGCGCGGGCGGTTTCGTCCCAGGAGAGCTTCCGGGGGCCGGCCTTGGGTTTGAGGGCAAGTTCGTGGCCGCGATCCTCCAGCACCAGCCCGTGCTCGAAGCCGTGCTTGCGGATCAGGCCGGCGGGCAGGCGGATGCCGCGCGAATTGCCGATCTGGGCCAGCGAGAGTTCAAAGGTCTTCATGACGGACTTACGGTAAGCACATCGCCGCCAAGTTCAAGTTCCGATTTCCCGCAACCCCTTCCTCGCGCCCACCCGTGCGAGGGAGCACTCGACCTCAGCCGTGAGTGATTCCAGAGTTTCCTCAGCCCCAACGCGGTGGCGCGGACGGGTTACGCCGCCGTTTTGGCCACCGCGAAATCATAAACCGGGGTTTCGATGACGCGGGCCGGACGCAATTGTCCGCGAATGATCGTCTGTAATTGGTCCACGGTTTCCGGGCTGAAGAGCGTTTCGCCGGTTTCGCGGCAGACCCGGGCCGGCACACCTTCCACAACCACGAACCGGCCCGCCAGTTCCTGGGTGTAGGTCACCCGTCGCTCCTCGAAGGTCTCGTTCCAGCGGTGTTTCTTCATGTCATCTTCGGTTTTTCAAGGCCGAGTCCCACTGCGCCGGGTCCGGCTCGTAAACGATGATAATTCCCGATCAGTCATGCTTCCACCATCGAGTGCAAGCTGCGGTAGTGTCCTAACTTGAATTCTCGACCATCTCCAAGATCATGAGGAGGCAACTTGCTTCCCGGAATCAATCCACTGCGGGTCATTCAAGAACAGCAACCGATAGCGCAGAGGCTCATGTTGGGACTTGTGAAGGGCGGATTGAATCAGGAGAGATAAACCGGCGATTCCTGTATGCACGGGAATCAGCCACACATTTTCAGCAAGTTGTTCTGTTCCTGATTTCATGTGTTCGATCTCTCCTATGTGGTGGAGGAACAGTTCCCATTTTCCCTCAGCGTCTGGCACTTGATTGGAGGGCTTATCCACGACGAACAATGCGTGAGACGGATTCATGACAATGCGGATACACCCAAATGCAAACCGGAGTCAAGACTGTTTCACTTAAAGTCCGATTCAACCGTTGAACCAAACTGGCGTGTTCAAATTAGGATTCACTACCCAAGCCGGAATCACTCTCCGATCATTCCAACAGATTCGAAGGGGCACCCGGCTACATTTTCCCAATCGCGCGACAGAAAGTCGTGCTACTTCCAGACCAAAACCACTGCCACCGAGTCTTCCACCACCTTCGCCGTGTCCTCCACTGGCTGCGCCTTCGTGTGCAGTTCGGCCAACGTGAATTTGCCGGCCAGCAACGTGTCCAGCAGCGTGGAAATGAACACGCCCTTCAAGGCGTAATTGACATTCTCCGGGAGCATCCCCGACGTTTTCACCGCCGCCTCCGCGTCGAGTTTAGCCGTTACCACGCCGATCACGTTACCGCGCTCATCCACCAACGGGCCGCCTGAGTTGCCCGGCTGAAGCGGCACGCTGATCTGAAAATACCGCGGATCGTCACCCGCTCCGGCCAGGCCGGCGATGTCCCCTCGGGCAAACTTCGCTTGAAACCCCTGCAAACCGGGATTCGGGAAACCGACCGTGAACACGGCCGCCGCGAGCTTGACGCCGCCGCTTGGTGCCAACGGCAGCGGAGCGAACATCCCCTTCGCCTTCAGCAAGGCCAGGTCGTTGGCCCCGTCCGCATAGACCACCCGGGCCGACCGTCGGCCCGACGCGGAAACTACTGCCACTCGCCGCGCATCGGCGACGACGTGTTGGTTGGTGATCAGGTAACCGTCCGCGGTGATGAAAAAACCCGTGCCGCTGGCGTTCGCTGCCCGCTCGTTCCTCATGGTCCCACGGCGGTGGTCCGCCCCGGCATCTTGGGGTTGGGAGTCGTGCGTGAGTTGCTGGCCCTCGGCAATCAGATCGCGTGCCATCTCTTCGTCAAGTTGGGCGAGCATCTCCTTGGCCAGCTTATTACCTTGGCCAGCAGAGAGGTTAAACCAGCGAGCTGCCTCCACCAGATCTTCCGGGACACCAAGACCGAGGTAATAGTCCATGCCGAGAAAGAATTGCGCCACGGCGTTGCCGTGATCTGCCACCTTGCGGTTCAATCTCGCGGCTTCCATCAAGTTCTTCTGCGGCACGCGTTCGCCCGTGTCGGAGCAGATGACGAACTCACCAGCGTGCATACCAGCGTAACCTTGCCCAGCGGCCCTGCAGTACCATCTCACGGCCTCGGCCTTGTCTTTGGAAACTCCGCGGCCATGGTAATAACAGATGCCGAGATTGAATTGCGCCATATCGTAACCTTGCTCGGCGGCCTTGCGGTACCATTTCACCGCCTCGGCTTCGTCCTTGGGAACACCTTGGCCACTGGCATGGCAGAAGCCGAGATTCAATTGCGCCAGAGCGAAGCCCTGATCCGCCGCCTTGAGGAACCATTTCACGGCTTCGACGCCGTCCTTGGGAGTCCCTCGACCTCTCTCGTAGCAGACACCGAGATTGAATTGCGCCGAATCGTAACCTCGCTCGGCGGCCTTGCGGTACCATTTCAGCGCCTCGGCTTCGTCCGTGGGAACACCTTGGCCATTGGCATAGCAGAAGCCGAGATTGTTTTGCGCGTCAGCGTGGCCCTGCTCGGCGGCCTTGCGGTACCACGTCACCGCCTCGGCGTCGTCTTTGGGCACTCCGTCGCCATCCTCGTAGCAGGTACCGAGATCGAATTGAGCCATGGTATTGCCCTGTTCGGCAGCCTTGCGGACCCATTTCACCGCCTCGCCGTGGTCTTCGGGCACTCCTTCGCCAAATCGGTAGCAGATTCCGAGCTTGCGCTGCGCCACAGCGTCGCCCTGTTCCGCCGCCTTGCGGAACCATTTCGCCGCTTCGGCTGGGTCTTGGGGAACCTCATCGCCGTTGCTGTAGTGGTAGCCAAGCCAGAACTGCGCGCTCGCGTCGCCGGCCTCAGCGCTACGTCGCAGTTCGGCCAATTCCACGTGAGCTTGATTCTCCGCTTGCGGTTGCGACGAGACAGCAGCCTGTGCCGGCACTGAATGACTGGGAGCTGGAACCACTATGGTCTCCTTGCAGGTGGGACAGTCAATTGATTGACTCGCCAGCTCTTCAGGCGCTGCGATTCTCTGCGTGCAGTTGGGACATTCAAAGTGTATGTCGGACATACGATGCGGCTTTGGCATTCCGGCCGAGGATGAGAAGTGCCTTCGACCCAATACGCCAATGGCGGAGCGGTTACATAATGTGCGGCGAGTTTGAACCTGGGCGCAGCCACCGGCAAGCCAGATTACGGCTGAAATCCCGCGCCACGGAGGGTAAACGGACTCAGGTCTTGCCTCCACGCGCTCAAATCCTGGCTCAACCCTGCTGCGTACCGCGCGTCCAGTCCGGCAAGTTGCTCGCTGTGTCCTGACTCGGTGGGCACTGACGAGCCGGCTCGCGGGGACGCCCCACCGATAAGTCAAATCAGGACGTTACCAAGTTGCGCGTCGGCTTCTTCACCTGCTTCGACCTGGGCTTGGCAGGTGACGCGGTTTCCAGGGTTTGAACTGGCCGGCGAGATCCTGCTGGCGGGCCGCGCGCAGTTCAGCGATGAGCTTCGGGTTTTGCGCCGTAAGCCAGTCCTGCAATTCGTCCAGCGTCTCGACGGCGGATAGAACGTTCGTCGGGATTTCGACGGTTTCTACTTTCATGGTCACATCGTGTCACGATTTGCGGAGGAGGGTAAGGAGTTTTGCGCCAGCCGCCCGCGGTCCAAACCAAGCAGAATACCGGCAAGTCCAGACCGCACGGCAGGGTTGTCCCAATTGGGATGGAGCGCGGCTGTGTCGGAGACCAGCCGCAGCGTGTCCCGCCTGCTGCGGCTGACGCTTAGCGCACAGCCGCGCTCCGGGAAACGACAAATCAGGACACTGCCGACCGCACGCGTTGCCAGCGTGCGGGCAGAGGAGAGTTCTCCCGGCCGGCGGCCGGGAGGCACAGGCGAGCCGCCCGTGCTCCCCATCCGGCTATGACCGCGACCGGTCATGGTCCGAACAAGTGCGCGATTTGGGCCGCGACGCAGCACGGCCCAAACACAAAAACAACCTGCCTTGCGTGAAGCCAGGCAGGTTGTGCGAATTCAGTGATGGCGGTCTTACACCACCAGCTTATACGGCGCCCGAAACGGGCGGGAGAGGAGCTTGCTGGCTTCCTTGTCGCCGACGATGGTCTCCTTCTTCGCATCCCAGGCGATCTTGCGTCCAACCAGCATCGAGATGAGACCCAGATGACCGGGCGTGGCCGAGTGATGCCCGGTGTCTGCGGGCGTGATGGTCGGCTTGCGCGACCGGACGCATTCGAGGAAGTTGTGCTGGTGGTTGCGCGAGTAGTAGAGCTTGACCTTGCGCTTGTCGTCCGGCAGCCGGGACATGTCGTTGAACTCCTGAATGGACGACTTGAACCCGCCGCGGTCCACCCACACCCAGCCCAGGTCGCCGATCCATTTCGTGCCGCCCCGGATGTCACCGTGCCCGCCGGCGATGATCATCGTGATGTCCTGCGGATACTTCAGTTCGATGCGGTATTTCGGACTGGTGTTCCACAGCGCGTTCTTGGGCGGGAAGTCGCCGTGGCCTTCGATTTCGCTCGGGCCGACATGGTCGAAGTCGAGGCCCCAGTGGGCGATGTCGCAGTGGTGGCCGATCCAGTCGAGCATCTGGCCGCCGCCGACGTTGTAGTTCCAGCGCCAGTTCATGTGGACGCGGGCTTCGATGTACGGCTCGTTCTGCGACGGGCCGAGCCAGCGGTCGTAGTCGAGGTCCGCGGGGGGCGGGCTCACGGCCGCATCCCAGGCGGCGGTGCCGGGCACGACCCGGGCGAGGTCCTTGGGCGCGCCGGCGACGTTGGCGAGTCGCTTCAACAGCGGTTCGCCCGTGCCGGCGAAATCGGTATGGCCGGCGGGCAGGCCGACTTCGACACGGCTGATCTTGCCGATGTAGCCGTTGCGGACGATCTCGGCGGCGTAATGGAAATTCTCCACTGACCGCTGCCACGAACCGGTCTGCCAGATGCGGTTGTATTTCTTCACCGCCTTCACGATGGCCTGCTGTTCCGCGATGGTCCGGGCCAGGGGTTTTTCGCCGTAAACGTCCTTCTTGTGCTTGAGCGCTTCGACGGCAACCAGGGCGTGCCAGGTGTCAGGGATGGCGATCATCACGGCATCAATGTCCGTGCGGGCCATCAGTTCCCGGTAGTCGTGGTAGGCCTGGCAGTCCTTGTTGCCGTACTTGTTGTTGACGGTGTTGACGGCGTCATTGAGATGCCGTTTGTCGAGGTCACAGGCGGCGACGACGTGACAGTCCTTTTCGTTGAGGAAGGCGCCGGTGTTGCCGGGGCCTTGCATGCCCCAGCCGACCACGCCCATGACAATGCGTTCGGAGGCCGGCGGCTTGCCATCGGCGCCAAGGGCGCTGGCGGGAATCAAGGTGGGGATGGCGACGGCGGCGAAGCCGGTGGTGGCGAGGAAGCGTCGCCGGCTGATGCCTGAATTGGACGGAGGGTGATTCATAGGTGCCGGCATTGTGGAGGAGCCATTCCGCGGTTTCGAGAAAAAAGTGCTGGCGCACGGCGGCGGGCGGGGTGCGCACCGCCAGTCCGGATAAACAAGACGCCCTGTCGGGGCTAAAACCTCCGACTAGGGCACGAGCGTTCTCGTCAGCCATTGGACTCGGCCAGGCCCGGCCGCGGCTGGCGGCACCGTCGGTCGGGGGCAGCCAAGGGGTTACGGCGCCGAGAGAAGAGCCGTCACGTTGGTCTTGGCAACATTCAGCAGGTGCTCCGCATACAGGCCGTTGTGAACGCCAAAGCTGCCGTCGTTGTTGACCATGTAGAGGTTGAAGCGCGCCTGGAGGATGGCGGGCGGGAGGTTCGTCTGATCCGAGCTGCTCGGGCCAACGATACTCGAGACCCCGTTGGGGTTGGAGATGGCCCCGGCGGAGGTGTATTCCCAGGCGTACTGGCCGTACTTGTGCAGGGCGGCGGGCGCCTTGTTCGTGGCCCACTGGTTGAGCAGCGCGGTGACCTCGGCGATCTTGTTGGTGAAGCGCGTCTGGGTGGCACCGACGAAGGCCGCCGCGCCGTCCGCCGAGCCGTGGCAGTACACGCAGGCCTCATAGCGCGGGAGGAACGTGTGTCCCGTGTAATTCGGAGTGCTGGCGCTGACCGTGGTGGCGCTCACCGCGAAAACGTGGCAACTCACGCACTGATCCTCCGTCTCCAATCCATGCGTGGCGATAATGGAATTGCCGAGGTCGTAACCACCCTTGCCGATGAGCATGTTATACTGCGGCGAATTGTGGGGCGGACGGGAGGTGTCGGTCCATTGGGCGCCGCGCAGGTTGTGGCACTGGCCGCAGACTTGGATGTTTGGGTTGTATTGCGCGGCAAACGAGTTGGTCGCCGAGGTGTTGTAGGAGAAGTTGTCCAGCGAGTAGGTCGGGTTGCGGAGCTGCGTCGTTTCGCCGGGTTGGTTCACGTGCGGATCGTGGCAGACGACGCAGGTCTGCGGGAAGGTCGCCGCATCGGTCAAGCTGGGCAGGGGCGTGGTCGGATCGTCCAACTGGTTGAGCAGGGCGAGGCGGACGGAACCGGAGTGACAGGGACCGCACGAGAGCATCCGCGCGGGGCCCCCGCTCAGGATGCTGCTGGCCACGGTCGGGACGAACTGGGCGTGGGGTGAAGTCTTCCATTCGTCGTAGGTCGGGTGTTGATCGCCGGTGTGGCAGCCGCCGCAGATGGCCGCCGAAATGGTGATGATGGGGCGGATGGACGGATCCAGCGGATTGGCCACGTGGTTGCCGGCCGGGCCGTGACAGTTCTCACACTGAACATTCGCCAGGTTCGGCGTCGTGGCCATGTCGTGGTAACCATTCAACATCCCATAGCCGACGGTATGGCAGGGCAGACAGGCGGCGTTGGTGTCCTGATGAATGTTCTTGAGCGCCTGGAGCGCATTCGCGTGGAGGGTGTTGGTCCACGTCACATGGATGGACTTGTGGCAGAACTGGCAGGTGCCGACTTCGCCGATGTAATTCGGGTCGCTGCCCTGCACGCGGAGAATGCCAAGGTCGCCGCTCAGGGGCAGCGTGGTCGTGAGATTGGTGATGGTCGGCTGGCCGACGTTCTGCCACTGGGCCGGGCCCAGGGTGGGGGTCTGCTGCACTTGGTAAGGCCCTTGAATCCCGGACCACTGCACCGTCAGCGTCCCGTTGGTCGCGGTGATGGAAGTGACCTCCGGGCGCGGGTCCAGGCCTCCAGGCGCGGTGTGGTCGGGGCTGTACATCGAACTCGTGCTGAGGTTCGTGTTCTGGGCGTACGCGGCGCCCAGCGCGCCCAGCGCGCCGGCCGCCAGCAGGCTCAGGGTTTGCCGGGAACATCGTCTTGCTTCGTGCAGATTCATGGTCATGGTCCTCGCTTTGATCGGTAATTGTTACTGGCTGCTCGCGGCTTCGTAACTTCGCTCTGGCTTCCGGCCGCCGGGCTGACAGGCAGCCCCTGCGGTTCAATGGTGAGCCTAGTCCTCGGGCGCGTTTCAACCACACCGATTTTGGCAATCACCTTGCAGATATTGGCAAATGGAGGACAAATAGGTGTCACCGCTTCCGGCACCGGAGGTGACAAGACAGGGAGAGTAACGGCTACGGCTGGCCGGGTGGCCGAGGGCTGGCCGGAGCGGCGGTTGGTTCCGCCGGCGGTTCGTCCGCGTCGCGCGGCCGGGCCCGGCCATCCCACCACGCCCAGTTGAGCGGATAGACCTCGGGGGCGAAAATCACGTGGTAGAAGTGCCAGACGCCGATGGCCAGGCAGGCGAGGATGGCTTCATAGTAATGCACGGTGGTGGCCACCTCGATCGCCCAGCGCGGCAGGAAACGGGTCACGTCGAGTTTGAACCAGATCATGAGTCCGGTTGCTCCCATGATGAGCGTGCCCCAAACCACGGCCCAGTACTCGAGTTTCTCCGGGTAGCCGAAGCGACCGAAGCGTGACGGCCGGGGGCGGCGGTTCAGCAGATAGCGTCCGTTGGCGACCAGGTCGCGGAGGTCGCTGCCGCGCAGCCAGAGGTCGGCCAGGAGGCGGCGGCCATTGGCCGTCGCGACCCCATAGACGAGATGCACCGCCCCCGTGCCGAGCAAAACCACGCCAGCGACCCGGTGCACCCAGCGGCGGATCGTTTCATCGCCGCCGAAGAGCCAGGCGAACCAGGAGTCGGGATACTTCAAAGCGAAGCCGCTCCAGGCGAGGACGAAAAAACTGAGCAACAGGCAAAAGTGCTGGAGGCGCTGCGCGCGGTCCATGCGGAGGACCGTGCGCTGGGGCGAGTGCAGCGCCGCGAGGGCGTGTTTTCGCCAGGCCAGCAGATTATGCAGGGCGAGGAAACCGACCACACCGAAAATGAGGGCAAGATAGACGCGCCGGACCCAGCGGTTCACGATCGCGCCCGTGCTCCCGTCCGAACTCCCACCCACGTGGATGCGGCCGAGGGCGAAGTTGGTGTTGGCGCCGGGATGGCACTTGCCGCAGGTCGTAACGAGGTGACTGGGGTGGATGGAGGACTGCGGGTCGGACGACGGCAGGATCCGGTGGAAGCCATGGCAACTGGCGCAGTTGGCGGCGCGGGTGGCGCCGTATTGCGCCGCGAGGCCGTGGTAGCTTTCGAAGAACGTTTTGACCCGATTGGTGGGCAGCCGGTAGCGCGTGTCGAGGCGCTCCGACGCGTGACATTTGCCGCAGACCTCGCTGGAGATTTGCAGCGTGGAATCGCTTTTAAGCCCGTGGATGCGGTGCTCCGCATAGCAGTCGGTGCAGGTGGCGGCCAACCGGTCGCCTTTGGCGGTGGCGCGGCCATGAACGCTTTCGGCGACGTCCCGGGCTTCCGCGGGGTGGCATTCGCCACAGGTCCGGCCGAGGTTGGAGAAGTAGAGGCGCGAGCCGGGCGAAGCGTGCGGTTGGATGTCGTGGTTGCCGTGACAGTCGAGGCAGCCGGGCGCGGTCGGGTCGCCCTTCTGCATGGCCAGCCCATGCACGCTGGCAGCGTAGCTGTCCACCGCCGGGCCATGACAACCAGCGCAATCGGCCGGCTTCGCGGGCACCTTGTCGTCGGGGTGCTGGGGGGTGAGGTCCCGGTGGCAGGCGACGCACAGGTTGGTGGCGTGGACGGAGGCCTTCAACCGGGCCGCATCCACGAAGAGCGAGATGACCCGGCCGTCACGATTGGTCCTGGCCAGGTCATTTTGCCCATGGCAATCGAGGCAGTCCGCGTTGCTTACCGGGGCGGCGGCCAGCACTGAGGAAGTCAGTCCCACACCGGCCACCATGGCCCCAATCATGATCCGCACGCGGCGCATGGCGGTCAGTGCATCAGGCGGGTGCCCATGGCGTAGATGATCAGGAGCAACAGGAGCACGCCCAGGCCGAAGAAGATGTAGCCGAATGAGCGCGCGATGCCCTTCCAGCGCAGCCATTCATCCTTGACGCGATGCTCCTCGAGGCGGCGGCCGGCGCTGAGCCGGTCGAACCAGCGCTTGCGCTCGTGCAGCATCTCGGTTTTCGAGACGCGGCCGGAGAAGATGACCGTGTCCATGGGGAATTTCTCCAGCCGGAAATGGGTGTTGAAGAAATGGATGGTGAAGATGAACCCGGCGGCCAGCAGCGCCTCGTCCGAATGAACGATCAGGGCGATGTTGATGATCCAGCCCGGCATAAACCGCGAGAAGAACTCCGGGAACCACATGATCAGGCCCGACAGCCCGATGGCGAACACGCCCCAGAACACGGCGAAGTAATCGAATTTTTCCCAGTAAGTCCAGCGGTCGAACTGCGGCTTTTCCGCCTTGCCGAAGAACCAGCGATTGTGGGCGATGAAGTCCCGCCAGTCCTGCAGGGTCGGGATCATCGAGTCCGGCCCGAACAGCGCCTGCCCGATCCGGCGCAAACGCACGCGGCCGGTGACCGGGTCGCGCAGGGCGCCGCGGTGTTGCCAGCAGCGCACCGCCAGATTGAACAGGTGGAGTCCAAAATAGAGGAAAGTGACGATGGCGCCGAAATGATGCAGGGTGCGGGCGGTTTGCGGCCCGCCCATGACGTTGAACATCACTTTCGCCCAGGCCGTGTAATAGAATTTCAACGGCATGCCGGTGATGACCAGCAACAGGAAGCTGGTCACCACAAGGAAGTGCAGAAAACGGTCGAAGGGTTGGAAGCGGGAGAACGACTCCTCGTCGTCCCGGGTCCGGATCTTGGCCTCGCGAAACTTCTTGGAGTCGGTCCAGTAGAGGAAAACCGACCGGAAGAGCCAGAGCAGGGTGTGGGCGCCGAAGAAGGCAAAGACGCCGATGAGGAGGGCGGTCATGAGCACGAACACGGCGTGCAGGGCCGGGTAGTTCTGCCGGTCCAGCGGGTTGGCGTGGGGCTTGTACTGGGTGAAGCCGACGTTCGCCTTCGGGTGGCAGTGCTGGCAGGTCTGGACGATGTTTTGCGGCGACAGCCGGGACGCGGGATCGGAGGGCGGGAGGATGTCGTGGTGACCGTGGCAGTCGTAACAGGCGGCGACGTCGGTTGCCTGATTCGGCCGGCCGAGGGCCATGGCCTTGCCGTGGTAGGTGTCGCGGTAGTGTTCGAGGCGGTCCTGGTGGCATTGGCCGCAACGTTTGTCCGCGAGGACTTTCATCTGGCCGTTTTCCACGTTCTCGATCTGGTGGGACGTGTGACAATCGGTGCAGACCGGGGCGCGTTTGTCGCCCTTGGCCAGGAGTTGGCCATGCACGCTCCGGTTGTAGATCTGCTCGACCTTCACGTGGCACTGGCCGCAGGTCCTGGCGACGTTGGCGGGGTTGACCGGCGAGTCATGGTCCACACTGCGCCGGATGTTGTGGACGCCGTGGCAGTCGTTGCATGACGCGGCGACAATCAGCCCGAGCTTCATCAGGGCGTAGCCGTGAATGCTGTCGTTGTATTGGGCGGCGGCGTCGGGGCGGCGGATTTGGAACTCGCGGTTGAGGTTGGTGTTGCTATGGCACTTGGCGCAGGTGAGCGGCAGGTTAAGCTTGTAAACCGACGAGGCCGGGTTGGTAACCGCCAGGATTTCGTGCGAACCATGACAATCGGTACACCGGGCGGCGGGCGAGCCCCAGTGTTCCCGGCTGACGCCATGAATGCTCTCCGCGTAGGCCCTGGCGGCGGCTTCGTGCTTCGGCTGCGCGTCATGGCAGCCGGTGCAGACCGGTTGCTTGAGGGCCACGTTGTCGTCCGGGTGCTTCGACGTTACATCCACATGGCAGTTGACGCAGGCGTTGGACGGGTGGACGGACCGGGCGAGGCGGGCGACCTCCACGAACAGCAATTTGACCGTGCCGTTGGCGTTGGTCTGGGTGAGGGTCTTGTCCTCGTGGCAGACCAGGCAATCGGCATTGGGGATGGCCTCGGCCGCCTGCGCGAGGCCGGTCAGGAGGAGCAGGGCGCCGCCCAGTCCGGCCAGCCATTTTCCCACGGCCAGCGGGCGGAGGGTACTGGTCCCGCGGCGGCACGCCGGCTCAAAGACCGCCGCTGTGACATTCGTTGCAGGTGTTGTCGTAATCGCCTCCGGGATGTTTGAAGGGTTGGCCGCCGGGCGTCATTTTCAGGAGTTCATCGCCGGTGCCCTGGGCGAGGATGATGTGGCAGGAATTGCAGTTGTTGGCCTTGATCGAGCGCTTGCCGTCCTCCGCGATGTGCTTGCCATCGTGGCAGCGGAAACAGCCGGGCCAGTTTTTGTGGCCGATGTTGTCCGGGTACACCTTCCAGTCGGCCCGCATCTCCGGGAAGAAATTGTCGCGATAGATCTGCTGGACGGCGGTGATGGTTTGCCGCAGCCGCGCATCCTTCCGCAGGTCGGGATACCGCTCGGCCAGCGTGGTGGCGATGCCCTGGGAGGCCTGGATCGAGTTGGTGTAGGGACGGGTCAGGACGTCCACCGCGTTGGTTTTGATCCACGGGAGGGTTGCGTCAATCTGACCGGGCAGACTCATGGCGAGGTTCACCGCATCGTCCGGCGTTTTGTATTTGTGCGCCGGCCGGTTGTGGCAGTCCATGCAGTCCATCCGCCGGATCTCTGACGCCGGGGGCGGGTTCGTGTAACTCTTGGTATGAAACACCGAAACCACGCCCTGTTCGTCCGTGAAGCGCACCCAGGGGATTTTTTGCCGCGACTTGTCGGTGGCGACATACTCGACGACCTTGCCCACATTCATGTGCCAGTGGATGCCGTCCGTGGGTCCGTGGGTGGGATCGCCGCCACCGACTTTGATCAGCAGGCTGAGCGTGAAGGGGGAATTGGTTTCGTTGGCCAGAAAGTAGGTGTAGGTGTGCTCGAGGTTGCCGACGAATTTCTGCGGCCAGTGACATTGTTCGCAGGTTTCCTGGGCCGGCCGCAGATTATTGATCGGTGTGGGCACCGGCCGCGGATACTTGTTGAACGTGGTCGCATACAACTGGTAGGTGCCGGAAAGTTTGGAACGGACGAACCACGTCGCGCCCTTGCCGATGTGACAGTCCACGCAAGAGACACGGGCATGGGAACCGTGCTCGTAGGTCACCAGTTCCGGCTGCATCACCTTGTGGCAGGTTCGCCCGCAAAACTCAACCGACTCGGAGAAGTGGTAAGTGTGATAGCTCCCCAACGCCGACACGAGCAGGAAGACCAGGCTGCCGGCAATGAAATAGCCCAGGATCCGCCGGTCGCGCGGACGGGTAAGGTCCACGACGATGCTGGGCAACAGACCGCCGGCCTGCCCGAGCTTGCGCCGCTCGCGCCATGCGCCCACGGCAGTGACCAGCAACCCCAGGATCATGAACGCGGGCGCCACCACGAACGTCAGGAGGCCGACGTAAGGGTTGGCGCTGTGCGCCATGACGTCCATCAGGAACAGCAGCAGGAACGAAAAGATGCTGCCGACCACGATGACCAGCCCCGCCAGGCTCAGCCAGTTGCGGAGCAGTGAAGGTCGCTGTCGGGCGGGCGGGTTCAGTGCAGAATTCATAATCGAAAACGCCAGTCGGGTCCACGGTGGTGGGCGGCTGCCGGGCCCGGGCTTTGCGGGCTAGCCGTCCCCGTGGCCGGTGCTGGGAAGCTTTTCCGAAAGGAACAGATGGATGAACACGGTCAGGATGATGAACGGCAGCGAGAGCAGAACGGCTCCGATGAACCATCCCTCCATCCCGGCGAACTCCAGTTTGTAGGCCATCACGCCGCGCAGGCTCTTGGAGAAGAGTTGGCCGCCGATGACGACGTTCCAGCGCATGGCGAGGACCCCGATGAGGATAAAGGATGCACTGGCAAAGTACATGCGCCGCCGCACCAGTTCCGGCACCCGTTTGCGCAGCAATTGCAGCGATCCCAGCAGAAGGAGCGGGACCAGGGTTCCCAGCAGGCTCTGGCCGAGGTTGAGCGTATAAAACAGCCGCTCGCGAGCCATGTATTGCATGACCTGGAAGCCTTCCTCGGCGGAATAGACCCGATGCACCCAGTCGAGCGTCTCAATGGCGGCGTCCACCACCAAGGCATAGAAGAGGAACATGGTCATCACATCGAGGCAGCGCATGTCGGCGGTCTTGCGGCGCACCCAGCTCAGGACCATGTAATTGAACACGCACAGCGCGATGCCCGAGACGACGGCGGAGAGGATGAAAATGATGGGCATGAGGGGGTTTCCCCACCATGGGTTTGCCTTGACCGAGCCGAAGATGAAGCCGACGTACCCATGCAGCAAAAACGCCGAGGGGATGCCGATTACCGAGAGCAGGTGGCCGATGCGGTCGTCCAGTCGCAGGGCCGGCTCCGAAACATCGGTGACGCCGACGGTGAACAGGCGGTAGAGAATCCCCTTGAACCCGGGCTCGGTGGTGGACCAGGCGACGAGGTCGCGGCGAAAGTCGAACCAGAGTTCCAGCAGCAACACGGCCATCAAGTACCAGGCGTAAACGAACCCGAAGATTGCCATCGGCGAGGTCAGGTGCGGCGTCATCATCACCTCGAAACAGCGCTCGGGATGGCCGAGGTGAAACAGCAGGGGCAGGGGGGCGCACAGGAGGAAGGCGAGGGCGGTCAGCAGCGACAGCCGGTACACCGGTTCCAAGGCCCGCACCCGGAAGACGCGCACGAGCGAGGCCATGATGAAGGCGCCCGCCACGAGGCCGGTGATGTAAGGGTAGAGCACGATCAGCACGCTCCACAGGGGATGCGCGCCAGACTCGTTGGGATACACGTAGCCCTCGAAGCGCGGCAGCACCTCCACAACGATATTGGTCACTTCGTTGGTCATGCTATCTCACCTCTTTGTCCATGCCGGCGTAAAACAGGCGCGGATCGGTGCCAAGAAAAGGTTTGAGGGCCTGCACCCGGTTGTCCTGGTAGAACTGCCGGATGGGATCCTCCGGCGGCGCGTTCTTGAGGTCGCCGAAGATGCGCGCCTGGGTCGGGCAGACCTCGACGCAGGCCGGCTTCAGGCCACGTGTGATTCGGTGATAACAAAGCGTGCATTTCTCGGCCGTCCGGGTGAACGGGTTGAGGAACCGGCAGCCGTAGGGGCACGCCTGGATGCAGAAACCACAGCCGATACAATACTCGGGGTCAATCAGCACGGCACCGTCGGGCGCGTCGAAGGTGGCACCCACAGGGCAGACTTGGACGCAGGGCGAGTGCTCGCACAGGTTGCAGAGCTTGGGCACGAAGAAGGAGTGCAGCACGTCTGCGGCCGGCACCGGCAGGTCCGAGAAACCGTGCATCCCGCCGTCCGGGGATTCCACCAGTACTTCGCCGCGCGCGGCGCCCGTCCCCGGTTTGGGTTTGGTGATGATGTAGCGCTCGATCCAGGTGCGGAAGTAGTTTCGCCCCATGGGGACGTGGTTCTCCGTCTTGCACGCCTCGACACAGATACCGCAGCCGATGCAGCGGTTGATGTCGATGCCCATCACCCATCGGTGCTGGGTGGGGTCGTAGCCCTTGGGGGCGTTGGCCGAGACCGCCAGTTTCTGCACCGCGGCCTTGGCCGTGCGGGCCAGGGGAAGGGTGGCCAGGCCGGCCATGACCGCACCGAGGCCGCCCAGGATATCGCGTCGCGAGATCTCCGATTTCATGGAACCTCCGTGGGGCTGTGCGGCACGTGGCAGTCGGTGCACTTGTCGCCCGTGTAATGGGTCCTGGTCACGATCTGTTTATGCCACTTGGGCCGCGAAACATTGAACTCGTGGCAGCGCGTGCAGGTGCTGAAGGGTTCCTTCTTCGGCCGCACGGCGAGGTCATCGGGATCGTCCGAGTGCGCCTGGCTGGGGCCGTGGCACCCCTCGCAGGAAAGCCCCTTGTGACTGCCCTTGGCAAGCTTGCGGAACTCCTCGTCGTGGCAGATTTCGCAGGCTGGCTTGCCGGCGAAGACGATTTGGCGGCTGGCGAGCTCGACGAGGGCCTCGCCGCGGTACCAGCCATACTGGCGGAAGGAAGGGGGCGTGAGCACGGTTCGGGCCATCAAGTAGCTGCCTACGATGGCCACCGTCAAGAGCACCAGCCGAACGATTTGCGGCGGCATTTTGAACACACCCATGGCTCCCAATCCGTTGACGGGTCCACGGCAACCGCACCGCGGTCCCGACGATTCGGTGGGGGAACGTTACGTGGCCGCCGGACGGCGGGCTCCCCTTCCTTTGCCGAAGTCTTCGCAAATGTTGGCCACCGGACGACCAAAAATGAAAAGGCCACAGGGGCAGCCTGTGGCCGGTGAGCGTGAAAGCGTGGAGTTACTTCTTGAGGTCGCGGACGAACTTCACCAGCGCCTTGATTTCGTCGTCGTTGAGCGCATCCCCGAAGGCCTTCATCCGCGTGACGTCGCCCTCCTTCTTGCCTTCCTTGATGGTCTTGAGCATGTCTGCATCCTTCATTTCCGCCTGGACCTTGGAATCGCTGTAATCCTTGATCTTGAGTTTCTTGCCCATGGTGGTCTGGCCCTTGCCATCGGTGCCATGGCATTTCTGGCAGTTCTTTTCCCAATTCTCCTTGGCATCGGCCGCCCGCAGGTTGCAAAGGCTGGTGAGGGTCAAGGCAAGTGTGACGACAAGTATTCGTTTCATATTGTTGGTGGAATGCTTATGCCTGCGTAGGCGCAGTGTCAAGATATGGATGAACATTCGGGTGTGTGCTCGCGCTGTGTGGCGTAACGGCCGCTGGTCTGCCGTGGGGCTGACCCATCACGTCGGCCAGATCGCACAAGGCCCGGTAATAGTCGTCCAGGGAAAGCCCGAGGGCAGCGGCGCCGAAGGTTTCGGCGTCGTCGGCGGAGGCGAAGGCGCCGTAGTTGACCACCACCAGTTGGTAGAGCACCAAGGCCGGCACCCGTTCGCGCTGCGTGGCGAAACAGGGATGCACGTAGATCGTGAAACCGTCTTCGGGCCGCGCGCCCTTGGGCTCGGGAAAGGCCATTTCGCCCGTCTGCAGCGGCCCGTCCCCGAAGACGATGTCGCACGGGTAGCGGACGCAAGCCGGATCCTCCAGGAGCCGGAGCAACTCGCTCCAGCCGAGGTGCGGGCCGTATTTGCCGTGGATTTCCCCGCCTTTGGCGGCGACGTGCGCGTTCAAGGATTGCCGGGCATCGGCCTGGGTCGGGGGAGGGGACATGCGCGGTGAAGTTCAGTGGGGCGCGGCGGGACGGAGTGAGGCAAGGCTGCCACCGGGGCTGGCCGCGGGTTCGTTCGAGCGCGAGAGCCGGCCCTGCAGGATGGGCACGGCCATGCGGAGAAAAATCGTGTAACAGAGGAGTCCGAAGGCCCAGATGCCGAAGCAGACCAGCGTTTCGTTCAGGGAGGGAGCGTATTCCATCATCTCGCCCAGCGGCGTGGGGATGAAACCGGGAATGACCAGCCCCATGCCCTTTTCAATCCAGATGCCGACGATGCAGAGGACGCAGGTCAGGTTAAGCCACCGAAGGCTGCGGCTGACCGGCAGCACGAGCAAAACCATCGCGGTGAGGTTGAACGTGATGGCCGTCCAAATCCACGGCACGAGCGCGTGATGGCCGTCCAAGCCAAGATAGAGGTATTTGGATGACACGATATGCAGGCCGCCGGCGTAGAATTCCGTGAAAACTTCGCACACCAAGAGAAACACGTTGATGGTCATGGCCACTTGCACAATGCCGCGCAGCGTCATCAGCGCGTGATCCGTAAACATCAGCCGCTCGGTCATCCGCGCCCGGATGATTTTGTTCATCGGGGCCGTCTTCATCAACTTGCGCAAGGCCTCCGCCGGCACGCGCAGAACCTGGGTGGCTTCCTCCGCGATGGCCGTGGCCATGCGCGGCGTTCCGGCCAGGGCGGAAACCTCGCCAAACTGTTCGCCCGGTCCCGAGCTGCGCGTCACGCGGTGGCGGCCGCTTTCCTCCCGCTCGACCACGACGCGCCCTTTCAAAACGAAATAGGCGTCTTTGTCCGTCTCGCCCTGGCGCAACAGGACATCGCCCGCCTCCACTTTCAACACCACCAAACCGGGCAAAATATCGCGCCGGGTTTCCTTTGAAACCGAGGCGAACTGTGGCAGGTGACGGGTCAACAACTCCAGGTCGTCCAAAGCCGCCGCCCGGGTTGATGCCGTCTTGGCCGAGTTGGCCAAGCCCGGACGTCGCGTGATGCCGCCGGCGGGACCGGTGGCGGTGACGCGGCGGACCACCTGGATCGCCAGGATGATCAACGCCGGACCGGCGGTGAAGGCCGACGCGAGAAAGCGCGGGCCGATGATGGCCTGGTTCCAAAACGGCCGCCCACCCAGCCCCACGTAGAGAAACGCCGTCACCGTATGGATCGAAATGGCCCAGACGATGGCGATGAAGACAAACGGAGCGTAAAACCACTTCGCGGGCATTTTTTTCTGATAGCGACTGTACAACAGATAACCGCAGATGTGGACGTTCAACAGCAGGTAGCCATTGAGCACGATGACGTCCCAACTGAGCATGGACTGGGGAAAGTTGAACTGGCCGATGCCGGGGATGAGATGCCAGAAGCGGTCGGGCCGGCCCAGGTCCACCGTTACGAAGGCCAGACACATGATGATTGCCGCGACGGCCAGCAATTCGCCGAAGATGACGAGGTCGTGCAGTTCCTCGTTGTCGTAGATGTAAACGGGAATCACCATCATCACGGCCGCCGCCGCGATGCCGACGAGGAAGGTGAAGTTGGCGATATAGACACCCCAGGAAACCTCGTCGCTCATGCCGGTGGTGATGAGACCGTGGACGAACTGTCTCGCGTAGGCGTTGAGGCCCAGCAGGCAAATCGCCGTCAGCAGACCCATCCAGGCGTAGTAGCGCCAGTCTCCGACGAATGCGATGCGCCCGCAGCGCGCCAGGAAAACCAGATAATTGCGAATCGCCTGCCTCATACGTCGAAGTAGTAGAAGAACCGTGGTGACGTGCCCAACTCCTCTTTGAGTTGGATGAACACGCGCTTGTTCTTGAGGATGTAGGCCACCTCGCTGTTCGGATCCAGCGCGTTGCCAAACTTCCTCGCCCCGGTGGGACAAACCTCCAGGCACGCCGGATAGCGGCCGGCCCGGGCGCGCTGGATGCAGAAATGGCACTTCTCCATCACGCCTTGCTTCCGCGGCCGGTTGCCAAGATACGCCATGTCGGGATTGATCCGGTCCTTCGGAATTCCCGGTTTGGTGAAGTTGAACCGCCGTGCCCAGTAGGGGCAGGCGGCTTCGCAGTAGCGACAGCCGATGCACCAGTCGTAATCAATCACCGTGATGCCGTCCTTCTCCTGCCAGGTGGCATGGACGGGGCAGACCTTGACGCAGGGCGGATTTTCGCACTGCTGGCACTGCACGGGCATGTAGAAATAGCCCTCCTCCGGCACGGACTCGGAATCGTAAAAATGCTCGGCATTCTCCATGTCAATCGAACCGTGCTTCATCCGCAGCACGCGGATGTACTGGATCTCCGGCTGGCGCGACTGGTTGTTCTCCGCGACGCAGGCGTGGACGCACTTGCGGCAGCCGATGCACCGCGTGAGGTTGAGGCAGTATTTGAACTCCACGCCGTCCATCGGCTTGAGGTCGCGGACGTGCGGGCGCACCGCGTACTCGCGCTCCACCTCGTCCGCGATCCGCTGGAGGACCTGGTCCATCTCCGCCGGGGTGAGTTCCTTGTAATACTTCTGCAGCCACTGCTCCGTGGACGTGTAGTTCTTCAACTCGCGGAGCGGTGACAGGCTGGCGGCCAGCGCGGCGACGCCCGAGGCGAGGACGGCGCCGGCGCGGAGGAAACTGCGCCGGTTGATTTCACCCCCGGCGCTTCCGGCCGGCGGGTTCGGCAACGAAATCGGGTCGGACATGTCAGTGACTCCTTTCCTCGGGGACGGTGGCCGTCTGGATCGCCTGCCGGAGCGGGTGCGGACCCGGGGCGGGATGACGGGGAGGGAACTTCGGGGCGTGCGGATTGTGACAGGCCGCGCACGGTTTGCGCTCGAACGGGCCCAGTGCGCGGTCCCAATAGCCACTGGTCCGGCCGTGGACGCCCGCCTCCCAGTCGCGATAGGTGGGGCCGTGGCAACTGCCGCACAGGGGCGGGCTGTTGTCAAAGGTCAGGACGCGGCCGTCGCGGGTTTGCAGCACGACGAGGTTGGTTTCGTTGTGGCAGTTGAAGCAGTTGTTGTTGCGGTTGTGGCTTCCGTGCTTCATGACGATGTCTTCGTGTTCCGGCGGAACGATGATGTTCTGGTTGGTGTCGAAGCGGATGACCGGGGGTTTCTTCGGGTCGTGGCAGGCATTGCAATCGAAGTCGGTGAGGTCCGCCTTCAGAAGCACCAGGTCGTTGTAGTTCGTCCGCACCGTCATGGTATTGGTGTAGATCGGGTCAACGAGCGGGATGTTTGGCAACGCCGCGGGCCGTCCCCACAGGTTCCCGAGAAATGCCGCCGCCAGCGCCAGAAACAGCGCCGCCAGCCCCGCGAGCACGGCGGGAGTTTTTTGTTGGCCGTTCATGTTTCAAAAATCATTCGCTGGTTCTGTCCGGAAGGGTGGCCGCGTTCGCCCGCGAACCCCCGGTGGTCGCCCTCCCGTCGGCGCTGGCGCCCCTCCCCACCGGACCAGTTCCCATCCACCACCCGGATCGCGGCGGCCCGTTCGAAGGGCGGACAACTCCGGGGCCGTCCGGCTGGTTCCGCGGCCGTCCGGGTCGCGAACCGTCCATGATTCATTAAAGGGACGCTACTGAGTGGCTGCCGGGCGGGCTTTACCTCCTTTGCCAAAGTCTTTGCAGATTTTGTCAGGCACAGAGCCAAAAATGAAAAGGCCACGGAAAACCCTTTCCGTGGCCGGGAACAAAGCCGGAGCCGTTACTTCTTGAGCGTGCGAAAGAATTTTACCAACGCCTTGATCTCGTCGTCATTGAGAACATCGCTGAAGGCTTTCATCCGGGTGGTATCGCCTTCCTTTTTGCCTTCCTTGATGCTCTTGACCATCGCGTCATCCTTCAGGTCCGTCTGGATCTTCGGATCGCTGTAATCCTTGATTCTCAACTTTTTGCCCATCGGGGTCTGGCCTTTGCCGTCCGCCCCGTGGCACTTTTGGCAGTTCTTTTCCCAGTTTTCCTTGGCGTCGGCCGCCCGCAGGCTGAAGACGCTGGCGAGGGCCAAGGCGAGTGTGACAATAAGTATTTGTTTCATATTCGTGTCGGAATCCTTAAGCCCGCGTGGGGGCGGTGTCAAGATGCGGATGTTTTGGTGGCATTCAGACTGGGGTGCCGGCGTCGCGAAAGGGCGGCGGGCCGGGAGATTTCAGGCTGCCGGGCGGGTCGCCCGGCAGCGGCTGGCTGGAAGCATGGGAACGCCTACTTCTTGAACTTGCGAATGAAAGCGATCAGGTCCTTGATCTCCTGGTCCTTGAGATCGTCGGCGTAGCCTTTCATCAGTTGCCTGTCGCCTTCCTTCTTGCCCTCCTTGATGATCTTGACCATGGCGTCATCCTTCATTTCCTCCTGGACCTTCGCGTCGGTGTAATCCTTGATCTTGAGCTTCTTGCCCATGACGGTCTGGCCTTTGCCATCCGCGCCGTGGCACTTTTGACAGTTCTTCTCCCAGTTTTCCTTCGCGTCCGCCGCGCTGGCGGAGAGCAGCCCGACGGCGAGGATGCCGAGGACGACGGTCAGTGTTCTTTTCATGGTATTGGTTCTCGTTGCGGTATTCTACCTTTGTGTAAGCGACGCTGGCCGATGCCGGCCTATTCATCGCTAAAAGCGGTATTGCAGGCTCGAGTAGATGACGTGGGCGGTATAATCGAGATGGTCGCCGGAGGTCTGGTCGCGGTTGATGTAATAGCTGTAACGCAGCGACACGCGGATGCGGCGGTTGATTTGCCGCGAGATGGCGGCGGTCAGGCCCTGGTCGGTGTCGCCCGCGCCGTACGGCAGGCCGAAGGCGAAGTTGTCCACGAAATCATGCGCCCGGTAGTAGAGGTACTGGGCGTCGAAATCGGTCTTGTCATCGAGGGCGTAACCCAGGCCGGCGTTGGCGGTCCAGTAATCGTTCCTGGCGTTCTGAAGGGCCGGGGTGGTGGCCACCGCCGGCGAATCCGTCCGGTCCCAGACGTAGTTGAGGCCGGCGAGCAGGTAGAGCCGGTTGAGCGGCGACCAGGTGGCGGTGCCGCTGAGAATGTGGCTCGTCATTTGCGCGGTCTGGACCTGGGCGAGGCCGGCCGCCTGGGAATCGAACGCCGTGTATTGGAAATCGTAACGCCCCACCAGGCTGAGGTTGTTGCGCGGCCGCCAGGACGTCCGGAAGTTCACGTCGTCGGTGGTGTAACCCTGGGCGGTGAGGAAGGCCGGATAGACCAGGAGCGCACCGGGCAGGTTCGGAGTCGAGTCGGCGGTGTGGGTGTAATTGTTGTCGCGAATCTTGTGGTAGTACTCGGCGGCGAAGTTGAGCAACCGGAGGGGATACCAGTTGGCGCCGGCCACATACTTCTGTTCCCAGCTCGTGTCGTCGGTGGCGCGGAGCAACGCCTGGGCGCCGGTGCCGGTGTTGTCGAGGTGTTCGTTCAGGTTGCCGGAGGCGTTCCGCCAGGTGCCACGCGCGTAAAGGACCCAGTTGGTGACGCCCGTGTAACGGACCTCGAGATTACCGGCCACGTCCAGCAGGCCGCGGTCGTTGGCGGCGAAGTAGGATCCCGGCGTGAACGGCAGGGCGGGCTGCCCGAAGGCCGAGCTGCCGCTCCAATCCTCCTTGTCAATGCGGAGCGAGGGCACGATGGCCACGGTGTCCTTGGGCCGCCAGAACACGTTGGCATTGATCAGGTGCTGGTCCAGGTGCGTGGAACTGGTGAGGGCGTCGAACGAGTTCGGGCTGGGCAGTCGTTGCGCCAGATCGGGATCGTAGCCGATGCCGTAAACCCGGTACCCGGTGGTCGTGGCATCCAGGTCGGTGAAGGCATACCCGGTGCTGAAGAGGACGCGTTTGCCCAGCGGCGTGCTGGCGTAGCCGTGGGCGCTGAACATGTCGGACTTGGTATCCTCCCGTTGCGTGGAGTAGCTGGCGCCGGGCTGGCCGGGGTTGAAAGCGTCGTTGCGGGTGTCGTTGTTGTCGAGCCGTTCGTAGCTGAAGCCCAGGCCGACATCGGTTTTGCCCAGCGTGTGCTTCAGGTCGAGCGCGAACACGTTGCGCACTTCGTCCAGACCCAGGAACGAAGGGGTGATGTTGTGAACCGAGAGGTCGCCAGTCTGCGTGACCGGCCCCCAAGTGGTGGCGTCCTTGGAACCCTCGCGCGTCTGGCGCGTGTAGCGGAAGGTGAGTTGCGGCACTTTCGGCAGCCGCAACCCGGCCTCGAACGTCAGCTCGGTGCGGTCGAGCGCGAGCGCGTTGTCGTAGAGATTGACCCACTGGCTGGCCTGGCCAGGACCGGTCCCGGGGAAATAACCGCCGCCGCCATCCGACCAGGTTCGGCTCTGCGTGTAACCGAGGCGGACGAACCCTTTGTCCGGGTTCGAGAGCTCGAGTTTGATGCCGTAGTCGTGGTTGTCGAAGATGCCGCGTCCGTCCACTTTGAAGAGACCGTGCTTGCCCACGTCCTGTTCGTAGTGGAAATCCTCGACCCCACCGAACGCGCCGTTCGGGAGCTGATGCTGGCTCTGGAACTCGGACGTTCGCCCGCTCACGATCGCGCCGCCGGCGGAGACAGTGATCCAGTTGCGGTAGTCGGGGCTGGTCTCGCTGCTGTCCTTGGCCGCGGCGTCGTCCTTCTTGGCTTCCGTCTGGCCGCTGGCCGGCTTGGCGTCGTCCTTTTTGGCCGCGCCGGTGTCAGCGGCGGGCTTGGTGTCGTCCTTGGCCGGTTGGGTATCGTCGGCGCCGTAGGCGGCGGCGGCCATCACCGCCGCCATTGAGAAGGCCGTCACCCGGGCGCCTCGCCGGGTCCGGTTCCGCTGAGGGGGGATTCGTTTCATGGGGCGTGGCTCCGGGCGGTTTCAGTAGCGCAGCGAAGAGTTAACCTGTGAACCATGCACGGCTTCGTGGCAGCCGGCGCTCCAGCAGGTGCCCTGCGCCACGAATGGCGTGTGGTCCATGCCGCCGATCAACAATTGACCGCCAGCCAACTGTTGCTGGAAATGGCATTTGAGGCACAGCATCTGGTTCCGCTGCACGAGCAGCTTGGCATTGACCGAGCCGTGCGGCCGGTGGCAGGTCGTGCAACCTTCCCGCAGGGCTTCGTGCTCGAACACGTGCGGTCCGCGCTGGGCCGTGTGACAGGACTGGCACAGCGCATTCTGGCTCAGCACGCCAAGACCACCTTGGGAATGGACCGAACCCTTGTGCGGGTCGTGACAGTCGGTGCAATGGATTCGCCCGGCCAGCACCGGATGCGCGTGGGGCAGGTGGAATTCGCCCTGCTTGTCCAGATGGCACTGGAAACACGCCTCCGGGGAACACTTCGGATTGACGATCGTGCCGCGGTTCCCGCCCGAGTCCACGTGCAGACTGCCGGGGCCATGACAGGATTCGCAGCCCATCTCCATGGCGTTGGTGCCGCGCGCCTGCAGCCGGGCATGGTCGGCGGTGGGAAAAAGCTTCGTGATGGGCTCGTGACAGTCGGCGCAGGCGGCGGAGCCGACGAACTTGGCGCCGGGGATCCCGGGCGGGGCCAGCACGGTGCGGCTCACCGTGCCGCACGCGATCAGGCCGATGGCCAGGCCGGCAACCCCAAGCAGGCCCAGCGCGGTGGCCAGCCGGCTACCGGAACAGCGAAGACGCGTTGCCAAGTTCATGTGGCCGCCAGCAAACCGAACCGCTCGGCCAACTGCCAACCCTCTCTTGCCGGATGCTTGCCGTTTATTGTCCCTACCTCAGCAATTTGCAGGCAGCAGCCCGTGGCGGGCAAGATCCGGAATGTTCGGGCAGCCTCCGCGGGCGAGGCGGTTGCGATCCGTCCTCAACGCCTCGTTGCCGGCCGGTCGGCCGGTTCGGGAAAGTCTGCCGGCGGGGTGCGCGGCGGGGACGGCAAATCCATCAAGCTCCGCAACGCGCGCGACGGCTTGGTGTCGCCACCGGTGGCGAGGTAGAACCCGTCGCCAGCGATGCCGGCATCAATGTTGTCCTTCGATTCCCATTCGGCGTTCGAGGCGGTGAACCGGGCCTGCGCCAGCGGCGTCCACGGGCCGTCAGTGGGTTTGATCCAGCCGTGGCCGAAGCGGGCGCGCCGCACCTCCTGCACGCTCCGGCCGTCGCGCCGGAAATCCTCGATGAACGAGTACAAACCGCTGAGTGGCTTGCCGCCGGTGCGGGTGCGGAACGTGGCCAGGCGCCACCACTGCCGGCTTTCGTTGCGGTAAACCCAGGCGGTGTACGCGGTCTTGTTCTCCTGCACCTCGCCCCGCACGAGAAAACGGTTGGTTTCCCCGGTTTTCCAGACGAACGGTGCCATGCACTGGCCGCCGGTCCCCTCGCCGCCGAAACGACGGATCCGCACCCCTTCGCCCTGTGCCAGCACTTCGACCCGATCCTCGCCCTTCACCGCCTTCGGATCATCGCCCGCCGTCGGATCCCAGACGGAGAAAATCACCACCTTGTCTTCCGGGCGGTCGAGTTGCTGGATGCCGAAATAACCGGTGTTCCAGCCGCAGGCCATGAAGTAGCTGCCGTTGACGGATTGTTCGACGACGACCTCGTTGTAAAACCATTCACAGGCCGGCGCCGGATAACTGAGGTGGACCGAGGCGGCCGCGCGATAGGTTGGCGGTTCGGCGGCGGTCAGTTGGTTGAGTACCATCAACGTGGACAACAACAGGGAAGGACGCATGGGCATGAGTGGTGCGGGTCAGGATCGCGGGGTTCGGCTGTCCTCTGTGCTCTGTCCTCTCGTCAGGTTCGTGGCCCGGCCGGATCGCGCGGTTCGGTTTCGTCGGGCTGGCGCGGGATGTAAACCGGCAGACTGAGGTGCCAGCGGATGCCCGCCAGACGGATGGCCAGGATGGCCACGATGCCGACGATCATGTTGGTGCGCACCGCGGGTGACCAGCGTTCGAGCAGAACGTTCACGACGGCGCCCGCAAACGCCGCGGTCGCGTAGAGATGGATCTCCGGGCGGAAGACGAGCGGGATCTCCCCCAGCAGCAGGTCGCGCAGGATGCCGCCGGCCACACCGGTGATGACGCCCATCGCCACGCTGATCGCGGCGCCGACATGAAAGTCCAGCGCCTTTTGCTGCCCGACGATCGTGAACAGCGCCAGCGCGAACGCGTCGGCGACCAGCAGCACGCTGCGAGGAAACTCGCGGGCGCGTTCGAGGTAAAATGCGACCACGGCCGCCGCGGTGGCAATGAACACGTAGCTCGGGGTGCGCGCCCAAAACACGGGAAAATCGCCGATGGTGCAGTCGCGAATCGTGCCGCCGCCCAAGGCAGTGACCAGCGCGAGGACAATGACGCCGAAAAGATCAACCCGTTTGCCGCGGGCGGCCAGGACGCCGGTGATCGCCGCGACGGCGACGCCGAAGTCTTCGAGGTAGAACTGGAACGGGAGCTTCATTGCAGCCATCCCGTGCGGCTAGGACTGGTGCGGCGAACTGGCAAATTCCTTCCAGAGCGCGTCCAGGTCCTCGCCGCAGCATTCCTTGAACAAAGCCGGCCGGTATGTGCCTGCCCGGGTCGCGCGGCTGAGGGCGCCCACGATTCCGGGGTGCTTCGTCCTTTCGAGCCAGTCCAGGAAGGCAGCCGCCACGCCGTATCCCTGACGGTAGCTGTTCTTTTCCGGGTTGATGCGATGAGCCCGTTTGCCCGGTTCAAAACGGAAGTCGCGGATGTAATCGGCAATCCCCTCGGTCAGCCAGCCGGCCCCTTTGCCGTGGTAATCCTGGACGATGTGCGTCATCTCGTGGATCACCATCCCGTAATCGTCGGGCGCTTTCTTGGTCACCCACTCGGCCGAAACCTCGATGTGGTTGCCGCCCGTGGCCGCCACGCCGTCCATCGGGGCGAATTCGAGTTCAACCGTGGAGTAGGGGAGGGGCTGGCTCGGACCGTTGAGGATGGCATTGACTTTTGGATACCAGTCCGTGCAGAGGGCCTGGGCCTTGCGCGCGAACGCCTCGCACTCGGGCGCCTTCGAATAATCCACCGTCACGGAGAACTTGGGCGTCTCGTCGGCCGGTTCGGCGAACAACCCCACTTCCGCAATGGCCGGGCAAACGGGGGCCTGGGTGATGCGGAGACGCATTTTCTCCGTGGTCACCGGATCACCGCGCACCAGGCGACGATTGCCGATGCTCGTGCCGTGCGCGAATTCCTTCCAGCCACCGTCCTGCCATTGATCCAGCGCGAACCTCTCGACGCGCTGACCCAACGGCAGGAACTCGCGAAGACTCACGACGCTGAACGTCACCGGCCGACCCAGGTCGAGCACCAGTTCGGGCGTGGTCACGCTGTCATCCGTGGACCAGTAAGATCTGCGATCGCCGTCGAGGACGTTCGCCGGGGCAAATTCCTTCGCGCCGCCGCGCGTGTTGCTGGCCGTTACTTTGGCCGCTTGGGCCAGGTCCGCCGTGAACGTGGCGTCGAGGCGGCGACGGAATTCGCGGAGCGAAGCGACGTCGGCTTCGTTAATGCGGCCCCGGCGATCCGGCGGCAGGTTGAGGTTCAGGCAGGCGCCGCGGCCGACCGACGCATAGTAAATCTCGAGCAACTTCGCCGGCGTTTTGACCTTCGCGTCCTCGCTGGCATGATAAAACCAGCCGGGGCGAATCGAGACATCGCATTCGGGCGGGACCCAATTCGCCCCCGGCCGTTCACCGTGGTTCAGGTCGGCCTTGGTGTTGCCGGGCACGCCGTCGCCGATGTTGATCGTCGCCCAGCAAGGCTCACCGGCGAGGCCGTCCTCGTTGCCGACCCAGCGGAAATCCGGCCCGACATCGCTGAACATGACGGCCCCGGGCATGAGTTCGCGCACGATCTGCCACGTGTTCGGCCAGTCGTAAAAGACCTTGTTGTCAATGTGCCGCATTTCGCGGGCGCCGCCGTAAAAGCCGTCGCCGCCGTTGGCGCCGTCGAACCAGACGGTGAAAATGTCGCCGTAGTTGGTCAGCAGCTCCCGCAGTTGGTTCCGGTAATAGGTGATGTACTCGGGCCGGCCATAGACACTCTGATTCCGGTCCCACGGGGAAAGATAAACGCCGAACTTGAGCCCCTGCCGGCGACACGCGTCGGAAATCTCGCGGACCACGTCGCCCTTGCCGTCCTTCCACGGCGACTTTTTCACGGAATGCTCGGTGAACTTCGAGGGCCACAGGCAGAAACCGTCGTGGTGCTTGCAGGTGAGGATCACGCCCTTCATGCCCGCCTCCTTGGCGATGCGGACGATCTGGTCGGCGTCGAAATCGGTTGGGTTGAACACGGCTTCCTTTTCGTCGCCATAGCCCCATTCCTTGTCGGTGAACGTGTTCACGGTGAAATGGAGGAAGCCGTAAAACTCCATTTCGTTCCATGCGAGCTGGCGGGCGGTGGGCACTGGACCGTAGGGTGCGGGTGGAGCAACACTGTCGGCGGCCCCGGTGCTGGCAATGGTGGCGGCGACCCAACCGGTGACGACGAGGCTGAACCAGGCAGGCCGAACGGGCTTGGCCACCGGCGGTCGAAGAGAACGGAACTGGCAATTCATGCCGCGAGCATTGAGCATCGGGTGCCCGCGGTCAACGCCGGGCAAATGACGGGAAGGTAGGGCGGTCACGGCTGCGCCGCCCACTCTCAAAAAATGAAACGAACGAAACCCTTCCACTGCCGATCCCCGCTCGCTCCCGGCCAGCGTCACTGGCGGGTCGCGGATCGCTGGGCCGGTAGGGCTGGCGGTGCTCCACCGCCCTGACTGCTCGTTGCGCGGTCGGCGCGCAACGAGAAATGGGGCGCCGTCGCAGCAGCGCCCAACCGCGCCTTAGCGTGCATCCTGTTCCTGCCCGCCAGCTATCGCATACCACAAGAGTCGGAGTTTTCGGCGGGACGCCGAAAACGACACGCGAGACGCGTGCGCTCCCCCGCATCCCGCGAGGGGCCGTCATGGTGGGTCGCGGACCGCTGGGCCACGACTGCGGCCAAAGGTCGCACATTTCATCTGCCCGCCCGGCATCCGGCAGCCACCTTCCCAAGCAGCCGACGTCGGGCGGCTCTGACTCAGACGGAATGCGGGAGAAATGAGCCGACTCACGTCGGTTGCTACGAGCAGAAAGGAACGAACCCCGGCGTTGTTGTCAGTCTCCAGCAATCCGTCCCGCCTTCGCGGCACGCTTGCGGGCGGAGACACCGACGGCGGAGAAAGGCAGTCAAACAGTATCCATTATCAAGAACCGACCCCTTCTTTATCAAGAACCGACCCCTTCTCCGACCCCTTCTTCATCTGAGAACCGCGGCCAAGCCGCGCCAAATCTGGCTCAGCGCGCCGGCAGCGGCGCGGCGCCGGGGGCCGGCGGCAGTAGGGCCAGGATGTCCTGCTGCTCCTGATACCACTCTTGCAGTCCGCGCGAGAGCAGCGACACCTTGAAATCCTTGAAATGCGCCAGGTTCAACGCCGACTCGACCTCGTTCTTCAATTGGGTGTTGAGCTCCGATTTGGGTTCCGTGGCCCAGCCCTTGAATGAGCCGGTCTTTTCGTTGAGCGCCTTGGCCGCCGCCAGCCGCGTGTTCTGGTCATACTTGAAGGCCGCCACCTCGACGTAGCTCTTGTCCACGCGGCCTTTGATCCGCTTGGTTTCGTCGCGGGCCATGATCACGGATTTCGCCAGCTCGATGATCCGCTGCTCCAGCTTGCTGACGATGTCGTCGTCGCCCACCTCGCCGTTGGCCTCGACGCCGAGATCGCGCGGCGCGTTTTCCAGTCGCGTGCAGACCTGCTTGATGACTTCCTCCTCGAGTTCCTCGAAGCACTTCTTGCCGCGCTTGAGGATCAGGTCGCGCTCGTCCTTGGTGAACGTGTACTTCTTGTCGTCCAGGCCGACGAAGGTCAGGTAGTTCGTCGAGTTGAGCAGTTTTTCGAGCCGGGCCGTGAGGTTGGTGGCGCTGAGGCGGGGCGCAGTCGGGACGCCGGGCGGCTCGGCCTTGAGTTCGAGCTTGAGGTCCACCGGCAGGAGGGAGAACGCGGCGCGGTCCACGCCGCCGAGCAGTTCGATCTGGTTGGTCAGGGCCTTCCAGTGCGCGGCGAAGCGCTCCTTGCGATTGAGGTCGCCGATGAACTCGAACTGGCCTTCGACCCGCAGCGAACGGGTCTCGGACTTGAACCAGGAGAGCAAGTCGCCGAACTGCTGGGCCAGGGAATTCGCATAACTGGTGTAGCCGAGGTTGACCTGTTCGAGCGGGATGCGGTCGTTGGGATTGCGCGGCGCGCGCGCGCGGATGAAGGTTTCGATCACCGTGTTCGGCAGCAGGTTGATGATCGCCGCCGATTCGGCGTAGGCGTTGACGACCGGGTCCGGGCCGTAATCGAAGGTGCGGACGTCGCCGTAGCGCCCGGCGTCGCCGTCGGTGGCGAAGAGCATCTTGTTGGTGCGGGCCTCGGGGCTGTCGAAATAGCCCCACTTGATGGCGGCGCGGTCGTGCGGCAGCGGTTCGGCCGTGGTGCGGATGCGCCAACCGGTGAAGAGGCGGCCCTTGAAGATCTCGTATTCCATCATCGAGCTGGCGGTAAGGCGGTTGGTATAACTGTCGAGCGGCTTGCCGGTGAGGTAGTCCTTGACGAAGTCGTCGAGTTCCTTGCGCGTGAGTGTGGCCGCGAGGCTGCCGGCGAAGTTATGGCGCAGGCCGAGGACATGGCCGACCTCGTGGGCGACGACTTCGCGGACGTAATCCTGCGAGATACGCAGGACGGCTTCGTCGGTGAGTTCGTCGCTGGCCAGGATTTCGTTCAAGCCGCGGGCCATTTGCTCGGCGAAGACGCGGGTATCGAGCTGACAACACGGGGCGGAACCGAAGAACGGAACGAGGTGCAGCGGGTTCTTCTTGTCGTCCTTCTTGGGTTCGGCGAGGTCCACCATTTCCCGGAGCAGGACGCGGGCGCGGGATTTGCCGCCGAAGGCGAAGACACTGGTGATGTAGGCCTGGCCGTGGTGGGATTCGCCGGTCAGCGGGTCCAGCAGCACGTCGGCGTAGGCGAAACCGGCGTTGTCCCAGGGCACCCATTGAATGACGTTGTGCTCGGCGTCGGGCGCGGTGACGCCTTCGGGCGCCTTTTCCGCGCGGACGACGTTCGTGCCGAAAGCGCGGTTCCAGTAGAGGATGCCGTCGCGCACCGCCTCCACGTAATCTGCCGGCGTGTTGGCGGAATAGAAGAAGACGACCGGCTGGCGGAGGTCGAACCGGGCGACGCGGGAGGACACGCGGCCGGTGACGGGCTCGATGTGGCCCTCGGTTTCGAAGAAGCGGGCATAGCGGGCGTCCACGTTGCTGGGCTCCTTGCCGGCGAAGCTGCCCGGCTGGTAGGGCGCGAGAAAGTAGCGGACCTCATAGCGTTCCTCGAGGTTCTGATCCTCCTGGCGGTTGCGCACCTGGACGGTCTGGCGGATGAGGAGCCGGGAACCTTCCTGGCGCATCTCGAAGACGCGGCTTTCGGGCACTTCCAACACGCGGTCGCGCTGGGCCAGGTTGAGCCCGCCGCCTTCGGTCCAGTCCTGGGTGAACACGCGGCGCATCCCCTTGTTGAAGTCAATCACCACCTGGTCGGCATCCTGGCGCACGATGCTGAAGGTGGCCAGGAGACGGCGCGCCGGCAGGTCCTCGGTGACCACCAGGCCCTTGGTGGATTCGTAAAGGTCCACGCCGTCGGGGAACAACTCGAAGCGGACGATCTTGCCGGCGAGGCCATGGCTGGTGGCGACCTGCGCCTGCGGAATCAGCGAGGCGCTGAACAGGTAATCCTTGCCAAACCCGGACTTAGGGATGGCCAGGAGGAACTGGTCGGCCACGCGCAACGGAGGAGCGGGCGGCGCGGCCGGCGCCGGGGCGTTGGTGGTCGCGGCGGTCGCGCCGAAGAATTCACCGAGGACGAGAAAGACCAGGAGAATCGCGGTGGAAGGGGCGGGGCCGGGAAGCCGGGCGGGGCGGTGGTTCATAACAAATGTTCGGCGAAGCATGGGGATCGGTCGCCAAAACTCAAGCAAAAGCTGCCCAACCCGGACCGCGGTTCTGCGAGCCGCACCAAACCAGCCAACATGGCCGCTGATGGATGGTTCCGCCGCGTCATCGCCTTCTGTCGAGCTGCGGGGCACAGACCCGCGCGCCGTCCCCGGACATGCCGCCCCTGTGCCGCCCACAAACCCTCAACCCTCGACCCTCAACCAATCGCCACAGACCCGCGCGCCGCAGGCCTGCGGTGGGGCGCGTTTTCCTGGCAGTGTTCTAATTGCCGTTTCTAGGAGCGCGGCTGTGCGCGTAGCGTCAGCCGCAGCCGGCCGAGAACGCTGCGGCTGGTCTCCGAAACAGCCACGCTCCATTCAAATTGGGACACTACCGTTTTCCCACTTGCTTTGGTTGCGGCGGCATTCCAGTTTGAACCCATGAACACCACTATTTTATCCGTGATGGCGCTGGTCGCCGCCCTCGTCTCCATGAACGCGGCCTGCGTCCTCGCGGCCGATTTTGAACCGATCTTCGACGGCAAGACGCTGGCCGGCTGGCACGCCAGCGCGCAGACCGGCCATAGCAGCGCGAGCCAGCACAAGTCGGGCGGGCGTTGGGTGGTCGAAGACGGTGCCATCGTGGGCAGCCAGGACATTCCCGGCAATGGCGGCATTTTGATCACCGACGCGAAGTTCAGCGACTACGAGATTGTGCTGGAGATGAACAACGATTTCGGGCCCGACAGCGGCCTGTTTCTGCGCAGCACGGAGGATGGCACGGCCTACCAGGCGATGATTGACTACCACGCGAACGGCAACTTGATGGGCATCTACGGCGAGGGCGGCTTGGGCGCCAAGCCGTCGGTTTACAATTTCAGCTTCACCGACAAGGTGACGGTCATCAAGGAGCACGCCGGCGCACCGACGCCGCTGCCGGTGCTGGTGGAATCGTGGCCGTTCTTCTGGCGACACGGACAATGGAACGAGTTGCGCGCCCGCATCGCCGGCAATCCGCCGCACATCACCACCTGGGTGAACGGCGTGAAATTCATGGACTGGACCGAGACGGAAAAGCGGCATCCGGACGCCGGCGGCATCGGGCTGCAGGTCCACGGCGGCGACGATTTCACCAAGCAGTTTGTGCGCTATCGCAACATTCGCCTCCAGCGGCTGTCGGCCACGGACAAGTAGCTGCGGCGTTTCCAGCGGCCGGTTTCGGGTCACGAATCGCCCACGCAATACAGCTTCCGGGTCGTGCGGATGAAGAGTTCGCCGTGGGCGATGGCAATGCTCGAACGGACGCGGTCCTCGCCCTCGTCGCCCATGGGGATTTGTTGCCGGACGCGGCCGTCCGCGGTGTCCACGATCACCACTTCGCCGCGGAAGTTGAGGAGATACACCTTGCCGTCGGCGCCGATGGGCGAGGCCTCGAACTTGGCTGAGCCGGGTGTCGTGATGCTCCATTTGATCTGACCGGTGGCCGGATCGAGCCGGGTGAGGTTCTTCTTGAGGTCGCTCAGGACGAAAAAATCGCCGAGGTAGAAGAGCGGTGTCGGCACGTCGCTGGTGATCTGGCGCTGGGCATCGGTGCGCCAGGCGATGGTGCCGTCGTCGAGTTTCCCGCTGCCGCCCGCCTTGATGGCGAACACCGGCGAGCCTTTCGGGCCGCAGGCCAGGACCACCCCACCGCCGGCGACGGGCGAGGGGACCAGCCGCCAGTGACCGATGCGGTTGGTGTTCCAAGTGCCCCAGCGCCAGAGTTCATGGCCGTCGTCCGGGTCGTGCCCGGTCAGGCAGTCGCCCCCGACGACGAGGAGTTCGCGCCGGCCGGCGAACTCGAATGGGACGGGCGTCGAGTAAGCCTCGTGGGATTCGGCAACGGCCTCGCTGGGGCGGGTGTGTTGCCAGAGGGTACGGCCGGTGGCGGGATCGAGCGCGAGCAGAAGCGATGGGATCGGGCCATCGGTGCGACCGTGGCCGTTCACGGGCTCGTTGCGCTGGAGAATCTGCACGTAGAGCCGGGCGCGGTAGAACAGCGGACTCGCGCCGTAAGTCCATTGGTAGGCGAACTCACCCAGATCTTTCTGGAGATGACGCGACCAGAGCGGCTGACCGGCGAAGTCGAACGCCGCGACGTCGCCGGTGCCGTAGAGAAACACGACGCGTTCGCCGTCGGTGGTTGGCGATGGGGAGGCGTAGTTGCTATGGTCGTCCTTCGCGAAGCCGTCGGCGATCTTGTGCGTCCAGAGCGGGCGGCCGGTGGCGCGCTCGAAGTCCAGGGCGTGGAGGGAACGGGTGGCGGCGTCGGTGGTCGAAATGAAGACGTGGTTGGCCCAAACGATGGGGGTGGCGGCGCCGGGGCCGGGGAGGTCGGCGGTCCAGCGGACGCCGTTGGTCTTCGACCAGGCGGCGGGGAGGTTGGTTTCGGAGGTGGCGCCGTTGTGGAAGGGGCCGCGCCAGCCGGCCCAGTCGGAGGCGCGGGCGGGCAACATGGCGGCGGCGGCGAGGGCGAGCAGGGCACCGGCGAACCGATTTGTAAGTTTCATTAATTGATAAGTATAAATTACCTGTCCCGGAAACCCGGCCGGGCGGCGGTCGCCAGTCAGCCAGTTCGACGCGGTGCGGGCAATTGAAATTCGCTGGTGTTTGCGGCGGCGCGGGTCAAGAATCCTGACGACGGGTAAAAGCCCGGTTACGAACATGAAGATTATTGAGCGTTTGCTCGAGTTGCAGGAACTCGAATTGGGACCCAAGGCTGATTCGCCGGCAGCCCGGCCGTTGGTTGAAGCCCTCCGCAAGGAAATTCCGGAACCGATTCTGGGGCATTACGACCGGCTCAGGTCGCGAGGCAAGAAGGGCGTGGCATTGGTGCGACACGGCGTCTGTACCGGCTGTCAGATGAGGCTGGCGTCGGGGGTCCACGCCGCCTTGCTGCGGGACGAGGACATCGCCATGTGCGACACATGCGCCCGTTATCTGCTGCTGGTACCCGAGCCGTCGCCGGCCCCGGAGCCGCCGCCGGTGGCGCGACCGGCGGTGAAGCGTGGACGGCGCAAAGCGGCATCCGCGGCGCCGCAGGCCACGGCCTGAGTTCGCGCCGGCGGTCGCGATCGTTCTCATTGCTCCGCCCGGTGCTGGGGGCGCAGACGGAGTGGTTTTCGGCCCGCTGCCGCGGCGCCGGCGAACCGGTGTGGGGTGTCATCGTGATGCAAGTCTGCTTGCCTGGCCTGATGCTGGGGGCGGCGCTGCTGCTGCAGGCGGCGCCGCGGCCGGTCACCGCTTACACGGGCATGTGCGATGCCTCGGCGGCGGCCGCCCTGGACACCAACCTGTTCGTTGTCGGCAGCGACGAGGACAGCCGGTTGCGTATGTACCATGCCGATCGCGGCGGGCCGCCGGTGAGCGAAGTTGATCTGACACGGTTTCTGGAGGTGGACGCGCACTCGCCGGAGACGGACATCGAGGCTGCCACGCGCGTGGGTGATCGCATTTACTGGCTGACCTCGCACGGGCGCAACGTGCGCGGGAAGTTTCGCGAGAGTCGCGATCGTCTTTTCGCCACCAAGGTGGTGCCGCGGGACGGCGTTCCGGGGCTGGTGCCTGAAGGGAAGCCGTACAAGGAGCTTCTGTTCGACCTGGTGACCGCCCCGACGCTGGCCCGGTATGAACTGGCGGCGGCGGCGGGCAAAGCCCCCAAGGCCAGCGACGCCCTGAACCTGGAAGGAATCTGCGGCATGCCCGGTGGCCGTTTGCTAATCGGCTTCCGGAATCCGGTCCCGCATGGTCGTGCGCTGCTGGTGCCGCTGCTCAATCCGACGGCGGTCATTGGGGGCACGCGCGCCCGGTTGGGCGAGCCGATCGAACTCGACCTGGGAGGTTTGGGGGTTCGTGATCTGGCGTTTGTGGACGGACGGTATTTGATTGTGGGTGGTCCGGCGGGCAGTGGCGGGCGCTCGCACCTGTTCCTGTGGGAAGGGCCGGGAACGAAACCGCGTCGCCAGCCGCACACCCAGTTCCGAGGCATCAACCCGGAGGCGATCATTGTCTATCCCCAGTTCGGCTGTCGGCGCGTGCAGTTGTTGAGCGACGATGGGACGCGGTTGGTGGACGGGTGTCCGTGCAAGCTTCTGCACGATCCGCAGCGGCAGTCGTTTCGCAGCGTCTGGGTCGAACCGGTGGCGCCGTGAAATGGCGAGGCGGGCGAGCGGGCAACGTTGCGCGTTGCGCGCGGGATGGTTAATAGTCTTGACGCTTTGGCCTTGGTCCTTTTAGGGTCCAATCGTGCTAGGCACATTTCATGTGGGCGCAACTTAAAGGCCTGTTTTCCAACGATATTGGAATTGACCTGGGGACGGCAAACTGCCTGGTTTACGTGCGTGATCGGGGCATTGTGCTCCGCGAGCCCTCGGTGGTGGCCATCCAGGCGGGGACGAACAACGTCCTGGCCGTGGGCGAGGAAGCCAAACGAATGCTGGGCCGCACGCCCGGCAACATCGTGGCCATCCGTCCAATGAAGGACGGCGTGATCGCCGACTTCGATGTGACCGGGGCGATGCTCCGGCACTTTATGCAGCGCGTGCATCACCGCAAGGCCATTGCCCCGCGCGTCGTGGTGGCAGTTCCGTCCGGCATCACCGAAGTCGAACGCCGGGCGGTGAAGGATTCGGTCACGCACGCCGGCGCCCGGGAGGTTTACCTGATCGAGCAGCCGATGGCCTCGGCCATTGGCGTCGGCCTGCCGGTGCAAGAACCGGCCGGCAACATGATCGTGGACATCGGCGGCGGCACCTGCGAAATGGCGATCATCTCGCTGGCAGGCATTGTATTCAGCCGCAGTCTCCGGGTGGGCGGGGACGAGTTCGACGAGACGATCGTGGCCTACATGAAACGCGCCCACAACCTGATGATTGGCGAACGCACCGCGGAGGAAATCAAAATCAAAATTGGCTCCGCCTTCCCTCTGGAGCAGGAACTGACCATGGACGTCAAGGGCCGTGATTTGAGTGTCGGCCTGCCGAAAACGATCAACGTCCGCTCCGAGGAAATCCGGGAAGCCCTGAAAGAGCCTCTGTCCAGTATTTTGGAAGCCATTCGCATCACCCTCGAACGCTGTCCGCCCGAACTGGCCGCCGATCTTGTGGATCGGGGCATCGTCATGGCGGGCGGCGGCGCGCTGCTGCGCGGCGTTGACCGCCTCGTGGCGGAGGAAACGTATCTGCCCGTTCACATCGCCGACGACCCGCTAACCGCGGTGGTCGAGGGCACGGGCCGGGTGTTGCAGGAACTCCAATTTCTCAAAAGAGTAGCCTCTTCCTCCACTTGATTGCCTCCCGCCGGCTCGCCGGCGTGCGTTCGCCCCGTGCAAATGACGGGGTTGACGAATGTTGAATAGGCCGCATCACGTCGCTTGGACGGCGGTCACGTTGCTGACGGTGGTTCTTCTGAACCTGCCGGAGCGCGCGGCTGGCCGCACCAAGTTCGCCATCGGCGCCCTTTTTCTGCCCCTTTTCGGCCTGGTCGGCTCGGGCCAAACCCTCATGGATCTGGGGACCAGCGCCCTGGTCACCCGGCGCAGCCTGACGCAGGAACTCGAACGGCTGCGTCAGGAAAACCAACAGCTTCGCCTCGACGCGTTGCAGGGTGCCGAAGCCCGCCGCGAGAATGACCGGCTCCGCCAGTTGCTCGGCTGGCAGGCACAACCCGGCTGGCACGCCCGCGCCGCGAAAGTCATCGCCCGCGACCCCGAAAACTGGTGGCGTACGCTGCTGATTGACCGCGGCAGCCGCGATGGCTTGCGGCCGAACCTGCCGGTCATCAGCCCCGAGGGCTTGGTCGGACGCGTGGCGGACGTTGGACCGAGCACGGCGCAGGTCGTCTTCGTGGGCGATCCCAAGTGCCGCGTCCCCGTCGTGGTCCGCGAGACGGGCGAGCAGGGGGTGATTACCGCGCCGTCGGCCGGGGTGTTGGACCACCGGTTGGTGGACCTGACGCATCTGCCCCGCAACAGCGCGTTGAAGGCGGGGCAGACGGTGTTCACGAGCGGCCTGGGCGGGGTGCTCCCGGGCGGGCTTCCGGTGGGGATGGTGGTGGATTCGCGCACCGTGGGCTACGGGCTGTCCACCGAGGCGCGGATCAAACTTCTGGCCGACACCAGCCGGCTTTCGGAAGTACTGGTGCTGCTCCCATGAACTGGCCGCGCGTCATCCTATTGTTGCTGCTCGCCCTGCTGGGTGTGTTCGCGCAAGCCACGCTGGACCTGCCCCGGCGCTGGCTGGGCGCGCAACCCAGCCTCCTGCCTGCGGTCGTGGTCAGCGCCGCCCTGAACGGCGACGTGGCGCTGGTGGCGCTGGTGGCGGTGACGGGCGGGGTGGCGCTGGACGCGCTGTCCGCGAATCCGCTGGGCGTGAGCGTGTTGCCGTTGTTTGTCATTGGGTTCGCCTTGAACCGGTGGCGGGACCTGCTGCTGCGGGAGGTCGCCTATGCCCAGGCCGTGCTGGGCGCGCTGGCCGCGGTGGGCGTCAGCGTGGCGAAACTGCTTCTGCTGCTGACGCTGGGCGAACACCCCTTGCTGGGCTGGGGTTCGTTGTGGCAAGGGGTGGTGATCGCGGGCGCCGGCGCGTTGTTGACGCCCCTCGTTTGCCGTGGGGTCGAGAACCTGGCGGCGCTGTTTGCGTACCCGGTCGAGCCGGCGTCATCCTTTCGTCCGGACCGGGAGATCAAGCGGGGTCGCACCTGAACCATGCTGGTAATTGATCAGCTTCGGAAGGGTGACCGGCGTCTGCAGGCGCTGGCGGTGGGAGTTCTCGCCGGCCTGCTGGCGCTGCTGGCGGGTCTCTGGTATGTGCAGGTGGTTTCGGCGCGCCGTTACCAGGCCAGCCTGAAAACCCAGACCTTCCGCACGGTGCGCATTCCAGCCGTGCGCGGAAAAATCTTCGACCGGAACGGGCTGGTGCTCGCCGACAACCGGCCCAGTTACAACCTGGATCTCTACCTCGATGAACTGCGTCCGCAATTCGAGCAGGTCTTCACGCGCTGGCGGGCGGGCCGGCGCCTCACGCGGGCGCAGCGGGAACAACTGGCGACCGCCGTTCGCTACGCGGTGGCGAGCAACACGGTGCAGACGGTGGCCGGGCTGCTGCAGATGCCCATTCCGCTGGGGGCGCGTGAATTCCAGCGCCACCATCAACAGTGGCCCTACCGGCCGCTGCCGGTGCTGGAGAATCTCACCACCGCCCAGGTGGCGCGCTTTCTGGAACTGACTCCCGGAGTGCCGGGCATTGACCTCGAAGTCCAGCCGATCCGTTATTACCCGCGCGGACCGATGGTGGCGCATGTTTTGGGCTACCTCTCGCGCGATGACGCGGCGGGCGAGGAGGATGAGGGCGGGTTCAGCTACAGCATGCCCAGCTACAACGGCGCGGTCGGCCTCGAGTACGCGCTCGACGCGCAACTCGCTGGCACGCCGGGCGTCAAATCCATCGTCGTCAACAGTCTTTCTTATCGCGAATCCGAAACCGTCTGGCTCAGCGCCGAGCCCGGGCTGAACGTGACGCTGACCCTCGACTTGCCATTGCAGCAGGCGACCTACGCCGCGCTGCAATCGGCGGGCGCCGGGGTGCGCGGAGCGGCCGTCGTCCTGGATGCCAGCAACGGGGACGTGCTGGCCCTGGTGTCGTGCCCGGCCTATGACCCGAACGAGTTTGTCACCGGCGTTTCCGTGGCCCGCTGGGCGGTCCTGAACGATCCCCAGCAGCGGGCCATGTTCAACCGCGCCACGCAGGGCGCCTACAACCCCGGTTCAGCGTTCAAGCTCATCACCGCGCTCGCCTGCCTCGAGGGTGGGCTGAATCCGGACGAGGTTTATCGCGTCGAGCCCGACCGGCAGAATCCGGCCAAAGGCTGCGTGTTCGTCGGAACCCGGAAGATCAAGGACACGGCGCCGCCGGGCGATTACGATTTCATCCACGCCTTCAAGCGGTCGAGCAACTCCTATTTCGTCCATTACGGCCTGCGGGCGGGGCGCGAGCGCATTCTGGAAATGGGCCGGCGATTCGGTCTCGGCGAGAAGATCGGCCTGCCGACGCGGCAGGAGGTCAAGGGCTATTTTCCGCCCAATGAAGAGGTCATCGGCGTCTGGAATGCGGGCAACCTCGCCGACGTTTGCATCGGCCAGGAGATCACCGCCACACCGCTGCAAATGGCGGTGGTCACCGCCGCTGTCGCCAACGGCGGCCGCGTATTGGTGCCACGGTTGGTCGCGCGGATCGAGCCGGTGGAAGCGGGTCTGGGCGACAGCCTGACGAACATCGTTCCCGTCCGTGTGCGGCGCGACGCCGGTGTGCCGGCGCGTCACCTCGAACTGATCCGGACCGCGATGCTGGCGGACACGGAGGAGGAGGGGGGCACGGGTTTCGCCGCCTTCCAGCAGTTGAACCGGGCGACGGGCCGGATGACGCCGCGGATTCCGGGCTTCCGGGTGGGCGGCAAGACCGGGACCGCGGAAATCAAGGAGGGCGGGCGGCTGGTGGACAAGATCACGTGGTTTGTGGCGTTCGGACCGTTCGAGAGTCCGCGCTACGCGGTGGTGGTGATGGTGGAAAGCGGCGGGTCGGGCGGCGGCACCTGCGCCCCGGTGGCCCGGCAGATCTTCGCAGCCATCGCCCAACGTATTTCGGAAAACCGTCCGCCGCCGGTGCGGCTGGCCGCCCGCGACTGATATGCTCGAGATTCCCCTCAAACAGCGTCAGCCGCGGCTCGACTGGCCGATCCTCGTCGCCGTCGTCGGCCTCATGGTGCTCGGCACGGTGTTCATCGCCAGCGCCACGCTGGCCCGGGAAAGTTCGTCCAGTCTGCCGTGGTACCGGCTGGAACACTTCCGGCAAGGCGCGTGGTACGTGCTCGGGATCGGCCTGGCGGGGTTGAGTTGCGTGGCGGATTACCGGCGGATTGCCCGATTCGCCGTCGTGGTTTACTGGATCGCGATCGCCTTTCTGGTGGCGCTATTGATTCCCAAGGTCGGGGCCACGCACGGATGGAATGCGCTGCGGTGGATTGACCTGGGGCCCTTCCAGTTTCAACCGTCCGAGTTCGCCAAGCTGGCGTTCATTCTGATGATGGCGAACTATCTCAGCCGGCCGGAGTCCGAGCTGCGCCCATTCCGCCCGTTCCTGCAGGCGCTGGGCATGACGATCCTGCCGTTCGTGCTCGTCCTCAAGGAACCTGACCTCGGCTCCGCGCTGGTCCTGCTGCCGGTCGGACTGGTGATGATGTTCGTGGCCGGGGTGCCGGGGCGCCGTTTGTTCCACCTCCTCCTGGGCCTGACGCTGGTGGTGGCGTTGCTGCTGGCCGAGATGTTTCTCCTGCCGCCGCAATGGCAGAAATTCAAGGTGGAGCCTTACCAGCGCCGGCGGCTCATGGTGTATTTCGGAATTGATTTCGTGCCGCCGCGGGCCACCGAAATCGAGCGCCAGCGTGCCCTCAAGGAATACCGCGATGCGGCGCACAATGTGGAGCAGGCGCTGATCTCGGTCGGCTCCGGGGGGCTGACCGGCAAGGGCTGGCGCCAGGGCACGCAAAACGCCCTGGGCTACCTGCCGCGGGCCGTGGCGCACAACGATTTCATTTTTTCCGTGATCGCCGAGGAGAGCGGATTCGTCGGCAGCGTGACTGTGATCACGCTCTACACCGTGATCCTCTTCAGCGGAATCAAGATTGCCGGCCAGGCCCGCGACCGCCTGGGCCGGTTGATGGCCGTGGGCGTCGTAACGCTGCTGTTCTGTCACGTCTTCGTCAACATTGGCATGAACATCCGCCTGATGCCGGTGGCGGGCATACCGCTGCCGCTGCTCAGTTACGGCGGAACCTCGGTCCTGTGCTCCCTGGTCGCCCTCGGCCTGCTCCAAAATATTTATCTCCATCGTTGAAATTAACCTTATGAATGATCGAAATTACAATCGCCGCCGTCGAGGCGGACAGCGCTTCCGTCCGGGCAAATCAACGTCCTTCAAGCCCGAGCGCGCGGCCAGCGAGGCCCGCGCTGCCGCCCTGGGTGAAAAGGACACGGACGACAACGTCTTTGACCAGCGCCGGCACGAGGTCGAAGTGACGCGCGCCGAAAACGTGGCGGCCGGCCTGCCGGCGGATGCTCCCGCCAGCCCCCCCGCGCCCGCGCCCAGCGACGGCCGCCGCCGGGAATATCGCCAGCCGCACTTCGACACGCCCGAACAGGTCGAGGAGGAACCTGACTTCAAGCCGGTGCCCGTGAAAACCCCGCCGCAGGGCCTCGTTCAGAGCCTCCGCGCCGCCGCTGAAAAGGTCATCAAACGCGTCCAGCGCTTCATCAAGCCGATTGAACGCTCCCACAAGGACGTCATCATCAATGCCGAGTCGCTCGAGATCCGGGTGGGCGTCCTCGAGGAAGGCCGGCTGGAGGAGTTCACGATCGAACGCACGGAGGATGAGCGCCTCGTGGGCAGCATCTACAAGGGCAAGGTCCGGAATCTGGAAGACGGCTTGAAGGCGGCCTTCGTGGACATCGGCTTCGAGAAGAACGCCTTCCTGCATTACTGGGACATCGTGCCCAACGGTTTCGACAGCGGGATCGAGCTGGTCGAACGCGAAGACAAGAAGCCGCGCGAGAAGCCGCGGATCACGCAGCGCGACATTCCCCGGCTTTACCCGTCGGGCAGCGAGATCATCGTTCAGGTGACCAAGGGGCCGATCGGCACCAAGGGCCCGCGGGTCACGACCAACCTCGCGTTGCCGGGCCGTTTCCTGGTGCTTCTGCCGAACTCGGACCAGTGCGGCGTCTCGCGCAAGATCGAGAACCACGAGGAGCGCCAGCGGCTCAAGCAAATCGTCCGCAAGCTCAAACTGCCCGAGGGGATGGGCGTCATCATCCGCACGGCGGGCGAGGACCAAAAGGCCCGCTATTTCGTGCGCGACCTGGCGCTGCTGCTCGAGGAGTGGAAGCAGGTGCAGGACAAGATGAGCCGGAAGCCGGCCCCGTGCTGCGTTTACCAGGAGCCGGACCTCGTTGAGCGCACCGTCCGCGATTTCCTGACCGAGGATGTCGAGCGCATCGTCGTGGACAACTCGGTGCAGTTCGAGCGCATCAAGGAGATGATCGGCCGGGTTTCCTGGCGTTCCGTCTCGAAGGTCAAACTCTACGGCGAGGCGCAACCGGTCTTCGACCGCTTCAACATCTCGCGGCAGTTGGAAACCACCTTTTCCCGCCAGGTGCCGCTCAAGAGCGGCGGCTACCTGGTCGTGGATGAAACCGAGGCGCTGGTCGCCATTGACGTCAACACCGGCCGGCACAAGGGCGGCAAGGACGCAGAAGGCACGATCCTCAAGGTGAACCTCGAAGCCGCGGACGAGATCTGCCGCCAGCTCCGCCTGCGCAACATGGGCGGCCTGATTGTGCTCGATTTCATTGACATGAAAGCCCACCGCGATCGCCAGCAGGTGCACCAGCGGATGCGGCAGAACCTCAAGCGCGACCGGGCCAAGACGCACATCCTGCCCATTTCCCAGCTTGGCCTGATGGAGATGACCCGCCAACGCCACTCCGAAAGCGTGCGCGAGGCGGTGTATGACGATTGCACGTATTGCAAGGGCCGCGGCAAAGTCAAGAGCACGGTCACCATGAGCGTGGAAATCCAGCGCAAGCTGGCCGAGATCCTCAAGAAGCGCCAGCGCGATGAATCCGACTTCCAGCTCCGCATCTTGGTCAACCCCACCGTCCTGGAGCGGCTCCGCACCGAGGACGAGAGGCTGATCATCGAGATGGAGAAGAAATACTTCGGCAAGCTGTCGTTCCGGCCGGAACCGGGCTTCCATGCCGAACAGTTCAAGATCATCAACGTGGAAGGCGAGGAGGAACTCGCCTCGGTGGGCGGTTGAGCCGGTGGTTCGGTCATTGTCTGAAGACGCCCCACGCCCAGGCGCGGGGCGTGTTCCGTGGCGGACCACGTCCGGCGTATCGCTCGCGGGAACAACGCCTTCCTGGGCTGCGAGGGCAGGGCCCCGCGCCCCGGGGCGGGGGCGCAAAAGCCGTTAATGACGGGTGGGCGGAAAAACCCTCAGACCGCGGAGGAAGAGGCGCTCCAGGGCCAGGCGGCGCTGGGTGCTCCGGCCGTCCCCTGCGAACAGCAAAACGAGACGTTCGCCGCGCCAGTCGAACGGAGTCACCGAGACCCGCAGGTTCAAGGGTTCCTCGCCGCCGGGCCGCAGGCGGAGGATCCGCCATTCGCGGCTGGCGCTTCGGCCTTCGAGACCCTCGATGATGCTCCGAAAGGCCCCGCAGACCTTGCAGGCCGGCCCCGTGCCGCAGCGGCCCGGGCCGGGTCGCACGTTCCGGCAGTTGAAGAGTTCCCCGGGCTGGAGGCCGGTGACATCGCGCCAGTCGGTCGTGCCGGCGAACAGACTTGCCGGCTGATTTGCGTACACGATTTCGCGGTCGCGGTTGAGAATCATCGCCGGGTCGGGGACCGTATCCAGCGCGTGGGTGAGCCAGGCAGTGGCCGACAACTCCGTCCGGAGTTGGACGATGCGGTCGCTGGCCGGCGGTTGGCCGGAACGGCGCGCGGATGAATTCCCGAGTTCGCCCCGAACGATGCGGGGTTCCCAATGTTGGCCGGAAGTCGCCATCGCGGTTGCCGGACGGAGAGAACCGGACTGGTCCACATCACCCCCATCCCAGCAGCGGAAATGCTACGCCGATCCTGTTTCTGGACGCAAGCAAGTTGTGGGTCGCCGGCGATCCGGTTCCGTGTTGAGGTGGTTTCGTGCCCGACGGCGGCGCGATTTTGTTCGCGTGCCAGCGTGTCTTTTCTCATAGTTACGCGGCATGAGATCCATGACGGGGTACGGGCGCGGAGAAAGCTCGCAGGACGGCTTCAAAGTGACGGTCGAAGCCAGCGCGGTGAACCGCAAGCAATCTGAGATCCAGGTGAACCTGCCGCGTGAACTGGAATCGCTGGAGGCGTTGGTGCGCGACGAAGTCAATCGCCGCGTGGCCCGTGGACGGTTGACGCTGCGGGTGGGGCTGGTCGCGGCGAAAGACCGTCAGGCCGCACGGGTCCAGTTAAACCAGCCTATTGCGCGTGCCTACGTTCAAGCGGCCCGGCGCCTCGCCCGGAGTCTCAAGCTGGAGTCGCGCCTGTCACTGGACACGCTGCTCCGGCTGCCGGGTGTGGTCGAGACGGAGAGCCCCCCGGCCGATGCCGAGGCCTTTTGGCCGGCAGTTCGTTCGGCGCTTGAAAAAGCCCTGACGCGGCTGGTCCGGATGCGGGCGCGCGAGGGGGCGCACCTGGCGCGGGACTTGAAGACGAGAGTCGCCGCGATGCGCCGGGTTGCGATCCAGGTGCAGCGCCTGGCGCCCGGGGTGGCCCGGCGCTACCAGGAACAGTTGTGCGAGCGGTTGCGCCAGGCCGGGGTGGAAGATCTGGTTGCCGATGATGAACGGCTGCTGAAGGAAGTGGCGATCTTCGCCGATCGTTCGGACATTTCCGAGGAGTTGACCCGGCTCCAAAGTCATTTCCGGCAGTTTGACGACTGCCTCGGATCGGATGAGCCGGTCGGGCGCACGCTGGACTTTCTGGCACAGGAGCTCAATCGCGAGGTGAACACCATCGGGTCCAAGGCCAATGACGGGGCGATTGCGCGCGCCGTGGTGACGCTGAAGGCCGAGCTGGAGAAATTCCGTGAGCAGGTGCAGAACATCGAATGATCCCCGGTGCGGGCGCGAACATCAGGGCCGGGGGCGGCGTATGAGTGAGGCTCAGCCAGTGCCGGTGTTGTTGTTGATCTCGGCGCCGTCGGGTGCCGGAAAGACGACCATTTGCGAACGCCTGCTGGCGAAGACGCCCGGCCTGGAACGGGTGGTGACCTGCACGACACGTCGGCCGCGCAGAACCGAGCGCGACGGCGTGGACTATCATTTTTTGACTCCCGGCGAGTTTGCGCGCCGGCTGGCGGCGGGTGAGTTCCTCGAGCACGCGACGGTGTACGGCCAGTCCTACGGGACCTTGCGCGCGAGTGTGTTCGAGCCATTGCGTGTGGGGCGGGATTTGCTGCTCACCCTGGACGTGCAGGGCACAGCGAGCATTCGTGCCCTGGCGGCGGCGGACCCCGGACTGAGCCGGTCGCTGGTGACTGTGTTTATGGTGCCCCCGTCGCTGGCGGAGTTGGAACGCCGTTTGGTGGGGCGCGGACAGGATGCGCCCGGGGTGATTCGCCGCCGGCTGGCGGCGGCCCGGGCGGAAATGGCGCATGGGCGGCAATTCGATTACCTGGTCGTCAGCCGCAGCATCACCGACACCCTGCGGCGGGTGGCGGCGATCTACGAAGCCGAGAAGATGCGACCAGTCCGGGCGGCGAGGCCGGAACTGGAGGCCGGGGGGCAGGTACTATGAACGAAGGCAAAACGATTGTGTTGGGAGTGACGGGTTCGATTGCCGCCCACCGGGCGGTGGACCTGGCCAGTCAACTTGCCAGAGCGGGTGGCGTGGTGCGGGTGGTGATGACCGCGGAGGCCCAGCGGTTTGTGACGCCGGTGCCGTTCCGTTCGTTGACGCGCGGGCCGGTGGTGACCGATCTTTACGACGAAACCGCCGGATGGCAGCCCACGCACATTCACCTGGCGGACGAGGCGCGCCTGTTCCTGGTGGCGCCGGCCACCGCGAACTTCCTCGCCAAGATGGCGCTGGGTCTGGCGGACGACGCCCTCAGTTGCATGGCGCTGGCCTTGAACCCGGAGGCGAAGGTGCTGGTGGCGCCGGCGATGAACGGGAAGATGTGGCTGCACCCCGCCACCCAGGCGAACGTCGCCACGCTGCGCGCGCGAGGGGTCGTGTTTGTGGGGCCCGACGAAGGGCTGCTGGCCTGCGGTTACGAGGGAATCGGGCGCATGTGGCCCGTGGACCGGATCGCCACCCAGGCATTGGAAATGCTTGCTTAGCTGGGCAGGCAAACCGTGGTCGAAGGGTTGGAGACATGTCGTTCCATTGGCAATCCATGAAGTCACTGCTGAAGCTGGGCGTGATGTCCGCGCCGGATCGCGACCAGCAGGAATGGCGAATTCAAGTGGCCGAGCGCGACATCGGTCTGGCCGCCAAAGCCATCATTTTGGCGGTCGTGTTCTACTTTCTCTACTGGTCCAACTGGACGGACGTGCGGACCGCGGCCCAGCGGGCGGTGCAGTACGGTTTTCTGGGCTACCTGGCGCTGAACATCGGCGCGGCCTTCGTTTTGTTCGGCATGCGGCAGGTCGCGTTCGCCGTGGTGCAACGGACGGTATTCGCGATCGCGGCGGCCGACGGGGCCTTTCTGGGCGCCCTGATCGTTATCTCCGGCGGGTTGAAGAGCTCGCTCTTCTGGCTCTATCCGCTCCTCATCCTGCGCAATTGTGTGAGCCTCGGCGCCGCCCTGCCGCAGATCGCTTTGAATCTGATGATGTGCGCGTTCTACGCGACCGCGGTGCTGGTGGAGGCATCGCTGATGGGCGCGGAGCGGATGGCGTTGCTGGCGGCGGACGACAACGGCGAGCCGGCGTCGCCACTGGGCGGTTTCCCGGTTCCCCTCGGACCGTTTTTGCTCCGGATCGCGTTGCTGCTGGCCGTCATGACCTGGTGTTACGGCCTGCAACTGGTGCTGGACCGGCAGCGCCGCCGTGTTGAGGAACAGAACGAACTGGCGCTGCGCCGGGAGCAGTTGCAGCTCTCGAGCCGGCTCGCGGCCGAGATCGCCCACCAGTTGAAAAATCCGCTGGCCATCATCAACAACGCCTCCTACACGCTGCAGCGCACGGTCAAGGAGGGCAAAACGATCACCCAGCAAATCCAGATCATCCGTGAGGAGGTCGAGCGATCCGACCGCCTGATCACCCAGCTCATGGGCTATGCCAAGCTGGCCGACGGTTGCATCGAACGCCTGGACGTGCGGGAGGAACTCGAAAAGGCCATTTTGCAGGTCTTCCCGCCGGCGGTGAAATACGAAATCCAGATCCACCGCGACTATGCCGACGCCTTGCCCAGCCTCCTGGCCCAGCAGAACCATGTCTCCGAAGTGTTCGTCAACGTTCTCCAGAACGCCCGCGAGGCCATGAACGGCCGCGGGCAGGTCCGGATCGGCGCCACTCACGGCGAGAACCATGCCATTGTGGTGACCATCGCGGACGATGGGCCGGGCATCGCCCCGGAGCATCTCGAGCGCATTTTCGAGCCCTACTTCACGACCCGCGAGAAGGGCAGCGGTCTCGGCCTGGCCATCGTCAAGCACAACCTCGAACTTTATGGCGGGCGGGTGCGCGCGGAATCTGAGCTTGGAAAGGGAACGCGCTTCATCCTAGAGTTTCCCGCCAAGACTTTGATGCGTTTGCGCAAATGAGCCTGCCACTGCCACCGCTGTTGTTCGTGGACGACGAGAAGAACATGCGTCTCACGTGTGAGACGATCATGTCCGCGGACGGTTACGAAGTGCGCGCGGCGGAGTCCGCCGAGCAGGCGCTGAAGATGCTCATCCAGGGCGAATTCTTCATGGTCATCACCGACGTCCGGCTGGGGGGCATGAGCGGACTCGAGCTGATGAAAACCATCCGGGCCCGCTGGCCCCAGCTTCCGGTGCTGGTGATCACGGCCTACTCCGACACGCGGCAGGGGGTGGACGCCATCAAATGCGGGGCGATTGATTACCTGGGCAAGCCGTTCGATCCGGACGAGCTGAAACACGCGGTGGACCGTTGCGCCCGGGATTACCGGCTGCTGCAGGAAAACGCCTCGCTCCGCGCCCGGGCCAACGAGCCCTACCGCCTCGAACAGATCATCGGGGAGTCCCCCCGGATGCGCGAACTCCGCCAGCTCATCCAGACCGTCGCCCCGACCAACGCGACCGTCCTCATCCTCGGCGAGAGCGGCACCGGGAAGGAACTCATCGCCGGCGCCCTGCATTCGCTGAGCGAACGGCGCGACCGCAATTACATCCGCATCAACTGCGCCGCGATTCCGGAAGCCCTGCTCGAAAGCGAGCTCTTTGGCCACGAGAAGGGTTCCTTCACCGGCGCCATGCGCCAGAAGATCGGGCGGGTCGAGGAGGCGGATGGCGGCACGATCTTCCTCGACGAGATCGGCGACATGAGCCGGCCGCTGCAGGCGAAGCTGCTGCGATTTCTGGAGGACGGCACGTTCACCCGGGTGGGGGGCAACCAGGAGCTCCAGGTGGACGTGCGGTTGATCGCGGCCAGCAACCGTGACATCATCAAAGCGATCAGTGAGGACCATTTCCGCGAGGACCTCTTCCACCGCCTCAACGTCGTGCAACTCTGCCCGCCGCCGTTGCGCGAAAGGGCCGCCGATATCATCCTGCTCGCCGAGCATTTCCTCCAACATTTCTCCCTGGTCATGAACAAGCGGATCGGCGGCCTGTCCGCGGCGGCGCGGCAGAAACTGAGCATCCACCATTGGCCGGGAAATGTCCGCGAGCTGCGCAACGCCATGGAACGCGCCGTGATCCTGGAAACTTCGGAGGAGGTCCTGGCCGCCAGCCTGCCGGATTTCCGGTTGGAGACGCGGTTGCGCAAGGCCGATCCGGCGGCACCGGCGGCCTCGCTGGAGGAACTCAAAACCAATTACGAACGGGAAGTTATTTTGAATATGCTGGAACAGAACGACTACAGTCTCAACAAGACGGCCGAGCAGCTCAAGCTTACCCGACACCAGCTCCGTTACCGGATGCAACGTCTCAACCTGCCCGGCGGGCTGGATCCCGAGGATGAAGCGGCGGCCAGCGGCAAGGAGCCGGTGTCATGACCCTGCTTCTCGCCGTCGGGGCGCCGGTCGCCGCCGCGGATCAGCAACCGGGGCTGATCCGCGCCGCCGGTCCCGCCCAGGATCTCTTGATTGTGTTGGGCGCGGGCATCGGGGTTCTGGTGCTCCTGATCATCTGGGCCGTCTATCTTCGCCGTCGGTCGCGGCACCATTCTTCCCACCATCACCACCACCATCGGTCGGAGCCGGCCCCGACGGCGGCGCCGGCAACTTCGGAGGAGGAACCCACCTCCCATCATCATCATCGCCGGCGCCGCCAGAAGCGCGAGCATCGGGGCCGAAATCCGACGTTGGCTGAAACCGGCGGCCTGCCGCCACCCCGGCCCGAGGGCACCCCGCCGACCGTGATGTGAGCGTCCCCGTCAGCCAGTCCATCACCCGCCAGAGCGCTTCCAATCTCGCGCCGGCCCTTCTCCTGCTGCCGGATGACCGGCGCTCGGCCATGTCCGCCCTCTACGCCTTCTGTCGCGAGGTGGACGACGTGGCCGATGAGGACGCGGTGCCGATGGCTGAGCGGCGCGCGCGGTTGGCCGCCTGGCGCGAGGACATCCGCCTCGCCTGCGAAGGCGGCCGCCCGCAGTTGGCCGTGAACCAGGAACTGCAACCGGTCATTCAACATTATGGCCTGCCTTTCATCCATTTTGACGACCTGATCCGCGGGTGTGAAATGGACCTCGACACGTTCCGGTATGCCGGTTATGCCGAGCTCGACCTTTACTGCTACCGGGTTGCCTCCGTCGTTGGCCTGCTGAGCATCGCTGTGTTTGGCTGCCAGGACCCGCAGTGCACCGGGTACGCCACCGCGCTCGGCAAGGCGCTCCAGCTTACCAACATTCTTCGGGACGTGAGCAGCGACGCCGATCGCGGCCGCATTTACCTGCCGCAGACCGAGCTGGCGCGGTTTGGCGTCCGCGAAAGCGACGTGCTCGCGCACCACTATTCCCCTTCCTATCGGGCCCTGGCGGCGAGTGTTGCCGACCGGGCGCGGGGCTTCTTCCGTCAGGCAAGGGAATTGATGCCCCCCGGCGAGGGGCGCGCGCTGGTTGCCGCCGAACTGATGGCGACGGTTTACTGGCGGCTGCTGCGGAAGCTCGAACGGCGTGGCTTCAATGTCTTCGGACCATGTCCGGTGCGGCTGAGCAAGGTCCACAAGCTGGCGCTCATTGCCCGCGCCTGGTGGCGGTTAAAGACCGGCAGCCTGAGCCCGGGTTATGGCTGAGCCCGTCCCACCCCGGCGGCTCATCGTCAACGCCGACGATTTTGGCCGGTCGGCCACCATCAACGCCGCGGTGATCGCCGCCCACCGTGAGGGCATTCTGACCACGGCGAGCCTCATGGTGAACGGCGCGGCGTTTGACGAGGCCGTCCGCCTGGCGCGGGACCATCCGCGTTTGGGCGTCGGTTTGCACCTGAGCCTGGCCGTCAGCCGGGCGATCCTGCCGCCGGAGCAGCTCCACGGGCTCGCCGACGCTTACGGCAACCTGCCCGACAGCCCGGTCGCCGCCGGCCTGCGTTATTTCTTTCGTCGCGGTTTGCGCGAACCCTTGCGCCGCGAAATTGCCGCCCAAATCGAGCGGTTCCGTGCCACCGGCCTGCCGCTCGATCACATCAACGGCCATGTGAATCTTCATCTGCACCCGACGGTGCTCCGCCTGCTGCTCGCCGAGACGGCCGGCGAGCCGTTCCGCGTGCGGCTGACGCGGGACCGGTTTTGGTTGAACGCTTCGATCGCCCGCGGCCGGTGGCTTTACCGCGTCAGCCACGCCGTCATCTTCAACCTGCTGGCTCGGTGGGCGCGGCCAGCGCTCCGGCGCCGGCGGGCACGTTTCACCGGCGCCGTGTTTGGGCTGCTGCAAAACGGCCGGGTGAATGAGGATTATATTCTGCGCCTGCTGCCGCGCCTGCCGGCGGGCGATTCGGAGCTTTACTCGCACCCTTCGCTCGACGAATTTCCCCACGAAGCCGCGGCCCTCGTCAGCCCGCGGGTCAGGGCCGAGGTCGCCCGGCTGGGCATCCGGCTGATCCGCTACCAGGATTTATAACATGATCAAACTTCTGCTTATCCTCCTCATCGGACTTGCTTGCGAGTCGGCGGGCGTGGTCATGCTCAAAAAAGGCATCACCCGCATCGGCGACCTGCAGGCCGTCAGCCTCAGCGAGATCGTCCGCGTGGTGAAAACCGGCGTCACCAGCCCGGCCATCCTGGGCGGCGTGTTCTTCGAAGCCCTGTTTTTTCTCTGCCTGCTCATTTTGATGGGCCGGAGCGACATCAGTTTTCTCTGGCCGCTCACGGGCCTGAGCTTTGTTTTCGCCACCTTCGCGGCGATCATTTTCCTTCAAGAGCAGGTGTCCGCCGTCCGCTGGGTCGGCGTGGCGCTCATCGTGATCGGCGCCGGCTTCATCAGCTACAGCGAGCACGCCAAGCCCGGGCGTGTGGCCGCGCCTGCGGCCGCGGAGGGCGCGCCTCTCAGCCGGCCGTGACCGCCGCCAACACGGCGGCCAGGCGAACCGCCGCCTGGCGGGTTTGACGCTGCAGGCGGAGGAGTTCGCCCAGTTTGCCGGGCGTGCCTAGAATCGCGCCGGCGAGCTTGAAATAATCCACACGCCAGTCCGGCGCGGCCAGCCGGTTGAAATCCAGTGGCAGCGTTTCTCGGGCGACATCCGAGATCGCCCGCACGGTGGCGCTGGGAACGCCGTGTTCGCGGCACACCGCGCGGATCACGCCGGATTCCATTTCCACGGCGGCGGCGCCGGTTTCTTCCCGGAGCCGTTGTTTGTCGGCGGCCGTGACGGCGATGGTCGGGGAGCAGTGAAACCTCCCGGCGCGGGCGCCCGCAGCCAGCAACGCCGCGGAGTGCGGGAAGTCCTGGTCCGCTTCGAACACCACGGCACCGTGCTCAAGGGCCGGGTCGAGCCCGCCCGCGAAGCCGCAGGTGGCCACCCATGCCGGCCGGTTGCGGGTGAGCCAGGTGCGCAGCGTGGCCTCGGCGTTGCGCGGTCCCATCCCGGTGACGAGGATGCGGACCCGCGGTCGCTGGCGGGCAACTCGCCGAAACGGTCCGGTCTCGGTGGTCAAGGCGAAACAAACCAGGATGAGGTCGCTCGATTCCATCGTGGTTCACGTGCGGGTCTGCTGGAGCACGCGGAACACATGCCCCAAATGCTCGGGGTGCAGCAGGGTGCGGAGTTGCCGCAGTCGTGCCGGCGTCCAGGCCGCGAACGCGGTGGGCGCGCGTTCGAGGTCCGCCAGGATGCGCGCGAGGAATTCCCCCTGGCGCCAGAAACCGTCGGTTTGCAGACCGGTCCGTTCGCCGGCCTCCTGGAGCGCGCCGAAATCCACATCGGCCGTCAGATCCTGTTCGCCGGGGCAGGCCAGGAGGTTGTCGCTGAGGTGGTGACGATAATAGGCACGCAACGAACCGCCCGGTCGTTCCGCCCGGAAACGCGTCTCCGCCGCGTGGCCAAAATCGAGCGTCAGGAGCCGGCCGTGCCGGAGTGTCTGCGCGGCGGCACGCCACCAATCCAGCGCCGCCGGACAGGATTCGACGATGTAGCCGTCCGGCAATGCCGGCAGGAGGCTGGCGGGCACAGTGGGACCCGTGTCGCCGTCCGGCAGTTCCAGCCGCCGCCATTGAAAAGTGCCGTTCGCCCACGCCACGCCCCATTCGAACCACCGTTGCGCGGCGCGGTCCCAGCCGAACCTCCGCACCGGGAATGCGTCCAGCAATTCGTTTGCGAAGATCACCCCGTTGACGCCGGGCGCCGGTACCGACCGCCAGTCGGCAAACCAACGCACTTTGCCCGGGAAGGCGGCCAGGGTTCGGGTCTGCCAGCCGCGCCGGCGATCGGAGGGTTCGAGCACCCAGTATTCCAGGCGGGCAAACAGATCGGGGCGCCCGCCGCGAAACCACCCGAGCACGTCCGCCGCCAGACGGCCATCGTGGGCGCCGGCTTCGACCAGTTGGATTGGACCGGTCATATCGGCAAGCCAGGCGGCGAAGCGAAAGGCCAGCAACTCACCAAAAACGCAGCCTACGCTGACACTCGTAAAAAAATCGCCACCCCGGCCAATGTGCCGGGCACAACGCTCGTAATAACCTTCCTCCGGGTGGTAAAGGGCAAGTTCCATGAAGCGGGCGAAGGGAATCACGCCTGCTGCCGGGAGAACAGCCTGGATCGCGGTGGTCACGGAATTCGTCGGCTGCGCCTAGATGTAATACATCTTGGATCGGTCGGCGTCTTCGACGAGGTCCTGGAAGTTGATCGCGTTGGCCGTGCGGGTGACCGCCGACTGAAGTTTCTCCCAGGCATGGCGCAAGGGCGGCGGGCATTGGGTGTCCGAGAGCGCCGGGGAATCGAAAATTTCCCCGTGAATGGCCCGGAGGACGTCGCCGAGGCTGATTTCCGCGGGTGGCCGGGCCAGCAAGTAACCGCCTTCCTTGCCGCGGACGCTTTTGACGAGGTGCGTTGATTTCAGTTCGATTAGAATCTGGACCAGGTAGTTGGCGGGCACGCCCTGTTCCGCGGCCAGGTCGTCCACCCGGCAGACGTCGCGCGTCCGGAAGGCCCGGGCCAGGCCAAAGACGGCGCGGACGGCGTAATCGCTTTTCACCGAGAGTTTCACGCGTTCAGACTAAACCGCCGACGGAACGCTCGCAACGAAATCTGCCGCGGCTCATCCCACCGGCCTCAACGTCATCGTGGGGTTGACGAAACATCAATCACCTTACGATGTCGCAGCCGTGTCTGGCGCAGGTTGGCGAGGGCACTCTTCAACTCCGGCCGCGGTCCGGGCCATGCGGGAGCTTTGCCACGGGATCGCGAAGATGCAGGCGCCGGTCCCTCGCTACAGCCGCAGGTCGCGCTTCACCCGCGCGAACGCGGTCAGCGCGAACTCAAGGTCCTCGCGCGCATGAGCCGCCGAGACTTGCGTGCGGATGCGCGCCTTCCCGGCGGGCACGACCGGATGGAAAAAGCCGACGACGTACACGCCCTGATCGAGCATCGCCGCCGCGAACTTTTGCGCCAGGGCCGCGTCGCCGAGCATGATGGGCACGATCGGATGCTCGCCGGGCAGGATCTGAAAGCCGGCCTGCGCAAGCCCCGCGCGGAAAAACCGGGTGTTGGCCTCGAGTCGGTCGCGCAATACCGTGGATTCGCCCAGCAATTCCAAGGCCTTGAGCGCGCCGGCGACGACCGGGGGCGCGATGGTGTTCGAGAAGAGATAGGGCCGCGAGCGCTGCCGCAGCAGTTCGATGGTCTCCTTCCGCGCGCTGATATAGCCGCCGCTCGCGCCCCCCAGGGCCTTGCCGAGCGTGCCGGTCAGAATGTCCACGCGACCCGCCACCGAGTGAAATTCAGGCGTGCCGCGCCCCTTGGGTCCCAGGAAACCGACCGCGTGCGAATCGTCCACCATGACGAGCGCCTGGTGGCGTTCGGCCAGGTCGCAAATCGCCGGCAGGTTGGCGATGAAGCCGTCCATCGAGAAAACGCCGTCGGTGACAATGAGCCGGAAGCGCGCAGTTTTCGCCTCGTGCAGCCGGGCCTCGAGATCGGCCATGTCGTTGTTGCGATAGCGGAGGCGCTGCGCCTTGCAGAGCCGGATGCCGTCAATGATGCTGGCGTGGTTGAGTTCGTCGGAGATCACGGCGTCCTCGGGACGGAGCAGGGTTTCGAACACGCCGCCGTTGGCGTCCCAGCATGAGCTGTAAAGGATGGTGTCCTCGGTGCCGAGAAAGGCGCTGAGTTTTTGTTCGAGTTGCTTGTGCGGCGACTGCGTGCCGCAGATGAAGCGGACCGAGGCCAGACCGTAACCCCATTGCTCAAGGGCGTTGCGGGCGGCGGCGGCGACCGCCGGGTGCTGGGCGAGGCCGAGGTAGTTGTTGGCGCAGAGGTTGAGGACGGGCGGACCGCCGTTGACGCGCACGCGGACCCCCTGGGGGGTGGAGATCACGCGTTCGCTTTTGTAAAGCCCCTGCTTTTGGAGATCGCCCAGTTGCGTCTGCAGATGTTGTTGGAAGGCCCCAAACACAGCTTGTTCCTTTGATTTCAACCGCCCTGGCGGCGATCGGTGCCGCCCCGCGCCCCGCCGCTTGGGTCATCCCGGAGTTCGCGCCGCGTGTTCATGCCGGAGCATTGGTCAACGGGCGGCCCGGGTCAACGCCAGTTCAGGATCACCTTGCCCGACTGGCCCGAGATCATTGTCCGGAAACCCTGCTCGAATTCCGTGAAGGGAAAGCGGTGGGTGATCACCGGGCGAATGTCCAGCCCGCTCTGGAGCATGACCGTCATTTTGTACCAGGTTTCGTACATTTCGCGACCGTAAATGCCCTTGATCGTGAGCATGTTGAAAATCACCTGACTCCATTCGATGGCCACCGGCGCCGGCGGGATGCCCAGCAGGGCGATGCGGCCGCCATGACACATGTTCGCCAGCAGGTCGCGGAAGGCCGTCGGGTTGCCCGACATTTCGAGGCCCACGTCGAACCCCTCCGCCATGCCAAGCTGCCGCTGCACGTCCGCCAGCGTCTGGTGACGGACGTCCATCGCGACGGTCACGCCCATTCGCCGGGCCAGTTCGAGCCGGTAATCGTTCAGGTCGGTGATCACCACAAACCGGGCCCCCGCATGCCTGGCCACCGCGGCGGCCATGATGCCGATGGGGCCGGCGCCGGTGACCAGCACATCCTCGCCCAGGACCGGAAACGAGAGGGCGGTGTGGACCGCGTTGCCGAACGGGTCGAAGATGGCGGCCACGTCGCGGTCCACGTCCGGCTTGTGATGCCACACGTTGGTCATGGGCACGGAGATGAATTCGGCGAAGGCTCCCGGGCGGTTGACCCCAATCCCGCAGGTGTCCTTGCAGAGATGCCGGCGCCCGGCCAGGCAGTTCCGGCACCGGCCGCACACGACGTGACCCTCGGCGCTGACGACGTCGCCGGGAAAGAAATCCTTCACGTTGCCGCCGACCTCGACGATTTCGCCGACAAACTCGTGGCCGACGACCATGGGCACGGGGATGGTCGCTTGCGCCCAGGCGTCCCACTGGTAGATGTGGACGTCGGTGCCGCAGATGCCGGCGCGGTCCACGCGGATGAGCACGTCGTTCAGGCCCACCGCGGGCATCGGCGCGTCCACCAGCCAGAGACCGGGCGCGGGCTTGATTTTGGCAAGGGCTTTCATAGGCGATCGGACCTGGGCGGCGGCGAAAAAGGTGGTTGCCAGCCGCCGAGAACCGTTTCATCGTGCTCCGGCATGTCGGAGACGCTGTCCACTATAACAGACAGCGTATTCCGCTATGCAAGAAAAAAATCCGCTATATCGAAGTTTCCTCCATGACCCGTTCCGCGAACCCTGCGCCCGCCGCCCGGCGGGCCGCGGCCGAGCCGGCCGACGCCATCAGCCGTCACCTCGGCAGCCGGGTGCGGCAGCTCCGGAAGGAGCGCGCCTGGTCGTTGGATGCCCTCGCCGGCGGCAGCGGCGTGAGCCGGTCCATGCTCAGCCAGATCGAACGCGACCAGACCAATCCCACCCTGGCGGTTACACTGCGCATCGCCCGCGCCTTTGGCCTCTCGCTCGGCGAACTGCTCCGCCTGCCGGGGGCCGGCGCCGGCGTCACCGTCATCCGGGCCGATGACCGGGCCTACCATTACCGGTCCGACCGTAATTGCCGCATCCGCACGCTTTCGCCGTTGAACCTGGAGAAGGACGTTGAGTTGTACGAACTCCGGCTGCAGGCGGGCGGTGCGCTGCGGAGCGCGGCGCACTTCGAGGGCACGCGCGAATTCCTGACCGTTCACCGGGGGGAGGTGCGGGTGGAATCGGCCGGTGAGATTGAGAAGATGGGGGCGGGCGATTCGGCCAGTTACCGGGCCGACGTACCGCATGCCATCGTCAACATCGGCCGCACCGAAACCGTGCTTTTCCTGGTGGTCATCTACCGCTGAGCGACATGGCGACGGAGATGCGCCAAAGAACATGAGTGGGAATCCCCAGCCTCAAGTGTCAAGCGCGGCTCATGGTGTCCGTGTTGTATCGGGCGTGGGCGGACCAGTGAGGACATGCGCCGGATGGCTGAGAAGCAGGCCGTGGTGCGCCGCCGCCCAATCTTACCGTCAAGGAAAGGGGGGACAGCGCCGCGCCTCCGGATTGATCTCAGCCCTGACAGCTCGTGGCACGTTGGTTTCGCCACGAAAGATGGGGCCGCGCAGCAGCACCGCCCAACCACCTCTGCCCGGCCGGCGGTCGGGCAGCTTTTGCCTCCGTGGCTGCGCCCTCAGGGTTTAGACATGCCTGAACCGGGTCGCTCTATTTCGCCCGGAAGACCGCGATCTCAGCGAGGCCGATGTTCGGACTGCCGGCTTTGGCCCCGGTCACGAGGAAGGCCACCCAGTTCACCGTTTTCGGCGGAAATCGCACCTCCAGACCGCGCTTGGCGTCGTCGGGGAGTGGGCCGGTTTTCAAAGTCGTACCATCGCTGAACACCAGCAGGCCGGAGGTGATTTGGTCCAGGTTATTGGGCCGGTCGAAGAGCCAGATGCGGTCAATGCGTTGCGGCGTTTGCCAGCTAAGGCGGATCATGGCGGTGTCGTGTTCGCCCTGGCTGGCCCATTCGCGATGGAGGTCGCCGGGAAAACCGTCCACGACGCCGTCCACCGCGCCGGCGGCGGCGTAGTCCGGATGCACGGAACTGACGGTGAGGCGGGCGCGCGGGGCGATGTTCTCCGACGAACCGAGCGGGTCGGCCGGCCGCAGATCGGCGGACGACAGGAGCCGGATTTCCTGGAGGCACAGGCCATAACGACTGCCGGCCGGGCGCGCCTCGAACCGCACGCCGTTCCACCCCTGGCTGAAGTTGGCGGCGTAACACAGCCAGAGCGTCCGGCCGTCGGCGCCGATGAACTTGGACGGGAGGTTCACGAAATACGCCTGTTCGCCGAAGTGCCGGAAATAGGTGACACGTCGCCACGGACCGGTGATGCGATCGGATTCGAGGATGTAGGTGTTGAAATAGGAAACCGTGTTGCCGCCATCGGTCACGCAGAGGAGGAACTTTTTCAACGGCGCGTCATAGGTCATCGTCACGCAGCCCATGTTGTCAGGCCAGGCGGCGATGGGTTGGATGCGGCTGAAATCGCGCGTCCACACCGGCTCGCCCTGCGCGCTGCGCCCGGCAAAGAACTCGTATTGCGACGCGTCGTTCATGTTTGCAATGCCGGGCGTGACGCGGGCCAGATAAATTTCATCGCCGGTGATCCAACTGTCGAAAGCGAACCGGCGGTTGGCGCCGTTGGAGGCGCCGTGGGCGACGAGGTAGGCCTTGCCGTCCGGCGAGTACTCCAGATTTTTGCCGAGGTCCACGAAATGTGGGGAACCAATCTTCACCGGTTCGCCGTGCAGCGCGGTTTCGCCGAACAGCGGTTTGGCCGGGGTGCATGGCGTCTGCGTCCAGGTCTTGCCGAAATCGGTGGACCAGCGGAAGCCGACGAACGGACCGAGCCACGGCCAGTTGTAGTTCATGCCGCCGTGGGGAACCGAGCCGTCCGGGTGCAGGCAATACGTGCCGTAATACCAGACCCCGTTATACACGAGGCTGCCGCACGGATAGCGGCCCTGGTAGGGCGAGGGATCGGAGTGATAGATGCCTTGGTTGGTCACGGAGAGATGAAGCGGGTCGTCACCCAAGATCGTGGCAAACCCGGTGGTGGCGTTCGTGCCGCCGGAGAACGCGCCGAGGCCGTTCACCTCACCGTCGGTCCACGGCGAATACAGGTTGCCGTCGTCGGCCCACGAGGGATACCAGGTGTCCGCGTGGACGTATTCCACGTGGCGGCCGGTGAAACCGACGCCGGTCAGGGTGGCCGATTTCGGGAATGGACAGTTTGCTGGCGCCTCGTCAGGCCAGACGTGGAAGGGGACCGCGGGCGGGGCGTCCACCAGTGTCTGCGTTGATCGTGTTGGCGTGGCGCAACCGGTCAGCAGGGCAGCGGCGAGAAACCAGGGGATCGTTTTCATGGCGATTGGACGACCGGCAGCGTGACGACGGTCTGGTTGAGAGTGGGCGCCGTGGCCGGGAAACGTGTCGAGTTGCCGCCGGCGTCCGCCACTTCGACGTAATACTCAAAATCCGCGTTGGTGGCCCACGACGGCAATTCGACGGCATAGACGCCCCGGACGATGTGCTGGAGCGGAATGGAGGCGAACGCACCTTCACCCAGGGACCGCCAGTGCAAGGCGCCAGCGTGCGGCGGCTTCTCCGCGAGCACGATGACCTTCAAGTGCAGCGGTTCGCCGGCCGCCACGCTCGTGCGGGTGGTCGGCAAAATCACCCGGGTTGGACCGTGGTAGGCCGTTGCGGGCTGGGCATCGGCCGGGAGGGCTTCGCCCAGCAGCTTCGCGAGTTCCTCTCCCGGTTGGGTCAGCAGACCGGGCAGGTTGTGTTGCTCCCAGTTCATGACCGTTCCGAGTTCACCGGTCGTCGAGACGGTGGCGAAGAGTTGGTTGAAGACTTCACCGGTCTGGCGCACGAGTTCCCGACGAACGGGCAGGACGGTTTCGCGCGCGGCCTGCCGCTGGGCGTCCGGGTTCCCGGCGGCTTTGGCGGCGGCGAGCGCGGTGTTGAAGCGTGCCCATGTGCAGTTGACTTCGCCCATGGCGCGGAGATAGCGGAAGTTGGCGAGCCAGTAATCGAACCGCGCCAGGTTGCCGGCGCCGCGCACCTGCGGTCGCAGCGCAGCGAACTGCCCGACGAAAGCGAACTGCGGTTTCACTTCATGCCATGGCCGCGGGTCGGGCCGAATGCCGCCGGGTCCATCCACCCAGTCGGCCGGGCGCGGCAGTTTGCAGTCCAGTTTCCCGAAGATATCCGAGGCGGCGGTGCCCACCTGGGCGCCGAATTCATGCGCCGCCCAGTCGCGATAAAAGTCCGCCACCGATGGGAACGCCTCGCCGGGCGTGCCCCCCAGCTTGTCAGCCTCGTAATCCTGGTACGCCGGCCCGCCGCAATTGATTTTTCGCGTGACACCGCCCCGGACGATGATGCCGGCGATGCTGGGAAACTCGATGATTGGCGTGAAATCAATATCGAGCCAGCCGTTCTGGACGGCGACGTTCGTCCAGGTGAGGTCGAGGGCGCGGTTCTGGCCGGCGCGCTCGAAGATGTCCAGCCGTTCGATCACCCGCTGGCCTTGCAGGGCGACTTGGAAGACACGCTTCCCGGCGGCGGCGTAGTGCGGTTCGCAGAATTTCAGGGTGACGGTGTAATGGCCGTTGGGCAGCCGCAGGCGATAGGCCGAAAGACTGTAGCGCACCGTTTGATAGACCGGCGCCTCGTCCGTGCCGGTGATGGAGTTGTTCGGGAACGCGGCCACGGTGCCGCCGACCGCGCCGTCTTCCCGCGGGGTTTCAATCGGCGCAACGGCATCCGGGTTCCAGGCGTCCTGTTTCCATGCGGCCTGGGCCAGGGCGGCGGCGTTGGGCGCCAGAATGCGGGTGCGCCAGTGGATGCCGAGCAGACCGTCGCAGCCGTAGCGGCGGGCGTCCGCGGCGTCGCGCCGCATGCGGCCAACCCAGAGTTGCGGCAGGGTCAGGCCCGGATCGTCCTCGAGCCACGGGATCGCCCATTTGCCGCGGCCGTGGACCTCGTTGAAGCCGCGGTCCACCGGCGTGTTGCCCACCTGGCGATTGATGCAACTCACGGCGACGTTTTCAGGGAGCACCTTGTCGAACAGCGCCCGGTCCTGCTGCGGGCCGAGCACCCAACCGCAGGTGGCCAGCGCGAACGGCGCCTTGACTTCGTCGTGCGCCGCGAGGGCGGCGGCCAGATCGTCCAGCGTCCGCTTCACCTGCTCGTCCTTGGTGCCTTCCCAGGTCCAGCCTTCCGGTGTCCAGAACCAGTAATAATCCAGCGGATAAGCGGCAGCGGCGCGCTGGAAGATGCCGGCATAAAGTTCCCGCAGCACCGCCGGATCCGCGGGATTCTTGCCGGCGGCGCGGAGTCGTTCCTGCACCGCGCGCGGCACGGTCAGAGGCGTCTCGGTGCCGACGCAGGTTTTGACCCCCAGGCGATGCGCCAGCGTGAACGCGTCATGCAGCATTTCGCCGGTCCGATTGAAGACCGCATTGGCGCCTTCGGGCGTTTTGGGTTCGGGCATCTCGCCGGACATCACCCCCGCGCCGAAGTCGTCGCGCTCGAACAGGTCCGCGCCGCGGAAGGCGTACTCCGCGGTTTTCTTCGGCGCATAGCCCCAGTTGCCGCGCAGGGTGTTCATGTAGCTTGCCGGATAACTGTGTTGCACGCGGCCGTGCGCGCCGATTTCGTCCGCGGGGCCAATCCAGACGGTTGGCTCGGCACAGGGGCCGGCCTCGGGATAGGTGTGCAAGGCCAGGAAATTCAGCCGCAACTTGGGCATCTGGGCGAGGATCGCGGCATAATCGTCCGTGTTCCACCAGTCGGGTCCTTCGGGGAAGTCGTGGAACGGCTGCAACCCGCGCAAGGCAAACAGCGGCGTGGACTTTTCGTCGAGCACCGGCAGTTTCAGCTCAGCCAGTTCGTCCGGCAGGACATCCCCGTGCAGGTAGAACCGGACGCCCAGCACTTCGGCGAAGCGGTAGGCCGCATGGAGCGTGGCGGGATCGTCGCCCCCGGTGAGCAGCAGCAAGGGGCGGGTGCCGGTTCGGACGGTTTTCAGCCAGAACTCCTGTGGAGCGAGGCGGGCAAGCACGGCCCGGGACTCGTCGCTGAGCGGCAACCCGGCGGCGAGGGCATGGTCCTTCCGGGCGACAAACACCGCACCGGACCACGCGCCGCGCGCATTCCCGTTCACCTTGAGTGGCAGCAATTGCCCCGTCCGCAGATAGAGGTAGCGCCGGACCTCCTTTGCGGCGAAACTCTCAAGTTCCGAGGCCTCGGTCGCGTGCATGATGACCGGCGCAATGGCGGGGGTTGCGGCGGCGAGGGCGCTGCCGTTCGTGGGCAGGACCAAGATGGCCGCTCCGACGAGCAGCCGTGCAAGGATGCGGTTCATGGCAGCAGTTGGTTGATAACACGCCGCAGTCAACCGAGGACCGGGGCACGGCCGGGATTATGCCTCGCGCCACGGCGCGGGCAATTCATTAAGTGCGATGATGTGAGTTCACCGGCGGATCTGGCCGCGTGAGGTTTCGCGATCCGATGTTTGGCGCGACAATGTTTGGCGCGGAACTTGCGGCGGCCGGTTAAAAGATTGACCCCACCGCCGGGTTGGCTAAGGAATGGCGGCGTTGAATGTCCATGAAGTTTCATCATTCTGACCGAGGCGGCCGGGTGTCACGATGCGCTCGACCTGGGAACGCCTGGCACATCCTGCGTCTCGTGGTCGCGATGTGCGCCGCCGCCGGCGCCGTGGCGGACTCGGCGCTCCCGCCGGCAGGACCGGCCGTCCCCAGCTTCTTCTATACGAACCAGCATGTGGGCGATCCGCTATGGTCCATCCATGTGGTCAGGATTAAGCGTTCCGCTCCCGGCGTTGAGCTCCGTTCGGTTCACGCCGGGGCGGGCGCGTTGGGGCTTTCGACCCTGAGCGCACAAATCCAGCAATTGAACCGGGCGGGCGTCGCGGTGCTGGCGGGAGTCAACGGCGATTTCTATCAGCGCGACCGCGCCTACGCGGGTGACCCGCGCGGACTGCAAATCGTGGAGGGCGAAGTGCTGCGGTCGCCGTCGGGCGGCGCGAGTTTGTGGGTGGATGCCGCCGGCCAACCCCACGCAGCGAACGTGGTTTCGCAATTTCAAATCACGTGGCCCGACGGTACGGTCACCCCGTTTGGATTGAATGGTCCACGGGCTTCCAACGGAATCGAGTTGTTCAGCCCGGCGATCGGCGCTTCGACCCTCACGACCAGAGGACGCGAGTTAATTCTGGAACCGGTGGGGGACAATGCCGGACTGCCGCTGCACGCCGGCGAAACCCTGCTGGCGCGCGTGCGCGAAATCCGCGCGGCAGGCGACACCGCCCTGCACCGCGGCGTGCTGGTCCTGTCCATCGGGCCGGCGGTGGCGAAAGTGCCCGAGGTTGCGCCCGGCGCCGTGCTGAAGATCGCCACGACCACGGTGCCGGATCTGCGGGGCGCACGAACGGCGTTGAGCGGCGGCCCCGTGCTCGTTCGCGGCAGCCGGGCGCTGCGCATCAAACCGCCGTCGGAGGATTCCTATGAGTACAGCTCGATGCTCGAGCGCCATCCAAGGTCGGCGATCGGCTGGAACGGGCAGTATTACTTTCTGGTCGAGGTGGACGGCCGGCAGGCGAATCTGTCGGTCGGCATGACGCTGGCCGAACTGGCCGCCTACCTGGCCAAATTGGGGTGCGAGGAAGCGATGAACCTCGATGGCGGCGGTTCCGCCACGCTGTGGTTCGCCGGCGCCGTGCGCAACCGTCCCTGCGACGGCTACGAGCGCGGGATTGCGAATGCCTTGCTCGTGGTGGAGAAGCTGCCGTCGGCCGGCGTGCCGACGGGGACGGGCTCCGGCGCCAACAACTGACGCACCCGGCGGCCGACGGTTCGTTCAGCGGTCAGTTTGGCTGGCGTTCGGCATGGCAATTGCTTATTGTTGGCGTAGTGAACGCGATTATCCATCTGGCGTGATGAAGGAACCTCGCGCATGAATCTCTTCGGCAAAACAACTTGGATCATGTTGATTCCGAGTGACTTACGGCGTGTCTTCGTCCTTGGGCTGGCAGGCTGGCTGGGGGCCGGGTTGGCGGCGATGGCGGACGAGGTGCCGGCGCCGAATCCGGCGCGAGCCGAGCGGAGCTTCGCCTACACGCACGACACGGTGCCGGAGGTTCCGTGGTCCATTCACATTTTCCGGTTGGCGCGGGCCGACCATGACCTTGAGTTCTGCACGACCCTGGGCAACGGTGACGCGCTGGGTTTGACGACGGTTTCGGAGCAGATCCGGCACCTCCCGCCGGAGTGGGGCGAACCACTGGCAGCGGTGAATGGCGATTTATACAACACTCGTGAGAACTATCGTGGCGACCCGCGCGATCTTCAGATTTCCCAAGGCGAGGTCGTGAGTGCCCCAACTGGACACGACTGTTTCTGGGTTGATGCCGCCGGCAATCCACAGGCGACCAATGTGCAGTCCGCCTTTCGGGTCATCTGGCCGGATGGGACGGTCACGCCGGTGGGCTTGAACGAGGAACGCAGCCATGATGCGGCGGTGCTTTACACACGGGCGGTGGGCGCTTCCACCCGGACGCGGAATGGCCTCGAGTTGGTGCTTGAGCGTGGAACCAACGCATTCTGGTTGCCCTTGCGGATCGGGCAGCACTACGTGGCTCGGGTGCGTGAGATTCGTCCGGCCGGCAACTCGAGCCTGAGCACCGCAACGATGGTCCTTTCGCTGGGACCGGCTCTGGCTCAGCGCGTGCCGAAGCTGCAACCGGGGGACCCAATCCAGATCATCACGGAAACCGTGCCGGACCTCACCGGGGTGCGCGTTGCCATTGGCGGCGGTCCCATGCTGGTGCGCGATGGGAAGGCGATGCAATGGGGTGGCATCCAGGTGCGCCATCCGCGAAGCGCCCTGGGCTGGAACCGGGATCACTTTTTCCTGGTCGAGGTGGATGGCCGGCAGAGCCAGTTGTCGGTGGGCATGACCTTCTCCGAATTCGCGGAATACCTGCGCAAGCTGGGATGCGAGCAGGCCATGAACCTCGATGGCGGAGGCTCGGCGACGCTGTGGGTGATGGGCAACGTCATGAACAGCCCGTCGGAGGGGCAGGAGCGGCCGGGCGCAAACTCCCTCGTGGTCGTCCGCAAGCACAGCGTGCGGCGCCCCCCGATCCAGGTGCAGCGTTGAGCCATGTCGCCTGGTTTGTCGTCCAATTCCACGCGGCACTCGACGGCGGTGGTCTTGCTCGCCCTGGCCATTGGAAACGCCGCTCAGCCGGACCTTCTGGCGGAGGAGGGCAAGGCCTCGGCACCGCGTGCCGCAGCCGGCGCGGACCTTTTCCAGCCGGGGGTGATTCCGCGGATCGCCATCCAAATCCAACCGCAGGACCTGGAATCGCTTCGGCACCAGGCGCGGCAGTTTGTGCCGGCCACCGTGCGCGAGGGCGGGATCGCGTTCGAGGAAGTCGGCGTTCATCTGAAAGGTTCGACCGGCAGTTTTCAAGGCATTGATGCGAAGCCGGGCCTGACCCTGGACTTTGCGCGGTTCCACCGCAGCCAGCGGTTTCACGAACTCCGGCGCATCCATTTGAACAACTCGGTCGAGGATCCGGCGTTCGTGAACGAACTGATCGGCGGCGAGTTGTTCCGCGCCGCCGGTGTTCCCGCGCCGCGGGCGACGCGGGCGTGGGTCGCGCTGAACGGGCGCACGCTCGGTCTCTATGTGCTCAAGGAAGGATTCACCGAGGATTTTCTCGGCGCGTCCTTCGGCAGCGGGGACGGGAATCTCTACGACACCGACTGGGGGCACGACGTGGATCAGCAAATGAAGCGGAATCTGGGCCGCGGGCAGAAGGCGGGTCAACCCGATCTCGACGCCCTTGCGGCCGCGGCGCAGGAACCCGACCCCGACCGTCGCTGGCAGCGTCTGGCCGCCTTGCTTGACCTGGATCGTTTCCTCAGCTTCATGGCCCTCGAAGTCATGTTCTGCCATCGCGACGGGTATTCGCTGGCGCGAAACAATTTTCGGATTTACCACGATCCGGGCGCCAACCGCCTGGTTTTTTTGCCGGCCGGCATGGATCAACTCCTGGGCAAGGCGGACCTGCCGTGGCGGCCGCAGATGGCCGGGGTCATTGCCCGCGCCGTCATGGAACTGCCGGAAGGACGGCGGCAGTACACGGAGCGGTTTGCCGCGTTGTTCGCCCGCTATTTTGAGGTGGGCGCGCTGACCAACCGGGTCAACGAACTTGTCGCCGAGGTCCGTCCGCTGTTGCGCGGGGACGATCTTGGCCGGGTGGTCCGCGAGGCGGGCGAAGTGTGCGGACGTCTGGTGCGGCGGCAGGCCTTTTTGGAGGCGGCGTTGAAGCAGCCGGAGCCGGCGCGCACCGAATTGCCGGCCGGCGTCGCCCGGCTGGGCACCTGGTTCAAAGTGGACGCGCCGCGGGGCGGTCGCATGGAACTCGTGCGCGACGCGCTGGGGCGGCAGTCCCTGCTCATCCGGGCGGGGCCGGCGACCGCGGCTTCCTGGCGCGCGGTGGTGCTGCTGAAGAAGGGACGCTATCGGTTCGAAGGCCGGGCGCGGGTGGCGGCGGTTCAGCCTTTGCCTTATGGTCAGCATCAGGGCGCGGCGCTGCGGGTCTCGGGTCAGACCCGGGCTTCGAAAGGCCTGGTGGGGGACTCGGCCTGGCAGCCACTCGCGGCTGAATTCGAGGTGGGCGCGGAGACCACCGAGACGGAGTTGATTTGTGAATTGCGCGCCACCCGGGGCGAAGCCTGGTTCGACTTCGATTCGCTGCGTCTGGTGAGGCGGGACTGATCGCCTGATGGCGTGGGCGAACTCCGATGGCCGTCCGAGGCATCCCCAGAGGAGCCGGGAAGTGGCCCGGTTCGTGCTCACTAGTGGCCAGTGCAGGTAACGAACCCTTTACTTCAAGTGAAGCATACTTGAAGATGAGCCGGGGAACTGGACCCACGACCCCTGCCCGGACCGGGCGGGGCGCGAGAGACCCGGGCGCACAAGCTGATGACATGAAAAGAAACCTGCAAAGGCACGCTTTCACCCTGATCGAACTGTTGGTGGTGATTGCGATCATTGCCATTCTGGCGGGCTTGCTGTTGCCGGCCCTGGCGCGTGCCAAAGCCAAGGGCAAGAGCATCGCCTGCCTGAACAACCTCAGGCAAACCAGCATTGGACTGCGCCTGTGGTCCACGGACAACGGCGACAAATACCCCTGGAATCTTTCGGTCACCAACGGCGGGAGCGCCGGTTCGGCGGACTGGACCGATAATTTCCGGATTTGCTCGAACGAACTGGCTTCAACCCACATTCTGCTTTGCCCGGCCGACCTCACCAAACGCGCGGCCACCAACTGGACGTTCATGTTTGGCGACCAGAATGTCAGTTATTTCGTCGGCACCAGCGCGAGCGAGGCGCGGTCACAGTCCGTCCTGTTGGGGGACGACAACGTGACGGGCGGCGGCGGCGGGCTCGACCCGACCTGGACCGTCTTTTTGGGCACTTCGATTGACGCCGCGTGGGATCAGATGCTCCATGTGCATGCCGGGAACCTGGCGATGGCGGATAGCAGCGTGCGGCTGACCAAGACCCCGGCACTGCGGGACCAGATCAGCGCCGAACTGGCGACGGGCGTCACTAACGTGGTGTTTTCGAAACCACGGGGTGTTTTTTAATCACGTCATGAGCCCTGCTGGCGAACGCGCTCAACCCAACGCGGGCCTCGGTCGGTGGCAGGCCGCGACGGCTGGATTCAACCTTGCGCCATGCGTCCCCGCCGCTTGACCAACCTTGGCGCGGGAGCGGTCATCCTCGGCGCCGCCGCCTCCCTGCTGTTCACACTTTCGTGGATGCCGCCGCGCACCAACCCGGAGGCGCCGGCCGCAGTGGGCGCCGTTCTGGCCGGGGAAGCGCTGCGCGCCCTGCAGCCGGGCGGACGCCTGACGGTCATCACGCGCGACACGACCGCGTTCAAGCACCCGGAAACCGACTTGCTGTTCCGCAGTTTCAGCCGGACGATTCGACAGGGCGGACGGACCATTGCCGCGGTGCAGGCGCTGCAAGTGGACCCGCTCCGGCCGGTGGACGTGCCGCCCGGCGACTTCTTCGAGTGGATCCGCAAATCCCCGCCCGGCAGTGTCATTGTCTCCCTGATGGGCCCGCCCTTGTTGATGCCCGACCAGCTTGCCCAGTTGGGAAATGTCAAAACGGACATCATCGCCTTTTGCCCGGGCAGTCTCGCGCAACGGGTGGACCTGCGGCTGCTGTTCCAGGCGCACTTGTTGCGAATGGCGGTGGTCAGCCGATCCGCAGTGCCGCCTGCAAGCCGTCCACCCCGGGGGCCGGCCGCCTGGTTCGACCGGCTTTACGTGAAACTCACCGCTGCCAATGTCGGGAGTTGGTATGACAGCAGCGGGTCGGGGCCTTGAGCGGAGCGTCATGCGTACCCGATTTCATGCTCAACCCGGCCCGGCGGTGGCACGCCGCAGCGGCTTCACGCTCACGGATCTGCTGGTGGGCCTGGCGGTGCTTTCCGTGCTGGCCGCCGTGGTGGCGCCACTGGCGGTCGGCGGCCAGCGCAAGGCCCGGCTGGCGCGGTGCACCGCGAATCTCCAGCAAATCGGCGGTGCGGTGCTGGGGTTTGCCCACGACAACGCGGATCGGCTGCCCGCCGCGGTGCCCGGCCAGGTTGGAGACATCTGGTGGTGGTACAAGGAGCAGGTGAAGGGCCAGGCCGGCCTCAGCGGTGCGTCATCGCCGGGTGATGCTCTCTTCGCCTGCCCGGATGACCGCGGCTATTCGGATCCGGTTCCGTTTCACGCGAGCGCCCGGTTCGATTACAACAGCTATGTCTTTAACGGGGTGACCCTGCCGGGCGTGGCCAACATCGCCGGCTGGCAGGTGGCCGCGGTCCGGCAGCCGAAACGGACGTTGCTGGTGATGGAATGGAGCGCCCACGCGCCCCTGTCGTGGCACAAGAGCCGGACTGGGCGCAACAACCTGCCATTCTACTGCGATGCCGAGAGCGTGGCGGCGTTCGTGGATGGACACGTGAGTTTCACCCGCTTCTATTATGACGGTTACAACGCCGCATTCACCCAGGATCCCGTTGCCGGTTATGACTATCAATACAGTGGAAACTAGACCAGCCACGACGTCGCAATCCGACGCCCGACCGCGCGGCCGAAGGCGGCTTCGGTCGCGGGTTCTTTCGCTGGCGAAGGACCTGTGCTTGCTCGCCTGGCTGACGGCGGGCGGTCTGGCGGCGACGGCCGCTCCCATGCCCGGTCCGTGGGTGCCGATCTTCAAAGGTGTCGCTCACGCGGGCGGCACCAATGTTCCGGGTATTGCCGGCAACTTTCCCCGACTGCAAGTGGTTTACTGCGAGCGGGTGGACTTGACGGATCCCGACATCCGTCTTTTCACGACTCCCCGGGCCACCGGCTACGTCGCCGAATCGCGCGAAACCCTGAGCCTAACGGTGCCGGACTTCCTCAAGCAAAACCATCTCCAGGTGGCCAGCGACGCCAATTTTTACGACGCCAACCCGGGCGGCGCGGATCCAAGCAGCGAGGGTGTACCTTGCAACGTGTATGGCCTGCAGATCTCCAGTGGCACGGTGGTTTCCGCCGATAGCGTCGGAGATAACCGGTATGCGGCCTTGCTCTTCACCACTAACAACCAACCCAGTTTCGTCTTTATCAACCGTCCTCCAGGCACCAATACTGCCGGCATCGCCACCGCCATCACCGGCTATTACCCGATCGTCTCCAACGGCGTGAATATCGGTGCGGCTTCCATCAACGCCTATCCCGATAGCTTCATCCACGGGGAGCAGCCGCGCACGGCCTTTGGCGTCTCCCAGGATAACCGCTATCTCTTCATCCTGACCATTGATGGGCGGCAAGACGGCTACAGCGTAGGCGCCTTGGACTCGGAAACGGCCTACTGGATGCTGGCTTTTGGCGCCTGGAATGCCATCAACATGGACGGGGGCGGCTCCACGGCGCTGTACATTTCCGACGCCGCGGGCAATCCCGTCGCCGTAAATCACTCCAGTTACCTCGCGGCGGGTTATGGGCACGAGCGCTACATCGGCTCCCATTTCGGAGTGTGGGCCAAGCCGCTGCCCGGCTTCATCAACAACGTCGTGTCAATTCCCGATGACACGGCGGCGACGATCACCTGGGACACGACGGACCCGGCGACAACGCAGGTCGCCTATGGCCTTACGGCCGATCTCGGGCTGCTGACGGCGGTGCAAACGGCGTTGACGACCAATCACGCAATCAACCTGACGGGCCTGACCCCGGCCACCGATTATTACTTCCAAGTGATCTCGACGGCCGCCGGTCAGACGCACAGCAGCTCCAACTTCCTGTTCACGACCACGAATTACATCGCCACCAGCCAACTGTTCGACATCACCAACGCCTGGACCTACACGACTGCCGACCTGGACGGCGTCAACTGGACGACCCCAAGTTATGACGATTCGGGCTGGATTGGTTCCGGACCGGGGCTGCTTTGGGTGGACGTGCGGTCCACGGGTCCAGATCCGAACGTCCAACCGAAGAACACCCAGATGCCCGCCAATCCCAAAAACAATGGCTATCCATTCGTCACGTACTATTTCCGCACCCATTTCACGTTCACCAATGCGCTGAGCGGCGTGTCGCTGGTGCTGTCGAATTACGTGGACGACGGCGCGGTGTTTTATCTCAACGGCGCCGAGATTTACCGTTTGCGGATGGCTCCAGCACCGGCGGTCATTGCCAACAGCACGCTCGCCAGCGGTTATCCCTGCCCTGATGCCACCGATTATGGCAATGCCGTTTGTCCCGACGTGTTCCCGATCGGCAGCGACCTGGCGACCAATCTGGAGGCGGGCGACAATGTGCTCGCGGCGGAGGTGCATAACTACAGCGCCCTCAGCCCGGACATCACCTTTGGCAGCGCGCTGTTCTTCAACGAGCCGGTGGATGCGAGTCCCGAACTGAGCCTGGCCGCCGCGCCGGGAGCCATCACGCTCAACTGGACTCGCGGCGGGTTCACTCTGCAAAGCGCCCCTTCACCGACCGGTCCGTGGGCGGATGTTCCCGGGCCGGTGGCCATCGGACCGTTCACTACAGCCACGTCCGACGCGGCCGGGTATTACCGGTTATACCGGTGAGTGAACCGCCTCGCGTGTCAGCTCAACGGTCGAGCAACGTCACCTGGTCGCGGCGCAGCCAGCCCACGCCGCGGGCCGCGCCTTGCACCTCCAGCCAGTTGTCCTTCTGGTCCGTCACCTCCAGTTCCTGTCCGTCGTGCAGCGTCTGCAGACTCGGGGAATCGTCCAGCGGGCCGTGCCGCAGAATCACCTCACGTTCCACGACCACCGCGCTGGTGAGCAGGCGTTCCTGCCTGGTGATCCCCAGTCCGGTGAGGCCCAGCGCCAGCGCCAGGAACCCGAGAACGACACCCCGGTGCAACGCCGGGCGGCGGGCGGGCCGGACGAGCCCCGCGGCCAGCAATCCCAACCAAAACCAGAGTGCGACCGCGCTGAACACCGCCCATTCATTCACGGTGAACCGGCCCGCCCAGCGCTGCCAGGACGGCGGTCGCAGGGGCGTGGCCCCGATTACCGAACCCCGGGCGAAAAGCAGGTTGGCCCGGATGTCGGCATCGCGGGGCGCCAGCCGGGCGGCCAGACGGTAACTGAGGATGGCGCGTCCAAGATGGCCGGACTTGAACCAGGCATTGCCGAGGTTGAAGTAGAGCGCCGGTGAGGCCCGACCGCGGCCGAGGATCTTCTCATAGGCCGCGATCGCGTCGGCATATTTGCCCTGCTCACCGAGCCGGTTGGCTTGATCGAACGCCGCGGCAACGTCGTCCGCCAGCGACCGGGCGGGGAGGCCGGTCAGCGCGAGCAGCAGAAGGATAAGTAGCGCGAAGCGGTGCATGACAGTTCAGAGCTTCAACTGCCGGATGGTGAGCAGCGCCGCCTCGACCTTCGGCACCAGCGCCGGGAGATCGGCGTTCGTCCTTGTGGGAGCGTAGCGTTGCTGATTGCAGGCTTGGAACAGCTCGTGCGCGATCGCCAGTGTTTCGGGCGCGACACCACGGGGCTGCAATTGCTCGTCGAGCACGGCTTCGGTGATGGAAGCGGCGGGGAGACGGAGCCGTTCGCCAAGCCCTTCCTGCAGGAGCCGGAAGGTTAGGGCGAAGAACGCGTTTGCGTCGCGCGTTTCGGCCAGCCGGGTCAGTTCCGCCAGGCCGCGTCGGACCTTGCGCGCGACGGCGTGCCGGCGGACCAGGTGCGGGTTGCGGGCCAGGTGGTCCTGCCGTTGGCGCCAGATCACGGCCGTCAACCACATCAGCACGGGTACGAGTTGCAGGCCGAGAAACCACCGGTTTTGCACGAGCGGTGGGGCGATCGCACTGAGCGCCCCCAGCCGGATCTTCAAGCCGACGATATCGGTGGGTGGCGGGGCCGGTGAGCTGGCGTTCGCGCTCGCCAGTACCGTGCTGCCCGAACTGGGCCGGACCACGATGGGTACCGCCGGCCGGGTCAGCGTGCGGTAGGTTCGGCGCGCCGGGTCGAAGTAGCTAAAGGCCAGCGCGGGCACTTCGCGCACGTCGAGGCCCTCGGGCACGACGACCTGCTGGAACGTCTTGGTGCCTTCGATGCCGAGCGGGTCCGTCGTTTCCACCTGGCTGGTGGGCGGATAAATCTTGAAGTTGGTCCACTGGTCAATCGGTGGCGCTGCCACGTTGTCGAGCGCGCCTTTGCCAGTGACCCGGAGCGTGAGGGTGACGGGTTCACCGATGGCGATGTTGGTCGGGCTGACCGCGGCCTCGAAGGTGAAGTCGCCGACCGCGCCCGTGAACGCGGGCGGCACTTGATTGGTCGGAAGGGGCAGCACATGGATCGTCTGCGGGTCGCTGGTCAGTTTGCGCGGCACCAGTTGGTAACGCGCCGTGAAGGGGTCGTCGAAGAAATCGTCCAACAGCGAGCCGCGGGTGCGGCGGCGGGCCACCGGGATGCGCAGGTTCAACTGGCATTCGGCCGGACCCAGCTTCAGATCGCCCCAGCGGCTGGCGACCACCGTGGTCCGCAGCGCGGCGAGCAGGTACGTGGCGTTGCTCGCCATCACCTGCTGCTGGGGCAGGGGAACCGATTTACCGGAGGTGAACCCCTCGGCGGGCAATGGCTGGAGCTGGATGTCCTGCGCATTTTGGTAATACAACTGCACGTCCAACGGCAGGACCTCGCCCAGGTAAACCTCCGTCCTCGTGGGGGCGAGTTTCAGGAACGCCGCCGGACTCTGACTGGTTCCGGCGGCCGCTTCGTCGGGTTTCAGCACCCGGAGCGTGAGCGGCTCCGACGCGACCGTTCGGCCGTCCACCGTTGCCTTGATGGCGGGAATCGTGTACGTGCCGGGTTGGCTTGCGCTGACGGAATAAGTGAGATTTAACGCGACCGATTGCTGGCCGTTGTCAATGGTTACCGAAGTCATCTGCCCTCCAAAGGCGATCTGCAGGCCGGGAATGTTCGGTATCACCGGCAAAGTGGTGGGGCGACTGCCGGCAAAACTGAGCACCAGTTGCGCGCTTTCGCCCTGCCGGATCGTGTACGGATCCAGACGGGCAGTGAAACCATCACCCCATGCCACGCCCACCGCCAGCCACCATGCCAGCGTGAGGGCCACCAAGGCGCGCCTTGCGGCGCTGCCCGGATTGCGATTCGCTTTGGGTGGCAGGTTGGACATGATTGTTCTACCAGTCGCGTCGTTGCCGGGCCAGGCGGTTCGGGTTGGCGGGCGGCACAAAAATCATCGGCCGTTCCTCCGCCTTTGCCGCTTCCAGGAGGTGGCGAGCCTGCTCCGGGGTCATCTCGCCCAAGGGAACGCTCATGGGATTGGCGTCCGCGGCGGATGCGTTCTCCGGTTTTTTTGCTTCGTCGGCGGGAGCCGGCTTAGGCTGGTCCAGCTTCGCTGGCGTTTGGTCGGGCTTCTTCTGTGCCTGGTCCGGTTGGGAAGGGTTCTGCTTCTCCGGTGGCGAATCCGGCTTTTTCTTTTGGTCTTGGTCCGGCGGCCGTTTGGACGCTTCCTGCTTCTGGTCCTGCCTCTGGTCCTGCTTGTCGTTCTGCTTGTCGTCTTGCTTCTTATCTTGGGACGGCTGCTGGTCCTTAGACTGTTGCTGGCGCAGTTCTTCGAGCTTTTTAGCGACGAGTTCGCGGTTGAACCGGGCGTCCGCATCCTGGGGATTCAGCTTGAGCGTGCGGTCGTAGTTGGTGAGTGACAATTCCCAGTTGGCCATCGTCTCCTGCGGCGCCGCTGTGTGCTCTCCAAGCCGGTAATAGGTGTTTCCAAGATTGTAGTACGCGCCGGCCAGCAGCGCCGGGTCGCTCGACAGCACCGCCTGATTCAGGGTGTTGGTGGCCTTTTGGAAGTCGTGGTTGCGATAGGCGGTGGTGCCGAGGTTGAAACGCAACCGCGGGTCCTCCGGCCGCTTCTGGAGCAGCCGCAGGTACTCGCGCTCGGCCTCGACGTACCGGCCCTGATCATACGCCTGGCGGGCCGCCGCGGGCGATGCCAGCGCCGGGAGCGTGCAGAGCAACGCCAGCCCGAAGCCGAGGGCCTGGCGCAGCGACGCGTGGGTGGCGTTCCGGATTCCTTCGGTGGCCGGCACGCGCTTGCGGTCGGGCAGGAACACTTCGATCAGCAGGAGAAAAATGGCGAACCCGAGCGGCCATTGGAACCGCTCGCGTGGCTGGCGGAGCATCCGCGAGCCAAGGTTGCCTTTGGGCAGTTCGGCGAGGCGGGCCTGGTAAAGCACCTCCAGCGTGTCGGCGCCGCGCAAGGCGAGGTAATCACCGCCGGTGGTGCGGGCGATTTTCTGGAGCAGGTCCGTGTTCAGCCGCGAGACGACCGGCTGGTTGTTTTCATCGGTCACATAGGTGACGCGCCCCTTGTCATCACGGACGCGGATGCGTTCGCCTTGCGGGGTGCCGACCCCGATCGTGAAAATGCGCATTCCGACCCGGGCGGCCTTGGCGGCGGCATCCTCGGCGCCGCCTTCCAAATCCTCGCCATCGGTAAGGAGCACCATCACCTTATGGGTGTCCTCGCCCTCTTTAAAGGCGCTGAGCGCGGCGTTGATGGCCTCGCCGATGTCGGTGCCGCCCTCCGGAATGATCCCGGCCTCGATCGAGTTGACGCTTTGCGCAAACGCGTTGTCGTCGAGCGTGAGCGGGCATTGCAGGAAGGCGGTGCCGGCAAAGGCGACGAGCGCCAGGCGGTCGCGACGGGCGGCCCGCATCAGATCCAGGGCGGCGAGTTTTGCGAGGGCCAGCCGGCTTGAGTTCGGCGAAAGGTCGGTGGTCAGCATGCTGCGCGAAGCGTCAATTGCCACGATGATGTCCAGGCCGCGTTGGTGGGCCTCCTCGCGTTCGAAGCCGAGTTCGGGCCGGGCCAGAGCGAGCAGAATGAAGGTCGCGGCGGCCGCCAGCAGCAATTGCCGGACCTGCTGCCGGCGGGCCGAAACCCCGACGGTGAGCTGGGCCAGCAGGCGCGAGCGCACGAACTGGCCGATGAGCTGCTGGCGCTTGTGCCAGGACCAGCAGAGAAACCAGACCAGGAGCGGGAGGGTGACCGCCAGCAGCCACAACATTTCGGGTTTGGCAAAAAAGAACTCGTTCACGGCAACTTCCTCCACACCGTGTTGGCCAGGATGATTTCGAGCAGCAACAGCACTAAGCCCGGCAGGACCACGAGGTCGGCCAGCTCCCGGTAACGCTGGTATTTTTTCACTTCGGCGGTGGAGCGTTCCATCCGGTCAATGCGGTCGTAAATGTCCCGCAACGTGCCCGTGCTGTCAGCCCGGAAATAGGCGCCGCCCGTGCGATCCGCGATTTTCCGCAGCGCGTCCTCGTCAATGTCCACCTCGATGTTCGCGTAGCGCTTCTGGCCCAAGGCGTCGAGATAAGGCATCGGCGCGGTGCCGCGCCGGCCCACGCCGATGGTATAGACTTTTACACCCAGCGCCTGCGCCGCCTCGGCGGCGGTGAGCGGCGGCACCTTGCCCGCATTATTCTGCCCGTCGGTCATCAGGATGATGATCCGGCTCTTGGACGGCAACTCGCTCAACCGGTTCAGGGCGGCCGTGATGGCCGAGCCGATCGCCGTGCCGTCCTCGATCGTGCCGATGCGGAGGCGATCCACGTTTTGCAGCAGAAAATCGTGGTCCAGCGTCGGCGGCGCCACCACGTAGGGCCGGCCGGCGAAGGCCACCAGGCCGATCCGGTCGCTCTCCCGTTTTTGGATGAACGAACGCAGCACATCCTTGGCGACGAACAGACGGTTGACGCGCTGTCCGCCGATCTCGAAGTCCTCCGAGTTCATGCTCCCCGAAAGGTCGAGGGCGACGACAATGTCCACGCCGCTGGCCTTGATCGTGCGCTCGCCCGCGCCCATTTGCGGCCGGGCCAGCCCGAGGATGAGCAGGGCCAGCGCCAGCCAGCGGAGCCGGGGCAGAATGGCACCGGCATGGGAGCGAGTCACTCCGGTGATCCCCTTGAGCAGCAATACCGAGGAGTAGAGGAACGCGGGCTGCCCGCCGCGGCGGCCCTTCAGCCAGGCCAGCAACGGCAGCAGCAACAGCAGGAGCAAAAACCAGGGATGCGCGAATCTCATGCGCCGCCTCCCCGCGATCCAAGCTGCGCAGCCGGCCCCGCCTGCGTTTCGCGCACCAGTTTGAAGGCGGCGTTGTAGAGTTCGCGCAACGCCTCTCGATCCGGTTGCTCCCGGGCAAATTTAACCAGGTCACACTGCTCGAGAAAGCCGGCCAGGCTCCGCTTCTGGTGCAGGCCCAGCAGGGCGGTGTCCTGCAGCTCGACCAGGAATTCCTCGGTCGTGCGTTCGGGAGCCCGAAAGTCGAAGCGCTCCTCGAGGTAGGTGCGCAACGCCGCCGACACCGCAACGCAAAACGGCTCCGGCTGGTTGATCAGGTCCAGTGCGGCGCGCAGGCGGTCATAGGCGCGGGCGTGCGGCGGCACGATGATTTCAACCTTGCGCTCGACGGCTTTCCGCCGCATCCGGCGCCAGAACCACCAGCCGACCGCGACCGCCGCCAGCACCGCCAGGACGATCCAGAGCCAGGTCCAGCCGGAGGGAATCTCCACCGGCGGTTTGACCTCCCGGATGTCCACGCCGGCCACGGTGTTCGTGGCGGGCGGTGTCGCCGGAACGAGGAGCGCTGACGAGTTGGTGGCCATCAGCAACGCCGCCCCGGTCGCCCTTGCCGCCGACGGCGGCTGGGCTGGGGTCGTTTGTCGGTTCGGATGGAACTTCGACCGGGGTTCATCCGTGGCGCCTCCGCTTTTCGCGGGTTTCAAAAAACTTGCCCAGCGCCGCCGCATAAGGTTCGTCTGTCAGCAAGTGAATGGCGTCAATGCGCGCGGCGTTGAACAGGCGTCGCAGGTCGCGCTGAAAGCGTTCCTGCCGCCGCGCGAACGATTTCCGCTTTTTCTCGTCGCCGGTGTTGATCTCGACGACTTCGCCGGTTTCGGCATCCTTCAACACCAGGTAGCCGAGGTTCGGCAGTTCCGTTTCATAACGGTCGCTGACCTGCACCGCCACGACATCATGGCGCCGATTGGCCTGGCGCAACGCGCGCAGCGAGGTCCGGCCCAGCGTCTCGGAGAGCACCACCTTCCGCCGCAGGTGCGCCTCGATCTCCGCCCGCGTCGGCGCGGTCTGGCCGAAAAAATCCGAGATGACGACGACAATGGACCGGTGCGGGACCACATGGCTCAGGAACTCGAGCGGCTGATTCAGGTCGGTGCCGCGCCGGCTCGGTTCGTGGAACAGGATCTCGCGGATCACGCGCAGCACGTGTTTGCGGCCCTTGCGTGGCGGAACGTATTTCTCCACCCCCTCGGTGAAGAGGATCAGGCCCACCTTGTCGTTGTTGCGAATGGCGGAGAAGGCGAGCACCGAGGCAATCTCGGCGGCCAGCTCGCGTTTCGACTGTTCGCCCGAGCCGAACAGCCCCGAGCCGCTCAGGTCCACGACCAGTACGACGGTCAGCTCGCGCTCCTCGACGAACTTCTTCACGAACGGATGGTTCATGCGGGCGGTGACGTTCCAATCAATGGCGCGCACGTCGTCGCCGGGCTGGTATTCGCGGACCTCCTCGAAATTCATCCCCTGGCCCTTGAAGACCGAGTGATACTGGCCCGCAAGCGTCTCGGACACGAGCCGGTTCGTCCGCAGCTCGATCAGCCGGATTTTCTTGAGGATTTCTCGCGGAATCATACCGTGGAAAATGATAAATTAAAATTCAACCCAAGAGTTCAGGAAAACTTTTTCATCTCCCGGATTTTTCAAATGCTTGTCGTTCAAGCCGGAGAAAATTTCACGCGGCAAAGGCAGTGCTGCAAATGAATTGTGGTAAACACGCATAAACGGAGGTTCAGTTCCCACCCCGTCAGTCAATACACACACGGCGCTCATTTGTTGATCTTTGTTAGTGCGTAGCGTCCGATTCCCACCCAATTCATTTTTTGTTCCGATGACTTCACGTCCGGCAAACGTAACCACTGTCTTTAATTGACCATACATACCTGAGGCGAGGTCAAAACCGGAAAAGAAATAGTTTTGATATTTCGGACGAAAACCATCAACAACTACGTTGTCGTAAAGAATTAAGACGCAAGGCAACCGTTCATCCGAGAAACTTCGCGTTTGTCCCGTCGCTTTATCAAGCATCGCTCGAACTCTCTTGCCGGGAAGGTCGCACCAGCTCGCGCGCCCAAATAATCTTCCTTGTGTAGCTATCCGCACATCTTCTTCATTCGGACGCGCTTCTTTAACTTCAGCGATTATCTCGCCGTGCGGCGTAGTTACCCGAAAATCAGGCGTTCTGTCCGGTGCTTCCGGAATGTTGTTCACAGTGTAGGACAAGGCTTCACAATATGTTTTAAAAAGATCTTCGGATTTTGTAGGTCGTTTCATATTTGCACCTTCGCCAACTTACTTCCGATAAATCTTGCCCTTGAAAATATTCATGATGGTCGTTTTGCTCACATTGAATGTTTTCCCGATTTTTGCGAAGCCAAGACCGCGCGCACGCAATTCCTTCACTGCAGCTAGGTTTTCATCTGAAAGAAGCCGTCGTTCACGAGCAGCACGCTCTCTATTGCGTAAGATTGTTTTTTGAATAGTTTCCTTTTTTGCAACACCTTGAGCGTAAGCTCGTCGTTGGCCGTAGATTGCTCGATACAACATCGCATACGAGACACAAAATTCTTTTGCAATTGCACCAATGCCTTTTCCTTGTTGGTGCATCGCTCGTGCGGAAGCCAATTGATCTGGGTTCAGCTTCCTTTGCATAAAGCTCAATTTGTTTTTGGTTTGCTCTGTGTGCTTCCTAAGTGACGCCGCTACCGCAATTTTTCTTCGCCTGTCTGGATGCGCACAAATTGTTTTGAACTTTTCTAAAAATATTGGATCTGCGAGCCTACTTTTGACACCGTCCGAAACACGCCGTCTATATGATGGATCAGTTTCATATTTCGTCTTAATCTTTCGTGACATTAGTTGACGAAAGAGAGGGTTATCCATCTGCCTTTTTGCGGCTTCAGTAATCCGTTGCCGAAACTCTGGATTAAGCCACGCATTTCTCATTTGCTGACTCAATCTCTCACGCTCTTCCGGGTTGTTGACAATTCTTACGCGATGCTTGTCTCCAGCTTGTCTAGCACCGGCCATTCTATGTGCTCGCGTTATTGGCCGTTGCCAAGATTCTTTCAGGCCAGTTATGATTGTGAGGCGGCTCGCTGCATCACTCCATGCAGCTTTTGACCGTTTGCTAAAGGCCAGTCGCTCTGCTGCAGCTACTACTCGACCAGCAGTGCCATCGCCGCCGTCTGTCATGTTGAGAAGATTCCCTTTGCCTAAATCTTTCCGGCCATAAAAGGCAATTAACTCAATCTCGACACGTTTGCAATCAGTGTCACTGCCTTCAAGAAGAATCCTGACCTCTGGCTCGAACCCGTTCCTTTTAAGTTTTGCAATTGTTCGTGTGACAGCAGAACTGTGTGAGTTGGTAAAGTGAATATAGGCGCGGCTTCCGCATCCCTTTCCGATGTAAAAAAACTCCTTTCTATCCGGTCTAAAATAACCGTAAACGTAAAACTTAGAATTCATGTTTAAGTTTTAGATCGGATTCGGATGCTACGCCAGATTTCATTCTGCATTCGCCTTATGGCACGGGCAGTTCGTCAAAAATCTTCTGGATGACCGTTTCGCTCGTCTTTTCCTGGGCCTCGCAGGTGATGGCAGCGCGGTTATTCATGTGATTGGCTGGGTGTCCAACAAGTGACAAACCTCGATGCCGTCGTCCAAGTCCGGCCAGTAGATCGCGTAGCCGCCCGGTTCGAGCTTCCAGTTGGCGCGTTGCCTGGGCGTGGCTTTCGCCAGCCATTTCAGCCACGGCACCTCCGCCAGCGGCAGACTGATGCCCCGGCCATCGTCGAGTTGAACATGGAGCATGCCACCGGCGAAACGAACGCCGGTGGCGCGAACTTGGTCGGTGGTTCTAGCGGTCAAAGTACTCATGCTATGCCTCCAAAAGTCGGGCTTGGTTTTGTTCGGTCATCTTCACTACTCGATTCAGTTCCACTCTATTGTAGCCGCGGTTGTATTCAACTTCGAGCGACGCCAGCCAGATTTCGGCCACGCGCTCGGCCCGGATGACGTGGACGTGCGGCGGTTCATTCACGTCAGACGAGTAGAAGCGAAATTTGAAACCTTGGATGAAAATGGTCGGCATGGCTCATGGCACCAGCAGTTCGTGGAAGATCTTCTGGATGAGCGTTTCACTCGTCTTTTCCTTGGCTTCGGCTTCGCGTTTGTAGAAATTCATTTCGCCGCTTTCTTCTTGGCGATGTACTTCACGCCGTCAAGTCCTTCAAAATCGTCGTCCTGCGTCCACAGCGTCGCCCCGCTGGCGCGGGCAGTGGCATAGACAATCGAATCCGCCATCGGCAGTTTGAATTCCAGACTCCAACGCGCTGCGCTCATGGCCAGCGTCGCATCCAAATCAACCATGCTGCCTTGTTGCATCAACGCCATCGCTTCCAGGGCGCGGCGTTCGCCCAGCTCCCGTCGCATCCAGCGGCAGACTTCAAATACACAGATCGTTGGCACGACCAGACGGGGAGCATCGCTGACCGCCTTGGCGAAAAAATCCGCGTTGGCCCCGCCGCCGAGAAACTCAATCCAGCCGGATGAATCCACGACATTCACAGGCGATCCGGCTCCCGTTCAAAGTCCGTGTTCATGCCCTTGAACGCGCCGCGCATTTCCTTGAGGGCGCGCAGCGGCACCATGACCACTTGCCCTTCGAAGTTGATCATCTGCATTTTTTGGCCAGCCTTGAGATGCAGCGATTCCCGAATCCGTTGCGGGATGACCACTTGGTATTTCGGCGACAGGGTAACTGTATTCATATCGTTATCAGTTCGGTATGACAGTATGTCGTTCGATGGCTTATGTCAACTACCCGGATTTATCTTCATTCTCCATTCGCTCACGGCACGGGCAGTTCGTCAAAAATCTTCTGGATGACCGTTTCGCTCGTCTTTTCCTCGGCCTCGGCCTCGTAGGTGATGGCGACGCGGTGGCGCAGCACGTCCATGCCGATCGTCTTCACGTCCTGCGGGGTCACGTAGCCGCGGCCGCGCAGGAACGCGTGCGCCTTGGCGCACAACGTCAGCCCAATCGTCGCGCGCGGCGAGGCGCCGAGCTGGATCAATTCCTTGACGGCGATCTTGTATTTCTCGGGCTCGCGGGTGCAGCAGACCAGGTCCACGATGTAGTCCTTGACCTTGTCGTCGAGGTAAATCTCGTTGATGACCTCGCGCGCTTCGAGCACCTGCCGGGCGTCCACTACCTGATTCGCCACCGGCTGGCCGCTGGTGCGCGCCATGAGGTCGAGGATTTGCCGTTCCTCCTCGCGGCTCGGGTAGCCAATCCGGAGTTTCAACATGAACCGGTCCACCTGCGCCTCCGGCAGCGGGTAGGTGCCTTCCTGCTCGATCGGGTTTTGCGTGGCGAGGACGAGGAACGGTTCCTCGAGCTTGAAGGTCTGTTCGCCGATGGTGACCTGTTTTTCCTGCATGGCTTCGAGCAGGGCGCTCTGGACCTTGGCGGGCGCGCGGTTGATTTCGTCGGCGAGGACGAGGTTGGCGAAGATGGGGCCGCGACGGGTGCTGAACCCGCCGGATTGCGGGTTGTAAATCTGCGTGCCGATGACGTCGGCGGGCAGCATGTCCGGCGTGAACTGGATTCGCGAGAAGCGGACGTTGAGGCTGGCGGCGAGCGCCTTGACCGACAGCGTCTTGGCGAGGCCGGGCACGCCTTCCAGGAGCACGTGGCCGTTGGCGAGCAGGCCGATGATCAGCCGTTCGACGAGGTATTTCTGTCCGACGATGATCTTTCCGAGTTCGTTGGTGAGCGCAGGCACGAAGGCGCTGGCCCGCTGGACTTCGGCGTTGATGGCGGCAATTCCCGTGTTCATTGGTGTCTTGAATACTGCTGGATGGACAGCAAAACCGCAAATCCGTTCAGTTGTGCCGGCGCCGGCGACTCAACCGGAAAGCCGGGCGGCGGCGACATCGCGACCGATTTGGTCGCGCAAGGCCGCGAGCGAGGCAAATTTGACCTCGTCCCGCAGCCGGCGGGTGAAGACCAGTTCGAGTTCCTGCCCGTAAAGGTCGCCGTCGAAATCCAGCAGGTGCGCCTCGACGCGCAGGGCCGGTTCCGGCTGCGCCAGCGTCGGCCGGTGCCCGATGTTGACCACCGCGGTCCGGCGGCAGGCAAGGACGATGGTCGTGGCGACGTACACGCCCGGCGCGGGCAGCACAAGGCCGGCGACGGCGAGATTGGCGGTGGGAAAGCCGAGTTGGCGGCCGAGCCGGTCGCCCCGAACGACTCTACCGGCCAGCGCCCAGGGCCGGCCCAGGAGACGCCCGGCGAGTGCGAACCCGCCGTCGTGGACGGCCTCGCGGATGCGGGTGCTACTGACAGGCTGGCCTTCAAATTGCACCGCGGGCACGGCGTGGGTGCGAAAGCCCAATTCCCCGCCGAGCCGGTGGAGCAGGGGGACGTTACCGCTGCGACCGTGGCCAAACTGGAATTCCTCGCCCACAAAAACGCTGCGCAATGGCGGGAAATTGCCGGCAAGGGTGCGGACGAACCCCTCGCCTGTTTGCCGGCTGAACGCGGTGTCGAACCGGATGACCCAGGTGGCGGCGACGTCGAGCATGGCGAGGGCGCGGAGTTTCTGGGCGGTGGTTTGCAGCAAAGGCGGCGTGCGATCGGGGGCGACGACGCTATTGGGATGACGGTCGAAGGTGACGACGACCGGCAGGCCGCCCCGGCCGGCGGCGTCGGTCGCCAGGCGGCGGATGACTTCCTGGTGGCCGAGGTGGACGCCGTCAAAGACGCCGAGCGCGAGGGCAACGCCGCGGCCGGCGCGGTCGAGTTCGTTGGGTTGGGCTAGGACTTGCACCCGGCGTGAGACGGTCAGAGTGCCGCCGTGAGCTTGAGGAAGGGGATGACGCGCTGCTGGAGTTCCACCGACGTGAGGGCGAGGGCGGCGGCGAGCGGAAGGGCGTCGGCCACGTCGAAGCGGCCGGATTGCAGCCGGCGCAGCGTGGCGAGGTGGGCCCCGCAGCCCAGTTTCTGGCCGAGATCATGAGCGAGGCTGCGAACGTAAGTGCCTTTGGTGCAACCGATCTTGAACGTGCCCAAGGGTTCCTCATAGGCACTGAACGCGAAACTATAAATATGGATCAGTCGCGGTTTTCGTTCCACTTCGACGCCTTTGCGCGCCAGCTTGTACAAGGGCACGCCGCCGACCTTGGCGGCCGATACCATCGGCGGGGCTTGCATGAGGTCGCCGACGAACGCGGCGGCCTCCTGATTGAGCTGGTCGAGGGTGATGGGCGGCACGGGCAGCGAGGCCACCAGTTCGCCGTCGGCGTCGTAGCTGTTGGTGGTTTCGCCGAACTTGACGGTGCCGGCATAGACCTTGTCCGTGGCCATCAGGCGTTCGGAGAGCTTGGTGGCGCGGCCCAGGACGAGGATGAGGAGCCCCGTTGCGTTGGGATCGAGCGAGCCGCAGTGCCCGACCTTGTCGATCTGGTATTTGCGGCGGATGCGGTCCACGACATCATGGGAGGTGGGGCCGACCGGTTTGTCCACGAGCAGGGCGCCGTCCAGAGGATCGAAGGTTTGCATGGGGTCAGGCGGTGGCGTTGATGGCTCGGCGCAAGGCGGCAATGACGCGGCGCTGAACGCCAAGCGGCGAGCCGCCGATGCACGCGCCAGCGGCGGCGGCGTGGCCGCCTCCGCCGAATTGAGCGGCGACCTGGTTGACGTCCACGCGGGCGTCCTTGGAGCGGAGGCTGAGGCGCACCTGACCCGGCTCGACGAGTTCGAAGACGCAGGCCACCACCACGGGTTCGATGGCCCGGATGTGATCAATGAGCCCCTCGGCGTCGGCGCGGTCGGCGCCGGAGCGCGCGAAATCGGCCGGTTTCAGCCAGAAATACGCGATACGGTCGCCATGCGTCAGGCGGAAGTGGGTGTACACATGGCGGAGGAGGCGCATTCGCGAAAGCGGGTACGATTGATAAACCTGGTGACAAATGGAACCGAGGTCGGCGCCGCGCCGGACCAGTTCGGCAGCCACGGCGAAGGTGCTCGGGCGCGTGGAGGGATACTGAAACGAGCCGGTGTCGGTGGACACGGCGGTGAACAGGCAGCCGGCGATCGCGGGGGTGAGCGGCCAGTTGGCGTATTTGATCAGGCGGAAAACGAGTTCGCCGCTGGAAGGTTCGCGGTGCCCGATCCAATTGAGGTCGCCGAACCGGGTGTTGCTCGTATGGTGGTCAATGTTGACCAGCACGCCGCGCTGCGCGACGCACTCGCCGACTCGCCCGAGCCGCTCGAAACTGGCGGCATCCGTCGCGATCACGCAGTCGAAGCGCAGGCCCGGTTTGGGCTTTTGCAGCAGGTGGTCCGGGTCGAGGAAGGCCAGCTTGTCGGGTGCCTGGTCCTCGTTCCAAACGGTCACGTTCTTGCCCTGACTCTGGAGAGCGAGGGCCAGGCCGAGTTGGGAACCGATGCAATCGCCGTCCGGGCGGACATGGCCGACGACGCAGCAGGTTTGACTGGCGCGGATGGCTTCGAGAATGCGGTCAACGATCTTGGGGCGGGGCTTCATGCCAAACGAACACGCGCGCCGAGGGGCGGCGGGTTCAAGGAGGGAGGGTTTTCTCGATCTCCTCGAGAATTTGCAGGACGCGGTTGCCGCGGGCGATCGAGTCGTCGAGCACGAACCGGAGTTCCGGCGTGTATTTGAGGACCACGGCCGAGCCGACCATGCCCTGGATGCGTTTGCGTTGTTCCTGAATCAGTTCGGCGGCGCGCTTGCGTTGCGCGGGCGAGCCGACGACGCCGACGTAGGCGACGGCCGAATGGAGGTCGCCGGCGACCGCCACGTCATTCACGGAAATGACCCCCGCCTCCGCCACCGAAAACTCGCGCAACAAAATGGCGCTGAGTTCCCGTTTCAGCAGTTCTCGGACGCGCTCGTGTCGCCGATTTAGCATGGGCCGGGTCAGAGTTTCTGGGCGACCTTTTCAATGTTGTAACACTCAATCGTGTCGCCGGGTTGGAAGTCGTCGAAGCCTTCGAGGCGGATGCCGCATTCCATGCCGGCGCGGACCTCGTTGACCTCGTCCTGAAAGCGCCGGAGCGTGTGGATGATGCCCTCGTAAATGAGGTTCTTGCGGCGCATGATCCGGGCCTTGCCGCGGACGATGCGGCCGCTGGCGATGACACAGCCGGCCACGTTGCCGCCCTTCGAGAGCGCAAACACCTTGCGGACCTCGGCGACGCCAAACACGGCTTCCTTGAGCAGGGGATCGAGCAGGCCGGCCATGGCCTCTTTGACCTGGTCAATCAACTCGTAGATGATCGCGTAGAGCTTGATCTGCACCCCCTCGCGCTTGGCCAGTTCAGCCGCAGCCGTGTCCACCCGCGTGTGGAACCCGAGGATGACGGCCTTCGACGCCGACGCCAGGATGACGTCGGACTCGGTGATGGTGCCGACGGCGCTGTGGACGATTTCGAGCGAAACCTTGTCCGACTCGATTTTTTGGAGCGCCTCGACGATGGCCTCGACCGAGCCCTGCGTGTCCGCCTTGACGACAAGTTTGAGCACCTTCGCCGAGCCCTCGTCGAGGATGTCAATGAGGGTTTCGATGGTGACTCTCGGGCGGCGTTCCTTGTCCTGACTGCGTTCGAATTCGCTGCGCTGCTCGGTCAACTCGCGGGCAAGCTTCTCGTTTTCGACGACGTTGAATTCGATGCCGGCCTCGGGGATGCCGTTCAGGCCAAGGAGCTTGACGGCGACCGAAGGGGCGGCTTCCTTGAGTCGTTTGTTCTCCTCGTTGATGAGCGCGCGAACCTTGCCGTAATACTGGCCGCAGACGACGGTGGCGCCGACGCGCAGGGTGCCTTTGCGGACCAGCACGGTGGCCGTGGGGCCGCCGGGTTCGAGGCCTGACTCGATGACGTTGCCTTTGGCAGCGCGGGTGGGGTTCGCCTTCAGCTCGAGCAGTTCCGCCTGGAGCAGGATCATCTCCAGAAGTTTGTCCACGCCCTGCTTGGTGAGCGCGGAGCAATCAACGAAAATCGTGTCTCCGCCCCATTCGTCCGGCACCAGTCCCTTTTCCTGCAATTGCTGGCGAACTCGCAGCGGGTTGGCGTTCGGGTGATCACACTTGTTGACCGCGACCAGGATCGGGACCTTGGCAGCCTGGGCGTGGCTCAGGGCCTCGAGGGTCTGCGGCATGACGCCGTCGTTGGCGGCCACGACCAACACCACGATGTCGGTGACGTTGGCGCCGCGGGCGCGCATCGAACTGAATGCCGCGTGGCCGGGCGTGTCGAGGAAGGTGATTTGCTGGAGTTCCTTGGGACGCTCCGGGTGGGGGAACGCGATCGTGTAGGCGCCGATGTGCTGGGTGATGCCGCCCGCCTCACCGGCGGCGACATTCGATTTGCGAATGACATCGAGCAGGGAGGTCTTGCCGTGGTCCACGTGTCCCATGATGGTGACCACCGGGGCGCGCGGACACAGGTCCTCCGCCTTGTCATCGGCATCCTGGACCTCCGTGCGCTTGATCGGTCCATGAACCAGCCCGCCGCCCTTCTCGCGTTTCTCCACTTTGAACCGGAAGTTGTACTTGGCGCACAGCCGTTGGGCGATCTCGGGTTCGAGCGACTGGTTGACGGTGGCGAAAATGCCCAGTTCCATGAGGTCGGCGATGAGCTGGAACGGCTTTCTTCGCAGTTGCTCGGCGAGATCGCGGACGATGATCGGCGGCTTGAGGGTGATTTCATCCCCGGTGGCCTCGGGCGCGGGCTGGGGCGATTGACGCTGGGCGGCGCCGGGCGAGCCGGGACGCTGGCCGGACCCGGATGCGCGCTGATCGTGACCGCGCGCCGGCGCCTGACGGCCGGGAGCTTGGTGCGGCGGCGGTCGGCTGCCGGGCCGCTCGCCCGGTCGCGGTCGTGTGGGCAACTGAATGAACCCGACCTTGTCGCCGACCTTGGGTACCGGAGGCCTGGGCGGCGGCAGAGGCAGTGCCGGCACGATCAGCGGTGCCGGCGGCGCCTCTGCTGCGGTTGGTGGTGGCGGAACCGATGAAATCGTGACGGCCGGTGCCTGGGCCACAGGAGCGACCGTCGTGGGCGCGGGCGGCACCGTGGCCACCGGTGGCACCACTGGCAGAATCGTGGGCGCGGCCGGTGTGGCGGCGGCGACCTGGGTGGCGGGTGCCGTCGGCGCCGGCGGTGCTGCTGGCTGCACGGCGGGTGGCGCTATCGGCGCTGGTGCGGGAGGCGTGACAATCTCCGCGACCGGGGTTGGCGCTTCGGTGGAAGCTGGTGGCGGCACCTCAACGACGGCCGCCTCCGGTGCGGGCGTGGGCTCGGCGGGCGTTGTCAGGGGGGGCGGCGGCGGGGCGACGGCGACCGGAGGCACGGCCGGGGCGACCGGTTCAGGCGGCGGCGGTGGTACCGGCGGCGCGGGCTTGTACCCCATTAGCTCTTCGAGGTACTCGGCGGTGATCTTGTCGAGGGTGCTCGACGGTACCTTGGCGGCGGTGATGCCCAGTTCTTTGGCCTTGGCAAGGACGACCTTGCTTTCAACTCCTACTTTCTTGGCGATGTCGTAAATCCGAACGGGCATAGTTGTTATTCTTCCACGCTCCCGGGGCGGCCGGACTCAGCCGTAGGCGGGTCGGCTGGGGTGCGCCAGCCGGGCGGTTCATAAGGCGGCAGCAGGCGTAATGTTGAGCCTGCGGCGTTGGGCCTCGGCCTGCGCCGCCTCCAAAACCGCGGTTGCCTGGTCGCCGATCTCCGGAATGCCGGCCAGGTCTGCCAGCTCGGCCTGGATCACATCCTCCAGGCTGAGAAAGCCATGATGCACGATCGCGTCCGCCTGAGCCTCGGCGATTCCCGGAACGGCGGCCAGCGCCTGCACGGCCTGAGCAACCTTCTCCTCGAAACCGAGTGCGGTCGTCTGTTCCGCGTCAATGTCAACTTCCCAACCGGTCAGTTTGGAGGTCAGCCGGGCGTTCTGGCCGCGCTTGCCAATGGCCAACGAAAGCTGGTCCGGGCTGACCAGGATGTGGACCCGCCGGCCGGTTTCATCAATCTCAAATGTTTTCAACTGGGCCGGCTGCAGCGCGGCCGTAATGAACGTCCGAATGTCCGGCGACCAGGGAATGACGTCCACCTTTTCGTTGTTGAGCTCGCGGACGATGTTCTTGACCCGCTGACCGCGGAGGCCGACGCAGGCGCCGACCGGGTCCACCTTCGCGTCACGGGAGTGAACCGCCATTTTGGTGCGGAAACCGGGTTCGCGGGCGATGGCCTTGATCTCGATCGTGCCGTCGGCGATCTCGGAAACCTCGAGTTGGAAAAGCTTGATGACGAACTGCGGGTCTGCGCGCGACAGGATGATTTCCGGCCCGTGGAGGGTGTTTTCGACCGCCTTGACGAAACATCGCAGGCGCTCGCCGATCTGGTATTCCTCCGTGGGAACGCGTTCGCGATTGGGCAGCAGCGCCTCGTAGCGTCCGAGATCAATCGTGACGTCCGACCGGTCAAAGCGGCGGACCGTACCGCTGACGATGTCGCCCACGCGGTCCTTGAACTCGGTGAAAATCAACGCCTTTTCCGCCTTGCGGAGGTGCTGCATCAGGGCCTGCTTGGCGAACTGCGAGGCAATGCGGCCGAAGCCGGCGGGAGTTACTTCCACCGCAATTTCCTCGCCGACTTGCGCGTCCGGCTTCATCCGGCGCGCGTCAAAGAGCGAGATCTGGTCGTGCTTCGACACCATCCGTTCGGAGACAATCAGCTTCGCCCAGGCCTTGATGTCGCCGGACTTGGCGTCAATGGTGCAGGTCAGCTCCCGCGCGGGTCCGATCGCCTTTTTCGCGGCCGACAGCAGGGCCTCCTGTACGGCATTGAGCAGGACATCCTTGCTGATGCCCTTCTCCCGTTCCCAGAATTCCAGAACGGCAATGAGCTCGTTGTTCATATTCGTCGCCCCATCGGGGGAACAAAAAAGTCGGCAGATTGCTCTCTCCGACTTCGGCGCGCTGGCTTTCCAGCGATAACACAATTACACCCAACGGTATGAAACCGGCACCCGTGCGTCAAGATGGATTTCGGCGCGACCGATGGATTTCGGCGCGCTCTTTCGGCCGGGTGCTTGCCGACGCTGGCCTCGGCGGGGTGCGTGGCTCCCGGGGTACGCGACTCAGGTGGCCACCGGGCAGGCGACGCCCATGTCCCGCAGAACCAACTCGATGGCGGCGACCAATTGTTCGAGGTCGGCGGGGAACAGCCGGCCGATCGTGCCGATGCGGAAGGTGTCCGCCTGGCTGATCTTGCCGGGATAGATGATGAAGCCCCGGTCGCTGAGCCGATGGTAAAAGTCGGCGAAGGTGAACAGCGGGTCCCGCGGATACGGGAAGCTGGTGATGATACAGCTCTGGACGGCAGGGTCGAGGTAAGGCGGGAAGCCAAGGCGATTCATCCCGTCGAGCAGGGTTTCGTGGTTACGCCGGTAGCGAGCACCGCGGGCGGCGATGCCCCCTTCCTGGGCCAGTTCATGGAGAGCCTGTTCGAAAGCCAGCAGCGAGTGCGTGGGTGGGGTGTAGCGGAACTGGCCGTTTTTCTCGAAGCCTCGCCATTGTGCCAGAAGGTCCAGGCTCAAGCTGCGGGCCTGGCCTTCGGCCGCTTCGAGCGCCGACCGGCGACCGAAAACAAAGCTGAATCCCGGTACGCCCTCGATGCACTTGTTGGCCGAGGACACCAGGAAGGTGACGCCCGCCGCTTCGAGATTGATTGGCAGCGCGCCGAAGCTGCTGACGGCGTCCACAACGAAGGCGCGTCCGTGGTGCCGGGCCACGCTGCCGATCGCCGCGATGGGATTCAGGAGGCCCGTCGTGGTTTCGCAGTGGACGGCCGCCACGTGGGTGATTTCCGGCTGGCTGGTCAGCAGCCGGTCCAGGGCGGCCGGGTCGGCGGGTTCGTTCTCCAACGTGCGCAGGACCAGATGCGCAATGTCGGCGTGCTGCAGCATCTGCACCATGCGTTCGCCATAGGCGCCGTTGGCGAGCACCGCCACCGTACCGTTGCGTGGCACGGCGGTGGCGAAGACGGCCTCGACGCCGAACGTGCCACTGCCTTGGAGCGGGACAACCTCCCAGCCACCGGCGCGCGAGACGCCGGCGAGACGCAGGAGTTCCTCGCGGATCCACTTCACCTTCTCGTTGAACTCGAAATGCCACGAGCCGGCGTCGTGGAGCATGGCCTGTTTCACGCTCAGGCTGGTGGTCAGCGGGCCCGGTGTGAACAGGAGCTTGTCGCGGGCGGCGGAAATCGTGTTCATGACGGGGAATTCAATCGCGAGCCGCCAGCAGTAGGGCGGGCAACTCAAACAGGCTGGCGATCAGATGGGTGTGCGGGTGGGATTCGAGTTGGGCGCGCGTGTGGGTGCCGTTGGTGACGCCGACGACCAGGGCGCAGCCGGCAGCGGCGCCTTCCTGCAGGTCGGACGGCGTGTCGCCCACCTTGGCCACCGCTTGCACATCGGTGATGCCGGTGCGCCGCATGGCCTCGAAAAGCAGGTCCGGGTGTGGGCGGCCGCGCGGGACTTCGTCGCTTGCCACCGTCGTGTCGAGCAAGCCCGTCGGCGACCAGACGAGGCGATCGAGGATGGCGTTGACGATCGGCCGGCTGAAACCCGTGTCGAGGCCGACCTTGATGCCCGCCTGCCTTAACTGGCGGAACGTGGCGGCGGCGCCGGGCATTTCCCCGACGCGCGGGTCGGTTTGGTAGAACCGGATCATCCGGCCGAGGAAATTCTCGTGAATTCGGCTGATGAGTTCCGGCGTGGGTTCCTGCGCGGGGCGGTTGCCCCGCAACACCGCGGCGATGGCGAGCGGTTTGGGGATGCCCATGACGGCGTTGACGGCATCGCGCCCGGCATGCACGCCGGCGTCGGCAAGCGCGTCGCGCAGGCAGGTGTTGACGGCATCATCGTCGCGCACAGTGGTGCCGGCCATGTCAAAAACTACAAGTCGAATTTTGGGGTGCATGTCAGCGAGCGGTTGGGTTCAGGATAAGCTGGACCACGGAGAAACAAAGTCAGCGCCATAGATCATCCAGGCAACGGCGTGCGGGCGCGACCATGTGCGGAGAGGAACAGACACAGGATGCCCGAACCCAAGGCGAGAAGGGCCAGGCAGGGAAAGGCGAGCGCATAGCCGCCAACGTCGAGGATGCGACCGAAGGCCTGGCCGGCGAGGATGCCGGCGAGGTAACCCGAGCCATCCACCATGCCGGCCACCGTGGCCACGTATTCCTTGCCCCGGATCTCGAGCGCGAGGATGCCGGCAAGCAGGCTGTAGGGTCCATAGGCGAGGAAGCCCACCGCGCCCACGGCGACCGTGGCGGACAACAGGCTGTGTTTCGCCAGTTGCGGCAGGAGGAAGATGGTCACGGCCAGCAGGACGAGAATAACACAGAGCAGCCGGTTGCGCGTTTGCGTCGCCACGCGGCCGATGACCCAGCCCAGCGCGACTATGCCGACCGCACCCAGGGCGTCGAATGGGGTGGAGAGAAAGGCGGCCATGTGGCTGGAGAGTTCCGGCCCGCCTTCGGTTTGGAAGAAATCCACCGTCCAAGTGTTGAACGTCTCGCGCAGCAAGGTGAGCGTGAAGCTGAGGGCGCAGACGACCCAAAACTGGCGGACGGCCAGGAGCTCGCGGAATTGAGCGAAGCTGAGGCCCTTCGTGGAGTCTGTCCCTGCACGGTCATCGGGCCGGGCTGCTGTGGTCCGTGGAAGGATCACCCAACAGGCGCCCAGAATCGCCAGCAGCACGAGCGCCGGTCCGCCCATGACCCAGCGCCAGTCGTTGTGGCTGAGTTCGGCAATCCACCCGGCCAGGAGGGTGGCGCAGACACCGCCGAACACAAAGCTCAAGGAAAGGAAGGCCATCGCCAGCGGCAACGATTTCGCGGGAAACCAGTCGGGGACCAGCTTGACCATCGAGCCCCAGCCGGCGGCGCCGGCGAAACGGTTCAGGCTGTAAATGATCATCAGCGACGTGAGCGAGCCCGCCAGCGCGCCCGCCCCGGCGAAGGCGGCAACCGCCAACATCGCCAGCAGGAAGCAGGCGCGGCCGCCAAAGCGATCAATCAAGGGGCCGAATGTGAACTTGCCGACCATGTAGGCCAGCGTGCTGGCGCTGGCAATCTCGCCGATGCGCTCCTTGCTGACGCCAAACTCGGCGCGAATGAGCGGGTTGGCGACGGAGAAGTTTTTTCGGCAGACGTAGATGCCGATGTAGCCGACGATGAGAGTGGCGAGCAGGAACCAGACGCGCGTGGACGAAACCGTCTCCGTCCTCCTCACGGCGGTTTCCGTCTCGATCCCGGCGGCGGCGACGAGGCTGATTTCCGGGCTGCGTTCGGCTTCCATGCAAACGAACAACGTCGCGGGGACGCGACGCTGTCGTCGCGAGGAGGTTCCGGCAGCGAAGTGACAAAGCCGTGTCGGACAGGCAACTTGCCGGTGATGAATCAGCCGGCGGACGTGCCGCGTTCGGCTTCGCCGATCGCCGCGTCGAGGATGGCGATGGCCTGGTCCATTTCCGCCGGCGTGATGGTGAGCGCGGGCGTCAGGGTGAGGATGTTGCCCATCGTCACCTTGAAATTGAGGCCTCGGCTGAGCGCGGCGTACATTGCGTGTTCGGCCTCGTCGGTCGCCCGTGTCGGTGGGCTGTGCCTTTTCAACAATTCGACGCCGAGCAGCAGGCCCAACCCGCGCACGTCGCCGATCAGCGGATGCCGCGCCGCCAGCTCCTGCAACCGGTGTTTGGCGTGGTCGCCGAGTCCACGGGCGTGCTCGACGAGCTGTTCCTCCTCGATCACCGCGAGTGTGGCGAGGCCGGCGGCGCAGGCGACCGGATTCTTCTCGTGAGTGTAATGGCCCAGTGCCTTGTCCGCGGCAACGTTCAGTCCCTCGCGGGCGACCAGGGCGGCGAGGGGAAACACGCCGCCGCCGAGGCCCTTGCCCAACACCAGCATGTCCGGCACCACGTCGTAATGCTCGCAAGCGAAGAGGCGGCCGGTCCGGCCCAGCCCGATGGGAATCTCGTCGAGGATCAACAGCGCGCCGTGACGGTCGCACGCGGCCCGGATGCGCTGCCAATACTCGAGCGGTGGAATGAATGGCGTGCAGCGGACGGTTTCGGCAATGACGGCGGCGACGTCGCCCTCCTTTTCGAGGACGTACTCCACGTAATCGGCGCAGGCCAGATTGCAGGCCTCGCCGCAGTGGAACGGGCAGTGGCGATTGTCGGGCGGTGGCACGTGTTCGCAACCGGGAAGCAGGGGTCCAATGCCCTGGCGAAACAAGGCTTCGCCGCCGACGGAGATGGCATCGAGCGAGGCCCCGTGGAACGAGTCCCACATCGAGACGAACTTGAACCGGCCGGTGGCAACGCGGGCGAGCTTGAGGGCCATGCCGATGGCACTGGCGCCGCCCGGGGCGAACAGCACGCGGTTGAGGTCACCCGGCGCCAGTTCCCCGAGCCGGGCCGCCAGTTGGATTGCCGGCTCGCAGGTGTAGCGCCGCGGGCAGAAGCTCAGGGTGTCAAGTTGCTGCTTGATCGCGGCAATCACACGGGGATGGCCGAACCCGACCTGATGGACGTTGTTGCCATGAAAATCGAGATAGCGTCGGCCCTCGATGTCCTCGATCCAGGCGCCCTGGGCGGTCTTGAGGGCGTTGAGGCAGGGCGTCGAGAGCGATTGGTGCAGGAAGTGGCGCGCGTCGGCGTCGAGGTGGCGTTGCGTCGCGGCGCCGATATGGGTGGCGGCCCAGGCTTGACGGCGCGACGAGAGGTTCACATCGCCTTCGGAGCGGAGGCGGTCGGCCGGTCGGCCGGGTTGGTTGCTCATGCGAGGGGACAGTACCGCAGGCGCCGTGGCGACTCAACAGGGTCAGCGGGGTCAGAAAAGAACGGGCCCTGGCGGCGACACACGATTCACGCGGCCAAGGCCCGTCGGCCTTCCATCCAGAAGGCCAAATTGTAAAAGTGACCGTGGCCCGGTCCGGCTGCGGAAGCAACCGGAACCGGGCACGGCATGGGTGTTACTGGCGCAGACGATAGAAGGCCGCTCCGACCGTGGGCGAAACCACAGTGTAAGGACTGGTCGCCGAGGACAAGTCGGTCCACGTGTTGCCCGAAACCGCGGGCGCGGTTTGCAGGGTGCCGCCGCCGGTCCAGGAGATCACCACATTGCCGCCTTGCAGGGCGACGCTCAGCGGACCCGGGGTCGTCAGGGTCACCATGATCGAGGGCACCGAGTAGATGCCCCAGTTGTCAATGGCCCAGTACCAACTGCCGGTGCCGGCCTGCATGAACCGGAACTGCACGTTCTTTTGGTTGTCGGCCAACGGCACGCGATAGACCTCGATGCGCTTCGACTCCGTGCTGTCGTCGTTGTAGCGGCCTTCGATGAACGGCGCCAGCGCGGGAGTAATGGGCGCCTTGATGAACGCGCCGTAATAGCCGCCCACCAGTTGGCCGGTGGTGGTGTTCGTGTAACGGGCCACGTCTCCGTAGGCGGTCAACATGGTCGCGGCCACGTCCACGTTCCCGAGGCCGTCGCGGATGACGTCAGAGACGCCCCCCGAATCGAAATCGCCCTGAACCCAATAAAGGACCGGATTCCAATTGGTGCCGTCCACCGTGTATTCCAAGGAAACAATGCTGTCTTGATTTTGCTCGTAGGCGCTGCCGAAGGCCACCACGACGCCGGTCTTGCCGGTCAGGTCATAGCTCTTGGTGGTGAGGTACTGGATTTGACTGCCCCCGCGCACATCGGATTCGGCGCGGACGTAGTGATTGACCAGGAGCGGATTCGTATCTTCGGAGAAGGCGACGCCATTGAGTATCTGCGGGGCGAAGGCGCTGACGCCAGTGTCCTTGGTGATGCCCCAGGACTTGTCCACCACCACCCAGCCCAGGTAGAAGTCGGAATTCAAATCCGTGGGGTCAAGCCCCGGCGTTCGGCTGTCGGTGTGATTTTCCTGGACCCAGCCGTCCGGCACGGTCGGGTTCGGTCCGGCGGCGGTGGATTCAAAGTCTTCGAAGTAGAGCGGCGCGGGGAGCACGTAGTTGCGGAGCAGATGGAAGTTCCAGGAGCTGGAATAACTGGCCCCGCCTTGATCTTTGTAGCTCAACTGGGCGGCATGCACCATCCGCGGCAGTTGCAAACCTGTCGGGGCATAGGAAACGCTGGTGATCCCGCCGGCGGCGTTCACCGTCGCATTCGAGATGGTCGTGCCATCCACCATCAGCGTCACCTTGGTGGCGTCCACTTTGGCGCTCGTGCCGTCGCTGATCTTGATGACGACATTCGTGAAACCCACGTCGGAGCTGTCGAGGAAGGGTGAGGCGAAGGCGGAAGGTCCGGCGTATTGGACGAACGGGCCGTAGCTGGCCGTGCGCGTCGAGTACGCCTTGACCGCGGTCGCCTTCGTGGTGTCGTTCACGAGCACTTTCGAGCCGTCCGTGTTGATGGTGTAGAACTCGAGGCTGGCGTCGCCGCCCCCGGTCATCCGGTACCAAACCAGCCGGATCGGGTAAATGCCGGCGGTCGAAACGGCCACGCTGAAGCGCGTTTCGGTGGTGATGGCGCGGTAATCGAAGAGGCCGATGGTGGTTCCGAACACGTTGTAGGCGTTGTCCGCCACCGTGACGCGGAAGCCGTCGGTGGCATTGATGGCGAAGGTGTAGAAGCCGGGGCTGAGGTCGAGATAGGTTACAATCTCGCCCGCGAGGTTGTCGCTGTTGACGCTGGTGACGCCCAGAAAGGCGCTGTCGGGATAGCCGTTGGCGGTGTTGAAGGCGCCCTGTTCGGCCGTCAGATCGAAGGAGAAATTGATCACCCCGTTGATCAGATAGCTGCCGCCGGACTGCGTGCCGGGCGAGGCGATGCTAGGATAAGGGTTCCCGCTGACGGGATCCACCAGTTGTCCCGCAAGCTGGGCTTCCGCATGGGCCACGTTCGCCGCCAGCACGCCGTAGGTGGTCGAGTCAATCTGGTGGATGCGAAACCGGAAACCGGAGGCGGTCGTGTCCACCGCCGTTCGGGGCAGTGCCGCCGTCGCCGGGAGCGGGGTGTAACCGGCCACGACGAAACTCCAGTTGTTCGTGAACTTGGCTGCGGGCGTCGCCTTGTCGGCGAAGATCAGCGTCGCGACGTTCGTTCCGACTTGGAGCAACGTCGTCGGCGTGTAATTCACGGTGGTGTCCGAGTTGGTCTTGCTGATGGCAGGGGTGACCGCGGTGCCGTTCAGTTCAAGAATGACGGAAGCCGGATCGAGCATGACCAGGCCGTCGGTGACGACGGCGGTGATCACGGCGTTGGCCGCGACTCCCACGTCTTGGTCGGCGGGTGAGGTGGACTTGACGAACGGCTCGACGGCGGCGGGCACGTGGGCCAGATCGTCGCCCGCGAGGCCGGCATTGTGAATGGCGCTGATCTCCGAAGCGAGCAACGCCCGTCCCCAGATGCCCAGGTCGTCCATGAGCACGTTGACCATTTGGGCGCTGCCGCCGTCGGTGTACATGCCCGTGCCGTCCTGGCCGATGTTGATCGCCAGGCTGGCGGCGAGGGTGTCGATCGAGCCGGTCACCGCCGTC
>JBEKGJ010000002.1:0-191227 GCA_050012855.1 Verrucomicrobiota bacterium | reverse complement strand
GGCCAGGCCCCGAACGTGACCTTCGTCGGTGGCGGCGGCAGTGGGGCGACCGCGACCGCGATTCTCAATCAGGGCAGCGTGAGCCAGATCGTTGTCCTCACCGCCGGTTCCGGCTACACCAACGCGCCGGCGGTGGTCGTTGATTCGCCGCCGGTCATCACGCAATCCCAAGCCACTGCGCTTGCCAGCGTCCTCAATGGCTTCGTGGTGAGCGTGACCGTGACGGATGGCGGGTCCGGTTATTCGCTGGTCCCCAACGTGGCCTTCACGGGCGGCGGTGGCTCGGGCGCCACCGCGACCGCGATCCTGTCGAATGCCAGTGTTGCCAGGATCGTGGTGCTTACGGCCGGTGCGGGTTATACCAATGCGCCCACCGTCGCCATTGATCCACCGGTGGTGCAAGCCACCCTCTCGCTGGACATGCTCGCCCGCGTCACGGTGCAAGGTCAGGTCGGACAGAGTTACACCGTGCAATACACGGACACCCTCAGCCAGACCAACAGTTGGCAGTCGCTGGCGACGGTCACCCTCACCAACTCGACCCAGTATGTCATTGATGTTTCCTCGGCCGGGAAACCCAATCGCTATTACCGGGCCATCCCGGTCGCCGTTTTCAACCCCGATTCCGCCAACCTGGTCTATATCCAACCCGGAACTTTCGTCATGGGCAGCCCGGCCGCCGAGGTCGGTCATGACGCCGACGAAAGCCCGCTCACCACCGTCACCCTCACGGACGGGTTTTTCATGCGGAAAACGCTGGTCACGCAACAGGAATACCTCGCGGTGATGGGCAACAACCCGGCCTATTGGGTCGGCGACCTGCGGCGGCCGGTTGAAGTCGTGGGTTACGGGGATGCAACGAACTTCTGCCAGAAGCTGACGACCAACGCCGCCCAGGCGGGAAATCTGCCGGCGGGCATGGTCTATCGCCTGCCCACCGAGGCGGAATGGGAGTATGCCTGCCGGGCGGGAACGACCAACCGCTTTTTCTTCGGCGATGACCCGGGATACACGAACCTGGTCAACTACGCCTGGTGCCCGCTGAACAGCGGTGGAATGACACATCCGGTCGCCACGAAACTTCCCAATCCCTGGGGACTCTATGACATGGGCGGCAACGTGTGGGAATGGTGCTGGGGTTCCTACACGAGTTCGCTGCCGGGCGGTTCGCAGACCAATCCGGTGACGCCGGTGACGGGCGCCAACGGCGTGTTGCGGGGTGGAAGCTGGTTCCACTCTCCTGACAACTGCCGGTCGGCGGCCAGGAATTATTGGGGTTACAACGTGCCCAATTACAGCATCGGTTTTCGAGTGGTGCTGGCCAAGCCGATCCCACAATAACCGGCTCCGGACACAATCCGCTCAGTAAGGGCGCAGCGGCAGGGTGCCGCCGATGGCTGTAGGACCACTCGGCCGGTCGTTACCGTCGCGGCCCGGCGGTTCGCGGCCTACCAGCGATCCCGTTGTCAGTTCGAGTCACCGCGACTCGGCCTGGGGAGCCGTGCGTGCCCGTGGGAAGTCGGTCAACGCGCCACAAAACCAGCTTGATCTTGGCCCGTCTGTCCGCATTCTCGCACTGCATGTGCCGTGAACTATGGGGATGACGCTGGAATCCGTCCGCTTCCTGATCGAAGCCCGGCAGTCGGGAGCGGCGTTCAATCGGGTGGCCACGCTCGGCCGGCAGGGCCTGTGGGTCAGCCCCGAGCGGTTGGCCGCGTTGTTGCGCGAGGCACAACTGCTGGCCACGGCCGGAACCGCTGCCTTCGAGTGCTCCTTGGCGGCGGCGGAATGGCGTTTCGCCGCGTTCCTGCGTGGCCTCGGCGCCGAAACTGTCGTCGCCTGCGACGCCTCAAGCTACGAGGGCGCCAGCCTCATCCACGACCTGAACCGGCCGATCCCGACGGAATGGACCGACCGCTACGATGCGGTGATTGACGGCGGGACGCTCGAACATGTTTTCAACTTCCCGACCGCGATCGCGAACGCCATGCAAATGGTGCGGCCCGGCGGACGCCTGTTCCTCTTCACCACGGGCAACAACTACTTCGGTCATGGCTTCTACCAATTCAGCCCGGAATTGTTCTTCCGCGTGCTCAGTGCGGCGAACGGGTTCGAGACGGAACGGCTGCACGCGGTCGCGGACACCACCGGCCTCGCGAGCTTTCTGGGCGTGAAGTACCCTTTTCCTATTCGCAGTTCCCGCTACGCCGTCAGCGATCCGCAAGCAATTCGTCAGCGCGTGTTGCTGGTGAATCATGAGCCGGTGCTGTTGTTCGTCCAGGCGCGCAAGCTGGCGAGTGTGGTGCCGTTCCGGGAGTTCCCGCAACAAAGTGATTACGTGGACCAGTGGCACGAGGGCACCCCGACCAACCCGCTCGATCAGTCAACCCGTGCCGGCGGTTTCACCAACTGGCTGCGCCGGCGGTTTTCCGAGGAGTTCTGCCGCGAAACACTGCCACGGCTGGCCGGCTGGCTTGATCCATTGCGAGCCTGGCGGTTCCGCCGCAAGCTCTCCTTCCACAACCGCCAGTATTACCGGCGCGTGGACGAACGTGATGGGCCGACCGCCCGTGAGTGACCTCCCGACGGAGTGGACGGCCGGTCCGGCCTGCGCCATTTTACGGCGATGCGGCCCGTGGACATGCAGCCGATCGGCGGCGAACTGGCGATCAAGTGGGAGGACGGCTCCGAGAGCTACCTCCGGCTCGAAGCGCTCCGTCGTGCCTGCCCCTGCGCCGGATGCCAGGGCGAGGTGGACGTGCTCGGTCGCCTCCACAAGGGTCCCGAGCAAACCTTGAGCGCGGATTCGTTTCGACTGGCCGGCCTGCAGACGGTGGGCGGGTACGCCGTGCGACCGGTCTGGGGCGATGGTCACAGCGCCGGGTTGTTCACGTTCGAGTACTTGCGCCGGCTGGCCAGCCTCCGCTCCGACTGAAGACGGGATGCGGGTGCGATCCCCATTCCCGCATCCGCTTTCGGGTTGAAACCCGCCGCCCGGCGCCATCTCTACCGGGCGCATTCGCAAAGACAGCGCCCTGTTCCATCTTCCGATTCATAACCGGTACTGGGCGGGGTTCAGCGGTACATTCGTACCATCGCTGCCAACCACAGCTTCGGGTGAACCACTTGGACCACAGAAATATCCGATTCAACAAAACAACCAGCAAGCGTCTGCGGGTCAATCCCAAGAAGATGGCCGTCTGAGGTTACCAGGACGGGAATTCCTACAAGAGATGTTTCAGCGAGTATCAAGCCGTCGTTGAATTCCGAATCAGGCAGAAGTCCCTTTTGGGCAAGCATTTTTGAAAACTGCTCGGTTACTCCGTGGCCGACTGGTGGAAGATCAAATGGCTGGAGCCCCCAATTTCTGATATTCTGAAGACATTTCATTCCGAGAAGTTTTTCTTCTCGACTTTTGTAGCAAGCTGCGTATGTTACTTCCTGAAGGACAGTTGGGGGAACATGGAGCAGATACCCCTTTTCTTGAAACACTTCCCGCAAAGTATGCGCAAAATCTTGATCCGCAGCTAGATCAAACAAAAGGTTAGCGTCTAACGCAAATTGTTTCTTTTGTGCAGGTGCCCCCATAAACAATCTGCATTCCCGCCTTGAAAAGCGCTTCCCGCTGTGGCTCTGAAAGCGTGTTCGCCTCTTTCCGAATCTTCAAAGCGATTTTGCCGCCCTTGGTGTCATTCGGGTAGTCGAAATTCCTCTTCGGAGTCTTTTTGGTGCTCGTTTTCATAGTGTCCGACACACGCCCATTCCAGCAAGTGCCGTGTAACCCGTCGAGCCTTTTGTGAAGAAAGTCCAACAAGAGAATCTAGGCTTCCATTTAAGACACTACCGATCTCCCGACCGAGTGGACGGCCCGGCCGGCTTGCGCCGGGTTGTTCACGTTCGAGCACTTGCGCCGGCTGGCAGAACCCGCCACGCTACTAAGGGCGAATTGCGAGTGTCGAGTGTCGAATCCGTGACCCTGCTGCCATACATCCTGGCTGGACGTGGGGCGGCGGGTGGCGTTATGTTGGCGACATCAGCTTTTGCATAAGACCATGAATCTTCGCACTTTTTTGCTCGCCGGCCTGCTGGGGGCGGTTTGGCTTTCCAATTCGTTGCCGGCCCGCGCGGCCGAGTTCACCCGCACCGAGGACGTCGTCTATGGCCGCAAGGACGGCGTCGCCCTGACGCTGGATGTCTTCCAGCCCAAACAACCCAACGGATACGGCGTGATCCTGATGATCAGCGGCGGCTGGTTCTCCAGTCACGACGGCATTAACGCGGGTTTTTGCCAGCCGTTCCTGGATCGCGGTTACACGGTCTTTGCGGTGGTGCACGGTTCGCAACCCAAGTTCGTGGTCACCGAAATCGTCGGTGACATCAACCGGGCCGTCCGTTTCATCCGGCACAACGCCGACAAGTACGGCGTCAAGCCCGACCGGTTGGGCATCACCGGCGCCAGTGCCGGGGGACACCTCTCGTTGACGATGGGGACCGCTGGCGGACCGGGGAAACCCGACGCGAAGGATCCCATTGACCGCGAAAGCAGTGCCGTCGCCGCGGTCGCCTGCTTTTTCCCGCCCACGGATTTTCTCAACTACGGCAAGCCGGGTGAGGACGCGGTGGGCGTGGGGATCCTGAAGGATTTCAAACCCGCGTTCGGACCGCGTTCGGACACGCCCGAGGGGCGGCAGGAACTTGGCCGGGAGATTTCGCCCATCTACCATGTCACCTCCAATTTGCCGCCCTGCCTGATCATTCACGGCGATGCGGACAAACTGGTGCCGATCCAGCAGGCGGAAAGCTTTGTGGCGAAGGCAAAGTCCCTGGGGGCCACCGCGAAGTTGATCGTGAAACCCGGCGCCCAGCATGGTTGGGCCGACATCGGCAAGGACATGACGCTGTTCGCCGACTGGTTTGACACTTACCTGCGCGGGTTGCCGGAGAAGTAACCGCCTCGCCGAACGGACTTCGGCCTCGAGACGACGGAGCGGGGTTTGGAGTGCCGGCTTCAGCCGGTTGATGCCGCCTGAACGCGGAAATCCAACGGAAACCCCATACAACCGCCCATGGACGCGGATGAACGCCTGGCAGGTCGGCAACGTCACCCCACAACACTTTTCCCTCAGGCAGCAGTATTTGAACCTGAAAGCGAAGATGTGCCGATTTGAGGTCAGTGCCTACTTGAGGCTGGTCGTGTGTTGCCAGAGCCAGATGATGTCCTGGTTGTTTCCCTGGTTCGCCGCCGGCGAATAGGTCTGGTGCGTGTTCGAGATGGGCGGCGTGGTGCGGGAATCCAGCCACTTGTGAATTTCCGAGTGGCCGTCGGCAAAGGCGAAACCACAGGCGCGGTTGTGATAACTGGCCGGGCAGTCCGGCAGGGTGGTGGACGCCGGGTTGGGATAGCCGATCATGTCCACGCAGAAAAAGCCGTCGTTGATGCTGTCCGGGTGCTCATCCACCAGCACCCCGTGTTTCCCACCCGCCGGATGCACAACGAGAGCGCTGAAGGCGTTCCAGAGCCCAGCCAGGGGCTGAGGAGCAACGCGACGATACCCCTGGATTCGCGTCCCCATTCCTCAGGCACCCTGAAAGCGGTGCGAGAATGGTTCGCCCTTTCGTCGCAGGCGGTTCTTGCACCACTTTCAGGGTGCGACTGATTTCCCGTGCCTGGCCCAGGGGTATCGCTGCGCTCAACCCCTGGCTAGGTTCTCGCCTCCCTTCAGGATGCCGGTACGGTTGGTGTGTGCCAGCCCAGCCGGATTGGTTTCAAACCCCTTGACACTTTGCTGCCGCGGCACAGACTGCCCGGCTGAATTCAGGTCTTGCGTGCGGCAGTGCGGGTGATACGATGCCGACTGTTCGACCGGTTTCTGACGGAAGTTATTGGCATCGAACATTGGGACCATGAAACGGGAGCTGAGTTCTGGCGGAGATGGTTTCGAGATTGCACGGAGACACCGTGAGGCGTTTCCTGCGTTTCTTCCGGCCGCCAGGCACCGAACTAGACCAAATTCACGTTTGGCCTAATACCTGTTAGGTGTGTCTCGCAGGCTTGCAATATGTCGAACCAATCGTCGGACAAACCAGCAAAGAACAAGGGCGAGGAGCAGCCATTGCCACCCGGCAGTATTCCCGTAAACCACCAGGCAGATAATAAAGACCCCGAGAAGAAACATGGCGACTTTCACGGCCTTGGCCCTCGCATGTGGCGCGCAGCAGAGATCGCACTAGCTCTGGCTGGAATTGCCGCCATTGTCATAAGTGTCAAGAGTTGGCAGGAATCAGAGATTGAGAAGGCTGTCCAGAAACAGTTGAGTGATGAGCCGACGCTTCGGAAGATTGCAGCACAGGCCCAGCCGATGTTGATATTTGACGTGAACGGCGGGTTTATCTCCGACTCCGGCGGCCTTGCATACATTGACCGCATTGTGATTGAAGAACGTGATGGTGGATTTCCTACAAAGCTCTTGGTGAAACCCAAGCGATTACTTTCGCAGCCGCCACTCTTGTCCACGATTGACGGCGTTTTCTTGGAGTACGATACGCAACGCAGAGAGGGCATGGACTGGGGATATTCCATAAAGAGGAGGACGACCTACGCGAGTGTTGATTTGATGCTTTGCCGATTCAGATTGGAGGTATTGAGGAATCCATGACCGACACACCTAACAAGCCAGATGGAGCCAACGGCTGGCTGCCCTTGGATTCGGCGGATGATTTCTCGTTGCTCATGGTTTGGTTTCCTTTCGGTTGTGCTGCCCGGCCAGCCGTGGCTCATCCGGGACGTTAGGTGTCATGGCGACACGTCTATATTTATTCATGGCTAGAAAAAACAAGAAAGGACATAACCGGCAAAAACCGCCGCCAACGCAAGCAGCGCCCCTAGGGCCGCAGCGCAGAGGCATTTTAAGACGTATAGCAGGTCTTCTTTCGCCGACGCGTTTGTTATGCGCTTCCGTTTCATTGATATTGACTTTGGTTGGTTCATATTATTTGCTACGACCACAGATTACAGTTGAGCCGGACTCTGCGATTGACCCGACTGAGTTGATGAATACCCCGTTTAGGATAACAAATTCTGGCCAGACACCGATTTACGGCCTGATACGGCGTTGCTTTATTCGACATCTTGATGCAGCCGGTGGTCACGTAAACTGGTATGGCCCTGGAATAGCGGTTGTTGATTCCTACCCAGCAATTCCTGAATTGGTTCCTGGAGAGTCCACTTCCTTGTCTAACCCTGTGCGCATTATGAAGATTGAAAATGCAGACATTGAAGTAGTGTTGGATTACACGGCGGCAATTATTCCAATACATCAACAAAGGCATTTTAGGTTTGTCACAAAACATGGACCAAATGGTGAGATTATGTGGTTTCATAAGTCGCTTTCTGAATGACACCAACACACCAAGGCATTGCCTTGAGCGAGTCGGCGAGCCTCAATGCAAGGCGTGGTTGAACGAGCCCGGTCGCTCAGCTTGAGCACTCGACAGCAAACGAATGACGCCAGCCGCAAATCAACCGGAACCGGCTCTTCCGACAGCCACAGCGGACGGCCTTCCGTCCAGGCCAGCGTGGTCGAAGGTGGTGTTCGCACGGCTCCTGATCGGCCTCATCGTGCTCATCTGCGCCGAAGTGTTTTCCGGGGCGTCACTGCAGGCCGGGCTGTGGAGTCCCTGGACGATCGTGGTCACCTACTGGCTCTATTTCGCGCATTTCTTTTTCTTCACGACGCTCGCCGTCCGCACGGGCCGGACGGCGCTCTCCTCGCTCTACCTCTGGGGCGTTTTGTATGGCCTCTACGAGTCCTGGATCACCAAGGTCATCTGGCACGGGTACGGCGGCGACGGCAAGTTTGCCATGGGACACCTCGGGCCGTATGGACTTTCCGAGATCAGCATGGTGTTCATTTTTCACCCGGTGGCGTCCTTCATCATGCCGCTGGCGGTGACCTGCCTGCTTTGTCCGCCCCTTCGGCGTCTGTTCCCGGAACTCGCGTGGTTCACGGGCAAAAGCCGGGGCGCGCGGATCGTGCAAGGCTACCTGGTCTTTTCCTTCGCACCGGTGATGGCCATGAACTCCGGAGGCACCATCAATCTGGCGCTGAACCTGGCCGTGGCGATCATTCTGCTGGCGGTGCTGTTGCGGTTGGCACGGCCTGCCCTCGCCGCTTCCGACGGCCGGCCCATCGTGGCTTTCGGCCGCTGGGGCTTTGGCGGCCTATGCGTTTATCTCGCCGCTCTGTATGGCGCGGGATACTTTCTGCTGCGGCCCGACGGCCTGCCCTCCGTCGCCGTGCAGTTGTTCACGTTCGTTTTTTACGCGGTGGCGGGCGCCGGTCTCTGGTTGCACCGCAAACGCGAACCGCTGGCCGAAGCCCCGGTTGAGAAACGGGAATTACGGCTCGTTACCCGGCTGTTCGCCGTGCTGCTGGTCCTGGCGCTGGGGCTTTCGTTGCTTGGGCGGAACCCGGTGCTCTATCCCGCCATCGCCCCGAACTTCGTCATCTGGACGGTCCTGGGCTTCGTGTTGACAGCCCTATCGCTGGCGAAGGGGATTCGGGAGTCCCTTGGTCATGCGCGGCCCGCACACCAAGTGACTTCATGATCCTCCTGCGTGTTGGTCACGGTGTCACCTGGTATGCAAGCCGGTAGAACAGGGTCGGCGACGGGGGCGTGTTGGTATCACTCAGGACCATTGGCGCGCCGGTCCCGCGCAGCGGTCCACCACCGGGCACATTGGCCCACGTATCCGTGACCAGGTTGGTCCGCCGCTGGAGCGTGTAAAGCGTGGTCGGGTAGCTCGGGAAGGTGACCGCGCGGGATGGTTGGGCGGTAAAGCCCGTGATGGGTATGGGCTGGGCGGTGACGGCAACAGTCCCCTTGACGGCACCCCCCGTGTTTGAGCAAGTCACGGTAAAGGCTCCTGGAGTGGTGGCGGTATAGAGGCCGTTGGTGGCCACGGTGCCGCCATCGGCGGACCATAGCGGCGGGAAGGGGTACGCGTTGCCGGATTGGTCAAAGCCGTCAGCCGTGAACAATTGTTGCTGGCCTACCAGCAGAGTGACGCTCGCGGGAGCCGGTTCGATGCGCGCGAGATAGGCCGTGTCCAGAGTGAGGTTGTAAGGGGTGACCGAAGAGGCGGCCAGTCCCAGCCAGTACTGGCCGTCCGCGGGGCAGGTACAGGCCGTGTGGTTGGTCGTCCATGTGCCCGCCCCGGCGGCGCCAAGGAAGTTCAGTTGGACATCGGCGGTGTTGTTGCTGACGGAGGCGCAATAACGGGTACCGGATACGGCGTGGAAGGAGAACCACTGGATTCCGTCGGCGGCCAGGGTGCCGTTGGTGGTCGCGCCCAGCAACAACGCGGGCAGGGAGTCGGCGCGGGCATAGGTGTAGCTGGAATTGCGCAGATATTCCGTCCCGTTGGTCGTGGTGATGACCACCGACGTGCCGCGGCGGACGCCGCTGCCGGCGGCAAAGCCGAGATTGTCGTTCGACGGTGCAATCACAAACGTCCCCGAGGGGCTGGCCAGCCAGATCATCCCCAGACGATTCGTCAGTTGCAGCCGCAGATCCATCCCCAATGCGGACTCCGCCCAGTATAAGTCCGTCAGCGGCATGTCCACCGGCAGCCAGGCAATGTTGAGCCGATTCGACCAGGCTGCCGAAATCTGCGGCGGCGCATACAGGTCGCCGCGGAACCCCTGCACTTCGCCATAGCTCGCCGCCTCGCAGTAAACCAGCACGGCCCGGCCGGCGATGTTGGTGGGCAGGATTTGCAGGCCCGGCTGATCGGTGCGATAGACCCATCCGTCAACGTGCGGAACGAGTCCCGTGTTCGTGGTCGGGGAAGCCGAATGCGCATTGAGCGTCCAGGTCAGGCTGCCGTCCGGCGCGGCCGTGAGCAAATCGTAGCCCGAAGCATAGCCCATCGCGGTGACGTAAGTTCCGGTGACGGCGGCAATCGCCGCAGGTGTCCAGTTCGTTGCTGCGGTCACCGTGGGAACGAAGTTCGTGGGCTGAGGCAGTCCGTCCCGATCGAGCACCGCCTGGACCAGCGTCGCGTGCGCCGCGAGTGCCGGCAAGGTCCCCGTCGCATTCTGCATGACGACCACGCCCAGTTGGCGGTCGAGCAGGATGCCAACTTCGGCTTCGTAGGTGAACGTCTCGCCGCCCTTGAAGCACAGGCGGCCGGCGTAGTTCAACTGCGTGTCCATCACCGTGTCCCAGCCCAGGCCACAATGGAACTCGCTGTCCACGTTCATCGCGATGTTCGTGGTCTGGTCGGTTAACATGGCGGCCACGGTGTCGGCGGCGAGGATGTTCGTGCCGTTGAAGCTGCCGGCGGCCAGAATCAGGCGGATCAGCGCCGCCATGTCCTCGACGCTCGAATACATGCCGCCCGTGCCATGCGCATTGGCAAATTCCTCGGGCAGCGGAACCCCCGAGACGTAAGTGTGCGCCCGATTGGCCGCGATGTTCGGCTTGTCCTTCAGGTACGACGAACTGGTCATGCCCAGGGGCCCGAAGAAATGCGCCTGGGCATAGTCGTTCAGCGACATCCCGCTGACGCGGGCGACGATTTCTTCGGCGAGTTGAAACCCGGTATTGCAGTAAACGGACCTGAACCCCGGCGGATAGTTCGGGTAGTCGGTGGCCAGTTCGCCGAGGAGCCAGGCGTTGTAACCGTCCCAGGGCGCCGTGGCGAACACGTCGCGAAACAGGTCGCCGGGCAAGCCGCTCAGGTGGTTCAGACATTCCCGCACGGTGGGAACCCGGCGCCCGTCGAAGCGCGGCAGCGTGGCAAACTCGGGGATGTAGTTGGTGATCGGCGCTTCGAGATCAACCCGGCCATCCTCCCAGAGTTTGAGAACGGACGCCGTGGTGAACAACTTGGAAACCGACCCGATGCGATAGACCGTGTCGGAATTGGCCACGACGTTGCTCTCGACCATGGCCTGGCCGAAGCCCTGCGACCAGACCACGCGATTCGAATCCACCAGCGCGACGCTCAGGCCGGTCACCCCGTTCTGGGCCATCGCCACGGTGATGTAGTTGCTCATCGCGGCGATGGTGTTGGTGTAGGCGGGGTCAAACACATCGGCCCGCCCGCTGACGATGCCGAGGCTGCCGGTCAGGACCAACCAAATGAGTTTTCGGCGAGGACGGAGAGGCATTTTCATAGCTCCTTTCGCTTTTTGTCTGGGGACTTACGCATGATGGAACGCTTTATTCCCAACGTGTGCAGTTTTGGTCACCCTATGCTTGCGCCGCCCACAGGCAAGGACGTTTTTCGCGTTGATTCGCGACGTTCGGCACCGTCGCCCGGACAGCCCTTGTTGAAGGGTTCTTGATCTGCGCCTATCCCGCGGTGTCCCGCCGGTTTGGTGAACCAGCAACCGGGCCGGTTTGGGCGTGATTCAGGCCGCACCCGCATTAACCTTCCGGTTGTGAACACGGCCAGCCACCTCCGCGCCCGCGCCCGCGTCGCCCGCTGGCGGCTGAGTTCGGCGGCGGCCGACCCCGGCGACGAACGCCCCCCCGGCCTCCACTCGACCCGCGGGGGGCCGTCAAAACCGCTTGACACCGAGCGGCTCTTAACTTGACGCTTTGGCCCCGTAAGATTCGGCTCATGTTCACGTCGAAGGCAGCGCCGACCGCAACCGGTTCGGGGGGTTGTCGGCGATGCGTGGCCACGCGTGTGGGCGAGCCTGTTGGGAACGGCCAGTACGCGTCTCTATGAAGGGTAACGATCAGATCACGAAAGTGAAAAAGCCCGGCAACGGCGTCCCGCACGTCGCGGCGGCCAAGGCGGTGTCCACCGGCCCGGAGAATGGCGACAACCGGTTCGCGGCCCGGGAGGCCCGGGCAACGCCCGGCCGGCCGCTGCCGCTGCTCGCCAAGGCCCGCAATTTCAAGAGCGCCGCCCAGGTTCGGGCCTTGGGGCTGTATCCCTATTTCCGCACGATCACCTCCGCGCAGGACACCGAGGTGACGATCAACGGCCGGCGGGTGTTGATGCTCGGGTCCAACAGTTACCTCGGCCTGACGAACCACCCGAAGATCAAGGAGGTGACCCAGGCGGCGGTGGCGAAATACGGCACTGGCTGCGCGGGATCGCGTTTCCTGAACGGTTCGCTGGACATCCATCTCCAGCTCGAGGCCGAGCTGGCGAAGCTGGTGAACAAGGAGGCGGTCCTCCTCTACAGCACCGGGTTCCAAGTGAACTTCGGGGTCATCAGCACGCTCGTCGGCAAGGGCGAATACGTGCTGGCGGACAAGAGCGATCACGCCAGCATCATTGAAGGCTGCCTGCTTTCGCAGGGCAAATTCCTCCGGTTCGCGCACCGCGACATGGCGGCCCTCGAAAACCGGCTGGAGCAAATCGAGCCCGACGCCGGCAAACTGATCGTCACCGACGGCATCTTCAGCATGGAGGGCGACATCATCCAGTTGCCCGAGCTGTGCCGTCTCGCGGAGCAACACCAGGCGGTGGTGATGGTGGACGACGCGCATGCGATTGGCGTCATCGGCCGCCATGGCGCAGGCACCGCCAGCCATTTCGGCCTGACCGACCGCGTGCATCTGATCATGGGGACGTTCAGCAAGTCGCTGGCGAGTCTGGGCGGGTTCATCGCCTCGGATTTTGCGACGATTGACTACCTGAAGCATCACTCGCGTGCGCTGGTGTTCAGCGCGAGCATGAGCCCGGCCAACGCCGCCGCCGCCCTCGCCGCCCTCAAGATCATGGTCGCCGAGCCGGAACGCATCGCTCAGCTCTGGCGCAACACCGACCGGATGAAACAGGGCCTGCTCTCGCTGGGGTTCGATCTCGGGGCGTCCCATTCGCCCATCCTGCCCATTTACACCCGCGAGTTGATGCGGACCTTCCGTTTCTGCAAGCGCCTCGAGGAAGAAGGCGTGTTTGTCAACCCGGTCGTATCCCCCGGCGTTCCCCCCGGCCAGGAACTCCTCCGGATCAGCCTGATGGCGACCCATACGGATTCGCAGATTGATTTCGCGCTGACGAAACTGAAGAAGGTCGGCCAGGAACTCGGCGTGATTTGAGCCGCCGCTGCGCCCCCACTTCCCGGCGCCCAGTGGCCGGACGCCCATGAAGGTTTTGCTGACAGGCGCAAGCGGATTCGTCGGAAGCCACGTCCTCGACGCGCTGGCTGCTCGCGGTATTCCGACCGTCGTGCTGTTGCGGCCAACGAGCAACCACCGGTTCATCGCGTCCCACCTGGCCACGGTCGAAGTTCGTCCCGGCTCGATTACCGATCCCGCCAGCCTGTCGGCGGTGATGCGCGGCATCACGCATGTCATCCATTGCGCCGGTCTGGTCAAGGCCGTGCATGCCGCCGACCTGTTCGCCGTCAACCGCGACGGCACCCGCAACATGGTGGCGGCCGTCAACGCCTCGCGCGTCGAACGCCTCGTGCATGTTTCGAGCCTGGCCGTTTCGGGACCGGGCACGACCGCCGCGCCCGCTCGGGAGGCCGCGCCACCAGCTCCGGTCTCGGCTTACGGCCGGAGCAAGCTGGCCGCCGAGGAGGAGGTCATCGCCCATTGCCGGACTGCGTTCACGATCCTGCGGCCGGCGGCGGTCTATGGTCCGCGCGATGGCGAGTTCCTCCGGCTGTTCAAGGCGGCCCGGGCGCATGTTCTGCCGACCTGCGGCGGTGGGCGGCAGGAATTGAGCCTCGTGTTCGTGTCGGATTTGGCGGCGGTCATTCTGGCCAGCCTCGCCCACCCGGCCGCTCCGGGCCGCGTGTTTCACGTGGCGTCCGGGGAGATCTGCACGATGCGACAGCTCACGACGGAGATCGCCCGCCAGCTTGGCGTGCGGACGCTCCCACTGCCGCTCCCCAACGCGGTGTTGTGGTCCATCTGTGCGCTGGCCCAGGCCGCCGCCCGGCTTACCGGCCGGCCGACCGTGCTGGCCCACGGCAAGGTGCGCGAACTGACCGCGCCCGGCTGGGTGGCGGACACTGGGCAACTGCGGACGACACTGGCACTCGCGTGTCCCACCGGCCTGCCCGAAGGAATGGCCGCCACGCGGGCCTGGTATGTGCAGGAGGGATGGCTGTGAAGACCGGGGGCTGGTTCCGGGGCTATGTCTTCATTGATTACGCCACGCAGCTTTACATTGCCCTGGTGGGCGGGTTGATCCTGTGTTTTCAGAACGAGACCGTGCCGGGCTGGCCCTGGCTGGCCGGAGGCCATGCGGCCGCACTCGTGCTGGTTCACCTGCTCCTCCGGGCCTATGCAATGCGTCCGGCCAACCGCATCCTGGATTTCCTCCGCCATTTTTATCCGGTCCTGCTTTACACCGCGTTCTACCGGGAAACCGGCGCGCTCAACCGCATGTTCGTGCCCGATTACCTCGACGCCCATTTCATCGCCGCCGATCAGGCCCTGTTCGGTTTTCAGCCGTCCATCGCCTTCATGGATCATCTGCCCTGGCTGTGGTTCAGCGAAAGCATGTATGCGGCGTATTTCTCCTACTACCTCATGATTGTGGGGGTGGGGCTGGCGCTGTTCCTGCGCGACCGGCGGCAGTTCTTCCATTATGTCTCGGTCATCTCCTTCGTTTTCTACGTCTGTTACCTGATCTACATCGCGCTGCCGGTGATGGGACCGCGGGCGTTTTTCCGGGAGATCGACGGCTTTCGCCTGCCCGATGAAATCCAGGCCTACGCCGTGTCGCCGAGCTATCCCGACGCCATCAAGCCCGGTCTGTTTCGTCACGCGGTGCTCTGGGTTTACGAGCATTTTGAGGGTCCCGGCGCCGCGTTCCCGAGCAGCCACGTCGCCATCGCGATCAGCACGGTCTGGTTCTCCTTCCGCTACCTGCGCCGCCTCCGCTGGGCCCACCTGGTCATCGTCTTGTTGCTCTGCACCGCGACGGTCTATTGCCGCTACCACTACGTCGTGGACGTGGCGGCCGGCGCGCTCACCACGGCGCTTCTTCTGCCGCTGGGCAACCGGCTCTACCGCCGATTCTCCGACCACCCACCTCCCGCGTGCGGGGGCTCGACCGCCGGCCGGCCGGCGGGTTGAAACTCCGCCGCGTCGCGGGCTCAAACCGCTCCTGGTTTGCGCGCCACCACCAGCGAATTCATGCCTTCGTCGTGACCGGCCAGCTCCGCGCCGACGAACCCCGCCGTTTCCAGATCCTCGCGCAGTTCCGCGAGCGTGAACGTGCCTCCTCCCTCGGTGGCCACCAGCATGTTGATCGCGAACAACGCACCCGCCGTCGGTTGGGTTCGGCCCGGATCCATCACGAGGTCGCGGATGGCGATGCGTCCGCCGGGAACCAGGGCGGCCAGGGCGCGGCCGAACAACGCGCGATTCTGGACCCGTGAATTCTGGTGAACGATCGCGCTCACCCAGGCCAGATCCGCCCCCGCCGGTAGCGGGTCGCTCAGAAAATCACCCCCCACGCAGCGGACCCGGTCCGCCAAACCCGCTGCGCCCAGCCGACGTTGCGCCATCGGGATGACGGACGGCCGGTCGAACAGCGTTGCCCGTGCGGACGGACAGGCGCGCAGGAAGGCGATGGTCCACGTCCCGGTGGCTCCGCCGACGTCGAGCACATGGGTGAACTCCAGCGGTTGCAGGCCCTGGATCACGCTGTCCGCCTGGGGCGCAGCGAGATTGTGCATGCCCTCGATGAACGAGGCTTCGTCGTCCTCCTCGCCACGCACGCTGGGCGCAGGTTCCGCCGGCCGGCCGGTTTTCACCACGCTGGCAAGCTGGGCCCAACGGCGGAGGCAATTGGCCTGGTGCCGGGTGATGGCCAGGAGGCTGTGCCTGCCGTCGGTGGCAAGTGCATCCACGAGGGAGTCCGGCACAGCATAGCGGTCACCGTTCTTCCACATCAGACCCAGGGCGGCCAGGGCGTCCAGCAGCATGGCCGTGGCGCGAACATCGCAGGCCCGGCGGGCGGCGACCTCGGTCGCGGTGAGGGGTTCGGCGGCGAGCGCGGTGAAGAGGTCCAGCTCGGCGGCGGCCAGCAGGACGGCCGCGGCCTGATAGCCGCGTCCGAGGGCAAGCAACGCCGGGGTCGTCCACGTGCGGGCAGATTCAGGCGGGTTCATGGCGGTTAATCTAGCCCGCCCGGCGGCGCTGGCAAGGCGGCGGCGCATCGGTTTGACAACTTAGTTTTTTAATGTATTCCATTTGCAGAACTTAGGTTTTAAGGCATGTTGGTCCGGCTCGGCGGTGGTCAGCCGCCGGGTCAACGGGACTGGGTTGCTTTTTAACCGACGCCGGAAATTGACGTTATGATATCGGAATCGCACAAGTTGAAGGATCTGCGTTCGTCCAACGCGCCGTTCGCGGGCAAGCGCGTGAGGGTGAATCTCCATCGGCGCGGCATCTTCCGGTCCAGTGTGCTGGGAACGTGCAAGCTCACGGCCTTCGGGGTCAGCATCACGGCAGAGACGCCGCTGACCCAGGGACGCCGCTGTCTGAGCCACTTCGAGCTGACCGACGCCGACGTTGCCGCCATGCGTCCGTTGGAATCGCCCGATGCCGACTTTGAAATCCGGTTGGAGCTGGAGTGCATTGAATGGCAGGAGCGCGTCGAGAAACTGCCGCTGCCTCGCGCCCGAAAGTCCACCGGACACAGTTCCTACCGCCACGTGGGGGATCCCAAGGCGGTTCGAACCGGCGAACCCTGACTCATCCTGCCAGCGAGGCGCTGTGAGCCGTTCGGCGGCGGTCACTGTTGACCCGACGGCCGAACGGCAATGGGGTCGGTTCTTGATAATGGACACTAACTCGTTTCCAGCCGCTCTCCCGTCATGGCCGAGCAGCCGGGTGCCGAGTCACCAGTCCCTACACCGCCGGCGAAAGAAGGGGACATTGTCCATTATCAAGACCCCTTGCTGACCCCTTGCGGCTCAAGTGAGCCAATCATGCCACGTGATGATCTGCCGGATGATCTCCTGGCGTCGTTCGCGGCCCACATGGCCGCGCCGCTGTTTCAGGTCGGATTTTGCGGCCGTGTGGATAAGATCGCACTTGCACAACGTCGGCCAGTCAAGTCCGTCAGCCTCGTCGAGGATGACCTCCCCGGGCCTTGCGCTGCGCGATGCCCGATGCGACGCGCACATCAGCAGTTCGATGTCCGGTTTGTTGGCGACGCGTTGGGGGTGGGATATCAGCACGGCGGGATGCGGTTCATTCCAGCCGGCTGGCTGGTAACTGTAGATGTCCCAGGCCTTCACTCCGGCTCCTCCGGAATGTAGGGGTGCTTTGCCATCGCCGCTTCGAGCGCATCAAACTCTGCGTTGGGCCCGAAGGCGAGGGCGATCTCGGCCTTTGTCGGCCGCCGGAGCCCCTCAAAAATCGAGGGCACGATGTCCGCTTGCTCCGGCTCCTCGATGAAGGTCAGGAGGTAGCTCTTCGGGGTTGGCCGGGTTACGTGGAAAACCCACCCGCTGCCGGCGTCGGGCAGCGTGACGCGCCGCCGCTGGTCCGTCTTCACAACAGTCATGCGTGGGAATTTCCCCCGCCTTGCCCTCTCTCGCAAGCTCATTCGCCTGGACACTCGGTCGGAAAGTCGCACCCGCAGCCTTGCCCGCAAACGCCTTTTGCCGAGCCTGGATGGGTTCAGGCCGAAATTGTCAATTGTAAGAACCGACCCCTTCTAGAGCCGAGCCCTTGATGAACGACGTTTTGGGATAGGTTCTAGCCTTTTGGCAAGTTCAGTGCATCTGATGGTGTCTGCCGCGTACAGTGATAGGACGTAATAGTAAAAAATCTATTGACGCATGGTAGTGCGGTTGGTAATACTTGGCATTATTAAAACAACCAAGTCGCAACCTCTGACCAAGAGCTAATACCATGCCTCCCCCTCCCATCTTTGCGCCTGACGTGATTCCAAATCCGACCTCCCTAGATCCGAACTCCCTGTTTGGTTTCACAAAAATAGGAAATAATCCCGTACAGTGTGGCGTCACCGGTCTGAACACGGCAACCAATGCTGTTGGCAGGTTGGGTGGGGAAGACCCGGTATTCCGCGAACATGCCGGCGTGTATGGTGAGAGCGATAAGCAGGGCGTTACCGGGGTAACGACCACAGATTTTCCGTTTTCCACGGGGGTGTTCGGCTTCAGTAAAAACGGAGGTGGAATTGGGGTGCGTGGTGAGACTGTGAGCGGAACCGCTGTCCTAGGACGGAGTTTTGGCACGGGCCTCGCGGGCAGCTTCCAGGGTAGCGTGGCCATTACCATCGACCTGAACGTTTCCGGGACGTGTATAGTAGGTGGAAACGACTTAATGCAGCAGATACAGACGCTACAAAAGCAGGTGGCAGACCTAAAAGCTACGGTAGCTGCCCTATACCACTGAGGATGCGTTGCAACCACATAGAATCTAAGGACATAGATCATGCCTCCCCCTCCCATCTTTGCGCCTGACGGGACTCTAGATCCGAACTCCCGGTTTGGTTTCACAAAAATAGGAAATAATCCCGTACAGTGTGGCGTCACCGGTCTGAACACGGCAACCAATGCTGTTGGCAGGTTGGGTGGGGAAGACCCGGTATTCCGCGAACATGCCGGCGTGTATGGTGAGAGCGATAAGCAGGGCGTTACCGGGGTAACGACCACAGATTTTCCGTTTTCCACGGGGGTGTTTGGCTTCAGTCAAAACGGAGGCGGAATCGGAGTCCGCGGTGAGACTGCAAGCGGAACCGCTATCCTAGGACGGAGTTTTGGCACGGGCCTGGCGGGAAGTTTCCAAGGCAGCGTGGCCATTACCGGCGACCTGAACATTTCGGGGAAGTTAAGTGTGACCGGCAATGACGTGGTACAGTTGATCCAAACACTCCAACAGGACGTTAACCAATTGGAACGAGACGTTAACCAATGGCAGGAGGAATGGAAGCGGGATCATCAGCCTCCTCCCCCGTTTCCAGTTCCACCAGAGCATGGTGACCCTGGTATCCCACATGAGGGTGATCCCGCTGACCCAGAGCCAGGTGATCCTTCAGAGGAGGGAGATGAGGGCTCAGAGGGTTAGAGGCTATCCCATGAAGGGGTCTCACAATTGACACAAGATCGCTGACATCTACAGGCGCTCAGGTGAAGGCGAGTTCGAAGCTGATGACGTTGCCGGCGAACCGGGTCTGCAGCTTGCAATTGCTCTTGTTGAACACCGCCTGCATCGCCTTGTTGTCCGTGAGCACCTCGGCCGTGAAACCGCGGATGCCGTTGCGCCGGGCGATGCGCATCAGGTAGGCGAGCAGTTGGGTGCCCAGGCCCCGGTTCTGCCATTCGTCCCGCACCACGAACGCCACCTCGGCGACGTTCGTCTTCGAGTCGAGGTAGTAACTGCCCACGGCGATGATCTCGTCGCCGGCGGCGCTGGGCATGGTCGCCACCAGGGTGACGTCATTGCGGTGGTCAATATAGACGAACTCCTGGATTTCCTTCCGCGGAATGACCTTCCGGAAGCTCATGAACCGGTAGTAAATGGTCTGCTGCGAGAGGGCGTAGAACAAATCGCGCATCCGCGGTTCGTCGGTCGGCTCGATGGGCCGGAATTGGATTTGCGTGCCGTCGGGGAGCAGGACGGTGGTGCGGAGTTCCTTGGGGCCGACGATGATTTTGCCCGCCATGTCCGCCATCGCGGTGGAGAGGAACTTGGCGGCGATGGCCTCGCGCAGGAGCGGCGCGCGGAAGTTGGGGTGGGCAATGCTGATCAGCGCCAGGGCGCGTTCCTGGATGCTCTTGCCGTGGAGGTAGGCGACGCCGTACTCGGTGACGACGTAGTGGACGGCGGCCCGGGTGGTCACCACGCCGGCGCCGGGCATGAGGTGGGTGACGATGCGGGACACCGCGCCGTTTTGCGCGGTCGAAGGCAGGGCGATGATCGCCTTGCCGCCGGGCGCGCGCGAGGCGCCGCGGTTGAAATCCACCTGCCCGCCGACGCCGGAGAAGAACTGGCGGCCGAGCGAGTCGGCGCAAATCTGGCCGGTGAGGTCCACCTCGAGGGCGGTGTTGACCGCCACCATCCGGTGTTGCGCGCTGATCACGGTGACGTCGTTGACGTACTCGGTGGGGTGGAACGCGAACTGCGGGTTGTCGTCAATGAAATCGTAGAGCTTGCGCGTGCCGATGGCGAAGCTGGCGACGATTTTGCCGCGATCGAGGGTCTTGCGCGCGCCGGTGACGGCGCCGGACTGGATCAAGTCCACGTAGCCGTCGGTGATCATCTCGGTGTGGATGCCGAGGTCCTTCTTCTGCTTGAGGTGGCCGAGCAGCGCCTGCGGGATTTTGCCGATGCCGATCTGGATGGTGGAGCCGTCGTCAATCAGTGCGGCCAGGTTCTCCGCCAACTGCTGCGTCTCCGGCGTCACCTCGGCGGGCGGCACCTCGATGATGGCGTCCTCGACCGGCACGAGCACGTCGAGGTCGAAGACGTGGACGAGCGAATTGCCGTGGGTGCGGGGCATGCGCGGGTTGACCTGGGCGAGGACGAGCGCGGCATTTTCCACGGCGCTCTTCACGATGTCCACCGACACACCAAGGCTGCACATGCCGCGTTCGTCGGGCGGGGAAACCTCGACCAGCGCGGCGTCCAGCGGCATCTGGCCCGACTTGAACAGGCGCGGAATTTCCGAGAGGAACATCGGCGTGTAATCGCCCAGTCCCTCGCTGATGATCTCGCGCACGTTGTCGGCGATGAAGAAGCTGTTGACGCGGAAGAACTGGGTCAGCTCGCGCCGGGCGTAGGGGGCGTCGCCGAAGGTGAGCAGGTGAACGATCTCGGTGTCGGGCAGCTCCGCGGCGCGCGCGGCGAGGGCGTTGACGAGCTGGAGCGGCTGCGCGCAACCGGTGCCGATGAAAATGCGCTGGCCGGGTTTCAGGCGGGCCACGGCCTCGGCGGGCGTGGCGATCATGGACCGGTACTTTTCCTGCCAGGCCGGGTCGTAGGCGATTCGCGCGGTGCTCATGTCATTTTCCGGGGAGGGCGAGCGTCATGCGGGCGTCGGCCGCGTAGGCCTCGGCGCCGACTTCGCCGACGATGAACGGGTTGATGTCCAGCTCGAGGACCTCGGGGTAATCGGTGGCGAGCTGGCTGATGCGCTGGAGGGCGCTGGCGATGGCGTTGAGGTCCACCGGCGCCTGGCCGCGCGCGCCCTCGAGCAGCGCGTAGGACCGCGTGCCCTTGAGCATCTGCATCGCCTCCTCCTGCGTAATCGGCGCGAGGTAGAACGTCACGTCCTTCATCACCTCCACGAAAATGCCGCCCAATCCGAACATCAACAGCGGGCCAAACTGCGGGTCGCGCGTCATGCCGAGGATGACCTCGCGGCCGCGGGCGCCCATCTTTTCGACATAAGCTCCGCGGATGAAGGCGTTGGGGGTGCGGCTGCGGACGCGCAGCATCATGAGGTCGAACGCGTCGCGCACCTGCTCGGCGTTGGCCAGGTTGATCCGGACGCCGCCGACATCCGATTTGTGAATGATGTCGGGGGAGGAGATCTTGAGCACGACGGGGTAGCTGATGCGGTCGGCAATTTCAATGGCGCCGTCCGCGTCGGTGGCCAGCCCGCCGGGCAGGATGGTGAAGTCGTAGGCGCGCAGGATGTCCTTGGCCTCGACCTCGCCGACGCGCGGGTTGTGGCTGCGGACATGCCACTGGATGACGCGATTGACGCGGCGATGGTTGACCGGGTAGCGGCTGACGATGCGGGGCGGGCGCCCGCGCCAGGCGGCGTAATCGCACATGGCCCGCAACGCGCCGACCGCGCGGTCCGGCGACGGGTAATTCGGAATGCCCAGTTCCATCAGCTTCGCCTTCGCCGCCACGACTTCCTCGCCGCCCATGAACGCGGTCAGCAGCGGCTTCCGCCGGTCGTGCACCTGCGCGAGCTTCTCCGCCAGTTCCAGCGGCCGCGTCATGTTCTGCGGCGTGGCGACCACGACGATGGCGTCAATGTTCGCGTCCGCCTGGAGGATTTCGAGCGCCTTGATGTAGCGATCCGGCTCGGCGTCCCCGATGACGTCCACAGGATTGCCGAACGCGGCGGTGGGCGGCAGCACGGCGCGGAGTTTCGTTTTGCTCTCCTCGCTGGGCGAAACCATTTTCAGGCCCATTGTCTCGGCGGCATCGGCCGCCATGATGCCGGGACCGCCGGCGTTGGTGATGACGGCGACCCGTTCGCCGGCGGGCAGCGGCTGGGTGGCGAAGGCCAGGGCGTAATCGAAGAGCGCCTCGAAGTTCTCCGCGCGGATGACGCCGGAGCGTTTGAAGGCGGCGCCGTAGGCAATGTCGGCTCCCGCCAGGCTGCCGGTGTGCGAGGAGGCGGCCCTGGCGCCCGCCTGGGTGATGCCGACCTTGAGGATGACCACCGGTTTGACGCCGGCCGCCTGCGCGGCGACGCGCAGGAATTTGTCGCCTTCCTTGATGCTCTCCAGGTAGCCGGCGATGACTTTGGTTTCCGGATCCTCCGCGAGCGCCTGGATGAAATCCACCTCGTTCAGGTCGGCCTTGTTGCCGAAGCTGATGACCTTGCCCAGGCCCAGCTTCTGGCTGGCGGCCCAGTCAAGGATCGCGACGCAGAGGGCGCCCGACTGCGAGATCACGGAAATCGAGCCGGACGGCGGCACGGAGGGCGCGAACGTCGCGTTGAGGCGGGCGTGGGTGTTGAGGACGCCGAGACAGTTGGGGCCCATCAACCGCGCGCCGCTGGCGTAACAGATTTCCACCAATTCCTGCTCGGCTTCGGCGCCCTGGGCGGAAACCTCCTTGAAACCGGCGGTGACGACGATGACGGTTTTCGCGCCGGCCTTGATCGAATTCCGCACGGCCTCCTTGACGTATTTCGCAGCGACGACGATGACGCTCAGGTCAATCTTGCCGGGGAATTCGTCCAGGCTCTTGTAGCATTTGACGCCGAGAATTTCGGGGGCCTCGAGGTTGACGGGGACGATGGTGCCGGGGAAACCGATCCGGGTGAGGTTGTGCATGAAGGCGTAGCCGACCTTCTCCGGATTCCGCGACGCGCCGATCACCGCCACGGTTTGTGGATAGAGCAAGGACTCAAGCATAGGCATTCGCGTTCCGCGGCGCTCGCCGGCCAGCGCGTCGGGTCATGGTTTACCACTGGGTGCCGGTGGGAAACAAGCCCGGAAGATCGGCGGTCACGCGCGCCGGCGGACCATCCCGGCGGGGTTGACGTGGGACGGGCCGGCCGGGCGAGCAGGTCGCGCTTGCTGTTCCCGCTGTGCCCGACATCTTTTGCTTAATCTACCCATGAGGCAATCGCACGCCGCGCGGGTTCGGATGGTGGCCGCCGTGGTCGTGGCGCTGACGAGGCCCAAGCGGGGACAAGGCAGACCGGATGCGTCTGCCGCGGTGGTTTCCCAAGTTCATCCGCGCTGAGCGGCAAGTTTTGCTCGCCGCCGGCCCGGGGATTGCGCATCGTGGCAGCCAACCTCGCGGACATCGGCGGCTGAGTTCGTCTCAAGGACGGTTCGCCGCCCTTGGCGTCCCGCGTTGGCAAAGAAAAGGCAACATGGCAAGCATCGGCGTTCCGGCAGCAACCCAGGCATCCACCGCCACACCGGCCAACGGGCAGACGTATCGCGGCCCGTTCGCGATCATGACCGTCCTCTTCTTCATGTGGGGATTCATCACCGTGTGGAACGACATCCTGATTCCCCGGTTCAAGGAGGCGTTCACGCTGAGCTATTTTCAGGCCATGCTGGTGCAATTCGCCTTTTTCGGCGCCTATGCCACCGGCGGCCTGGTCTATTACGTGATCTCCATGCGGTCGGGTGACCCGATCAACCGGATCGGCTACAAGAACGGCGTCATCATCGGCCTGGGCACCGCGGCCGCCGGTTGTGCGCTGTTTTATCCCGCCGCCGTGCTGATCTCCTACCCATTCTTCCTGCTGGCCCTGTTCGTCGTCGGCCTCGGCCTGGCGATGCTGCAGATTGCGGCCAATCCTTACGTGACGATCCTCGGACCGGAACGCACGGCTTCCAGCCGGCTCAACCTCTCGCAAGCCTTCAATTCGTTTGGCACGACGATTGGCCCCATCATCGGCGGCTTCCTGGTCTTCACCTATTTCACGAGCAAAGATGCCCACGGCGCCGACTCGGTGAAGATTCCCTACGTGGGCTTCGCCGTCGCGTTTCTGCTGCTGGCGGTGTTCTTCCGGTTCGCCCATGTCCCGGCCTTCACGAATCCGGATCAAATTGGCCGCGGCGCCGGCGCGTTGAAACACCCGCATACGGTCCTGGGGATGCTCGCCATCTTCATGTACGTCGGCGGCGAGGTCACGGTGGGCAGCGCCATCGTGAACTTTCTTGGCACCGAGCGGCTGGGCAGCGTGCCCAAGGAAACCGCCAGCAGCTACCTGGCGTTCTACTGGGGCGGGCTGATGATCGGCCGTTTCATGGGCGCGTTCGCGTTGAGCGACCTCCGCAAATCCGTGAAACGCCTGTTGGTGGTGCTGGTCCCCGCCGCCGCGTGGGTGGTCATCCTGTTGCTGCCGGCGATTGGCCGGTGGCTGCACCAGGACTGGCAGCAGGCGGCCGCGCTATGCAGTCCCGCCAATGCCCTCCATTACGGCCTGCTCCTGCTGCTCCTCCTCGTCGCCTTTTTCCTCGGCGAAGCCAGTCCGCACCGGATGCTCGCCCTGTTCAGCGGCGTCATCATCGTGCTGCTCGCGACCGGCATGTTGACCACGGGAACCGCGGCGAAATGGGCCATCCTCGGCATTGGGCTGTTCTGCTCGGTCATGTGGTCGAACATTTTTGCGCTCGCCATCGAGGGGCTGGGCCCGCTCAAGAGCCAGGCCTCATCCCTGCTGGTGCTGGCGATCCTGGGCGGCGCCATCCTGCCGCCGGTCCAGGGTGCCGTGGCCGACTGGCTCGGCATTCAGGCGTCGTTCATTGTGCCGGTGTTTGCCTTTGCCTACATCGCCTTCTACGGGCTCTACGGCTACCGCGCCGGACGCAGCCGACCGGCGGCGGCGTAGCCACCGTAACGGCGCCTCGGCAGCGCCGCCATCTGAATGAGAACGGCGATAGTGCGGCGGTCTCCCAACCCGCCGGCTGAACGGTCTTGCCCGCCAAACACGCTAAACACACGAAGATACATTGTCTTGGGCAGCCCGCCGACCGCCGGGCGGGCAGTGTGTGGCAGGGGGCTGCCGCGGCGGCGCCCCATCTTAATCTCACGTTTCGTAGCGGACGTGCAACGCGCAGTCAGAGCCGCGGAGCACCGCAGCCTGTGACCCGCCCTTCGCAATTCGTCACTCGCACTTCGCATGGGTGGCCTACCGACCGCTGGGCGGCAGGGACGGGGCGTGCATGCTCCCAGACCAAATCAACCGCCGATGGACGAGGGCATTGAGCGCCTGGTTCTTGGTCGCCGGGGCCACCTGCCCGTTCACCGCCAGATCGGTCAGAAACGCCTCGATCTTGGCCTCCCCGCCGCCCAGGTCTTCTCGCCGTTGCATCCGATGGAAATGGACATAGCGCTTGATCCAGTCCACATAGGCCCGTTCGGTGTGCAGCGAGTCATGGTGCAAGCGCATCACCTGGCGCACCCGATGCAAAAGCTTCGGCGTTCTGGCTTGACTGTCCATCCGGTTCCAAGGACTATTTGCCCCATGATGAACCTGATATTGCCGCCGGTCAAGAAGGTGCTCGCCGTCAGCTAATGAAATAAGCCGCTGTTGGGTATGACGGGCATCAGCGAAAAGTCCTTGGGGTGCGCTCGAAGCGCATCCGGGCTGCATGACGCGAGAAGGGTTGCGTTTACGTTGATCGAGTTGCTCGTCGTCATCGCCATTATCGCGCTTCTGGCGGCAATGCTCCTTCCAGCATTGAGTCGGGCGAAGACCCAGGGCAAGTCCACCGCTTGCAAGAACCACCTCCGACAGATGGAGATCGCGCTCCGCCTATACCTGGACGACAACGGCAACAGGTATCCCTACGACTGCGTCGCGACCAGTAGCAGCTTGTTCTACTGGATCGACGCGATTGCCCAGTATTACCCACTGAACTGGACCAACCGGGCCTATCATTGCCCTGGATTCAGAGGCCTCATCTCCAACACGGTCCCTCTGGCTGCGGGGGAAATCTTCTACGTCGGAAGCTATGGCTACAACGGATATGGCACGGGGCCTGGCCCTGGTCAGCAGGGCCTTCTTGGCCTCGGACCAGCGTTTCTCACCATGCCGTCTTCCACACTTGCCCTGCCTCCCGCGATCTTCGATTCAATGGTGCTCGCCCCCAGCGAAATGATTGCACTTGGCGACTCCGAGATCGGGCTCTTCGGCGGCCCGGACTTGGGGAACGGCATGCATTTATTTCAGGTGCCCCCGGATTCTCCGAGCGGGATCGCCATGGACCCGAGGGCCTACCCGCCGCGCCACGGGGTTAATTATAACTTCGCGTGCTGCGACGGCCATGTCGAGTCAATGCGGCCCAGCCTGCTGTTCAGCGCTCGGATCAGCGCCGTCCGGTGGAACAATGACCACCTGCTCCATCAGGAGACCTGGTAAAGGAAAAGCCCATGAGACCACTGAGTCGCACCGATGATGCGGAGCCAAACGCCGATAACCGAATCGGCTAGAGTTGTTACACTCAGGAGAGGAATTCAAATGAATAACAATTGGCCGAACCACACGCTGGAGTGGATGGCGGGATGGCGGCTCAGTTCCAGATCGAACGCTCACGGGCCCGCCACCACTCAGTCGTTAGGCGGATTATGCGCTCGACACTTTTCACCATCATTGCAGCACTGCTGGTCGGTTGCGCCACCACACCTGATCCGATTGACCGACTCGTTGCCAGTCTTTGACCATCTCATGGTCTTTGGGAGAATGGTTTGTTCCCTATCATCAAGTTGCCTGCCACTGCTTTGACCGAAGATGTGGTTTCCAAAGTTCTTGAGAGACAGTTTGGCAGTTACAAGATTTTGAAGATTCGCCAAGTTCACATTCAGGGTAGTTTGCCAGATTTATACACTGCGGTTCTTGTTCAGACGAGTGCCGGCGATAAGATTGTCCTTCTCAAATACGGCGGAGAAGCTGTTGGTTGGTGGAGTCGGATTTATGACGCAAAGACATCCGCCTAACACACCAAGGCATTGCATTGAGCGAGTCGGCGAGCCTCAAGGCAATGCGTGGTTGAACGAGCCCGGCCTGCCTGCCGGCCGGCAGGCCGAAGTGGAACGGGGCCGACCTTGTAATTAGCTTTCCCTCCTTAGCCCGCCCCGACGGCCCGTGGTCGGGACTCCCCGAGGCTTGCGAGGACGCCCGTGCGCGTGGCCCACGCACGCAAACCGCCCTTGCGCCAGTCCTCGCGAGCCGGGCAAACCCTACGGCAGGAACGGCTCGCGGGGATCTGCCTGTGCGGACGCAGACAGGCGCAGACAGGCGCTCGCCCCACCAGGCACGGCAAACTCGGACACTGCTCACGGGACCTGCGGATTGACACCACGCCGACGGCCGGTTAAGAAGAAAGGATGTTGATCCGATTGATGATTATTTCACGGCTTAATCCGAATGCCATCCGGGCGCTGCCCTGGCTGCTGGCCCTGCTCGCCGCCGCGGCGCCTTCCGCGCTCCGGGCCGGCGACTGGCCCCGCTGGCGCGGCACCAACTTTGACGGCATTTCGACGGAAACCGGCTGGCTGAGCCAGTGGCCTGCCGACGGGCCCAAGCGCCTCTGGCAGGCCGCCGTCGGGGTCGGTTACGCCTCGGTGTCCGTCAGCCAGGGACGGTTGTTCACCATGGGCAACAAGGATGAGACCGACTCGGTCTTCGCCTTCGACGCGGCGACCGGCAAGGAACTTTGGCGCCACTCCTATCCGTGCTCCGCCAAGGACCCGAACGGCTATCAGGGTCCGCGCGTCACACCCACGGTGGACGACGGCCGCGTGTGCAGCCTCAGCCGCAACGGCCACTTTTTCTGCCTCGAGGCGGCCACCGGCAAGGTGATTTGGTCGAAGGAATTTGCGAAGGATTACGGCGCGAAACCGCCGACGTGGGGGTTCGGCGGCTCGCCGCTGGTCGAGGGCAGCGTTGTGATCACCGAGGTCGGCGGGGCCGCGTCGGTGGTGGCGTTTGACAAGCTCGACGGGCATGAAGTCTGGAAGACCAGCCCTGAGTCCGTGGCTTATTCCTCGATCGTGCCCTTCGATTCCGGTGGCCAGCGCTGCCTGGCAGAACTCAGCGCCGCCGGCCTGGTTGGTCGCGCGGCCAAGGACGGCAGCGAACTGTGGCGTTTCCCCTGGAAGACGAGCTACGACGTGAACGTGACCACGCCGATTGTGGTGAAGGACCGCGTGTTTGTTTCGTCCGGTTACGGCAAGGGTTGCGCGCTGATCCAGTTCAGCGGCGGGCCGGCCAAGGCGGTTTGGCAGAACAAGCAGATGCGGAACCACGTGGCCACGTGCGTCCTTTGGCAGGGCAACCTGTACGGCTTCGATGAGAGCGAGCTGAAATGCCTCGCGCTCGAAACCGGCGAGCAGAAATGGGCCGAGGGTAAGTTCGGCAAGGGCAACCTGATGCTGGCCGACGGCAAGCTGATCATTTACAGCCAGACCGGCACGGTGGCGGTCGCGGAGGCGTCACCGGCCGGTTACAAGGAACTGGCGAGCTACAAGGTGTTCGACGGAAAAGACACGTGGGCGCCGCCGGTGCTCGCCAACGGTCGGTTGTATTGCCGCAACGCGAGCGACCTGGTCTGCCTCGACGTCAAAGCCCCGTAGCAGGAGGCTACTTGATCTTGCTCAGGGTTTTCTCGGCCTTCTTCTTCGTGGCCTCGTCGCCGGACTTGGCCAGCACGGTTTCGAGTGCCTTCCGGCAGGCTTCCTTCGCCGAGTTGCGCAGGTCCGTGCTGGCGAGTTGCACGACCGCGGAATAGGCGTCGCCCGCGAGCGCCGGGTCCGCGCCCAGGCCCAACAGGGCGTCGAGTGCCGCCGCTGACGGGATGCCGCCGAGCGTGGCGATTGCCGCGCGCTTCTCCTCCGGACGCTGGATCGAAGGCAGCAGTTCATTGATGCGGGCCACCCGTTCGTCGTCCTTGAGTTGTTTGTCAACCTGGACGAACTGCAGGTAGCCGCGCACCCCGAGCACCTGGTGCGAGGCCTTCTTGCCGGACTTCGCCAGCGCCAGCAACGGACTGGCCACGGCGGAGTCGTCGGGCCAACTGTTCGGCCACGTGGACAGCGTCCGCACCGCCTCGTCCTGAACGCCTTCATCCGCGTCGTTGACGGCGGCGGCCACGGCAGTCAGCGCGGCCGGTCCGCCGGCGGCGGCGAACGCCTGGAGCGCGGCAATTCGCAACGCCGGCTCGCCACTTTTCGCCAATGGCATCAGATACGGCACGGTGGCGGCGCCGACCCGGCTGCTCAGCGCGACCAACGCTTTGGTGACTTCCTCGCGCTCGGCCGGTGTCGCGGCCTTGGTCAGCACGCCGGCCAGATCGGCGGCCTGTGGGGCTTCGCCCAGTGATCCCAGGGCCGCCACGGCCGTGGCGCGCACGGCGGCATCTGGATCGGCCAAGCAGGGCACGATCGCGGACAACGCCCCGGCGGTGCGGCGTTCGCCCGCCACTTCGATGAGCACCCGGCGTTCCTGGCCGCTCGCCTCCTTCAGCCGGGCGAGCAAGGCCGCATCCACGGCGGGGTCCTCGATTTTTTCCAGCGCGAGTTTGGCAGCTTTGGCGATGTCGGCGTCCGCGTCGGTCGCCGCGTGCAGCAACGCCGGCACACAGGCGGCATGGCCCGCATGTTGCAACACGCCAAGTGCGGCGAGTTGCAGCGGCTTGACGTCGCTCTCGATCGCCTTGTGCAGCGCCGCCATGACGCCATCATCGGTGCGGTCCGCCACCGCCAGCAGCAGCAGCGGCCGGCGCTCGGCGGGCAGACGGTCGAGCTCGGCGGTGAGCGCGTCGGTGACGTCGCGTCCGGGCAGTTCCCGGGCGACGCGCAGGCCCAGGCGGAACCACGCCTTGTCCGGCGACCGCAATTGTTCGAGCAACAGCGGAAGGCCGGACGATTCCCGCGCGAGGATCGCGCCGCGCGTCGCCTCGATCTGGCGCTGCTTGAGGACGTTGGTCTGCCGGACGAGGTCGAACAGCGCCATCGCGGCGGGCGCCTGGCCAGCGGCGAGAAACCGATCCGCGCAGAGGATGCAGCCTTGGGCCACGCCTGCTTTGGCACCGGCCGGCGCACTGGCCAGCGCGGACTTCAGCGCCGCCGCCGCCGGGTCGCCGCCGATGCGCCCGAGGGCCACCGCCGCCGCCGTGACCACCTCCGCATCGGTGTCCTTGAGCCGCGGGATCACACTGTCCACGGCGCCGGCGTCGCGGCGGACGCCGATCGAGTTGAGCACGCCGACCAGCAACCGGCCGGAAACCTTGTCGAGCGCGGCCCGCAGGGCGTCGCCGGCGGCGGGATCGGGGATCGCTTCGAGGGCAATGCGAGCCCACGAGGCAAGGTCTTTGTCCTCGAGCAGCGGGGCCAGCGCCGGCACCGCCGCCTTGGAGCCAAACACGGCGAGCTTCTTGCAGGCGACCCCCTTTTCGCCGGCCGGGGCGCCCGACTGGAGCACTTTGATCAGGTCGGGTTCCGATTCGGCCGCTTGGGCGAGCGCGGGAGGGAAGGCCAGCGCGGCGGTGGCGCAAAGGAGCAGGAGGGCACGGCCGGCGGAACGTTGAAGCTTGAGCGTCATAAGATCGGTTTGCTTGAAAAGTTACAGGTGTTGGCCGGGTTCAAATGCGCCAGGGTTCACGCAGCGCCTCGGAGCGGAGGCGGTTCGCCTCGTCGTCGCCCGGGAACTCGCATTTCTGCGGGTCGAACGTGACCTTGCGGTTGAGGAACAGCGCGATGTTCGCGGCATGGCAAACAATGTGCGACCAGCAGGCGACGTCGGCATTGGCGCGGGGCTGGGCGCGGGTTTTCACGCAATCGAGGAAGTTGCGCACGTGGAAATCCGCAGGGTAACCGCCGATCTTGGCGCCGCGACCGACCAGCAGGGCGTCCGAACTCGCCGCGAGGTCGCCGTTGTCGGCGGTCTCGACCCAGCCGGTTTCGCCCTCGTAGCGCACGGGGCAGGAACCAAGCGGGAGCCAGTTATCGTCGCGCAGGATCAGTTTGACGCCGCTGGCATAGCGGGCGTGCAGCCGGTTGCCCACCGGCTCGTATTCGATTGGCGCCGTGTTGTCGCTGCTGTTCGCCCACTGGCAGAGGTCCACGCAGTGCGAGCCCCACTCGAGGCAGCCGCCGCCGCCAAACGCCCCGACAAAGCCGCCGCCCTTTTCGAAGTTGAAACCATCCAGCAGTCGCTTGTTGAACGGCCGCCAGGACGCAGGGCCGAGGTAAAGGTCCCAGTCCACCTGCTCTTTCGGCGGTTCCGGTTCGGGCGGCAGCCAGCCGCTGATGATGGTCTTCAGTCCGGCGGGTTGCGCGTAAAGCGTGTGGAGTTTGCCGAGCTTGCCGGTCTGGGCGAGTTGGGCGGCGAACGCGAAATTGGGCAGACTGCGCCGTTGGGTGCCGGCCTGAAAGACGCGCGCCGTGCGGCGCATGGTTTCCGCCAGGGCGAGGCTTTGCGCGATGTTCTTCGTGCAGGGTTTCTCGCAGTACATGTCCTTGCCCGCGTTGGCGGCGAGGGTTGAGGCGGCGGCGTGCCAGTTCGGACCGGTGGCGATCAGCACCGCGTCAATGTCCTCCCGCGCCAGCAGTTCGCGCAGGTCGCGGAACATCGCGCAATCCGAGTTGCCGTATTTCGTGTCGGCCATCTTCTTGACCGCCAGGCGCCGCGCCTCCTTCACGTCGCAGACCGCGACGAACTGCACGTCAGGTTCGTGCAGGAAACAGCCCAGATCGTAGGAGCCGCGGCCGCCGATGCCGATGCCGCCCAGCACGATGCGTTCGCTCGGCGCCACCCCGCCGTCCTTGCCGAGCACGCGGGCGGGGATTACCTGCGGGGCCGCCAGCAACACGCCGGCCTGCACGGCGGCCTTGAGGAAGCGACGGCGGTTGAAGGGAGTGCCCGCACGGGGCGCGGAGGCTGACGGGGTTGAAACGGAAGGGTTGGGAGAGTTCATGCTTGGTCCTTGCTAACGCTGGTCACGGTGGTCTTATCCGATGCGGGCCACAACGAGTCAAGCAGGGTTTGCGGCGAAAGCGCCACAAAGTGCAACATTGTTGTAATAAAACGAACCGCCGTTGGCTTTCTCCAATTAGACGAACGCCATGCACACCACCACGACAACCGAAGCCGACCGCTTCCTGGCCCTGCTCGAACCGATCGAGCGCGACCTCGAACGCTACAGCCGGCGGTTGATCTGGGAGCCGCAGGAGGCGCCCGACGCCCTCCAGAACGCCGTACTGCGCGCCTTTGCCGCGTTCGACCGGTATCACGAGGATGCCAGTTTCCGGGCCTGGATGTTCCGCATCCTCACCAACGAGGTCTTCGCGCTGAACCGCAAACACGCCCGGATCGCCCGCCACGAGTTCCAACTCGAACCCGAGGAACTCGAGGGGCTGGTCGGGACCGCGCTCGACGGCGAAGAAGGCGGAGCGATGCCGACCCCGGAAGCCCTGGCGGAACGAATGGAACCCGAGCTGGCGGCCGCGCTCAGGACACTGACCGACGCCGAGCGCGCGGTGCTGCTGCTGCGGGCGCTGGGCGATCTGCGCTACCGCGAGATTGCCGTGTCTCTCGACATGCCGCTGGGCAGCGTCATGGGCCACCTGGCGCGGGCCCGGCTGAAGACCCGGCTCGCGCTGGCCCGTCACCAAATCACCCCGACTTCATCGAAAGTGAGCCCCTCATGAACTGCCACGAAATCCAATCCCTGGCCGGACCTTACCTGGATTCGGAACTCGACGCGAAAACCAGTCTCGCCATCCAGCAGCACCTGACGGCGTGTCCCGCCTGCGCCCGCCGGTTTGCGGCGGAACAGGAGTTCGCGACGCGCCTGACCACGGCCCTTCGGCGCGGCGAGCCAACACCGGAACTTTGGCGCGGAATCGAGGAACGCGTTCGGACTGCGGCCGCGCGAAAGAACGCGGCCCGCGCCGGCCGCGAACAACCGGCCGAACCCTGGTGGCGCGCCTGGCTGTGGCCGGGTCCGCGGTTCTATGCGGGCGTGGCGGCGCTGTGGGTCGTGATGCTGGCGGTGCATTTCGGCTACCTTCGGGAACCGGCCCAGGTCCAGGCCGCCAGCAATCCGCCCTCGCCCGTCGTGCAGTCCGCCCTGGCGCAACAGCGGCGTGAGCTGGCGGAAATGCTCGGCAGCGTCAGCGCGCCCGGCGCGGCGTCGGCCACCCAGCCGAAGCTGGTTTCTCCGCGGAGCGAACTTCGCCAACTTCACGATCAAACCGGCCAGACGACGTGGCTTCCGGCCACGCCCGAGTCCTTGCCGGTGTAGGCAACTCTCAACCCCAGACCATTATGAACTCATCCTCCCATTCCGAAGCGCCGACCCCGTCCGCGCCCGAACCGAAACGCAGCCTTTGGGCCTCTTTGCTGCGATTCCTCCGAGTTCTGTTGGGCAGTGTCGTTGCCCTGGCCACGCTGATTGCCTTGTTTTACCTCGAGGAGGACTGGCGCGGCCAACACGCGTGGAACGCTTACGCCAGACAGATGACGGCGCGGGGCGAAGTGTTCGACTTCAAGGCCGTGGTGCCGCCGCCCGTTCCGGACGACCAGAATTTCGCGATGACGCCGTTTCTCGCGCCGCTGTTCGATTTCCTGCCCGGCACGCAGACGTGGCGTGACACGAATGCGACCCACCGCACCATGCAATTTGGCAAGAAACTGTTCTCCCTGCCCGATCAGATTGGCGATTGGCACAAAGGCCAAAGAACCGACTGGCCGGCGTGTCAGGCCGCGTTGGCCGCGTGGCGCGGAAAAGAACGTCCCGGCCAAGTTCAGCCGACCGATGCCAAACCGCCCCTGATAACCAACCTGGTCGAAACGGCTGGAGCCGTCGTGGCCGCCTTGAACGAATACGAACCGGTCCTCGCGGAGCTCCGCGTCGCCAGCTGGCGACCGCACTCGCGGTTTGGCATCCGCTATGAGGAGGAGGACTGGGCGGGCCTCCTGCTTCCGCACCTCGCGATCATCAAGAAATGCGGCCGGATTCTCAGCGTGCGGGCTTCGGCCGAGCTGCTGCTGGGTCAGCCGGAGCCGGCTCTCGCCGACACTGCCCTCACCATGGACCTCGCCGACACGATGCATGGCGAACCATTCCTGATTTCCCATTTGGTGCGTTGCGCGATGATTCAACTGGCCATGCAACCGGTGTGGGAAGGGCTGGCGGACCGCAAGTGGACCGAGCCGCAATTGCAGGCCCTCCAGCAACGGCTGGAGAAATTCGATCTCCTGGCCGACAGCGCCACGGCCATGCGCGGCGAACGGGCATGCGGGAACAGCGTCATTACCTACGTGCGCCGGCATCCTGCAAAGCTCGAGCAGTTCGGATCCGGCGAGGACGAGGCGTCGGCCTACGGCGTAGGTGACCTCGCCGCGGTGCTGATGCCGCGCGGCTGGCTGTACCTGGAGCAGGTCAATTACAACCGGCTGTTCACCGAAGTGCTGCAACCGGGAATTGATTACACCGCCCGGAGACTGAGCCCGAAGCTTATGCAACAACACGAAGAGATGCTGGTTGAATCCATCGGTACCGGATGGTCACGGTTGATACACCACCGGCTCATGGCGGCGATGCTGTTGCCCGCCCTGACCAAAGCGCAAATGAAGTTTGCCGTTACCCAAACGGTGTTGGATGAAGCGATCCTGGCCTGCGCGCTGGAACGTTACCGCCTGGCCAATGGGCGCTACCCGCAGGCGCTCGGCGAACTGGCCCCGCGCTTTGTGGCCAAGCTCCCGCACGATCTCATCACCGGGGAGCCGCTGAAATACCGCCAGACCGACAACGGACATTTTGTTCTCTACTCGGTCGGCTGGAACGAAACGGACGACGGCGGCAAGATCGCCCTGACCCCAGGGAAAAGCCCGCGTCTGGACACCACCCAGGGCGATTGGGTCTGGCCGTCGCCGTAACCCGGCGGTGTCGCTCGCCATTCAAAATCCGCGCAGGTTTGTGCTCGTGCGCCGGGGCAGCCCCGGCGCCGGCGTGCGTTTGAGCACGAGGTACTCGAGGCCGTGTTGTTCGCAAAAGGCGCGCTTCTCGGGGCAGTCGCCGTCCTCGTTCACCGCGTAGATGTCCGGCTTGAGCCGGGCGATCTCGGGCTCGGCGTCCATCCAGCCGTTGCCGGTCGAAATGAGCGCCTGCTTCACGAACCGGATCGAACCCGCCACGTAACGCCGCTCGGCCTCCGGCAACAACGGGTGCCCTTCGCCCTTCAAGAACCGGATGTTCGCATCGTGCCCCACCACCACGTAAAGGTCGCCGTGGGCGCTGACCTCCTCGAAAAACCGCACGTGCCCCGAGTGGAACCAGTCGTAGCAGCCGGTGACGATGACCTTCGGACGACCAGGCGTCGGCGGCTCACACGCTGGTTCGGGAAAGCCGGCGAGTTCGGCCGCGGTGAACACGCGATGGGCGATCCCGTGCGTGCGACAAAACGGCGAGTGGTCTTCATTGTCCTGGCTCTCGGCTTCCGCCCAGATGTCGGCCGCCAGGTCCGTCGGTAGCGCATGGGGATTCACCGCCGGCCCGGCCACGCTGACGCGCCGGACATAACGCACGGCCTCGAGGAAGTAGCGGCGTTCGGCCAGCGGGAATTTCGGCGGCCGACCGGTGAGCGACTGGATGGCTGCATCCGGCCACAGCAGGAGATTCACATCGCCGAGCCGGGCGGCTTCCTCCAGCAGGCGAAGCTGGCGGGAGCGGAGGTCGTCAAACGCGCCGGCGACGATGACTTGCGGCCGGTTCATGGGGCGAGACGGACGGTGATGTTGAAGGCGCCAGGCACCGGTTCCTCCGCAGCGACGAACAGATAGCCGCCGCCGCAGCCCGAGTACATGGCGCCAGGATATTGCGCCTGGTAAGCCCGCAGGAGCCCGACCAGGTCGGTGGTGATGGTGCGGTGGCGGACGACGTGCGGCAGGAGGGTCTCCCAGCATTTCATGCATTCATTCATCGAAGCACCCAGCGCCGCCACGTCACGCTGGCGGATGGCGTCGAAGCAGTCCTGGCCCGACCGGCCGAGGCGCGCGATCCAGCGCGGGGCGAGGTTTTGTTGGCCGAGCGGGCTGTAGCCGTCGGGCCGCGGCGCGACGGGCAGAACGTGAATCACCCGTTCGAGCCAGCGGGCGAGGCGCGGCGAGTTGAGCGATTCGATATGCGACGGGAACACGCCGCCGTTGACCGCGAAGTCGTAATCGAGCCGGTTGATGCCCGGATAGAGCAGCCCGATCATGTCCTGCGAGCCGCTGGGCTCGGCTTTGTCTTTGTTTTCGGCGTCGTAGAGTTCGCGGACGAGCGCTGCGGGGTCGCCGGGGGGAAGGCGGTCGCGCCAGAGTTTCGCGGCGACAGCGCGCGTGCCGGTGGCAACGCCGGCGCGTTCCATGAACCAGAACGCGGGTTCGACGGCGACGACCACCATCGAACCGGGCGGTTGGGGGTTCAGCCGGGAAACGAACGGCTGATCAATCCAGCCGCCCGCCAGCGCGAGCCGGTAGGGAATCCGGCCGATGACGCGGGTGAGAGACGTTGAGGTGCGAGTTTTCAAGATCGTGAAAAGTCAGAAGACGGAGGGTGAACGGCCTCCTTCGAAGGCGCGAAAGGCCGTGAGCCAGATGTCGGAATGCAGACGACTAACCGTCTCCTCACGGGCGCCGAAGGCCATAAAACAAACAACTGGACGCCGGCCACGAAGCGCCGTCGTGGTGGCCTGAAAGGCCATGAGAATCCAGCCCAGGGCTGAGCGCTCCGCGCGATGCCCTGGGTGAGGATGTGGGAGCGACGGAATCGCCCTGACGGGGCGAGAGAGTGCAACGGACCGCATGAATCGGACCTGCCGACACCTCTGGCGCCCCGGCAGGGCGCATGACGTGGATTGGTGGACATACCCAGGGCTGAGCGCTCTGCGCGATGCCCTGGGTAATCCGGCCGACATTCTCCACGCCCTGAAGGGGCGGCAAAGGTGTCAGTCCCACACATAACGTTCATCGAATTCCACCGCGTATTTCAGAAGCAGAGCACGATCCTCCTCTTGAAACGTCCTCGGTCGGTGATGTTCGCGTTGTTTGCGGATGTAGTCGCGCACGTCCTCCACCACAGATTGGCTCACCGAGAACGCGCCATACCCGGCCTGCCAGTGGAAACTCGCGAACCGTGCATCCTTCGTCCGCAGCCAGTCATTCGAGGATTTCTTTACGTGCCCGACGACGTTGCTGACCGTTTCGGTCCGCGCGAGGATCAACAGGATATGAACATGGTCCGGTTCCGAGTTGATCTCCACCGGAACGCAGCCCAGGCCGTTCAGAATGCCGCCAACATAGGAATGCAGATCCAGGCGGAGGTCGTCCGCGAGCACGCGTTCCCGATTCTCCGTGGAGAAGATCAGGTGGACGTAGATTTTGGCAAGGGACTGGGACATGCGAAAACCTCTCGCGCCCCGTCAGGGCGCACATTCATGGCGATGGATACCCAGGGCATCGGCCGCCTGAGCGGCCTCGGCCCTGGGCTTGAATCTGGCGACCCGTTGGGCCGCAGGTCACGCGACGCCCACCTCCGACTGGCCGTGGTTAGCGTTGTGGGGCAGGAGGACATCGAACTGCCGGTCCAGATTAGACCTACTCGCTCATCGTCTAGGCAATACGTCGCCACGGCCATTATTTCGAGGCGACTGAAAAATTCCGTTCTACTCCACCACGCGCCGGCCCTGCTTGCGCTTCTCGTATTGCTGCTTGATCCACTTGTAGGTGGCGGCGAGGCCCTTGTCCAAGGACGTGTTGGGCTCCCAGCCCAGGACCTGCTTGATGAAGGTGTTGTCGCTGTTGCGTCCGGCGACCCCGCGAGGGGCGGTCAGGTCGCAGTTCCGCTTCAGCTTCACGCCGGCAATCTGCTCGATCTTCGACAGCAGGTCATTGACCGAGACGAGTTCGCTCGAGCCAAGGTTGACCGGCGTCGCGATGAGTTCGTCGCAGTGCGTGATCATGTCAATGCCTTTCACGCAGTCGTCAATGAACATGAAACTGCGGGTGGCGGTGCCGTCGCCCCAGATCATAATCTCCTTCTTGCCGGCATCCAGGGCGGCGATGACCTTGCGACACAGCGCGGCGGGGGCCTTTTCGCGACCGCCGTCCCAGGTGCCATGCGGGCCATAGACGTTGTGGAAGCGGGCAATGTGCGTCTTCAAGCCGCGCTCGGCCCAGTATTCCTGGCAGAACATCTCGGAGACGAGTTTCTCCCAGCCGTAGCCGCGCTCGGCCATCGCCGGGTAGGCATCGGATTCCTTGAGGGCGCGGACGTTCGGGTCCTGCTGGAGGAGCGTGTTGTAGGCGCAGGCCGAGGAGGAGTAAAAATAGTTGCGCGCACCGGCCCGGTAAGCCGCCTCGAGCATGTGCGTGTTGATGAGGATCGAGCGCAGACACTCGATCCGGAACCGCTCGATGAAGCCCATGCCGCCCATGTCCGCGGCGAGTTGATAGACCTCCACAGCGCCTTCGCACATCCGGCGGCAGTTGTTCTCCTCGCTCACATCCAGGCAGAGCGATTCCACGCCGGGGCTGCGGAGATACCACTCGTAGAGCGGCTTCTTGTCCACGGCCCGGATGCGGGTGAAGCCCTTCTTCAGAAAGTACTTCACCAGGTTGCCGGCGATGAAGCCGCCCGCGCCGGTGATGACGATCAAATCGTCCTTCTGCAACGGCGCATCCTTCTCCACGAGTCTCTTTTCCATATCGAATCGTTTGTTGCTTTCCGCGTTCGCGGCCCAAAATGAACCGTCCAGACCAGCCGCAAATCGTAGCGGCGTTCTCCGTTCGTGTCGCGACCGAAATTCCGGATCGTCCGCAACCGGAGGCTGGGGTGACGCTACCAACCGCCCGCCGGCCGCGGAATGGCAGTTGTTGACGGGAGGATGTTCGTTCTTGACTTCCCGTCGGCCCGGCGAAGAGCCTCAATCATGATTGTCTCCCGGCGTCGCCGCTCAAACACCCACCGGGCCGCTCCAACCGCATGAACACGACGGAAAACGTCGCCGCCGGGCCGCCGGGACAACGCCCGGCCTTTCTCTCGACGCAAGTTTCGGAAGCGCACCGTTTTTTTCTGAATTTGACCCCGCGGGCGACGCCCCGGCTCGAGGTGGTCTGCGGCGGTGTCGAGCGTTGCCGGCCCGATTACGTGATCCAGCGCACCAGTTTCCCTTACGCCGCGCTGGAGTTCGTCGCCCAGGGCGAAGGCGAACTGAAACTCCGCGGCCGCCGCTTCCGGTTGCGCCCCGGCATGGCCTTCGCCTACGGACCGCGCGTGTCGCATACCATCCGCACCTCGGCGCAAAGCCCGATGCTTAAATACTACGTGGACTTCGTGGGTCGCGAGGGCGACCGCCTGCTGGCGGAGGGACCGCTGGGCCGCTGGGAGCCGGTGCAGGTGTCATCGCCGAACGAGCTGACCGAATTGTTCGAGAGCCTCCAGCGCAACGGCGCGGCGGAAAACCCGCTCACCGGTCGCATTTGCTCGACCCTGGTCGCGTTAATCCTGTTGAAGATCGCGGAGCGGGCGATTGATTATGGCGCCGCGGAATCGCGCGCGCTGCCCACCTACGAACGCGCCCGGCGCCACCTCGAAGCCCATTACGAGCAGCTCAAGACCGTCGAGGAAATCGCCCGCGCCTGCCACGTGAACGCTGCCTATCTCTGCCGGTTGTTCCAGCGCTTCGACCACCGGAGCCCCTACCAGCTCCTGCTCCGGCTGAAGATGAACCGCGCGGCCGCGCTCCTCCTCGACGGCGGATTGATGGTCAAGGAGGTCGCCGCCCGGCTCAACTTCGCCGATCCCTACCATTTCTCGCGGGTGTTCAAGCGCGTTTATGGCGTGTCGCCGGATCGCTTCGTGAAACTCGGCAACCGCCGCGGCCAGCCGCCGGCGTGAGACGTCGCCCCGCGGACGAACGAATTGTCCGCTTGTGCCGCGGCCGGGATGACGCACAATCCTCCGTCCGATGATGTCGGCTTTTGAAATGGTTTCGCTGGCGGCGGCCGCCGCGGCCGCCGGGGCGATCAACGCGGTTGCTGGCGGCGGCACGCTGATCACGTTCCCGGCGCTGCTCGCCTTCGGCACGCCCTCAATCGTCGCCAATGCCACCAGCACGCTGGCGCTGGTCATCGGCACGGCCGGCAGCGTCTATGGCTACCGCGAGCCGATCCGTGCCGTGAAACCCTGGCTCAAGCGCTTTGTGCCCGTGAGCCTCCTCGGCGGCCTGCTGGGGGCTTTGTTGCTGACCAGCACGAAGGAACAGACCTTCGCCCGCATGGTGCCGTTCCTCCTGCTTTTCGCCACGATCCTGTTCCTCTGCCAGGGCGCGTTCCGGCGCTTCATCCGTTTCGCCGACGTTTCGGGCGCGACCGTCCCGCCTCCGACGCGGGCCATTGCGATCGCCGTGTTGTTCCAGTTTTTCGTGGCGCTTTACGGGGGCTACTTCGGCGCTGGCATCGGCATCTTGATGCTGGCGACGCTCGGGTTCCTCGGCCTGACCGACATTCACCAGATGAACGGCCTCAAGACGACGCTCGGCTCGCTGATCAACCTGGTGGCGGCGGCGTGGTTTGTCGTGGCGGGGTTGGTGGACTGGCCGCGGGCGGGCGTGATGACGGTGGGCGCGCTCGGCGGGTATTTCCTGGGCGCGCACTATTCGCAGCGCATCCCGCAACAACGCGTGCGCCAGCTCATCACGGTCATTGGCTTTGCGATCTCCGCCGCCACGTTCTACCACCAGTTCCGGTAGGCCCGCCGAACCCAACCCGCGCCAGCTTGCCCGGCGACCGCTGATTTCCATATCATGGCCACTGTTGCCATGACTGACGCGGGAAGAGGAAGATGGCGGCGCTCTGCGGAGATGCCGCTACACCGAGAAGATAGAGGAAGGGCTCCCCCTGCCAGAGCACCGAAATCCGCTCCCGGCAACCCCGCACCCACCTCAAAGCGTTGGGCGAGGCAACCGGCTGCTCACAATTCGCTGGCGGAGGCGGCGTCGAGGTAGAGCGTGCAGTGCGGCTGGCGGCGCAACACCGAGGCCGGACACGCCGGACTGACCGATCCACGCAACGTGTCGCGCACCGCCCGCGCCTTCCGCCGATCCGGCACCACACACACCATGCGGCGCGCGGCGCAGAGCGTCGGCACCGTGAGCGTGTAGCCGTATTGCGGCACGGCGTCGAGCATGGTAAAACAGCCTTCGCCCATCTGCTGCCGCCGACACGCCTCGTCCAGCTTCACGAGCTTCACGGCAAACGGATCCTCGAAATCGGCCACCGGCGGATCGTTGAAGGCAACGTGGCCATTCTCGCCGATGCCGAGACAGCAGAGGTCAACCGGCTGTGCGCGCAGCAGGCGGGCGTAGCGGTCGCATTCGCGCAACGGCTCAGGGGCGTCGCCGGCGAGAAAATGGAACGCGCGCGGCCGGACTTTTGCCGCCACGTGTTCGCGCAGGAACGGGCGGAAACTCGCCCGGTGATCGGCGGCGACGCCCAGGTACTCGTCCATGTGGAACAGGGTGACGCGCGACCAGTCGAGGTCCGGCGCTACGACGAGGGCGGCGAGGAACTGGATTTGCGACGTGGCCGAGGCGAGGATCACCGCGGCACTTCCCTGTGTTTCCAGCGCGTGACGGATGACCGCCGCCGCGGCGTCGGCCGCGTCCGCCGCCAGGGCTTCCGAGGTCGGATGGACGCGCACGGCGAGGGCGTCGGCGGAGAATGTTTTCGATGGCGGAGGCGGCGCGGGCATGGGAGGTGGGTGTCAGTCGCGGAATTCCTGCCACTCCGGTTCGTTCTCGAAGACCCAGCGGTAGTACTCGGTCTGCGTGAGGCCGCGGGCGGCGTCGGCGTCCACGATGACCGTGCAGCGCGGGTGCAACTGGAGGGCGGTGGCGGAGATCATGGCGGTGATCGGGCCTTCGACGGCCTTGGCGATGATCCCGGCCTTCTCGGCGCCGGTGGCGAGGAGCAGGCAGCGGCGGGATTCGAGGATGGTGCCGACACCCATGGTCAGCGCGCGGCGGGGGATCGTCGCGGGGTCGTCGAACAGCGGCGCGTTTTGTTCGAGCGTCCGCGGCGAAAGCGATTTTTCACGCGTGCGGGAATGCAGGGCGGAGAGCGGTTCGTTGAAGCCGATGTGGCCATCGCGGCCGATGCCGAGCAACTGGAGATCAATGCCATTCACACGGCGGATGGCCTCCTCGTAACGCCGGCACTCGGCGTCCAGGTCGGCGGCGCAGCCGTCGGGCAGATGCGTGTTCCGCCGGTCAATGTTCACCTGGTGGAACAGGTTGCGGTCCATGTAATGGCGGTAGGAATGCCGGTCGGTGGCCGGCAGACCGACGTACTCGTCCAGGTTGAACGTGCGGCAGAGCGAGAAATCCAGTTGCTCCTCGCGGCGCATCCGGACGAGCTGGCCATAGACCGACTCCATGGTGCGACCGGTGGCGAGGCCGAGGACGAGCTGTGGATTGGCGCGGAGTTCGCGGGCGATGATCCGCGCCGCCAAGTTGGCGGCGGCGTCAGGGTTTGGCCGAACGATGACTTCCATGACCCCAATTTAGCCGCAGATGGCCGTGACGAAAATGGAATAATGCACTGTGGCCAGGCGGCAGGTGGCTGCGCATGGTCCGCAGCACTTGCAGGGACAGGACCGCGGCTGGGCCGGAGGCCAGCCGCAAGTTCGCCTCGGGTGGCTGGCCGACCGCTGGGCGGGCAGTTGAAGCGTTTTGTCGTGGCCCAGCGGTCCACGACCCACCCTAGGCGTTCCCGCTGCGGCTGGTCTTCGACAGCCGCGGTCCGACGCACATCCCACATGCGCCACGGCACGGGAGGCTCGCCCTTTGCGACGGCAGCCGCTCAGGCCAGGCCGAATTCCTTCCGGTTCTGTTCGAAGGAAACCAGGACCGGTTTGCCGGCGAGCTTCACCTTGAGCATGGCCTGTTCGTCGGCGCCCGTGGTGAGCGGCAGAGCAACCTGGCCGCCTTCGACGGCGGAGCGCTGTAGTGCGAGCATGATCTCGGCGCCCAGACAGGCATGTTCGAGGTTGCAGGGATGGACCTGTTTGCCGTCGAGCCAGTCGGCCATACCCTGGATGTAGGGGGGCATGTCGAGGTCGTAGTTCATCGCGCCGTCACCGCTCTGGTAGCCGCCGCCCCTGGTCACCGCGCGCCAGCCGCCGTTGGTGAGCACTTCGGCAAAGCCCTCGGTGCCCTGCGCGCCGATGCGGTTCTTGCCCCACCACTTCGCCACTTCCGGCTGATCGGGAGCGCCAGCACCGCACTCGTAGATGCCGCGCACGCCATTGGCGAATTGCACGAAGCCGCCGATGTAATCCGGCGAGGGATGGTTGTCGGTCAGCTTGGCGCCGCCCGCCGCCTGGGCCATCGCCCACACGCCGGGCGCGTAGTTGTTGAACCAGCAGGTGTAGTCAATCAGGTGCGAGAGCATGTGCGTCATCCAGCCGGTGGCGGTGCCATAGACGGTATGGACACGACCGAGCGCGCCGCTGGCGACGATTTCCTTCACTTTTTGGTAATGCTTGCCATAGCGGTGCTGGTGGCTGACGACCGCCTTCGCACCCGCCTGGCGAATCAGGTCGCGCACGGCGAACATTTCGGCGCTGGTCAAGGCCACCGGTTTCTCGAACGCGATCAGTTTCGCTCCGCCCTCGATGGCCGCCCGGATGAACGGCGTGCGCAGATGCGGCATGGTGCAGAAGCAGAAGACGTCGGGTTTTAGTTCTTTGGCGAGGGTGGCGGCATCGGTGCCGGTCCGGGGGCCGCCGAGCTTGGCGGCCGCGGCGTCGAGGCGGGCGGTGTCAATGTCGCAGATGCCGGTGACTTTGAATCGCGGGTTGGCATTGAAGGCGGTGGCGTGGTGCATGCCGCGCTTGCCCATGCCGACGACGAGAACGGAGTATTGGGAACTCATGGTTGCTTGGTTTAAATGGCTTCGGTTTGGTAAAAAAGGGCGCCGGGTCGGAGAGGAACCCAGGCGCCCGGTTGCGTTCGGATCGGGAGGTTTTTTCAGCCCGGCCCCATCAGGCGTTCGCCCGGTCCCATTCCTTCACCCTGGCGATGACGTAATCCACCTCGGCTTCGGTCAGTTCGGGGAACATCGGCAGGCTGACGCAGGTGGCGGCATTCTTCTCGGCGTTGGCGATGCTGCCAGCGATGCGCGCGCCCTTGCCCCACGGATAGCCCGCCTGCTGGTGGATCGCGATCGAGTAATGGGTCTTGGCGTCAATGCCGTTCTTGACCAGAAAATCCACCATCGGATCGCGCCTTTGCGGCTGCTTCGTCTCGACGACGTAAAGGTGGAAGACGTGGCGGTAGCCCGGCAGTTCCACGGGCAGGGTCAGGTTCCGGCAACCCGTCAGCCCGGCGGTGTAGCGGGCGGCCCAACGGCGGCGGTTGTCGTTCCAGGCGTCAATGTGTTTCAGCTTGGCGCTGAGCACGCCGGCATGGAGGTCGTCGAGGCGGCTGTTGAAACCGTAGCTGTGGACGTTGCGCTTGTCCGAGCCGTGGTTGCGCAGCTTGCGCAGCCGGGCGTCCAGCTCGGGGTTGTTCGTCACGACCGCGCCGCCGTCGCCGAAGGTGCCGAGGTTTTTCTGGATGATAAAGCTGGTCGTGGCGGCGTCGCTCAGTTCCGCGATCTTGAAGCCCTTGCCCTGGGCGCCGATGCCCTGCGCGTTGTCTTCGATGACCTTGAGGCCGCGCTGGTCGGCGATCTTGCGAATGGCGGGCATGTTGGCGCACTGGCCGTAGAGATGGACCGGCACGATGGCCTTGGTCTTGGGGGTGATGGCGGCCTCGATTTTCGCCGGGTCAATGCACTTGGTCTGCGGATCGCAATCAACGAACACGGCGGTGGCGCCGGCGATCCAGATCGCCTCGGCGGTGGCGAAGAACGTGTTCGGATGGGTGATGACCTCGTCGCCGGGACCGATGCCCAGGGCCATGAGCGAAAGCCAGATGGCATCGGTGCCGTTGCCGAGGCCGACGGCGAATTTGGTGCCGGAATAGCGGGCGAACTCCGCCTCGAAACGCTTGAGCATGGGGCCCTGGACGTAGCTGCCGCTCAACAGCACTTCCTGCAGGTTGGCGTCAATTTCCGCCTTGATGTTGTTGTATTGGCGAACGTGGCCGTAGAATTCAACTTTCATGGTGGGACTGTCGTAAATTGAGCGCGGGCGGGAAACAAGCACTCTTTGGGTGACACGGTGGAACGCTAACTAGCAAGGGGGGATGGACCGCCGGGCCAGGACGAGACGTCGGAAGACCGCGGACGGTCAGCGCGGGACGGATGACTTCGTCGAGGGACGGTTCACCCGGCCGGTTGCCGGTAACTGACGTCCACGAACGTGAAGTAGGCCTCGCGTGTGACCTCCCACGGCCAGGCCTCGCCTTGGCGATAATACGCGCCGACCTGGGTCCAGCAGGTGGCCTTGTTGCCGATGGCCAGGAGTTCCGTGTTTAACGACGGATCGGTGGAAACCTCCCGGAGCAACGTGCGGAGGCTGGCCCCGGCGAACATCGCCGGCGACAGCCGCACGTCCGCCGCTTCCACATCGAAGCCGAATCGCTTCGTCATCTCCGCCCGCAACGAGTCCGTGTCGCCCAGTTCGCGCAGGAAGTTCATGAGGAACTCGGGCGAGCGCCGAAGCGGGCACCGGCCGGCGCGGAAGGGGATCGAGCCGTCCAGAAAACAGTCGTGCACGCCCAGCGCCACCCGCCAGACCGCCGACGCCCGGCCGCCAACGCCGACGCAGCCTTCATCCACAACGCCGCTCAGTTCGGCAAACACCGCGCGCCGGAGCAACACCAGCGGCACGCCGTCGGTGAAACGGGCCAGCCAGTGGCTGTCGTCATCCCAGTTCGCCTCGCCGCCGTGGTCGAGTTCGGCGCGCGAGCTGACCTGCAACATGCCGGTCTGGCCGTCAGGCAGGCGGATGATGTTGCTGCGCTCGAGTTGCAGCCGGGCATTGCCGCGCAGCGCCAGCTTCTCGCCCTTTTCCAGGAGAATGGTTCCAGGCCGAATCACGCGGACTTCCCGTCCATCCACCGCGCGCATTTCCAGATCCTCTTCGAGCCTTCCCAGCCGGCCGGTGGTGCGCACCTGGCTGCCCGCCGCGAGCGTGAAGGGTTCGCCTTCCTTCAAGGCGGTTTCCAATCCACTGGCCAGGCGCAGCCGCGCCGTCCAGTGCAGGGCCACCTTTTCCACCGCCCGCACGCGCTTGCGGCTGACCACGTTTTCCCGGCGGCGCAACTGGTCGTAGTCAATGCTCTCGAGCGGATTCAGTCCGTCCATGGGCGCGATCTCGATGGCGCGGCCGACGCTGCCGGCAATGTTCTCCTTGGTGATGCTGACGCGGAAGCGCGGTGGGCCGAGCAGCCGCGTATGGACTCCGTCCACGAGCAGGATCCAGTGCTCCATTTCCAGCGCGCGCAGACCCTGTTTGACGGTTTCCATGGCCACGCCGCACGCACGCTTGAGGTCGCCGAGGGTGGTGGCGACCGGCTGGCGGCCGCGCAACTCGATCAGGCCGCAGCCGAGCCGCAGCGTGCCGCCCTGGAGCAGGCCGCGCAACCAGTCTTCGATTTGCTGCGCGCCGCCCTTGAGCGGCGCGCCGAGCGCCTGAAGATCGGAGGCATTGAGTCGCTGCATCGTGGCCGGCGCCACTGTTAAGGTTCAGGATGCGGCGTTCAAGGCCAAATCGCGCGCCGTAACGGGCGACGATGAAAAGAGAACCACGCCGGGAAACGGTGAAACCGGGATGACACCGGTGGCGCGCGGCGACGCAACGGCGTGCCGGCCACGCCCCGTTTCACTCGCTCAACCCGAAAACCGAAGTTGGGAGCACGCCCGCCCCCGGGCGTTGCCGGACGCGTCTCGTGTCCCGCTGTTCGTCGCACGAGCCTATCCGGGCGAACGGAAACTTTTTTCCCGTTGTTTTCCGCGAAGGCGCGGAAACGGCGTCCAGGGCGGGCGCGCTCCGCATGTCAAACCGCGTCTGTGCGAAGATGCCGGGGACGGAGTCGGGATTGGAATGGATACACGCGGTGTCCTCCTCGTTCTTGTGTTTGTCCCCGGTCACGCCGTCGAGATCATGGGCGACACGGTCATTCGGGTGTTGGTGGTGGCGCCCCGGCGGGGAATCACGGCCGCGGGCTGCGGCAGCGGATCCCCCACGCTGTAGGAGGCCGGGAGGCGGTCGAACAGCTCACGGCGGTGTTTCCAGATCAGGGCCGCCAGCCAGTGGCGCATGAAGGCCCACAACCAATCGCGACCGGCATTGCCCTGGAGCAGGAGCCGCCGACGAAAACCCCGATTGCGGGAGAACACGGTTTCCGCCTTGGCGACGAGCCGCGCAACCCAGCCCCGGGGGAGTTCCTCGCCCAACCAAACGACGGCTTCCGACCACACGGCTTGGGCCACGGCGGCAGGAACGATCGGCGTGCGTTGCTCAACGGTCGCGCGGGTCCGTGCGCGCGGCCCGGGCGAGACGCGTGGCGAAGGACTGTCCAGCTCGATGAGGTAGCCCATGTGATTCCTCCTGGTGTTATGCGGCGTTGCCTTCCACCAGTTTGATTTCGTCCGCGGTCAGGCCGTCGAGGTCATAGACGAGGCGGTCCATTGGGTGTCGGTGCGGCCGGGCAATCCGGTTGAAAATTCAGGCGGGAACCAATTCGCGGGCGTGAGTCATCTCGCGTCGGCTCACCGGACGAACCTGGGCGGCTTCCAGGGTGACGACCGCTGCGGTATGCCCATCCAGCGTGACAAACTCCACTTCGTAAGCCCGCCCATCGCCGTAAAGATGGACCACCGTGCCCACGTCTCCCGCTTCCAGACCTTCGGTGGGCACCGCCGTTTTCAACACCACGCGTTCATGTTCTTTGATCATAATGCCTCCGAGCTTGCCGGCGCAGTGAGAATGAAACAAGAACCGGACGCTCAAGCCTGTGCCAGTTCGCGGGTGTGCGCCAGGTCGCGGCGGTTGAGCGCACGAACTTGCGAAGCCGCCAACGTGACGATGGCAACCGTTTCGCCGGTCAAGGTCATGAACTCCACTTCGTAGGCGGCGCCGCCGTTGTGGATATGCACAATCGCTCCGATGTCGCCTGCCTCGAGATGCTCTTCCGGCAGGTTCCTTGTCAGCACCACGCAATCGTGTTCTTTGATCATAACTTTGCCTCCAGAGGATACGCGCTTATCAGACGCGGCGCAACCGTCCCCGCGTCCATTTGCCAGACCGTGCGCACGCGGGGACGGCGGCCGGAGGGCGTGTTCAATTCCCCTTCGACAACAAAGCGCGGGCCAAAGCCCGTCTCCCGCACCAGCGCCACTTCCTGTCCGCGTCCGTGCTCGCGCAAGGCGTCCGCCAAAAGTTCCCATCGTGTAACCTGAAATCCGAATTCTGAAAAGAACCGCGCCTTGCTCGCGCCGAAACGATGCGCCGGGTTAAGCAGATAATTCGCGATCTTCTCGCGCTCGACCACCAGCTTCTCCGGGTTGGGCAATTTCATTTGGCCGTGCCCTCCACCAGTTTGATCTCGTCCGCGGTCAGGCCGTAGAGGTCATAGACGAGGCGGTCAATCTGGGCGTCGCTGGCGGCGATCTGGCGTTCGAGCGCGGTCTGCTCCTGCGGCGTCCGCGCCGCCGCCAACTGCCGGTGCAACCCCAGCATCGCCTCCACCAGCGTCACCATCCGGTCGTGCGCGGCTTTGTCGGCCTTGTCGGAGAAGTTGATGGTGCGAATGGGAACTTGCGACAAGAACTGCCGATTAGCCGACATCCAGTTGCCGCGGAACGGTGCGCTGACATTCGGGAAGAACCAGGCCAGCAATCGCGAGTTCAGCAAGCCTACCAAGTAGCGCAAATCGTAATGCTCGCAGCCCGGCTTCAGCGTGACGCCGCCAACATCCACGTTGCGAGGAAATGTGAGCCGTCGGAATCGAACCCGGCACACAAGCGGTCAACGAGCCGCGGAACGCAAATCTTTGCACGGCTTTGGATGCCGAGGTTTTGGCTGCGACCGAAGCGATACCACTGAACGTCCTTGAACTTGCCTCGCTCGCGTTCTTGCAGGCGAACTTTGTTTTCGGCGAGATACGACGCAGATTTTGGAAACTCTGCGTTTAGCTCATTGAAGGATATGAGCGATGCAGTCTCGTCCTTCACTTCGTAAGGAAAGAGGATGAACTGGCGGCGCGGCAGCGGTGGATAGCCGTGAACGTCAGTTCCGCTCACCAATGGATGCAATAGATCAGTCTCCAGACTGACTTCCTTTTCCAGGGATTTCGACTTCAGGCGCAATGACCGCGAGTTTTCCGCCAGACAGTCCATGATGAAAACGTCATCAGCGCTGGTCTGCAATCCTACAAAGATGTCTGCCAAGTCACCAAGTTTGGTTGGCATGGCCTTGAGCCGGTTCACGAGCTTTGCCCCGTGACCGACTGCGAAGTTCCAGGCACCATCTGAGATGTTGTCGGCGCCAATGTCACCATGCACCGCCGTGCGGTCTTTTACCCATAACTTCAGTTTGGGAACGCTGACGTAGCTGCAACTGCTCGTTTCTCCCCTGCTGAGAAACAGAAGACAGGTGTAGGTCGTAGCGGTGGAGAAAACCTGTTCCGCACCGAAATGAACAATGTGTTCGAGGTGCCTGCCCTCGCTGAGGAGCTTCCGCACCGGTTGGCCATACTCCGAGTTGAAAAACTTATGCGGTAGAATGAATCCGAGTTTCCCGCTGTGGTTGAGCAGGCTTAATCCACGTTCTACAAACACTACATAGATGTCGTAGTTGCCCTGGCTGGCAGCTTGGTAGGCTTGGCTGAAGTATTCGACCTCCTGTGGCTGCGAATCCTTCATCGTCTGGATGCGAATGTACGGCGGATTCCCGATGACCGCGTCGAACCCGCCGACCTTGAAGATTTGGGGGAATTCCGCGTGCCAGTCGAACACGTTGATGCGGTATTTTTCGTCGTCGGTCAGCAGCGGGAGTTCCGCCTGCTGGTAAAAGTCCGGCCCGATGAGCGAGTTGCCGCATTTGATGTTGTCGCCGAGGTCGGGCAGCGCGCGTTCTTGCGAGAATCGGAAGAGGGTCTGCAGGCTCTGCCCGGTTTCGCCTTCCAGGACTTTGAGGAGCAACGAGAGCTTGGTGACCTCGACCGCCTGCGTGTCAATGTCCACGCCGAAAATGTTGTTCAGGAGGATGCGCTTGCGCTCGGCGATAGTGAGTTTCCAGCCGCGCGTCGTCTGGACAATCGGCGGATTCCTGCCGCGCAGCAACCAATGGCCCCGGCCGGCGCCTCCATTGGAGTTGCCCGGCGGGCGGGTGAGGCGGTCCCCTTCGTCCAGCAGCCCGACATAAAACTGCAGGTGCCAGTCCAGCAGGTATTGATACGCGCCGATGAGGAAGGAGCCGGAGCCGCAGGCGGGATCGAGAATGCGGAGTTTCGCGACCCGGTTAAGGATGGCGGTGGCGGCGCGGGGAGGAAGGGGAGCGCGGGCGACTCGCCCGCACTTCGCGGCGTCCCGCCGCGAAGCTTGCAGCGCGGCCGCAGGAACCTCTGGCGAGAGGACAGCTTGTCGGACAGATGGGCCGAAGGCAGCGGCCGCCAGCGGCTCTGGCCCGGCGGTGGGCGCGTCTCTTGCCGGAGCCTCCGGCGAGACGCCGGAGGCGGCGACCGGGACAGTCGCGCTCCCCAACATCAAGCTGCCGAACGCTTCCTCGAGCAATTTTCCCACCGTCTGGCGGACGATGTAGTCCACGATGTAGGTGGGCGTGTAATAAACGCCGCCGGCCTTCTTGACTTCGGGCTTGTCGTCCACCACCGCGCGGTGGCCCTCGGTCAGACGGATGACTTTGCCGAGGAACTGCTCATAAACCTGGCCGAGGATGTCGGCCGAGAGGACGGAGAATTCGTAGGGGCTGTCGGGGTAGTAGAGTCCGCGCAGGATGTCGCGCAGGAGCTTGTCGTCGAGATCGAGCGCCAGGGTGAGTTCGTCGGGGGGTTCGTGGCGGTCCTTTTCCGGTTTGAAGTGGAAGAGGCCGGAGTTGTAGCGGGCGTCGGCGGCCTCGAACAACTGGGCGAGGCGCGGGTAGATGCGGTCGCCGTTGACGAGGGCCTGGAGGCGGCCGTAGTCCTCGATGCCGCGATCCTCGCAGATGCGGAGGAAGATGATGCGGTCAATGATGCGCTGGACGGCGAAGTTGAGTTCGCGCTGGGTGAGCTTGGGGTTGCGGAGGGCGAGGTTGCGGGCGAGTTCGGCGCGCCAGTTCTCGATTTCCGCCAGGAAGGAGGCATCCACTTCCGAGGTGCCGCGTTTGCCCTTGCTGGATTCGGCGAACCGGTCGAAGGAGCCTTTGAGGACGGCGTCGCGGGAAAAAATGGACGCGATCCAGTCCCACTTCTCGGCGAACTCGCGGCAGGTGCAGTGGAAAATGCGGGCGGTGGCGGCGGGGTCGTTCTGGTGCGGCTTGACGCGGCCGTCGTAAACCGCGAACTCCTCAAAGTCGCTCAGGATGCTCAGGGGGAGCTTGGCGGACCAGGCGTAGCGGCGGAGTTGGTAGGCGGCGCCCGGCTCGTCCTTGATATCCACGGACGGTTTTTTGGCTTCGAGGAAGAATTTGCGCGTGCCGCCGATGCGGAAGCCGTAATCGGGCGCTTTCGTGGCACCGCCGATGCGGATGGATTCCTCGTGGATGACGTCCTTGTAAGCTTCGGCGTAGCCATGCGCATTGTCCACATCCCAGCCCAGGGCGGTGAAGAAGGGGTCCAGGAATTCGCGGCGGAGCTGGGTTTCGTTGTAGTGGCCGGACTTGTAGGCGTCGAGTTGTTCGCCGAATCGCGCGACGAGGGCGAGGATGGTCTGGGGCGCGCTCATGAAAGGAATGCCGCCATCAGCGGGTGATCGGGCAAGGGTTGCGTCCCGCCCTTTTCGTCGCCGTGAGGCGTTGCTGCCACCCGCGAACGAACTCGGCGAGTTTCCCGGCGCTTGGCATGGGCAGGTTCTATCCGAAATGAGCGGCGCTGGCAATGCGGCAGAAACGCGGTTCGGAGCACGATCCGGGGTCCGGGCTGAGGAGAAGGGACGTTCTTCGCCAATCGGGCAGGACCCCCGATGCCGCCCGGGCGGAATCGGCGATGCGGACTCGGAAGATCTCAAGGCAGGGTTCGCAACATTTGCCGCGCCGGCTCGAACCGTGGTTCGATTTCGAGGGCGCGTTGCGCGGCGCGGCGGGCCTCGGCCAGCCGCCCCAGCCGGGCCAGAATCGTGGCCCGGGCGTAAGGACTGCGCGGATCGGCTCCGTCCGCCGACTCGGCGCGGGTCAAAGCCTGCAGGGCCTCCTCCGTGCGACCGCTCGAGTTGAGCGCCAATCCGAGGTTGTACCAGGCCCGCGCGTGACCGGGATCCAATCGGATCGCCGTCTGCAGGCATTCAATTGTTTTCCCGGTCTGACCGAGTTCGTTCCAGCCGAGCGCCAGCTTGTATTGAAACTCGGCGTTGCGCGGTTCGAGGCGGCAGGCGGCCTGCAGTTGTTCGATCGCCTCCTGCGGGCGATTGAGTTGCGACAACACCACCGCGTAGTCGTGCCGGATCCCGGCCGAGTTGGGGTCCCACTCAACCGCTTTTCGATAATGCCCCGCCGCTGTTTGCGGGTCGCCCCGAGCGAGCGCGAAGACCCCCTGCTGCATCTGGCCGGCCGGTTGATCGGCGTTGAGGGCCAGGGAGTGTCGCAACTCGGTCCCCGCCCGGGAGGAGGGATCGAGGCCCGAGCCCAGCGCCCACGCCGCGGCCACCCGAACGCCGCGAACCGGATCGTCGAGCTTCCGGCGCAGCGCGTTGACGACGTCGGGCACGTCGGCGCCAGCCGGCTGCTCCAGTGCGCGGACGCACTCCGTGCGCACCAGCGCGTTCGTGTCGCTCAGCCCCAGCAGGAGCGCATCGCGGACCGGAGGTTCCCCGGCCCACGACTCGAGTAATCCGGCGGCAACGGCGCGCCAGTAGGGAATGTCGTTCGTCGCCAGCAGGCCGCGCAGTTCGATTTGCGCGCCCGGCTCTCCCTTGCGCGCGGCGACGATCGCCTGGGTTCGATGGCGGGAAGGGCGGTCCATTTTCGCGCCATACCATTCGTCGCAATACTTCAACGCCCAGTCGGTGTCCTTGTCCTGGTGGCAGCGGTTGCAGGCATTGGGGATGCCGGCCTGCTTGGTGAGCAGGGGATCGGGAATGGTGAAACCGTGGTCGTGCCGCCAGTGGCGCTGCATGTAAACGGTCTGTGGCATGTGGCAGTTGACGCACTCGCCGCCGGTTTCCTGGATCTGCCCGGGTTGGTAGGCCATGAGGTCGGAGATCAGGAGCACCCCGTTGGTGTCGTATCCGAAGACCTTGTGGCGACTGTGGCTGACCGGTTCGATGAGCGGCGCATTGGTGCGACTGCCGTTGTGGCAGCGCAGGCACAGCCAGTTGCCGGGCAGAATGATTTTGGCCGAGTGCGGGTTGTGGCAGTCCAGGCAGTGCACGGCGCGGAAACTCATCCGGCTGCCGAGGAAGGCCGTGTACTCGTAATCCTCCTCGCGCACCTGGCCGTCCGGATAGTAGGTTTCCGACCCATCCACGATGGTCAGGCGCATGTGATCGAGGAAATCATCGCCCGGCTTGAAGTCGCCGGTCAGTTCGCCCCGGCGGGCGTGACAAAAGCCGCAATTGTCCACGAGCCGCGCCCGGGTCAGCTTGGAAACGGTGGGATCTTTGCGACCGGAATCGCCGAATTGCTGTTGCCAGGCGTTGTGGGCCAGGAGCGGACCGTGACAGGCCTCGCAGCCCACCGTCGGTTCGGCCATGGTGGTGTGATAACGGTCACCGGCCGCATCATAGTTCTTTCGCACCCGGGTGTTGTGGCAGCCGGCGCACATGTTGTTCCAATTCATGCCGCGCCCCGTCCAATGGCCCCACTCCCCCGGCCGGCGGTCCTCGCTGCCGTAAACATTGAACCAGGCGTTGGAGCGCGGATCGTAGGAGGCCTCGAGGGCTTGATGGCGACCGCCGGGGAATCGCACCAGGAACTGGCGCAACGGGTCGTTGCCAATGACCCGCGCCACGGCCTGCGCCTCCGGTTTGCCGGAGAGCCCGAGGCTGGTGACTTCGGCGACGCCGTTGATCCAGCGCAGTTGCGTGGTCTGGGTTCCGTGCCGGAACGATCGCCCCGGATCGAAGGCGACGCGGTCGGAGGCGGGCTCAACGGGCCGTTCCGCGAGCCCGTGGTGGGAGGTGTTCCACGCGTGGTATTGATCTTCGTGACATTTCCGGCAGCTCTCGGAGCCTCCATACTGCGCGAAAACAGTGCGTTCGTCGTCCAGGAACGGTTTCCCCGCCCGGGCCGCCGGAGCCTTTTCGTCTCGCTCCGGTCCCGGCGTCGAACCAGAGCGCGAGCCGGCCCAGAGAACCACCAATGCCATCATGGCCACCAAGGCCAGGCCGACGCCGAAGGCACGCGGGCCGCCGCGCCAGCCACGCAAGGGTGGCCCGCTCGGCCGCGCCTTGTGGCGGGATCGGGACATGCTGGCGAAACCATAAGCGGCCTGGTATCCGGCCGAAAGGACGAATTATCCATGACGGTTTCGATCCGGTGATCCCGGCCGCCGGCCGGCGCGTGAACAAATCCTTTAGGTGCTCGAACGGACGCGTCCATCGCGGAGTTGGTCTCATTCATTGCGATGGTTGACGCAGCGTTCGCGCTGCCTTCCGGCCGCGCGCGGCCGGGCGTTTCAGCCGCCGGCGTCGAAGCATCTGATGCGCGACTTACCGCGCGCCTTGGGAGAGGCGCCCTGGCGCGCGTTCGGATCTCGTCCAATCAACTTTCATCTGACTGGCGGGCTGGACTTCAGGCGATTGGGCTCGACTTGGGGAACGGTAACGCAATGTACTTTCGCGTGTGAGTGCCATCCGAGTCGTTCATGCTTTTACCTATTTTCACGCCCTGGGGGGAGTCTCCTCGATATTGCGCCGGAATTGGGAAGGGGATGCCCGGCATGGCATCGCCTCGCAGTTTCTGGCCTTCTTCGAGCCGGACGATCACCGGGCAGAGCGCGTTCGGGGGTTGGATTTGACATGGCGCAACACCATTCACCAGGCGCGTCAACGGTTTTGCCAGAACCTGCCGTCCGGAGCTGAAGTGGTGACCTACAGCAATGTTTTGGGAATGCCATTCTTTGCCGACCTGGACGGCGCCAGCCGGCGCATCGGCATCCTGCATGGCCCGTGGCCCGACCAAACGAAGCACGTCCGCTCCGTCCGCGGTTTCCTTGACGGAGTTATCGCCATCAGTTCCCAGCAAATGGAACTGGCAGCCCGGTTGCTTCCGGAGTTGGCGGCGGAACGCGTCGCGTTCCTGCCGAATCCGTCAGGCCACGATGGCTTCGAGACACAACAACCACCGCTCCAAGACCGCCCGCTGGTGGTGGGCTATTGCGGCAGGGTCCAGCGCGAGCAAAAACGCGTCGAACGCCTCCCGAAGCTCGTGGACGAGTTGAACCGGGCCGGTGTCAGTTATCGCTTTGAACTCCTCGGGAGTGGACCGGGACTGGCCGGTTTGCGCCGGCAGTTCGCCGGGAATCCGAACGTCGTGCTGCACGACCGCCGTCAGGGCGAAGAGTATTGGCAGGTGCTGCGGAACTGGGACGTGCTGGTCTTCGTGAGCGACTATGAAGGCGTGCCGATTTCGTTGATCGAGGGCCTGAGTGTCGGCGTGATTCCGTTGTTTCCAAGGATCGGCAGCGGCGTTGACGCCTACGTGACGCGCGTGAAACCGGACCTGCTTTACCCGCCGGGGGATCTGACCGCCGCGGCGCGCGCGTTGCAGTCGCTGGCACGGTTATCCGAGGCCGAGCTGGCCGCGCTGCGTCGGCGCTGTGGCGAGATCGTGCAACCGCATCTTGGCGAATGCGATCTGGCCGCGATGAGCGCCTTCGTTCGCCGGATTCGCGACCTGCCGCAAATCTCCTGCGCCGCCTTTCCACCGCGGCCGTTTTACTGGTCGGACCATTGTCCGTTCGGCTTGTTGCGCCGCCTCTGGCCGGCGGGGTTCTGGCGCGGCAACCTGGCGCCAACCAACCGCTAACCCTTCGGAAACATCCCGGCCACCGATTTGCGACCGCGGACGATTCGCTGCCAGAACTTGGACCAGACGCTCGGACGGAAAACCTTGGCCAGTTCGGACGGGCGAAACAGGATGCCAAGCAGGCGCGGCTGGCACCAGAGGACCCGGCCAAGCAGGGACGGCCGGATCACGAGGAGCCGGCCAAGCTGGTTGGGTGTGTCAAGATACTTTTGCCGCAGGCAAGCCGCCTTTTCCGCGCGGCTCAGGACGCATGACTTCAGGATTTCCTCCGCGAGATCGCAGTGCAAAACCCTGGTCCGGCGCTCCGCCCAGGTGATATCCGCGCCCGCCGTGATGAACCGCCGGGCCGGGACAAATGCCGGGGCTTCGGCCACCGCCGCCATCAACAGGCCCATCGGCCAGAAATCCGTTCCTTCCGGTACGCGCGAAACCTGCGGTTGCGCCAGCTCGGTGCGGATGATGTTCGAGGTGAGGAAGGTGATCCACGAGATATATTGCGCGAACGCCTGGCGACCGTGGACAAACCACTCGTCCTGCGCGGGCAGACGCGAAAGCACGGGCTGGCCCGTGTTGGACAAGTACTGGTGGGGCAAATGAATCCAGCCCAGTTCCGGGTGTTCGCGCAGGGTCTGGCAGACAAACGCAATGCCCTCCGGGGTCGCCATGTCATCGTCGCAGAAGACCCAGTAAAAACGCCCGCGCGGCTGCTTATACCACCATTCCACCTGCCGCGGTTGCTCGTGATTCACGACGCGCAGACGGGAATGGCCGGATAATGTTGCCAGGTAAGCCGCCGTGTCATCCGTGGAGCAATTGTTGGAGATGAGGATCTCGACGTCCGGCGACTCCTGGAGCACCGGCAACAGAATCCGCAACAATCCCTCAAGCAGCTTTCGCCGGTTGTAGGTGGGAACCATGATGGTCAGCAGGAGGTTCCCGGGAGAGACGGCTGTTTCGTTCATGTCGTGCTGTCGCAGGCGTCCGATCAAAGGTTCAGGCGGCGGCATGCCACGCGCGTCGCTTTTTCCGAAAGACATACGTATAGGCGCCGACGCCAAAGAAAAGCGAAAGCAGAAAATAGCCCAGCGCCACGCCGGTGGGACCCAAATAACGGCCGGCCACATAGGCAATCGTACCCGTCAGGAACGCGCTGACCACCGACAGCCACATGAACGGCTCCTGCTTGTGGGACCGCAAATACACGGCTTCCGCATTGACCAGGATGCCCATCAGCGCGTTGCCCAACAGGAGGCAGGTGGGCAACAGCCCCAGCAAGCGCGAGCTAAAGGGATGATGCAGATGAATCAGCCCGGCCAGAATGGCCACGAAGGCCGCGCAGCCCAGGAGCAGCACCGCATACGACTGCTTCAGGGTGCGGAAGAACACGCGGTCCAGTTCGGCAAACTGGCGCCGGGCAATCAACGCCCCAAACGGCGCCGCCTTGGTGCCCATCCAGGACGCGCAGACCGTGCTCATGGCATCAATGATCTTCGTCGTCATGCCCATCCGCGAGGCCGTGCCCGTCGGCTGGTATTTCATGAGGACGGGATTGACCAGACGGAAAATGAAAAACCCGCTCAGCCAGCTCACCGTGATCCGCCATTGCAGCGGCCAGACTTCCTGCCGCCAGCGAATCCGCACCGCGTTGTCCCTGGCCGCCAGCACATCACGCAGGAACCGGCGCTTCGAGAACCAGAGCCACAGGGCGGCGACAATGAGGAACCCCAGGTTGAGCGCGGGGGCGGCGAACAAACGCCCACCCCAGGCAAATGTCACCCAACTTAACAACGCGCCAAGGAACTGTTGAAACAAGCGCAGCCGCGCAATGTCCGCCACCCGCCCGCAACCCTCGATGAAGGCGAGCAGCGGACTCAAGCGCAGGTTTAACGCGGTCACCAGCACCGCCGACGCCCAGGCCCAGCGCCAGGCCGCGGGCTGGGCCGCCTCCTCGCATGAGCGAAAGAAGAAGAACCCGGCCGGCAGGACACAAAAGAACAGCAAGGTCGCCGACCAACTGTAGGCACGATTCGCGCTGGCCAGCAGCGACGCCAATCGGGCCTTGTGGCGGGGATCGCCCGTCAGACGCCCATCCGCCGTCCATTCGAGATGCGCCCGCTCGTGACTGGCGAATTGCAGGACCACGAAGGCAATGCCCAAGTCAAAGAAAACCTGCAGGGCCAGCAGACTGTCGAACGTGAAATAGAAATCCTGCTCCTTGACCGACAGGAAATGCACGACACAGAAGAGGGTGACCGGCAACGAGAATGCCGCCCAGCACCGGCCAAGCACCGTGAAGGCGATGGCCCGGTCAATGCCAAGAACTCCGGTCGCTTTCCGGCCCCAAGTCATCAATTGATCGCGTCCCACATTCACCTCAAGCCAGAGACTCGTCAGCGCCGGGACGCGGCCCGCCCAGGCGCTGGGGACCGCCCCAATCGGTGTGCGGGGGAAAGCCGCAAGCACCCGCGTCCGGGATGCTGCTCAGGTTCATGCCGAGGGCCGACCCATGGCAGGGGCTGCTGCACCTCAGCAAGGCCAGTGGGGTGCCACCGGCCACCCTGACCACCCCCAACGCCAAGTCATCAAGGTCCGGGCTTGGTTTCTTGCGTGAGCCACCTGGCATAAACTTGTCAGCCAGTGGGTTAACTGTTCTCATCGCCGGAATAGAGAAGCACCACTTGGTTATTCAGCCCCATGTTCCGGATTTGGCTGGCGATGCTCTCCTGATGAAGTTTGGAAGATACCAGAATGGGTAAGTCGCCAAGCCTGGGAATCTCTTGCGGCGGGAGAATCGGCTTTCCCAGGAGGAGGCCGCCGTGATAGGCCGGGTCAGAATCGACAAAGGCCGCAATCTTTCCTTCGGCCAGAGCGCCGGCGGCCAGGAGCTTCTGCGTATGGAGACCGGCTCCCCACACGATGATTTCCGCCTTTGACTGAACGAGTTTGTCAATGACCGCGGTAACGCTGGCGAGACGCTCCCGGGACTCGCGGATGTAACTTCTCAGGGAGTCGGCGGTCTGTGTGTCCATGCCCACCGCCCGGCAACTCCAAACCGAGGCGATCACGGCCAGGGTGGACACCTGGGGTTGGATAAACACCTTCTCGAAGCCATGAGCTTCCATCAGATTCACCAAGGAGACAGCCCCGAAATAGTTGATGTGCTCCACCGAGAATTGCTGGAACGGCTCCTTGTGTTCCGCGAGGTGGTCGGGCGAATCTGAATAAAAGAAATTGTTGGCGTCCGGAACCTCGACATAGAGCAGGCCGTTTTCATTCATCAGCGTCTTCAACCGGGAGAGAAAGCTGGTAAGTTCCGCGATATGCTCCAGGACGTGTGTCAGGATGACAAAGTCAAACACGCCCACGGGCAGTTCGTCGAACAAACTCCCCGTCACGACATCGATGCCGTGCTTTTCCTTGGCCACCTCCGCAGCGAACGGTGAGGGGTCAAGGCCCTTCACCTTGGCGAAGCCCTTGGTCTTCAGCATGCTTAGCAAATTGCCGGTGTAACAGCCGACGTCGAGGATGCTGTCATTCTTGTGCACGTGCGCCAGGATGTTGGTGATGGAATGTTCATGCTGTCTGATGACATAATCAGGCTCCACAAGTCCTTTTTCAGCTTGCTGCTGCAGAAGGGCTCTTTTCTTGGACATCTCGCGATAGTACGTGTCGAGGAAGGCCTGGGGGGGCGTGTTATCTGCGAACGTAAAGCCGCACCGGGCACAGGCAACCACATCGTAGCCACCGTGGAAGTAGTTTCTGGTCGGCAAAACAAAACGCTGGTGATAAAGGAGTTTGCTCTGCCGGCTACCGCAGACTGCACAGTTGCGCTTCATAGGTGGTTGTTTCCTTCCAAATCGTGCGGCGAATGCGTCTTTATGTTCTATCCCCTTGGTTCCACGAACACGGTTACGGAGATTCGTTCTCTTTTAGACCAAGCGTCCGCAGTCTCATACCGCTTCATGGAGGCGGCCAGCAAGCCCAAACTCCATGAGCAACCTCAGCAACCCGGCGGAGCACGCACTGGACAGCGTCAGGTGCAGGGGCGAGGATTCGGCGCCGGTCATTGTCAGGAGCATGGCCGGCTTCTCCGGGCTTCGCCCCGGGGTCGGACCCAGTTTCAAGCCAGCCCTGGTTTCAGCAGCAAGTCCCACGACAAGGGGGTTCCGCGCGGGATGTCGCGCCGGGCCACGGCGCCGAGAACCTCGCCGAGGAAGCGTGGCGGCATACCGTAGCCGGGGCGGATCGAACGCACGTTTTGCCCGGTGAAGACCTCGCCGGCCTTCATGTCCTCGACCACAAACAGCGAACGCCGAAAGACGCGGCTGGCCCTCTCTTTCTCGCTCGGTTCATAGCGCACACTGCCCAACGCCTTCTCGGTCTGCCGCACCGCGTCCACCATGGCCTTGAACTCTGGCGGTTCGAGGGAGAACGCGCTGTCCGGCCCCGGCTCGACGCGGGAAAGGGTGAAGTGTTTCTCGATGATGCACGCGCCCAGGGCCACGGCGGCCACCGGCACCGCAGTACCCAAGGTGTGGTCCGAAAGTCCCACGGGCACTCCGAACGCCGCCGCCAGGTGCGGGATGGTGCGCAGGTTCATCTCCTCGGGCGGCGCGGGGTAGGCGCTGTTGCACTTGAGCAGCGCCAGTTGGGCGCCGCCGGCTTCCCGGAACGCCCGCACCGCCTCGTCAATCTCCGCCAGCGTGGCCATGCCAGTGGACATGATGACGGGCCGGCCGGTCCGGGCAACGCGGCGGATGAGCGGCAAATCCACCAGTTCAAAGGAGGCGATCTTGTGCGCCGGCACGTTCATCGCCTCCAGGAAATCCACCGCTGTCGTGTCGAACGGCGTGGAGAAACAATCCATTCCGAGGTCGCCGGCGATCTGCTTCAACTTGGGCTGCCATTCCCACGGGGTGAACGCTTCACCGTAGAGTTGGTAAAGGTTTTTGCCTTCCCAGATCGTGCCCTTGCCGATGCGAAAAAGTTCGCTTGGGCAGTCAATCGTCAGGGTGTCGGGGGTGTAGGTCTGGAGCTTCACCGCGTCGGCGCCCGCCTCACGGGCCGCACGGACGATCTGCACGGCCACATCGAAGCTCTGGTTGTGGTTGGCCGACATCTCGGCGATGACGTAGCAGGGCTGGCCCGGACCGACCTGGCGTTCCCCCACGCGAATGCATGAATCACTCATGGTTCCTCCCGGTGAAGCGTGAAATGGAGGGCAGACTGGCCACGTACCGTCGTTGGCCCCGCGCACGTGAAACCGGCCGCTTCAAAGGCCCGCACCGACGCCAGGTTATCCGGCTTGACGTAAGCGTGGACGAGCGAAACCGGCGACCGGCCGAATAGATCCTCCGTGCCACAAACAATGCCCGCCGCCCCCAAACCACCTCCCCGCACGCCCCGGTCGAGCCCCACGGACACCGTGGCCTCCGGCCCGGATTGGTCGAAGCGGATTTGCCCGATCGCGCCGCCCTGCCGATCCTGGATGATGCGATAATGGCAGGCGGGATCCTGCAATCGCCCGCCAAACCACCTCATGTGGCTCGCCCATGGTATCGGGTCCGAGGTGAAGGAAACCGCCCGGACGGCGGGGTCGTTCGCCCATTCCCACACCATCCGGCAATCCGACTCGCTCGCCGGCCGGAGGCGGATTTCCGTTGCTCTCAAGCGGGCCAGCACTCGTGACACGCCAAGTCCGTCCACCAGTTCCCGGCCGCGCTGGCCAAGCTGCGCACGCTGGCTGACATTGGACAGCAGCGCTTTCAGATTCATGGTCAGCGATTCCATGGTGACGCCGCGATAGTCACCGACATTGACGCCGGCTCCCTCCCGGTCCAAGGCCGCAGCCCCAGCCGCCTGGTTGTCGGCCACGACGAGCAACAGGGCGGGCAGCCGCATGAAGGCAAGTTCCAGAGAGGTACTCCCGGCGGCGGCGACGGCCACGTCGGCCCACGCCATCAAATCGGGCATGTCCGCCGCATCCACCACCAGCTTCGCTTCCTTCAGACTCGCGACTTGAGCCCCCAGCGCCTCCCGGTGCGGATTGCTGCCGCCGACGACGATCTTCGCTTCGACGTCGAGTCCGCGAAGCGCCTGGATGACCCGGCCGGTGACGTTGTCCAGATCAGCTCCGCCCAGTGTCACAAGGACTTTGCGCAGGACGGGCGGTATCTCCCGCGTCCACTCGCGCCAGGCCAGGAACTCACGGCGCAACAGCACATAGCGCGGGCCGAGCAGCAAGCGCGTGTGCGGCTCGCGGTCGGCGTAAAGCCCGGCATCGGCGCCGGGGTTCTGGTTGAGCACCAAGTCGGCGCAATAGTGGCCGGCATGGCCGTAATCGTCCACGAACAGCAGGCGCAGTTGGGCCTCTTTGACACGACGCTGGTAATCGTCGCCGAAGTGGTAGCCATCCAGCACCACCCATGTGGCCTGCCGCAGTCGGGCCAGCGCGACGGTGCGGGTCACGTCATCACCACGGCCTTTCTCTACGGGCAACTGCACCAACGGGATCTCCTCGCTTTTCAAACGACGTTCCAGCGCGGGCGTGATCTCGGCGGCAGCAAAGACGACTTCACCACCGGCCCGTCGCCAACCTTGCGCCAGCGACAAACAGCGCATGACATGGCCCGTGCCGATCTTGAAATTGCCGTCGGCGCGAATGAGCAGAGTTTGAGACATTGGAAATCACCAAGCTGTCCAACCGCCATCGACAACCAAGTTATGACCGGTAACGTACGCCGAAGCGTCAGAGGCCAAAAAAACAACCGGCCCGACCAGATCATCAGGCTGACCAATGCGTCCCAGAGGCACGCGGCAGGCCAGCTTGACGCAGAATTCAGGGGTGACTTCCTGAACCGATTCCGCGGGAAATGGTCCCGGGCTAATCGCGTTGACGCGGATGTGCTGCGGTGCCAGTTGGCAGGCGAGATAACGCGACAATTGGATAAGTGCAGCCTTGGCTGCGCCGTAAAATGGCGGATTGAATTCCTCAGGCGTTTGATACACGCGGAAGTCAGGGCTGACGATTCCATACATGGAGGCTATGTTGATTACCGAGGCGCCGCCGGGATTGCGCTCACCTGCGGCGGCCAACATGTCTTGGGCTTTCTGCACCAACCGGGCGGCGGCCACGACCGCCACAGCGTAGCTTTGCTCAAAATCATCGTCGCGAGACAAGGCGAGCGAGCCACCCCGCCCATTATAGGCATTATGGATCAAAACATCGAGCCGGCCGAGTCGGTGGCGCAGTTCTGTCAGACCGTCCTGCACCGCAGTCGCATCGGCAACATCAAACGCCAACACGATTGCTTGGCCGCCGCTTTGCTGGATTTGGCTAGCAAGTTCTTCCAACGCGCTACGGTTTCTTCCGTTTAAGACCACCTGCGCCCCGGCCCGGGCCAAACCGCGAGCCATGGCTGAGCCAAGATGACCGGCAGCGCCCGTTAGCAGGACGACGCGGTCGTTCAGTTCGAACATCGGATTAGACTTCGTCATGGACGTACTTTGGCGGACTCCCATTTGGCGGGATTCAACACCTCTTCGGCGACGCCACGAAAGGTCGCTTCGACAACACAGACTTGCTCGATCGACAGCGCAGGTTGCCGGATTAGTTGCAAGTTCGCATCGAGTTGGGCAAGGTTCTCGAGACCCAAGACCACGCTGTCCACCCACGGTTGGGCCAGCACATACGCCAAACATAGGTCTGCCCGGTTTTGGCGCTTGAAGTCAGCCACGAGCTGGTCCAATTGCGCGCACCAAGTCTGCGCCAATGGTTGCGCCACCCGTGGCCACTGACCGGAGGGCAGGAGCAGGGCACCTTGGAGGAACGCGCTGCGTGCATACACGGTGACCTCAGGCCGGCTGGCCAGCGCCTCCGGCACGCTGGCTTCATCCCAGCGCCGGTCCAGGATGTTCAACGGCACTTGCAGGTGCAGGACGTCCGAGGACTGCAGCACTTCCAAAGCTTCAGCGGGGCTGTACACGGACACGCCGAGTTCGCGCACCAGGCCACGGTCACGGCATTCGAGCAGCGTTCGCCAAATCGCGCCGTTGAACAACCGGTAATGCTCGGCGCGATGCAGCATGAGGATGTCGAGTGATTGCCGACGAAGCCGGTGGCAGGAGCAATAGACACTACGTTCCACAGCGGCCTGGATAGCATCGGTGGAGAGCGAGGGGGGTAACCAAGGTAGCGGATCATGCTTGGTGATAATAAGCGCGGCATCGGTCGGCAGCTCAGCAAACGCTCGCCCTACCCGTGCCTCGGCGCAACCGTAAGCGCGTGCCGTGTCCACGACGGTCACTCCATGGCTGACGGCGCGCCGGATCAGTTCGATCGCTGCCGGTTCGGCCGGACGACCGCTGGTATTGGCAATGCCGTACTGGTCCAATCCAAGTTGAGCGGTGCCCAACGTCATGCGGGACAGCACCCGACCATTTTTAAGCTTATAGGGGATCCGAAAGTGCGCGTCGTGCTCCTCCTCTAGCCGCTGACATAACGTGCGCCAGGAAACACCAATTGGCTCGGTTTCCTTTTCGAACACCCGCAGGATTCTCTGATAATCGTCAACTGTCTCAACTGTGCAGCGAAGATGCGACAGATCTTTATTGAGTATCGGACCAAAACACGGGGCGCCCGTTTGGCGCCGAATCCACGACGTCACATGCTCCCGGTCAGCGTTCGCAGTGGCGTCACGGTTGGCTTCGCGCAGTAGGTCCACGGTGAATACTTCGGCGCTTACGCCGCAAGGCAATCCATCCAGCGGTGAATGCGTTCCCAGATACCCGGCCCCCCCTTCTTGGAACTGCTCAACCAGTTCTTGGATGAATTCGCCGTCAGGAAAGGTGTTGTCGCTGATGATACGGACAACCAAGTCTCCAGTATTCAGGCATTCGGTCGCCAGAACAAACTGCTGCAGTACGTCATCCAACGGACTTCTCACACAGTCAACTCCATGCGCCCGAAAGAGGCGGTCCAAAACATCGTGGGTGCGGTCATTCGAAGCAAGGGCACGGACCGCCAGCCCACGGTTAGCGGCGCGGCGGGCTGACAGGACCACCAGCGGCATGCCTGCGACCGGCAGCAGAGACGTCGCGAGCAGCCGTTGGGAGAATACACGGGGTTGGAGAACGGCGATGATTTTCACATCGAGCTGAGTTGTGTAACCAAATTGATGACGCGATGCACGTCGGCATCGCTCATCGCCGGGAACAGCGGCAGGCTCAGGCAGCGGCGGTAGTAGGCTTCGGCCACGGGACATTTGCCGGGACCGTAGCCGTAATTGTTCCGGTAATAGGGCTGCAGATGAACCGGAATGTAATGGACCTGGGTGCCGACCCCCCGCGCGCGCAAGTCCGTCATCACCTGCGCCCGGGTGCGACCCAGGGCCGCGAAATCGAACTGGAGCACATACAGGTGCCACGCGGTTGGCGCCGGGGCGGCGGCGGGAGGCTGAACGTGCGGCAACCCGCTGAAGGCGTCGTTGTAAGCCGCCACGATCGCGGCCCGCCGTTGCACGAACTGGTCCAGCCGGCGGAGCTGGCTGGAGCCCAGGGCGCATTGCAGGTCGGTGATCCGGTAGTTGTAGCCCACCTCCTGCATCTCATAGTACCAGGGACCGAATTCATTGAGGTCGTCCCGGCCCAAGCCCGTCAGTTTGGCCGGGTCTTTCACCATCCCGTGATTGCGGAACAGCCGGCAGCGCCCGGCGAGGACATCGTCGCTCGTGAGGATGGCGCCACCTTCACCGGTCGTGATGGTCTTGACCGGATGAAAACTCAAGGTGGTCATGTCGGCCCAGGGATGACCGCCCGTCCGGTGGGGCTTGCCCTCGTGGATGAGTTCGCTGCCGATGGCGTGACTGGCGTCCTCGATCACCAGGGCTCCACGCCGGCGGGCCAGGGAAGCGATGGCCGGCATGTCGCATGACCGTCCGGCAAAATCCACCGGCACCACGGCGCGCACGTCGTCCTGCCACGCAGCGGCCAGCGTGTCCGCCGTGACATTGCAGGTGCGGGGGTCAATGTCCGCGAAGTCCGCGGTGGCGCCCACGAATTCGGCGCAGTTGGCCGAGGCCAGGAAGGTGATGGCGCTGGTCAGCAGCCGGTCACCCGGTTTGAGGCCGGCCGCAAGGACGGCCACATGGAGCGCGGCGGTGCCGTTGGCGACGGCCACCGCGTGCTTCGCGCCGGTCCGCCGCGCGAGTGTCTGCTCGAATTCCTCCACGGCGGGTCCGCAGGTGAGAAAGTCGGAGCGCAGCACCGCGCTCACGCCGGCAATGTCGCCGTCGCTGATGGATTGGCGACCGTAGGAGAGCATATCCGTTCCGTTCAGGCCGGTGGGATCAGATGCCGGTGATGAACTCGCCGCTCATCTGCCGCAACTGATCCACCGTCAGCCACTCGTTATTGGTGTCGCTGGCGTAGCAGAAGCCTTCCCGCACGCGCTGGCCGGCTTCCGAACTGCGGACCGGCTTGTGGTGCATGGCGAATTGCGGCAGCACGGCGTAATAACCTCCCCGGTCGAAGGTGTTCCGCCCTTCGTCCTCGCCGACCAGACTTTCATGCAGCTTCTCACCGGGGCGGATGCCGACGGTGTGGTGGGTGCAATCACCGGGCATCGCCTTGACCAGGTCCACCACTTTCATGCTGGGAATCTTGGGAACGAACACCTCGCCGCCGCCTGCTTCTTCCAGGGCCTTGAGCACCAGCGCGACCCCCTGCTCGAGCGTGATCCAGAACCGGGTCATGCGCTTGTCCGTGATGGGCAGGTCACGTTTGCCCTGACGGATGAGCTCGGCGAAGAAGGGAATCACGCTGCCCCGGCTCCCAACGACATTGCCATAGCGGACCACGCTGAAGGAGATGTCGCGGTAGCGCACATAGGAGTTGGCCGCGATGATGATTTTTTCCATGGCCAGCTTGGTGGCGCCGTACAGATTGACGGGATTCACGGCCTTGTCGGTGGAGACGGCCACCACCTTGTTCACGTTCCGATCCAGGGCCGCCTCGACGATGTTCTGCGCGCCGAGGACGTTGGTCTTGACCGCCTCGAACGGGTTGGCTTCCAGCGCCGGGACCTGTTTCAGCGCGGCGGCATGCACCACATAGTCAATGTTGGTAAAGGCCCGCAGCAACCGTTCCTTGTCCCGGATGTCGCCGATGAAAAAGCGGATCGGGTATTCCGCGGGCGAAAACTTCTTGGCCATTTCGAATTGTTTGAACTCGTCACGGCTGAAAATGACCACTTCACGCGGCTTGGCCCGGGCAAAGATCGTTTCGGTGAACTTCTGCCCAAAGGATCCGGTTCCGCCGGTGATCAAAATGGATTTTCCATCAATCATATTTTGAGACGTGGTTGCCTTTTGCCTTCAACGCGGCGCGGTGCCTGCCGGATCAATCATTTTAAGTCCGCCGCTTTCCTGCTGGCCCACCGCCCCTTCGGAATCGAAAATGTGCATGTTATATTCCAGTTCTTCACGCGGCAAGAAGGGAAACTGGTCTTCCAAGGGACGGGTTTCAAAAGTCCCATCCGACTTCCGAACGGACATGGATTTCGGGCTGCGCGACTGGTCCGGTGAGAGGTTTACCTCGCACAGCACCGGCCCATCCATCGCCAGCACCCCGGCCAGTTTCGCGCCCAGCTCCGCGTGGTTCGCGATGAATTCATAGCCGAAACCGTATGCCGCTGCCAGGTGGCGGAAATCCGGGTTGCCGATCCCAGAGCGGAAATCGGAACCCACGAAATGACCGGCGAAGTAGTTCCGCTGGGTGGAGCGGATGGATTCGTAGCCGGCATTGTTGAAGATGAACATCTTCACGGGCAGTCGGTTCGCCTGGATGGTCATCATTTCCTGCACGTTGAACTGCATCGAGCCATCACCGGTCACCAGGCAGATCGGACGCCGGCCGTGCCCCACGCACGCACCAACCGCCCCTGGCAGATCCCAGCCCATCGAGCCGTGATTGATGGTAGAGAACACTCGCTGGGATTTCTTCACTACGAAAGAATGGAAAATCGAAACGATGTCCAAGGAGTTGCCCGTAACCACCACGTCCCCGTGGGAGAGAGAATCCGAAAGCGCGCGGGCAAACACGTAACTGTTCACGTGATCGCGGTCGGCCAGATAGTCAGGGGTGATGGTGGGGTAGCGCTCCTTCCAGGCGGCACAGGTTTCGAGCCAGCGAGGAGAGTATTCAAAGGCCACCCCTACGCTCTGGCGAAGAAACTCCTCGATGAATTGGTTCGCATCCGCCGCAATTCCCAAGTGCGGGCGGTAGTTGGATTTGGCGAGGTCAGCGGGGTCAATGTTGACCATGACCCGGCGGGCTTTCGGCGCAAAACCGCTGGTGTTGAAGCCAATGGAACTCACCGACATGCTCGCGCCGATGCTCAGAAGGAAATCCGAGTTTTGAAGCGTGAAGTTTGCCCGGCGTTGTCCCGCCGGCCCGAAACGGCCCATGCACAAACGATGGTCCTCGGCCAGCAGGTCGAGGCCTCCCATGGTGCAAAGCACTGGCGCTTGAAGTCGTTCGATCAGTTGCGCGAAGGTTGCGTGGGCGCAACTCAAATGGATGCCATTGCCGCCGATCACCACGGGCCGCCGGGCGGCACGCAACAGGCGAATTGCTTCCGCCACGCTGGCCTCCAGATCGCCATCGGACCCGGCCATCCCGGCCGGTGGAGGCTCAAACCCAAGCAGACGGCCCGGCTCGATATTGGCACCCTGAACATCCAGGGGAAGATTGATCCATACCGGACCCGGGCGTCCCGTGGTCGCATGATGCCAGGCGCACTCCAACTCGCGGCGGATGGAGGCAGGGTCCATCACGGTCTTGAAGTACTTCACCACCGGCCGGGCCATGTCATCAATGTTGATCTCCTGCGGGCCGAACTGCCGGAGCTTGGAATAGTCGGCGATCAGGTCGCGGCGCACCTGGCCGGAGATGACCACGACGGGAATGGAATCCACAAACGCCCCGGCAATGCCGGAGAGGGCGTTGGTACTGCCCGGTCCCGTGGTCACCAGGCACGCGCCCACCGAGTTGCGCGTGCGCGCGTAGGCCTCGGCAGCGATCGCGCAGGCTTGCTCGTGGTAATTGCAAATGAACCGCATCCCCGGGTGCTGCCCCACGGAATCCACCAGGTGCATGATGCCGCCACCCGACACCAGGAAAATGTCCGGTACTTCGTGCTGCACCAGGAAATCAACGACGTAATCGGATAGTTTCATGTCAACAGCCGGGCATTCCAGGCGGCGGTTCGACGGACGCCTTCACGCATATCAATCCATGAAGTGAGCCCCAATTCGGCGTTCGCGCGACGCGTGGACGGCACGTAGCGCTCGGCAGGCTGGCCGACCTTGGGTCGCGCCACAACGATAATTTCCGCGCTCGGATTCACCTCCTCCGCCACGATTTGTGCCACTTGGGATACTGAAAACGCCGACTCGGAACCGACATTGTAGGGCCGCGCGGGCGAACCGCGCAGCAGAATTGTCCACAGCCATGCCGCCAGGTCGGCCCCGTAAAGGTACGAACGCCAGGGAGTGCCATCGCCGTTGACCCGGATGGGGCCACCCTTCATGGCATCGGCGATGAAATTCCCGATGGCGGAGGCCTCGTGCAAGGGGAGATACGGACCCACAAACGCGAAGCCGCGGGCGATGGTCGTCTGCAGGCCATGTTCCTCCCGAAACGCGGCACAGAGGAATTCGGACGCCCGTTTGGCCTCCCCATACGCCGAGCGCAATTGCGTCGGGTCCGGCGCACCCGGGTAATCCTCCGGCATGTGGGTCAAATCCGGCGGTTGACGGCCATACACGGCGCCCGAACTGGTCAACAGGTAACGCCGGGCACCCGACTGCACTGCGAAGTCCAGCGTGCGCCGCGTGCCTTCCAGCGCGCCGGTGAACAGTTCCAGCGCCGCGCAATAATCAATGGCGGCGTGGATGACATGCGAGAATCGTCCCGCGGGGAACGGAAAGGACCGGATGTCGCCGGCGTGAAGTTGAACGGCCGGATGCGTCGCCAGATGCGGGGCTTTTTGGGCAAACGCCGCGGCGTTGCGGGTCAGCACCACCGCCTGTGCCTGCAAATCGAGCCGGTCGTTCGCCCAGGCGAAACTCTCCAGCAGCCAGCAGCCGAAGAAACCCGTGCCGCCGGTGATGAACACCCGCTGCCCGCGCAGTTCCTCCCACAGTTCTTGCGTGTGCGCCAGGACGTGGTCGAGATCGGCAGCCAGCGGGTTCATGATCGGGAATCAGAGTTCAAAGGGCCGAGGTCAGGTTCACTCCCACGCATCGGTGCGGACGCGCTCCGGTTCCACTCCGCGCGCCAGCAGGTCGGCGGTCAACGTCTTCAACATGACCGGCGGACCGGAGAGATAGAAGACGGCGGACAGCGGACAGAGGGCAGAGGACAGAGGGCGGGCTTCAGAGGGCAGAGGACAGAGGACAGAGGACGGAGGGCGGAGGACGGGGTCCAGGACGATGCGACCGGTGAGGCAGTGTGGCGGACGCGACCGGGCAGCCATCCGCTGGGCGAAGACCGCGTCCGCCGCTTCGCTGAAGAAAACCACGGAAAAATTCGGCACGCGCGCAAGCCGATCCAGAATCATCTCCTGAAACAGGAACAGCGCCGGAGTCCGCGCCCCGTAAACGAGCGCCACTTCGTGCGGTGTGGCCGGCGAGAGCGCCTCCAGAAACGCGGTGAAGGCGCTGATGCCCGTGCCGCCCGCGATCAGCACCGCGTCGCTCGCCTCCTCAATGACAAACTCCCCGTAGGGCAGCTTGACCCACACTTCGCCGCCCACCTTGAGCGTCGCCTCCATCTTGGTCGTGTAGCGGCCCTTGACCGAATAGCAGATCCGAAGCCGGCGGCGTTCGCGCGGCGAGCTGGCAATGGAAAACACCCGTGATTCCGGCCAGAAACCCGCGGGGTCGTAGTCGTCCACCGTCAGGTGCAGGAACTGGCCGGGCCGGAACGCGGGCACGGGGCTGGCCGGGGCGAGGTCCACCGTGTAAACCCGCCCGCCATGGTCGGTGATCGCCTCGACGGTGCAACGGATTTTGCGCGGCATGCTCATAAGACGGAGGACCGACGACGGAGGACCGACGACGGAGGACAGTCCGTCGGGGGGGTGTGGCAGAACTTTTCAGGAGCAGCCATCATGCTTCCGAGCATTCGACCAATCTCCCGGCACCGTTCCAGCGCGTCATCGTGATCGGGCTGATTGATGAAACCGCAGGCCAGAGAGGTGTCAATCCAGTGTTGCGTTTCCGCCTGTTCACCATCGGAATCCGCCAGCTTGCTGACGAAACTGGCCGGATAACGGCGCTTCTGCCAGGCTTCGGCAATGTTCGCTCCCACGGATCGGGAGGCCCGACGCACCTGGTCGGTCAGCGAGTACAGTTCCTCCCGCGGAAACGACTTGGTCATTGCGAAGATGAATTGTTGCAACTCGAAGGCGGCTCGATACACTCTCAAATCCCGAAATGACATGATCCGCTCGCTCACCGTCGCGCCTCCGTCGTCTGTCCTCTGTCCTCTGTCCTCTGTCCTCTGCCCTCTGCCCTCTGCCCTCTGGTGGCAACAAACTGGTCAAATGTTGCCAGCACGTGCCGGATCATGGGTTCCGTCAGCCCCGGGTACACGCCGATGAAAAAGGTGTTCGTCGTGATGAGATCGCTGTTGGCCAGTGAGCCGGCGACGCGATGTTCGATCTCCGCGTACGCCGGATGCCGAAGCAGATTGCCGCAGAAAAGATTCCGCGTTTCGATGCGGGCCGTCTCCAGCGCGTTGACCAGGTCGGCCCGCGTGAACGGCGCCTCCGGGCGCACGGTGATGACGTAGCCAAACCAGGAAGGATCGGATTTCGGCGGCGGCGCGTGCAGGATCAGGTGCCGTTCGTGCTGCTTCAAACCGGCTTCCAGCGCGGCATGGTTGCGTTTCCGCGCGGCCACGAATCCCTCGATTTTCCGCAATTGCGCCACGCCGATGGCCGCCTGCATGTCGGTCACCTTGAGGTTGTAGCCAATGTGGGAATAGACATATTTGTGATCGTAGCCGAACGGCAGCGTGCCGAACTGCTGGGCAAAGCGTTTGCCACACGTGTTGTTCTCCCCGCCCGCGCAGTAGCAGTCACGGCCCCAGTCGCGAAAACTGCGGGCGATCCGCGCGAGGTCTTCGTTCGCCGCCACGACGGCGCCGCCCTCGCCCATCGTGATGTGATGCGCCGGATAGAAGCTGAACGTGGCCAGGTCGCCGAACGTCGCCGTCAACCGGCCCTCGTAGCGGCTGCCCAGCGCATCGCAGTTGTCCTCGACCAGCCACAGGCGATGGCGGTCGCACCACTCACGCAGCTCCCGCACGGCGTAGGGCACACCCATCGTGTGGGCAATCATCACCGCCCGGGTCTTCGGACTGAGCGCCGCTTCGATTTTTTCGAGCGCAGGCACATAGGTGCCGAGTTCGACATCCACGAACACCGGCACGGCCCGGTTCTGGATGATCGGGGCCACGGTCGTTGGGAAACCCGCCGCCACCGTGATGACCTCATCGCCGGGCTTCACCCGCCGGTCCTTGAGTTTCGGCGACGTGAGCGTGGAGAAGGCCACCAGGTTGGCCGAGGAGCCGGAGTTCACGAGCAGCACGTTCTCCACCCCGAGAAACTCGGCCAGACCGGCCTCAAATGCTTCCGCGTAGCGCCCCGCCGTCAGCCAGAAATCCAGCGAGGAATCCACCAGGCTGACCAGCTCGCTCTCGTCGAAAAACCGGCCGGCATAACGCACCACATCCTCGCCGGGACGAAATGGCCGGGCCGGGCCGGTGGCATGAAATTCGCGGACCAGGTCGAGGATTTGCCGGCGCAGGGTTGGCTTGTCGCTCATGGAAGAACGAAAATCAGAGTTCGGCAACGGCCCAAGGCAGTTTGCGTTCGCGCGCCCGGCGGGTGTAGCCGGCGATCTGGGCGGCAGTCAGCGCCTGGATGGCGGGCGCATCGGCGGGCTGCCGGCTGGCGCGATACCATTTCACGGTGTGTTCGACGGCGTCGGCGAAGCTCCAGACGGGCGACCAGCCCAGCACGGCGTGAGCCTTGTCCGTGGCCAACTGGAGCAGCTTCGCCTCGTGCGGCGCCTGCGGATCCGTGCGGTCCTCCCAGCGCCCCGGCCAGTGCTTCAACAATTCGGTGACCAGTTCCGCAACGGTGCGGTTGGCGTCGTGGTGGGGGCCGAAGTTGAACGCCCCACTCAGTTGAGAGTTGATGGTTGATGGTTGACGGAGGGTTGCGGGCTGCGGGAGTTGGGCGGCCAGCCAGAGGTAGCCGCTGAGCGGCTCGAGCACGTGCTGCCAGGGCCGCGTGGCAAACCGGTTGCGCACCGGGATGGCCTGGCCGGCCTGCAGCGCCCGCACGCAGTCGGGCACGATCCGGTCCTTCGCCCAATCGCCGCCGCCAATGACGTTGCCGGCCCGCGCACTGGCCACGCGGACGGGATGGTCGCAGAAAAACGAGCGTCGCATCGAGGCGATGACGATTTCCGCCGCGCCCTTGCTGGCGCTGTAGGGATCATGGCCGCCGAGTGCGTCCTCTTCACGATAGCCAAACACCCAGTCGCGGTTCTCGTAGCACTTGTCGCTGGTGACGATCACGGCGGCACAAGGCTTCCGCAGCGAGCGAAGCGCCTGCAGCACGTTGGCGGTGCCGAGAATGTTGGTCGAGAAGGTTCCGAGCGGGTCGGCGTAGGATTCGCGCACGAGCGGCTGGGCCGCCAGATGAAAGACGAAATCCGGTTCGGTTTCGGTGAGCGCGCGGGTCAGGGTGGACAGGTCGCGAATGTCGGCCTCGACGTGCCGGAGCCGGCGACGCAGATCGAGTTGATCGGACAGGGCCGGTTGGGTGGGCGCAGGCAGGCTGTAACCGGTCACGTCCGCGCCCAGCGCCAGCAGCCATTCGCACAACCAGGCACCCTTGAAGCCGGTGTGGCCGGTCACCCAAACGCGTTTGCCCCGGTAGGCCTCGGCGAGGGGAGACAGGCTGGCAGGGGCCTGGTTGGAACCCGAACTCACGGGCAGACAATTGCCAAGGGAACCGGAATCAGCAAGCCAAAAGCCGGGGTCACCCGGCGGCGTTCACCAGGTTTTCCACGGCGCCTGGCCCGAAGCCCAGAGATCGTTCAGGTCCTGCATTTCGCGGTACGTGTCCATGCACTGCCAGAAGCCGTCGTGCTTGAAGGCCTGCACCTGTCCGGCCAGGGAGAGGCGCACCAGCGGTTCCTGCTCGAACGGCATGGCGTCGCCCCCCAGGTATTCGCCGACGCGACGGTTCAGGACGAAGAAACCACCGTTGATGTAAGCAACCTGGTGCTTGGGCTTCTCGTTGAATCCCACCACGGCGGAGCCTTCGAGGGTGAGATCGCCGAACCGGCCGGGCGGTTTGACGGCCGTGATGGTCACCAGCCGGCCGTGCTGCCGGTGAAACGCGATGGACTCATTGATGTTGCTGTTCGTCAAACCGTCACCGTAGGTGAACAGAAAATCATCCTCGCGGATGAACGGCAAAGCCCGCTTCAGCCGGCCGCCGGTCTGAGTGGGGGCCCCGGTGTCCAGCAACGTCACCGTCCAGTCCTCCTCGTCGTGGCTGGTGTGGTAGGTGGTCTTCGGCTCGCAGCTCAGGCGCAACGTCACGTCGCTGGTGTTCCACTGGTAATTGCGAAAATACTCCTTGATCATCTCGCCCTTGTAGCCGAGGCAGAGGATGAACTCCTTGTGTCCATGTGTGGCATAAGTTTTCATGATATGCCACAGAATGGGCCGCCCGCCGATGGGGACCATGGGTTTGGGCCGGAATTCCGTTTCCTCACGCAGACGCGTGCCCTGACCGCCGCACAGAATGACGACTTGCATAGTTGTTTGCCGACGAAAAACCGCAGCCAGTCTGCGGAGCGGCCCCTGGAGTGTCAACGCGAATGGCCCGGCGCGAAGCAGCCTCCGTTCCCAGTGCGGCGGCACGGCGCCCGCCCAGACTCAGTGTTTCGGAAGTGACCCGGCCCGGTCCGGGACGGCGCCGGCCGCGAAATACTGATCGAAGAATTCCGCCAGCGGGCCGGCATAAACGGCGCGCTTGAGCTTCGACCAGGTGCGCTGGTCACCCGTGCTGTAGTAAAGGAACGTCCGCCCGTGGAATTCGATCAGGTCCGGATCAGAGGCGTTGATGCCATCGCCGGGGCCGGGCGTGAGCACCGGGTTGGCGGCACTGAGTTCCCAGGATTTCAGGTCCTTCGAGCGCGCCAGATACGTTTCGAAGAACCACCGCGGCTGGCGTTGCTCCAGGTAGAGCACGTAGAACCACCCGTTCGCGTAGCGCAGGCAGGGGCACGCCGCGTAACGGTCGGCGCCCAACACCGCATCCGGCACCTTGGTCCAGTGCGCCAGGTCCCGTGAGGTCGCGAACTTGACGGTGAAGGGCACAAAGCGCGGGTCGTCCGACTCGTAAGCCATCACGAAGCCAGCGGGCCCGGCGCACACGGAACTGTTGAACAAATGCTCGTGTTCCTGGGTGATCACCACGTGCGACTGCCAGTGCGCCAGGTCCGGCGATTCGAACATCGTCACGTCGTTCCAACCGTTGGTGTCGTAACGCGACGCGAAGGCATGGAGCTTGCCGTGGTCAACGAGCACCGAGGCCAGGCCATGCCCTTCCGCGAACCGGGCCAGCGGCCGGCCGGTTTCCACATCCTCGAGCGTCAGACAGTAGTCGGCCTTGGCGCCGCCCTGGACGGGCCGGAGGCTCTTCATCAATGCCAGGCGGTCGCGCCAGACCACCGGGGCGGCCTCGCAAATGTCGCCCAGGTCCGGCTGGTCCACCTGCAACGCGGCCCCGCGCGGCGCGGGCGGCACCGGCGGCAGAATGGACTGGAACACCTCGACCGGCCAGTGCCCAAGGCGCAGCATCCCCGGCGGCACCGCCTGTTGAAACTGCACGTAGGCCTTCACGTCGCCATGCACCGTGTAGCCGATCTCGCCCTTGCCCGCGCCGAAGATTTGGTAGCCCATCAAGGTGCAGTCCTTCAGATCCACGTGGAGCAATTTGCCCTCGATCGTGCTGAAAATGACGCCCGTCCCCGGCTTGCCGGCCGGTTGGGAATAATTGAAGGTGACGAGCTGACAGCGCTCCAACCGGACCCGCGTATAGCCGCTGTAGCCGGGATTGCCCGCCTGGAGGGCGTTGTCCGATCCTGCGAGCGTGCAGTCCTCGAAGAGCACGTCGGGTTGTTCCGGCAGCGTCGGATGTTCCGCCCGCACATACGCGCCGGCGGCATCGCCCCACCAGTCAAAACACCAGAGTTTGGAGCGACGGAACACGCTCGGTTCGCCGGGACGCGACAGCACATTCGCCACGCCGCCGCCGAAGGCGCGTCCGCTGCTGAAACAGTCTTCCACAATCACCGTGAACGGCTCGGCCTTGTCCACCAGATCGAAGAAGAAACCGCCGTCACCGGCGGCGCTGTAAAGCCGGCGGAGAACCCAACGGTCCCAGCCCACGGCGGAGAAGGTTTCCGCCTGATGCTCCTTGGACCAGCCGTGTTTGTAGGCGCGGATTGGCCCCCACCAATCGTAGCTTTTGAAACCCTTGTCCGGATCGCCGGAGTCAATCACCACCCAGCCGGTCCGGCCGGAGCCGAAGCCGCCGTCGAAATCGCCGATGAGCTGGTTGTAGGCGCCGGCCGCGCCGCGCCGCGCCGGAAAGAGGTTCGCCTCCATGTAGGTGTCCGGACGGATCAGGATGCGATGCCCGCCGCGATCGTCCGGCACGGCGTCGAGGGCGGCCTGGATGGTGCGGAACGCCTTCGCCCAGGACAAACCGTCCGAGTTGTCGCCGAGCTTGGAAACATAAAGCGTGCGGCCGGTGTGGCTGGTTTCCGCCGGATTGACCGCCTCCGCGGCCAACGCGGTCGTTGCGAGCGCCGCCAGGACGCACAGGAATGTCAGGCCGATGGCTGGCCAGCGGCGGAACGGGAGCCGGTTGAAGCCTGCCAGATCGAGCGGTGACGGCGTGTTCATGGCCGCATACTTTGGACCTCGCGCGCCCGGCGCTCAACGCAAAAGTCATGCGTGTGTTCCCAACGGGCAAGCTCAGTCGTATGCCTATTGCCGAGGTTCACTGTTTTGCCCCGGACGCCTGGAGCTCCTCCATCTGGCTAACCAGATCATTATACTTGTGCACAATGTCATTCCGCCCCTTCACGCTGTCGTTGAGCTTGTTCACGAATTCGTCTCGCTGGCCCACCAGGTCCTTCATGGCTTCATTTTGCTTTTGGATGCCATCGTAAGCCGCCTTTAACTTCCCTTGCAGGATTGTGACCGCGGTCTTGTATTCGGCAACTTGGTTGGTCAATCCATCGGCGGTCGCCAGCAAACGGTTGATCTCGCGTTTCCAGGCAATCACGAGAGCCGCGTTGGTTTCACCAGCCGCTTTAAGTTCTGTAATGCGCTCGTCCATTTGGACGATCTGGCCGTCCATGGTCCGGATTGAGTTCGTGCAGCCCTGGATGGCGATGGATTTCTCATAGACCGTTTGCTCCAACTTCTGAATCTCGTTCCGTTGCAGGGTTTGGCCATACCATTGATAAACGCACAAGCCACAAAGGCCGAGCGCGACGAAAACAAGGAGGTTGTGTTGGAAATTTCTCATGTGTGTCTAACTTAAGAATGACCCGGGGCGGCCTTGACCGCGATGGCCACACGCTGGATGCCTGCGCGTTTGACGAAGTCCAACACATACATCACCGAGCCGTGCGTGGCATCGCGCGTGCCGGTGATATAGACAGGGAGGTTGGTGTTAAGGCCATGGCGATTGGTTAGCAGCGTCACCAAATCGGGAAAGGAAACCGGTTTGCCATCAACCGCTACCTGACCGTTGCGATCCACGGTGAGCGTCACCATATCAGGCTTGGCGGCGGCGGTTGCCAAGGTGGCGGTGGGCAGGCTGGCTTTGAGCGTGCGCACCTTCTGCATTTGGAGGCTGACCATCATGAAGGAAGCGAGAAGAAAAAACATGATGTCGATGAGCGGAATGATCTCCAAACGGGTCCGCCGGCGTCGGAGCGGGGAACGGAGTTTCATTGGGCGCGTTGGGTTTCTTTGCCGTCCATGACGAAGGCAACCTTTTGGATCCCGGCGGCGCGGACGACTTCATAGACGTCCGCCATCGCGCCGTGCAGCGTGTCCCGATCGCCACTAATATAAACCGGGGCATTCGTATCGACGCGGAACCGGTTGCTGACCACCAGGCTCAGTTCCGGCAACGAAAGCCGCCGCTTCTGGAACCACACGGCGCCGACCTTGTCCACGGCGATGTTCAGCATGTCGGGCTTGAAGTCGCGTTGGGCCTGGGTCGCCGGCGGAAGATTCACCTTGATATTCTGGTTTTGGTCCATGCTCAAGCTGATCATCATGAATGACGCGAGCAGGAAAAACATGATGTCGATGAGCGGAATGATCTCGATGCGAGAATGCTTCCGTCGAACCGGGGAACCCAGTTTCATTCAACCTCCTCCCGGTTCAATTTTCCGGCGATGGCCAGCACTTCGACGTTGCTGGCCGCGGTTTCGAGTTCGAACTGCAGCCGGGCCAGTCTGCCCGAAAAGTAGTTCAGTGGGACCAGGGAAACGATGGCGATCAATAAGCCGCACGCGGTCGCAATGAGTGCTTCCCCAATACCGCCCGTAACGGCCATCACCGACAATTCGGCATTGCCGACCTTCAGGAAGGCGCGCATCAGGCCGGTGACAGTGCCCAGGAGCCCCAGCAATGGAGCGAGCGTCACCAACGTGTCCATCACGTTCAGGAAACGACCGGCGCGCTGCAACTCGATCCCGGCAGCCATCTCGAGCGCGACGGGAATCGAAGTATGCTCGTGATCGAGACTTTGACGAATCATGCGGATGACCGGGTCCTCGGATCCTTGGGCAAGTCGCTGCCCCTTCTCAACATCCGAGTGTTCCAAAGCGGCCAGGAGTTCTTTCCTTCTACGCACATCCCGTTTGAAGCTTTCGCGCAGCCACCAAAAAGCACGCTCACCCACCACGGCAACGGCCACCAGGGCGCAGGTGAGAATCGGCCACATCACGGGGCCACCTTCGAGAAGGAATTGAAATACAATGTTTGCTATCATAGGGACGATGGTTTAATCCATTTGCAGTTTGTAGTTGATGGTTGCTTCATAAATCCGGATCGCTTTGCCGGGCGGGACGGTCCAGTGCCGTTTGACAAATTCCAGGGCGCTGTGATCCAGGACCGGAAATCCGGAAGATTGCGCCACCTCGATGGTCTTGATCAGGCCCGCGTCATCTACGGTCATCCGCAGTGTCACCGAACCCTGCTGGGCCTGTTCCAGCGCGATTTTAGGGTAAGGCGGCTGCGGCCGCTCCCCGCCGCTGCCGGTGGTGTTGAGTAACGCCGGCGGCAGGTGTTGCCAGGGAGCCGCCCGCTTCAACGGGCCCGGCGGAGGCGCTTGGGCGATGGCCGCCGGGACCAGCAGATTGCCGAGGGTCGGAACGGAGAAGTTGATGTTCGGAGCCTCCGGAGTCACCACCACCACCTGGGGCGTGTCCGATTGATCCTGCTCGTTCTGCTGGTCTCGGTTCTGCAGGTCAGACTGAGGTGGCGGCGGCGGCGGGAGGGGTTCAACAATCGCTGCGTTGACCTCCTCAGCGGGAGGCAACGGCTTGATCCTGATGGAGGCGGGCCTCGAACCAACGATACCGATGAGGAGGAAAAGGATGCAAATGGAGTTCACCCAAGCGAGCTTCCGGTCGGGGTCGGCGTTGGTCGCATGCAACCCAACCGACGCCAGTTCAGAGATCAACTCGCAGTCGCGTGTTAACCCATTTGCATCCGAGGTTTTCATCGAGCGAGAGTCGCCTAAAACGCGTAACTGAGCGTGCCAAAAAAGCCCAGCCGCATGCCGTATTGGGCGGCATTGACGCCCACCCCGCTCCCGTCGCGCAACAGATACGTGTTGTCGGTCAGGTTCACGACGTCCAGCCGGGCTTTCAGATGCTCTTTGCCCCGGATTTGGAACGTCTCCTCGAAGCCGATGCCAACCGAGTAATAGGCCGGGACCGTTCCGCCGTTCGGGATGACGGAGCCGTCAGGCGCCGTGGCGTCGGTCCTCAGTCCGCTGCCATAAAGCGCATCCACGTAGATTCGTGAGCTGCCTTCGGAACGTTTCCAAAGGTAGGACGCGCCGAACGAACCCGTGACCCGCTGATCGTGGTCCAGGGCGATCCAGTGATCGCGGACGTAGGCGGCGTCCGTCGGGTCGAACAAGAACTGGGCTGAATCCCAGTTTTTCCCCCGCGCGACGGAGTAGGCAACATTGGCATAGGTGTAGAAGCCGCCGGTGGTGTAGGTGGCGGTAAACTCCGCGCCGTAGATCTCGCCCTCAGCATAGTTAAACGCCGACAAGATGAGGGTCTGTCCGAAGAGGCCATCGTCGAGCTGGTTGACTGCGTTTTTGTAATAGCCATCCACACCGACTTGCAATCCGGGAGCAAGCTTCTGGCTGATACCGGCGTCGAAGTAATTGGCTCGTTCGGCTTTGACCGGATCGGCCTGATCGGTCGCCGACGCGTTCGAGGTGTTATCAAACTTCTGGACGCTGGTCGAAGGCACGTTTTCCAGCGGCGGCGGCGTGAAATACCGCGCATACCCCGCATGCAACGTTGTCGCGTCGGTGGGCTGGCAAATCAGGTTAACGCGCGGGCTGGGTTGGTTCTCCTTGTCAAAGGAAGAATAATAAACGTCGAAACGAGCGCCATAGTTCAGGGTCACTTTGGGCAGAATCTTCCACTCGTCCTGCAAATAGAGCCCGAGAAACACGGCGTGCTCGGTGTTGCTGTCCGCGATTGAGAATGCCCCGCCGGTTGGCTCTCCGTTCGCGTCCACAGGGAACACCGTTGTGGTCGAGTCCGCGGACAGGGATTCATCCAGAATCATCATGCCTCCGCGCAAGGTGTGTTTCTCCCCCAGGTTGTAGCTGGCATCCGCTTGCAGTCCGCCACTGTAGAGCTTTCGGCTCACGTCGCTGGCGACGCCGTTGAAGAAAAGATCGCCCACCGGATCAGGCAGGAAATGAACGGTGCTCACCCGGCCGAAACCGGCGACTTGCAGGTTGAAATCGTCGAGCGACTTTTGGTAAGCCGTCACTGCGTAATAATTCTGCTCATTTTGCCGCTCATTCAGGGTGCTGGAATTGAAATTGGTGACGGACATAAACTGATTCCAGCCGGTGCCGCCGGGCGAGGTGCCAGGGGACAGGCCCGGTGTGTTGGGGACCTGGAAGTCGGCGTAAGAGGCGCTACCCATCACGCTGATTCGACTGGTATCGTCCAGAACGCAGGACAGATAGGAAAACGCCTTGAACTGGTCCGTATTGTCATGGATCGGGTTCTTGCTCGGGGTCGGGTTCTCGATGCCGATGCCATTGTGGTTGTAGCTGCCATCCACGAAATAATTCAGATTTCCCTTCGACCCACCCCATTCGAAGCCTGGCTTGATCGTGTCGTAACTTCCCGCATACACGGACGCCTCACCCCCCGGTTCAAACGCCCCGCTCTTGGTGCGCAGGTCCACCACGCCCGCCGTGCGGAATCCATATTGGGCGGGCAGCGACCCGGTGATCAGCCGCAAGCTGTCCACGAAGCGGGTGTCAAGCTCCTGGCCAAATCCGGTGATGCCTTCCGGCAACAGCACGTCATTGATGCGATACTGGATGTTTGCGTGCTCGCCTCGGAGGTGCAGGTCTCCGTTCGCGGCTGAGTCCTGTGCCATGCCCGGCGCCCGCAGCAGCACCTCGTTAAAGGATGCGTTTTCCCCTTGCGGCAGCGCGGCGATTTGCGCCTGGTTGACACTGTAAGCGGTCGCTCCCAAATCCGGGACAATCTGGTTACGGGCGACGTCCAACCTGCCGACCACCGTGGTGGGCGCAAGCTTGACGACATTTGTGGAACTGCTGGCATCGGAACTTTCCGGTGCAACCGGCGGGTTATTGGTCTGGGCGGTGGCGGTGCCGCCGCACGCCACCGCGACCAGCAGAGCGACGGCTCGATAAACCCATGCCTTCTGGATGCCCGCTCGACCCTCGGTCGAACGCATTCGAGTCGGACAAAAACAAGCCTTCATAGTCAGTTATATCAGTTATACCTACGTTTAAAGTTCGGAGTTCTCGTTAACCGCGTGGGAAAAGGCCCGCAGAACGGGGTGACACCAAGCGGATCAATTTAGAAAACGCGCAAGTTCGCCCGCGCTGAGCACAACGCAGGGTTTGCGCGAAACAGGCGGACTAACTGACAGGGGGGGCGCGGCTGGGGGTCAGCCGGTAATCGTAAGAAGGACGAAATTGACAATCACCACAGCTCGGCAGAGCACTCGGAACCTTCGGCAGCACGGGCGCGACTGCGGGCACAAAACCTGACAGCACTTGGTGGTGCTGGAATTGAGTGACCAAACAGTTGTGGCCGGGACTCTGGGCATCTTTGTGCAGGAGACGATGAAGACTTGGCGAAGCCGCCAGGGCGCACATCGCAACCCATAGCAACAACATCACCGCGACGGCAGTGAGCCGGCTGCCGCTGCGCTGATGCTTTGATGCGGTCCAAAACCTCACGCTGAGCCGTAGTAAAGCACCGCACCGAACGTCGCGCAAGTGGAAAGGCCCATCGGTCGCGCCTCGGGGGCTTGGATTTACTCTTTGAAAACGTTTTCCCACGGCCAAAGCCGCGGACTATTTTCGGTCGCCCTGCTGCGGGCTTTTATCCGCGGTTCAAAATTCTGCACCTCCGCGCCTTTACGTCTTTGCGTTGACACAATCCGCGGCCTCCGGCGATCTGTGGATTATTTCGCTGGCGGCGATGGCGTGGGCGTCGGAGCCGGTGCGGGCGTGAGGTTCCCGCCATGATCGTCGGGCATGGCGCCCGAGGGTGAGCGCGCTCATTTCAATTTCGGCTTTCGGGTTGAATCCACGCATGGGTTTTACCGACAGTTTGATCACGAATCACGACGCAGCCCTGAGCGACTATCTTGCGGCGACGGCGTTTTCATGGCTGCAGACTGGACTTTGCCCGACCGGCGCTCAAGCGAAACGGCCGCCGGCTACCACTTCGGCTTCTGGTTGCGCGCGAACCAGGACCGCAACAATTGCTCGCGGTCCGTGGGCACCGCCGCCGGCTGGGTGTCCGCGCGGTCGCCGCCGTGCTCCACGCTCCAGCCCTGCCACTCGCGGAAGGCGTGGTAGCTCCAATCCCAGCCATGTTCCTCGGCGATCGCGATCACGTCGGCCAGATACCGCCGCGCACTGTCGCCCGGCGCCCAGCGGATCGCGCTGAATTCACCAAGGTAAATCTGCACGTTCCACGCGTGCTGAAACGCGATCGCCGGCTGCAACGCCGCCTCCAACGCCTGCCGATTCCACATTTTCCCGGCAACCTCGCCCGGATAGCTGACCGGCCCGCTTGGCCGGAACACCCCCTGGTGGGTGAACGCGATCGGCTCATACATGTGGACGCTGTAAACCACGTTCGACACCGCCAGCGGCGCGAAGTCGGCCAGGCTCGCCGGCCCGCCCCACGGCGGCGCCTCGACGATGAGCGCCCGCGTGGGGTCAATTTCGCGGATCGCCCGCGCCGCCCGCTCCGCCAGGTCGTGCCAGTCGTCGCACCCTTCCTCGACGAATTCTTCGACCGGCTCGTTCGCCAGGTCATAGCCCCAGATCGCCTTGGCCCCGCGATACCGGGTGGCGAGTTTCGTCCACACCTCGATGAACTTCTCTTGCGCCTGCCGATCCGTGAACAGCCCGTTGTCGGAGCCGGCATATCCCCCGTCGGTGCCCTTTCCGCCGGGCGGCGAATGCAGGTCCAACACCACCATGAGGCCGTCCCGCTCGCATTCCGGCAGCGCGGCATCGAAACGCCGCAACTCGCCCTCCAGCCACGCGTCATACTCGGCCGGTGAATTCGTCTGCCCCGGGCGGCTGGGCCGCGTGAGCTGCCAGCGGATGAGGTTGGCGTTCCATTCGCGCCCCAGCACGCGCAGGCTCGCGGCGTCAATCTGCGACGACACCATCGTCCCGCGCAGCCGCGGCAGGTCATGCCCGGTGAAAGTCGGCGCGGAAAAGGGCACGGGGTTCACCGACCTCGGCGGTTTGACAACGGTGAATTTCACATCATCGAACCACACCTTTCCAGCCACTTGTTCGAGGCCGAGATGGAGCGTGGCCGCCGTTGTGTTGATTGGCACGCGGACGGTGAACGCCACCCGCCGCCAGTCGGAGCTGCCGGTTTCGGCCGGCGCCTGCGGCCAGAGCCGCTGGTCGGGCGTCTCGAGCGCCAGCATGAACTTGATGCCGTTCCAGGCGTTCGGCTTCGCGCTGACGTTCTCGGCCTTGATCATGGCGCTGCCCCGCACCATGCAACCACGCCACTCACGGCTGTCGAGCTTGAGTTGAATGCCCACGTTCTCACGCGCCGATGCTGCTTCGAAACACACGGCCTGCGCGCTCTGAAACCCGGCGGTTAATTGCGCCGTGCCGGTCCAGCCGGCCAGCGCATTGGTGCCCTCGAAACCCGTCTCGAACAGCACCGTACCCTTGCCGGGCGGGGTGGGCGCCGGGTCGGCGGCCGCGCAATGCGCCATCGCCAGCAGTCCGGCCAGGAGCGCGGTGGCAAGGACGCGGGGGCACTGAGGTTTCACCCGGTAAGGAACAGCGTCTTCTTTGACATGGAAGCCGATTTCGGGTTTGGGCGGCAACGGCGGCTGTTCAAGGAGGGGGCGGAGTTTTCGGTAAATGTCACGGAGGGCGCTGTCGTGCAGGAGGAGGGTTTGGTCAATCTCCGCGAGGCGCTTGAAGATGGCGGCGTTGGCCGCCAGGTCTTCGCGCATTCTGACGAAGGCGCGGATGACATAGACGCTCATGGCAACGGCGCGCGGGCTGTTGAGGAGGCTGGCGGCCATCAGCGCGCCGTGTTCGGTGAAGGCGCGAACCTGTTTTGAGAACTTGAGGTTGCGCAAGGATATCACAGTTTGTGACATCCCCAGGATTTCGTCGCGGGTCAGTTCAAAGGCGAAATCGTCCGGGAACCGCTCCTGGTTGCGTTTGAGGGCCTGGTTCAGCGCGCGGGTTTCCACGCCGTAAAGCTGGGCGAGGTCGGCATCAAGAATCACCCGCGCGTCGCGGATGAGGCGGATGAGTGGAGCGATATTGGGTTCGTCGCTCATGATAAACTGGCAACGAGGCTAATCATTTCTATCCGCCTGAGAAAGAGAAACATGGGCGGCCTACAAGGTTCATGGCAGCCGGTGGTAGGTGAGGACGGCCGCGTCCGGTTGCTCCGGCAGCGTCATGGACAGCCCGTGCTGCAGGAGTTCCGCGCCGGACACCACGCGGGGCGCCGCGGGGCGGTCGAGATCGGTGATGCGGTAGCGCGCGTTGGCCGCCAGGCCGCTGAGCTTGAACCGCGCCGTCTCGTAAATGCTCTCCGGGCGGCGGAACACCTGGACCACGCCTTCGCCGCTTTCCGGGCGGTCGAACTGCCAGGCCATCCAGTCGTGATCGTTCCGGGTCCACGGCGTGAGCGGATAGAAATCGCCATAGAAATCCGGGCTGATCCGGCGCCACGCGGCGATGAGGCGCCGCAACGCGGGGTAATCGAGGTCCTTGAGCCGGATGTCAATCCCCAGCCCGAGGCTGCTCTGACTCGCGTTGCTCCAGAAGGCATAGGGTTCCACCGGGGTTTTGCCACTGCCGTAATAAGGCGCGTTCCGGGTGGCCACCGTGCCGGTGCCGTGGAAGGGCAGCCACAGCGAGAGGCCGTAGGTCATGCACTGGTGCCCGGTGGCCTCGTAGGCATAATCGCTCCGCCACAGCGGCACCGCGCGGCGCATCGTCTCGACATCGTTGCGCCGGCCGCCCGAGGCGCACGAATCAATGAGCATGTTCGGGTGCCGGCGGCGCAGTTCATCCCAGTAGGCAAGATAGCCCGTCACGTGTTTGATCTCGGTGATGCCCTGCCGGTCCGGGGCGTCGTTTTTCCGCCAGAAATCGAGCGGGTCCATGTTGAAATCCTGCCGGTAAAGATCAATGCCCTGTTCCGTCAGCAGCTTGTCCACGTGCTCGGTGAGCCAGCGGCGGGCGTCATCGTTGCCCAGGTTCAAGAGGCCCCCGTTCGCGCCGCCGAGGATCCATTCCGGGTGGTTTTGCGAGAGCCAGGTGCCGGCGGCGACGCGCTCCGGCTCGAACCAGACGAGGATCTTGACGCCGTGGCGATGCGCGTGATCCGACACCGCCCGCAAACCGCGCGGGAAGCGGTTCGTGTCCACCTCCCAGGTCCCGACCCGCGGCCAGCCGCTGCCGTAGTTCACGTACCAGCCGGCGTCCATCCACCAGTAATCCAGCTTGATGCCCTCCGCGCGGTACCGGTCAATGAACTGAATCTGGTTCGTCTCGTTGCCGCGGATCATTTCGTCGAGTTGCCGCGAACTCGAGGCTTCCATCTGTGCCGGCGGCAGTTTTCCGCCGGGTTTCGGCATCGAATGCGCCGCCATCCAGCGCCGCCACACGTTTTGCGCCCGAATCCAGTCGCCGTTCCAGAACTGGAGGACGATGAGCGGCGAGCGGACCTCCTCGCCGGGCAGCAGTTTGAAATGCGTCAGCTCCTGGCCGGCACGGATCGTCAGCCCACGCTCCCCTTCCCGCGCGAATTCCGCCGCCCACTGGCCCGGCCAGCCGACCGACAGAATCAAACCTGCATCGCCCCAGGCCAGGTTCACGTAGGACCAGTCGGTATTCGTCGGCCGCCCGCCCGCGCCGCCCAGACGCTTTCGTGCCCCCGGGCCCAGCGTGGTCTCCAGAGGACCGTAGTCGTTGCCGTCGGCGGGCGACCCAACATTGTGGTGCAGGACAAACTCGCTGCTGCTGCCGCGATCGAGGACGAGGTCGAGCGCCTGGATCGCCTCGAGGATCGGCGTGTCGGCCGTTCCGGTGTTCTTGAAATGAAGCGTCCATTCCACAGTGGGAAAATCCTCGTAAACCACCGCTTCGCAGCGCACCTGCAGGCCCGTGGCGGGATCGGTCCAGCTCAGCGTCTCCGCGCGGCGCTGCGCATCCAGGCGGTGGACCTGCAGATCGCAGGACCAGTTCCGCGCCAGCTCGGTGAACGGCCGGCCGCCGTAGGTGAACGAGAACGGCGTGCGCGCCTCGAACAGGCGGTTCGCCCCGCCGTCACGCAGCGGCAGGTCGGCCAGCCACAGCGTGCGACCATCGCGCAACGTCACCTTCGCATCCGCCCAATCCGACTGGTCGCAGCTAATGCCATCCGGCGTGGGGTCCACCTTCAGTTCAAACTCGCTGGCGCCATCCAGTTCCACCACCACCGGCCGGGCGACCATCCCCTCGCGCAGAACGCCCGAACGGAATGTGTTTTTGCCACCGACATCTACGATGAACTCGACGCTGCCCCGCCCGCCGCTGGTTTGCTCGTTGCTGTCCACGCCGACCGTCGCCGTGAACCGCGCCCCCGGCGACGGCAACCGGACGATGAGGTGGCTCGCGGCGTGGCAGAAGAGGCCGTGTGTGAACTCGCGCTCCACGAGCTTCAGCGGCCGGCCGGCCCGGGCGTTTTTCTGCACGGCATCATGGTTGGCCACGACGACCAGTCCCGGCGAGGTGTCGGGCGGCGGCGTGAGGCCGTCGAGACGGGCCGCCACCCAGCGTCGGGCGGTGGCCAGTTCCTCGGGGGCGACGGTCACGGCCGACAAACGGAACGCAAATGGGGCGGCGGCCAGGACGGCCAGCCCGAACGCAATGAGACATCGGGGACGCATGGCGTTCCCTTAACGCCGCGCGGCGCGACACGCGAGCATAATCCGCCGCATCGTCCCTGCCTTCGCCCCGGCCTTCGCCCCAGGATTCGCGCTTGAACGCGCGCCTCGCCGCCGTAGGCTCGACCGCGTGAATGTTCTCGTCACCGGCGGCGCCGGCTACATCGGGTCGGTCTGTGTTGAGCAGTTGTGCAACGCCGGTTACACGGTCACGGTGCTGGACAATCTTTCCGAGGGCCATCGCTCGGCGGTGGACCCGCGGGCGACGTTCCTGCCCTTGTGTCTGAGCGACCATGAAGCCGTGACCCGCGCGGTCCAGGCATCCGGCGCGGAGGCGGTCCTTCATTTCGCCGCGCACGCGCTGGTGGGCGAATCCATGACCAACCCGGCGAAGTATTTCCGCAACAACGTCGCCTGGGGCCAGAACCTCCTCGACGCCGCCGTCGAAGCCAAGGTGGACAAATTCGTCTTCTCCTCCACCTGCGCCACCTACGGCCCGCCCGACACGGTGCCGATGACCGAAGACCTGCCCCAGCGCCCGATCAATCCCTACGGCGAGTCCAAGTTGATGTTCGAGAAACTGCTGACGTGGTATCAGCGCATCTACGGCCTGGAATTCGTCGCGTTCCGCTACTTCAACGCCGCCGGGGCGAGTGAACGCTTCGGCGAACACCATCGCATCGAATCCCACCTTATCCCGAACGTCTTCAAGGTCGCGCTCGGCCAGGCCTCCGAGTGCCCGATCTACGGCGCGGATTACCCGACGCCCGACGGTACTTGCATCCGCGACTACATCCACATCGCCGACCTCGCCGACGCCCACATCCGCGCGCTCGAACCCGGCCAGACCGGCTTTTTCAACCTCGGCAACGGCGAGGGTTACTCCGTGCGCGAGGTCATCCAGGCGTGCCGCATGGTGAGCGGCCGGCCGATCAAGACCGTCGAAAAACCGCGCCGTCCCGGCGACCCGCCGCGGTTGGTGGCCGACGCGGAGAAGGCCGCGCACGAGCTGGGCTGGCGGACGCGGTTCCCCAAACTGGAGGACATCGTCGCCACGGCGTGGGACTGGCATCGCCGGCACCCGAACGGTTACCCAGATTAAATCGTCCGTTCCTGCCTACGACGGCGGTAGGAGACGAGGTGACGAGGCTCTGGTCGGGTCGTTGATGGTTGAGAGTTGCTGGAAGGAAGGTGGACTCCGTTCGTCGGCCGCTCCCACTACGATTCGCGAGTACGAATTTGAGTGGAATTTGCCTTGCCCTGGGACAGCAAATCTGCAAAATTAACAGGCAACGGCGTATCGAAATTGCGATGGGATTCTGATGGAAGAACTCTGCTCACGAGATTGTTGGAATTCACTTCTTCATCCAGCTACCTGACGGTCTGACCAATGGCCATTGTTGCTCTACCGCCTCAAGGAGACTCGGGTGTCTGTACGCCTGAAGGCGAAGCAATGCAGACACCAGCGGTCTTCTGGTCTCGATGCGCGGAGGTGCGAAAGGAACTTAACGTTCCAGGATATTGGGACGCTTTGGAGGAAAACTGTAATCAGTGGGCTGAGGAAATCAGTATCACGCCGTTCTGGAAGGCTGTTAAAGACCAGAGGGTGAGTTGGTCAAATGAGTTTCAAAGGGCGACGTCAGGAGCTCTATTGACCAACCCGTTCTTGCCAAATTTCGCTGGCAAGGAAGCTGTTCGCACGCGCGAGAAGATTTTCGACGCCTGCTCAAAGCACGACAAGCCGATCTCGGAGGTCTGGCGGCGTGAAGGACCTGCAGTTCCACAGATCAATGATTTAGTGCGAACCCGAGTTGAATGTCAGTTTCTTGACGGTGTCGAATTTTTCGCAGACCACCTGGCCACGCTAGCCACCGATCAGGATGTGAAATGGAGCCGGTCCCGCAAGGGTGGTCTCGAGGGGTACTTTGCCCAACACTTCTACTTCGATCAACCCGTGGTCTTCCGGTTCGGCGGCGGCTCCGAACTTGCGACCTTGCAGTGCGAGATCCAAATCGCAACTGCTTTGGCAACTCGACTCTGGGAGGAGTCTCACAAAATTTACGAACACTGGCGCACCCAGAAGGAAAAGAGGGACGACTGGCAGTGGAATCCGACTGATCCCCGCTTTGTCGCACGTCAGCTCGGACATATGATTCATCTCGCCGATGGACTCTTGGTGCAGTTGCGGAATACGAGTATTAACGAAGCATCTTAATATGGAGACAGATTTTCGCGAAACTTGGGCCCCATTCGAAGCGATGTTGCCGTTTGAGACGATGTTTGCCAGGATCTCTACGGCAGCGGAGTTTGCCAAACAAGAAATCCATCATTTGATTCCCTCTATTCAGCTGGCCGGGGGCGGCCCCGTCATAAAGTCGGTTTTCTTTGTGACTGAGGCATACCTCGGTGAGGTGCGGATGGTCGGTCGCGGAGAGGACTTTGATTTTACACATCTCCGGCCGATCGAGAACTTCCGCGTGAGATTGGGGACACACGAGATTGCCAGACAACAACCGCCCCCAGAGCCAGCGAGTCCAGGCTCGGCCAGCATCGCACCTGTTGTCGAGAAGATTGTTTACGATACTGCCAGTATTCAACTGAACCACAATCCGGGTCTGCAGAGCGATATCAGTTATGTTGGTAACGGCCGCGAACACTGGCTCAGTCTCGTCCGACGAGCATTTCCACTGTCGCTTCTGCTGGAGTAGACCGATGGCTGGTCTCCCTGACAGCGCCGCTCCCAACCGGGCCGCCGGCGGATCCACGGCCGCAGACATCCGTTCGGCCGAGTGTCGGGTCTTCCACTCATTCCCTACGCCCGCCATCAGCCCGGTTGAATCCCGGAGTTGACACGCGAGCGTCCTTCGCACGACGTTAGCAGCCATGAACAAGCTCCGGCATGCGCTCACGTCCCGGCGGGAGTTTCTGAAAGCCGCCGGCGGTTTCGTGGCCGTTTCCGCCCTGGCCGACACCAGCCCGTCCGCGAGTTCCATTTCCGGGAAGGCCACGCTCGTCGGCGAACCGCCCGCGGAAATCCCCGTTGACCTCACCGATTTTCCCGGTCCACAACAGGTCGCCCCCCCGGGCCTGAAGACGCAACACTACGTTGTCGGCGCCGACGGCGGGCTCGCCAATGTGTTCGTGTACATCCGCGAGGGACTGACGGGCCGCACCTTCCCCGCGCCGGCCGAGCCGGTGCTGTTGAACCAGTTCCGGTGCAGTTTCCATCCCTACGTGCTGGGCGTGCGGGCCGGCCAGCTCATCAACATCCGCAACTCCGAGCCTTACCTCGAAACCGTTCACGCCCTGCCCAAGGCCAATCCCGAGTTCCTCCTCTACCAGCCGGTCACCGGCCAGGTGGACGAGAAACGCTTCGACAACGCGGAGGTGCTGGTGCGCATCAAGTGCGAACTCCATCCGTGGGAATTCGCCTTCGTCGGTGTCGTCGAACACCCATTCTTCGCCGTGACCGACGCCACCGGCCAGTTCAAGCTGCCGCCGGGTCTGCCCCCGGGGAAATACGTCCTCGCCGCCGTCCATCCCAAGGCCGGCATCCACACGGCCGAGCTCACCCTCGGAGAGAACGAGGCGAAGGCAGTCAACTTCAGCTTCGTGCCGCACACCAAACGCCCGGCGTAACCTCCGCGCCCGCCAGGCCGCCGCCGGATTGCATGGACCAGCCAACCGTCATGCGAGTACCTTCCATTGGCTGGCGCAGGCCGATGACCGCCGCGCGGAGGTCGCCTCAATCGCGACCACGCCGACCTCCGCGGCGAATACGCCACGAGGGAGACGGCGGCGCCGGAAACAACCGTCAAGGCTGCTTCGGCGAAACCGGTCCTTGCGGCGGAACCGCATTCGGATCGAACGGCAGCTCGCCTGGCGAATGAACCCGGTTCCCCGCGGGGTCAATGATCGTGGCGGTCACGAAGACCAGCAGGCGTTTTTTCACGCTTTGCTGGGACTCGCTGCGGAACAGGCTGCCCACCAAGGGCACGTCGCCCAGGACCGGCACCTTGTCCTTGGTCTTCTGAACTTCGTCGGAAGTCAGGCCGCCGAGGACGAGCGTCTGGCCGTCCCAGATGCGCGCCGTGGTTTCCATCTGCCGGACCCGGAAATGCGGCAGCGGCAGCATCGCCTCGGACTTGCCCCCCTGCGGCTGGAACATGCGCGGATCGTCATAGCCCAGGAACTCGACCATGGTCGGGATCACTTTCAGCTCGATGGTATAGCCGTCCGCGGCCACGGTCGGGATCACGTCGAGCGTCGGGCCGGTCGGCACCTGCGCAGTCAGAAACGGGTTCGTGTTCGTGGCTCCCGCGGGACGGTTGCCTGGCTGGACTGCCGCCTTGGGATCAAGGCCCATGACATAAGTCTTCAGGTCCACGACTTGAATCTGCGCCTGCCGGCCGCTGAGAGTTGTTACTTTCGGCGCGGAGAGCACGTCCGTGCCGGCCTGTTGCTCCAGGGCCCGCAATACCACCTCGAATTGCGCCTCGGTCAGGATGCCTTGGATTTGCGCGCCGAGCGCCGCCGTCACGCGAACGTTGTGGGCGTTGGTCACATCCTTGCCCGCCCAATCGAGTTGGTCGCCGCGTAACTCCCGCACGCCGTTCGTGGTCGCCGCCGCCTGCAACGAAGGGTTGCCGGGAAAGACACCGCGGGTCGCCACGCCATTGGTCGCGGCTGGCGCGTTCGTACCGATGGTGCCGAGATACCAGTCGAATCCGAACGCTTTGCCGGCATCTTCGGTGATCTCGACGAACTTCGCTTCGATCACCACCTGCGGCGGGGCGACGTTTAGGAGCGAGACGGCTGTTTCCACGATTTCCATGTCGGCGCCAGTGGCTCGGACCAGGAGGATGCCGTTGCGGTCGTTGAAGAACATGGCCCTGCCCTGCGGGCTCTGAGCCCCGGCGGGCGATCCGTTGGTCCCGACGGACGCTGAATCACCAAAATCCACGCCCACAGCGGCAAAGTAGTCGCGCAGCAGCTTCTGAACCGGTGGATTCGTTGTTCCCGGGGCCAGGTGCAGGAGTTGACCGGCTGCGCCTCCGCGAATCGCCCCGAGGTTCTGGACGACTGTATTCGGGTCAACCCGGTAAGTTCGCGTGTAGAACTGCGTGGAAACCAAAGGTGGCGGATTCCAAGCCTTCTCCACCTCGACCAATTTGCCCTTGGCGGCGGCCTCGCGTTGCCGCATTGCCTGCTCGACCAGATTCAAATAGTACACTGCGGCTTGGTTGTTCGGTTCCTGATCCGAAGCCTGCACGAGCTTCGCCTCGGCTTCGTCCAGCTTGCCCATTTCATAGAGCAGCTTGCCATCCTGGATGAAGGCCGAGACTGAACGAGTCGCGGGAGCGTTGGTTACGATTGGCGAAGGAATAGCGGAAGAGGTCCTGTTCTCGCCGGCCGGCGGGTTGGTCGCCAGCGCTGCCGATGGCGACATATTCGTAGCAATCGTGTCTCCGCCGGCTGGCGCCAGCGCACCGGCCAGCGTTTGTTGCGCGAGCACGAGCAGCGTCGGCACGCCGTGGTTGGGCAGCGCCCAGGCCGTGGTGCCAACCACCAGCACCACCACCATCATGCCACCGATGATCGCCAGCTTGAACCGGCTGCCGGCCCCCGGCTGCATCGCCGATCCCGACAGGGCAAGCAATCGCTCCACGCGCCGCCCGAGTCCCGATCGAAATCCCGCCATGCCCAGCAAGCCCAACACGCTTCGGCGCTGCCACCGGCCGGCGAGATTCACCAGGCAACTGGCCAGCACGGTCGGACCGTCCTCCAGCAACAGGCTGGCCTCGTCCGCCGCGCCCTCGCAGGCCGTGCGGAACTGGTGCCGCGCCCACCAGACCAGCGGGTGCCACCACAGCAGCGCCGTGGCCGCATCCGCCAACCCGAGCCAAAGCGGGTCGTGCGCCGCCAGGTGCGCCAGCTCATGCACGAGCATCGCGTCCTGTTCCACCCGCGAGTGTGCCGCGCAGAAATCCGCCGGCAGGCCGATGGTCGGATGCCACCACCCGAACGCAACCGGCGCGGCGAGCGATCGCGACGCCACCACGCTGATGTGACGGCGTAATCCGAGCCGTGCTGCCAAAACGCCCACCTGACGGACGATCTCGGCGTCCGGCTGGATCTGACGCTGACGCCAAATCATCGCGAGCCACAGGCGAAACGCGAGGGCGCGCGCGCCCAGCAGCGCCACACCCGCCAGCCATAACCAGGCGGGCCACCAGATCGGTGACGTCGGTGATTGACCGGGCGATGTGCCGGATTCGGGGAACGCGCCCTCCGTGCCGGACGCGGCGACGACGGTTGGGGAGCCATTTTCCACCGGCAGGTTTCCGCGGACGACAAACCGCACGCCGTCGTGGCTGGGCCGCTCGATCCATTTTTTCACCTGGCCATCCACGCCGAACAGGGCGTTGGCGAACAGGAGCGCCACGCCCAGCAGGGCGGCGAGCCAGGCGGCATGTTTCCACCGGGCCGGTCGCAGCAGCGGCTGGAGCACCGCCGCCAGCGCGATCACCAGCGCCGTTTGCACCGCCAGCAATCCGAGCAGGTGCAGCCAGAGAGTCGGGGTCGGGTTCATGACTGGCGTTTCCTTTCGACGATGAGCTTCTCGAGCCGGGCAAGCTCGGCGCGGCTGATCTCGCGATGGGTCAACAGATGGCTGACCATCTCCGCGAGGCTGCCCTCGAAGAGCCGGTCCAAAACGTGTTCCGCCATGCCACGGGTAACGGACTCCTCGGCAACGACCGCGCGATAGACAAAGCTCCGCCCCTCGGCACGGTGGCCGACCAGGCCGCGCGCCTCCATCTTGCGGAGCATGGTGGCGATGGTGGTGTAAGCGAGGGGGGCGCGCCCGCCGAGGGCGGCGAGCACATCGGCGACGGTGGCCTCACCGCGCGCCCAGAGGGCTTGCATGATGCGCAATTGGAGGTCGCCGAGGCGGTGGATTTTGGGCTGGCTCATGGGCAGATTGTATTAACGACCCGAGTAATACTACCACGGTAGTTGTATGTCAAGCGGTTTTTTTCGGGGGCGGCAACGAGGGATGACCGCCGGCGGCAACGGCGAATTCACCCGACTTTCGCTTGTGCTGCCCGAGCGGGTGGTTTAAAGCCCTCGTCATGCGTCCCCGATTAATCGAGCTTGCTCTGCAACCGGTGGCGGGCCAATCCGCCGGTCCCTGCCGGCCCCAACGCCGTTCCCCGCTAATCCGCCTGATTTCCGCCCACAAACCTTGGAGCGTAGGCGTCCCGCCTGCGGGTTGGCCGGGCGTCACACCCGGTGCTGGTCGGAGCGGCGGGACGCCGCGCGAACTCGCCGCCGAGGACGGCCCGGGGTTGGTGGGCGAGATTCGTGACTCGTTGGTCATGGTTTTTCGCCCGCGCTCGCTGCGCCGCGCGATCCTGCTCGCGCTCGCCCTGATGGTTGTGATCCCGACCTGGGCGGTACCGGCGAAGGCCACCCGCCCGGCCGACAAAGACGTGAACGACCCCGCGCTGCGACAGACGCCCGGCTTGCACCCGGACGAGCACCTGTTGTTCAACGGCTGGGGCATCACGCCGGCCGGCGACCAGGTGCCGCTGAGTGACCTGCCGTTGAAGCTCGTGGTTGCTCCGGATAAAAAGCGGCTCGTGGCCGTCAGTGCCGGTTACCAGAATACCGGCCTCACCCTGCTCGACATGAGCGCCCGGCGGGTCACGCAGTTTTTGGCATTGCCGGAAGTCTGGAATGGACTGGCCTTCAGCCGCGACGGAAAGCGCATCCTCGTCTCGGGCGGCGACTCCGGACGGATTTATGTTTTCCGCTACACCAATGGCGCCGCCGAAGCGGAACCTCCCGTCAAACCCGCGCCGGACGAACCGAAGACGTTCATCGCCGGTTTCGCAGTCCATCCCGCGACCGGGCGGGTTTATGCCTGCAACGAGGCCAACCACGAAATCTGGGTGCTGAACGCCGACACCCTCGCGCGGGAAGCGACCATCCCCGTGGGGTTGCATCCACATTCGTGCGAACTGGGGGCGGACCCGCGCTATCTCTATGTCAGCAACTGGGGAAGCCGGAGCGTCAGCGTGGTGGACACTCAAACCAACCGCCGCGTGTCGGACATCCCGGTGGGGGTGCGCCCCAACGACCTGGCGCTCGCGCCGGACGGGCGCCTGTTCGTGACCTGCTCCGGCGACAACACGGTGCACGTCATCACGACACGCCAGTTGGAGCGGCCGGGCCTGGCGGCCAGCCCCGCCCGACGTTTGTGGGAGGGCACGCGCGAGATCATCGCCACCTCGCTTTACCCGCAATCGCCCGAGGGCGGCACGCCCGACGGCCTCGCGGTGTCGCCGGACGGGCGCACCCTGTTCGTCGCCAACGCGGACAACAACGACGTGATGGTCGTGAACATCACTGATCCGGCGGTTTCGCGCGTCGAGGGCTTCATCCCCGTGGGCTGGTATCCAACGGCGGTCGCCGTCAGTCCCGACAACCAGACGCTGATGGTGGCGAACGGCAAGGGTCTGACCTCGCGCGCCAACTTCCCGGCACAGTCCGCCAAACCCGAAACGCTGCACCTGCCGCCGGCCTTCGATTACATCGCGCGCACGTTCGCCGGAACGATCTCGTTCATCGCCCGCCCGGATGCGGCGCAGATGGCCGCGCACACGGCCCAGGTGCGGCGCAACTCGCCGTACCATCCCGAGGCCTTTCAACGGGCGCCGATCCCAAGTCACGGGGCCATCCCCGACCGCGTGGGCGCGCCGTGTCCGATCAAGTACGTCCTCTACATCATCAAGGAAAACCGGACCTACGACCAGGTCTTGGGCGATTTCAAAGACGCGGCGGGGCGGCCCGCCGGCAACGGCGATTCCAACCTTGTCATGTTCGGCGAGACCGTGACCCCGAACCAGCACCAGCTCGCCCGGGATTACGTGCTGCTCGACGATCTTTACTGCAACGGCGAGGTCAGCGTGGACGGTCACAGTTGGTGCGATGCTGCGATTGCCACCGATTACAACCAGCGGTCGTGGATCATCTCCTATTCGAAACACGGCACGCTGCCCGGGAATGACGAAATGGAAACCCCGACCGCGGGATTTCTCTGGGACGCGTGCCGCCGGCACGGATTGAGCTTCCGCAATTACGGCGAAGGCTCATCGCGTGTCCCTTCCGCCAACCGCGGCCGGTGGAAGGGCGCCCGCGACCCGGAGCGGGTGGAGAACTGGATCGCCGATCTGCACGAGGCCGAGCGGCGCGGCGAATTGCCGCGGTTCACCGTCATGTCCCTCGGCGAAAACCACACCCAGGGCACCAACCCCGGCGCGCCCACGCCCGATGCCTGCGTCGCGAGCAACGATATCGCTTTGGGCAAAATCGTGGCGGCGGCGACGCGCAGCCGGTTCTGGAAGGGAATGGCGATCTTCGTCATCGAGGACGACGCGCAAAACGGACCGGATCACGTGGACGCCCACCGCACGGTCGGCTTTGTCATCAGCCCGTATTGCCGGCGCGGGAAGGTGGACAGCACGCTCTACACCACGGCCAGCATGGTGCGGACGATGGAGTTGATCCTCGGCCTGCCGCCGTTGACGCAATATGACGCCGGGGCGACGCCCATGTTCAACTGCTTCCAGGCCACCGCCCGGCTCACGCCGTACAACGTGCGGACGCCGCAGGTGGATTTGCAGGCGCGCAACACGAAGAAATCGCCTTTCGCAAAGGAATCGAGCCGGATGGATTTCCGCGAGTACGACCGTGCGCCGGAGGACGAACTCAACCGCATTCTTTGGTTCGTGACCCGCGGCCCCGACACGCCTTACCCGGCGCCCATCCATCGGGTGATTTTCCCGCAGCCTTGATCGCGGACAGCCGGCCGGAGGGACCGCTTCACTGACCGGCTCTCGCACTCCGGCCGGGACCACGTTCTCCGGCGCCGGCGAACGCGGTCGTGGGAGTAACATTTGACCAACCAACCTCATGGCTTACATTTGCCACGCCATGACGCCCAACCTGATTCGACCGGAACCCGGCGTCGGAACGTGAACCCGCGGGCCGCCGCCCCAGGCCGCGGTCGCCCCGCCCTCCCCGCACAAACCATGCCCAAGTACTGGATGATCAACGACCGGAACCGCGGCGGAACCGGGTCGGACCCCAACGTCGCCGGATTAACCTACTGGGTCAGCGACCAGGGTCCGTTGAATGACATCAACAACTGGCGGAAGGTGGCGCCCGGACAGTTTCGAACCCTGCTGGCCGCCGCGGCGGATCAGTTCCCCGCGCTGCCGCACGGCGAGAACGAAAACCAGCTCCACGTCACCCTTCTCGTCCATGGCTTCAACGTCAGCTTCGAGGACTCGACCAGGTTCTACGAAGAGTTTTGCGGTCAACTTTATGACGGCCCCGAAAGCCTTGGCCTCTGCATCCTCTACGACTGGCCTTCGCTGGGATCGGTTGTCGGTTACGAACCCGATCGCGCCCACGCCCGCGAATGCGCCGGCGACCTGGCGGACATCCTCGCCGAGCTGTTCGACTGGCTGCTCGACAAACAACAGGACGCCATTGACGCGCAGGGCGCGCCGCAGCAATCCTGCAAGGCGAAGGTTTCGGTGGTCGCCCACAGCATGGGGAATTACGTGCTGCAAAAGGCGATGGCCGCCGCCTGGACGCGCAAGAACCAGCCGTTGCTCGTCAGTCTCATCAACCAGCTCATCATGGTCGCGGCCGACGTGGACAATGACCTCTTTGACGCCGGATCCTCGGACAGCAGCGATGGCACCGCCATCGCCAACCTCACGTATCGCATCACCGCCCTATACAGCGGACGGGATGCGGTGCTGGGCGCCTCGGCCGGCCTGAAGCATTTCGGCACGCGCCGGCTGGGGCGCAGCGGCCTGGCCAATCGTCCGCCGGTCGTGATTGCGCCGCCCGCCACCGACAACGTCTGGGACGTGGACTGCTCGAGCTTCTTTCCGCCCGGCACGGGCGGGACCGACATCCATAGCGCGTACTTCGCGACCGACGGCACGCTCGCGCTGATGCGGCAGATTTTGCGCGGCCTGGACCGCAGCGTGCTCGAGAGTCTGGGCGCGACCCAAGGTCACGCCTGGCCCGGCTGAGCCGCCCGCCCCAGGTGCGCGCGCTGCCGGTGACACCGTGGAGCAACCAGGTCGAGGATGGAGGACCGAGCTGGAGCAAAGTAGTGCGCGTCAAGCGCCCGGCTTTGGGAAAGAACTGTTTGACAAGAAGGATCGGTTTGCCTGTTCAGTGCTGGAAAAGCACGGCGAGGCGGTGCCGCTGCCCGTAAACGAAGAGGTGGTCGAGGTGCCGGCATGAGTCGTTTGCCGGTAGGCTCCGGTGCGGAGGCGGTGAAGGTCTTCCGTCGCCTCGGTTACGAAGTGGATCACCAGATGGACCGCCGTCACTTCGGTTCATGGGCAATTGAATCTGCCGCCTTGAACGTCCGCCCTTTCTGGCCTATAGAACCCGCATGACACTGAAAGCGATCATCCACAAGGCGGAAGAAGGTGGTTATTGGGCGGAAGTGCCCGCGCTGCCAGGGTGTTTGACGCAAGGCGAAACGCTCGCCGAGTTGAAGGCCAACTTGCGCGAGGCGATTGAACTCTGGCTTTCCGTGGGCGATGAGGCGACGGAGTCCGGCGCGAGCGACGAGGTCTTGGAGATGACGGTGTGAAGCAGGTTTCCGGCAAGGAGTTCATCCGGCTTATCCAAGAGCGCGGTTGGAGGCTCAAGTGCATCAACCGCAGTCATCACATGATTTCACCAAGGAAGGAAGGCCGGAGCGCATCGTGGTTCCGGTTCACGGCCACCGCCCGTTGAAAATCGGTTTGCTTAAACACCAGATGAAGATCGCCGGACTGGTGGAAGCCGATTTGTGAGCTTGCCGGACTGGCGCTGGCACGGTTTGAGCGCGTTGGTCACGGTAGGGCTGTTGCTGGTTTATGTTCTCCGGCAGGAAGGTGGGTGGTCTGTGGTGGCCGCGGTGCTCACAAGTGTCATGGTCTTAGCCAAAGCACTCTCAACGGGGGTGTCTTGAGTCGAGAATGCGGCGCTCTTCTAAGAAACCACCTTGGAAGACATTGTTATACAGAAGCTTACCCTGGCGTCGATTGAGCACATCTTCACCCGGCATAGTCCTGGTTTCTTGCACGAGTAGGCCACTCAAAGAGTGGATGGGCGCTAACGAGGCGCCGCTACGACGGAAAGGCGTGAGAGGGTCACGAACACCGGCACGTTCCGGTTTGCCGGGCTCCTGAGTGTCGCATCACGGCTTGCCGGTACGGCGCGCGTTGTGCTAGTTTGCGGGCATGAGCGCGACCCAAGTGATTGAAGACATCAAACACCTGCCTCCAGCCGAGCAGGCGAAAGTCATTCAGTTCGCATTCCAACTCGCCCGCACGCGTCCGCTCACCGGCAGCGAACTCACCTCGCTCGCGCAACGCATGGCCGACTCGGATGATCCTGCTGAAGTCGCGCGGTTGAAGACGAGCCTGGTCGGGGGCTTCTACGGCCAGTAAGCATGGCTCGCATCCGCCGCCAGAACCTGCCACCGCCGCTGTTGGAACATCTGCTCGACCGCATCCGCGCCCGTCACATTTCCGCCGACCAGCTTGGCCTGCTGGCTGAATGGTTGGACACCGAACCGGAGGTGCCGGCAAACCGCTGGTTCAAGAGATTCCCTGGCCTGGTCGTCTGCGGCGAGGGTGAATGGGTCAAGACCTTCCTGCAACCGGGCCAACTCCCGAATGGCAAAGAGGTTCTTTAGCTGCTGGCCTGTGTCCTCCGGCAGGGAGGCGGCTGCTTTCAGGTGGCCGCCGCACTGACGGGTTTCGCGGTCTTTGCCAGAGTGCGGCCAACTGAGGCACCTTGAGTGGAGGATGCGGCGCTCTACCGAGGCACCGCTACGACGGTCCGGCGTTGAAGCGGTGCGGTGTGGGCGCGAGATCACGCCCCCGCCGTATCGGAGCAGAAAGCATTCGGATTGCGTTCATCCCCGAATTTGCGCGTTCCCCAGCACAACCCACTTGTGGCCGGTCAAATCCTCCACTCCCATCGGGCCACGGGTGGAGAAAGTCTAAACCTCACCCAGCAGGTGGCGTTTGATGTGTCGAACCAGATGTTCATCCACCTCGATGTGCCGCGGGACGGGTTGGCGCTTGCCGGTGAGCGGATTCCAGTAGAGGTCGTGTCGCGAACCGTGGCCGAGCAACTAGCAGCCCTGTCGCTCCAACTCCCGCAGGAGGTCACGGCGTTTCATACCGCGACTTCTTTGACGGCATAATCGGTCGGCACATCCTCCAGTACCATGCGCTGGTAAGCGTCGCGGATGTTCTCCTCCAGTTCCTTGAGGGTGCGCCCCTGAGTCATGATTTCCGGATGCTCGACCAGTCTTCCGAGCCAGAACTTGCCGGACTTCCAATAAATCATATTCAACCTGGCTTTCATGGGGTCACCCTGCCACAGACAGGGGTCGCCGACAATTCTTTCCATGCTCCAGGCAGAAAAGGGCTGTGGTTTTTCGCGATTGCGGCGATCAAATGCGCGCCTGTCCGCTGCCCGGCCAGATCCACCGGTATGGCGGGTTGACTCCTCCGGTCGGTCGGGCTGCAGGGTCGCTGCCGTGGCATGGTAAAGCCGTTTGCCGGGGTTGATGGCCAGGTTCAGAACGCGCGTGTGAAAGCGGTTTCAGCCGGCGAAACACAGGGCCACTTTGGCTGGCTGATCGCCGCGGCGTGCCCTACGATTTGATGTCGCGCGTCTGAAACACCGCCAGGCCGACCGCCACGAACGTCACGTTGAAGCCCACGAGCAGGCTGAGCGACTGGCCCACCCGCCACCACGGAATCCGTTCCGCGAACATGAGCTGCCACAAGTTCAGATGATAGGTGAGGAACCAGTTCTCGTATTCCTTGAAGTAGGGGATGTGCTCGAGGATGAAACTGACGAAGACGAGGGAAAGCGCCAGGATCGTCGCCGCCGCCGGTTTGACGTTGAAGCACGAGAACATGAAGGCCAGCCCCATGATGGAGCAGGCCTCGGTGACGAGCATGAGGTGGGCCGCCGCGTACCGCGCGAGTCCGGCTGGCGCCGGGAACACGCCCAGGATTTCCTGCTCCGGCATCCAGACGAACAGTCCACCCCACGGAAAATAGAGCCGGGCAAAGACCAGTCCGAGCACGCCGAGGGCCAGCGAAAGGGCCAGCGCGAAGATCGCGCCGGCCACCCATTTCACCGCCAGCAGCCGGGCCCGCCCGATCGGCCGCGACAGGATCATCCGCAGCGTGCCGTCCTCCGCCTCCTTGGCCACCAGGTCCCCGCCGATCAGCGCCACGTACAGGGGCAGCAGAAAGGCCGCCAGCGGCATCATCATGATCGTGGCGATGGTCAGCGCCGACAGGTACGCCGCCACCTCCTGGCTGCTGCTCTCCAGCATCCGCCGCAGCGGCGTCATCGCGTGCGTGAAACGAAACACGACGGCGATGAGATTCTGCGCCAGCAGGAACATGGCGAACCCGATGTAGGTTCGCTTCTTGCCGAACAGCTTGATCAGCTCGTTGCGGAGTTGGAGCAAAAACATGACGGAACGCGCCGGTCGTCTAGTCGCCGCCGGAGGCCGGCCCGGCGGCGTCCGGCCGCACCAGCGACAGGTAGAATTCCTCGAGCGTGGGCTGGGCGCGGGTCACCGCAAACACGGCGATGCCCGCTTCCACGAGCCGGCGCACCACCCGTTCCGGCCCGACCTCATCGGCCAGTTCCAGCCAGCCGCCCGCTTTGGACTGCTTGATCAAGCCGGCCTCGACCAGCACCGCGATGGCCCCCCGAAAATCGCCGACCTCGACCCGCAGCCAATTGCTGTCCCGCTTCGCCTCGGCCAGGGTCCCTTCAAACACCTTCCGCCCCGACTTCAGGACGCTGATGCGCGTGCAAATCTGCTCCACCTCGGTGAGGAGGTGCGAGGACAGCAAAATCGTAAGTCCCAGTTCGCGGTGCAGGCGGAGGATGGTGTGTCGCATTTCCGCGATGCCTTCGGGATCGAGCCCCTCGCCCGGCTCGTCGAGGATGAGGAGTTCCGGCGCGGGCAACAACGCCTGCGCCAGCGCCAGCCGCGCGCGCATTCCGTGCGAGTAGGTGCGCACCGGAGATTTTTCCCGCCCGGTCAGGCCCACCCATTCCACGACCTCGCGCAGGCGCGCGGCCGGCGTCGGCGCGGTGTAGTGGGCCAGGATGCGCAGGTTCTGCCAGCCGCTCAAATACTCGTAGAACGTCGGCGTCTCGAAGATCGCCCCCACCTTGCCCAGGGCCCGGCGACGGTCGCGCCCGACGTCCGCGCCGCCAATGAAGACCTCGCCGGCGGTGGGCCACACCTGCCCCAGCATCATGCCGATGGCGGTGCTCTTGCCGGCGCCATTGTGTCCGAGCAGCCCGAAAATCTCACCCGCCGGCACGCGGAGCGAAAGGTCGTCCACCGCCAGGCGCGCGCCGAAGCGCTTGGTCACATGGCGCAGGTCAATCACGGCGATTTCCCGATCACACCTTCGATCGTGAGGAGGTTCCTGAGGTGGCCGTCGGCGTAGAGGTAATTGACGCCCTTCTTGTCGCCGCGGGCCCGGTGGAAGGCCTCCTTGTCGAACAGCAACGGAATCTGGTGCGGATCGAAATCGAGGCCCAGGACGCGCAAATGGTCGGCATCCTGGCCGTTGAGCAGACTGTTCCAGGCATAGCTCGAACGCGTCCGCTCGAAGATGCCCTTCCGGTCGGACGGACAGCGGAGGACGTTCACATTGCCGAGGTAATTCGAAAGCACGAGGTCCACCGAGGGCAGGGCGTCCGCGGGCGGCGGCGCGTTGGTGTCCGACCGGGCGTCGCGCATGAACGGCAGGCGGTTGTTGGAATCCGCGACATAGAGCTGCAAAGCGAGGCCGCACTGGTGGAGGTTGCCCAGGCAGGCGGTCGAGCGGCCGCCCTCGGTGGACCGGCCCAGCGCCGGCAGCAGGAGCCCGGCGAGGATGCCGATGACAGCGATCACGACCAGCAGTTCGACGAGCGTGAAGGCACCGAAACGAGCTCGGCCGGTCGCCGCCCGTGCCGTCGAATGGTTCACCGGGGCGCTCATTGCCCGCGCAGGAACGCCCCGCGCTCCATCATGCGCTGCAGCTCTTCGAGTACCGGCGCCAGCTCCGCCTTCATCTCCGCTGAACTCGAACTGTAGTAGGTGCGCAAACCGACCGTCGTGATCGTCCGGCGGACTTCCTCGGATATGACCGGCGGGCCGTTCGTATCCAGGTCGGCCGGCATGGCGGCGCCGCGGTCGAGATCCTCGCGGGCCTCCTTCAACCGCTTCAGCGCGTTGTCCACGGCTTTGCGGCGGCGCTCCGCGGGCAATTGCTCAAAGCTGGTGAGCATCTGCTTGACGCCGGTGGGCATGGTGGCCTCGATGAACCCCCGCTTCTCGTCCTCGGTCATGGCGGCGAACCAGCGTGACCACTCGCGGTCAAACCGGGCGTTGCGGCGTTCCTCGAGAGAGAGCGCGTTCAGTTGGCGGGCCAACTCACGCAGCGCGCGCTCGCGCTCGCTGCCGTTGAGCCGCGCGAAGTCCACGGCCCGCAGATAGGCGCGGACCTTCTCGGCGGTGACGCGCGTGCTCCGGGCAATCACGTAGCCGCCCGTGGCCAGCACCCAGGCCAGGACCAGACCGCCGAGCGCCAGCCAGACCGGTTTGAACCTCGAGCGATTCACAGACTTGAAACTAAACCGTGGCGCACCCCTTGCCCAGCCCAAAGCCGGGCCCCAAGGAAACCAAGGGAAGGCGTGGACCGCCCGGGCGCTGCCGACGGCGTCCTCGCCGTCGGCCACGGCGAACGACCGTTTCCACGATTGAGGAATTTCCGGCGTCCACCTCCTCCGGAAGTTCGCCGCGAGACACGGCGAACGGCAGGCCAGAGGCCCGCGCTCCCCTGATTCCCGCAACGGATCACGGTGGTGGGTCGCGGACCGCCAGGTCGCACCGAACAACTGTCCGACCGGCGGTCGGGCAGCCACCTCAAGAATCACCGGTTCCCCGGCGTGACGTTGGCGCAATTGATCACTTGAACCGGTTCTTTTCCGGCGCCGCGTGTCGCTGGGTTCCCCGACCCGGGCGACCCGACGCGATTATGTTCGAGGCGCAGGCCGTCGGTCGAAGTCACCCGAATGGCCGGCAGCGGACATTCCGCGATGGTATTGTCGGTGATCGCAATATCGCGGTGGGCGCCCGCCGGCGTGATTTGACCGTCACCGCCCATGGCTTCGATGTTGATGGCGGTGCCCAGGCAGGCGGTGATCGTGTTTCCGGTGATGCGCACGTCGCTGCTGCTGCCGGCTTCCAGCCACCAGTATTCCGGCGAAACCAGGATGGCGGACATCCGACAGCCTTCGAGGCGGTTCCCGACCACTTCGCCGTGGCTCGCCTTGATCAGGATGCCGCGCGAGCGGTTGAACCCAAACTCGCAGTCGTTCACCCGGAAGCCGTTGCCGATGCGGTTGGCCGCGCAGATCACGCTGCCGGTGGGAAGGTCCACCGCCCGATCGAGCGTGATCGTGTAGGCGTGGTTGAGCGCGCCGCGTGCGGTCCGCAGGCCCTCGTCCAAACGCTGCCGCCCCAGGAAGGCGCGCTCGTCGTCCCGGATCGTTCCGGCCGATGTGATGGCCACGGCGCGGGCGTCAGGCAGCCGACGGCCATCGTAGCTGACCAGTTCCACCGGGTCGTCGGCGTGGATGTTCAAGCCGCCCTTGGCCAGCACCCGGAGCGCACGCCCCTGCGACGCCATAATCATGTCGTAGTCGCCGTGGATGTTGATGGCATCGTCGCCCATGAACCGCGCCGTGCAGCCGAGGTAGGACGGGCCCTTCATGGCGCCGATGCTGTGATAAGCATCCGCATCGAGCGAGCGCAGCCGCGGGTCGGCGCGCGGGACCGGGTCGCTCGCTGCCGGCCGCCGGTCAATCCGGCAGTGGTCGTAAATGGTGCCGTTGCACTCGGACTCGATGAACCCAAAGCAATTGGAGGCGTAAAGAACGATGCGTTCGAGACGCACGTTGACGCTGTGATTGCATTCGACGGCGTGGGGGATGCTGCCGTGCGGCGCATCTTCGGCGCCGATCACGATCAAGTCACCGACCTGTTCGGCGTCGTTGGCGTGGCCGCCGGGGACGATGATGCGGATGTGCCGGGCGTCCACGACCTCCACCTTCTCCGGATAACGGTCGTCACCGCGCAGCGTGCGGGTGTCGGGCCGGAAGATTTCATATTTGAAGTTGCGCACCGCCGCCGCGGCGGGATAACCCGCGAACAACTCAACCTCGTGGATTTTCTTGTCGGCCGAGAACCCGGTGATGCGTCCCTGCGTGAACGGCAGCGGGTCGTAATCAATGACCAGCCCCCGCACCGTGACATTGGTGCAATGGCTGAGGGTCAACGCGCGGGTCGTCTCGGTGCAGATCATCTCAACGCCGTCGGCGATAATCTGGACGTCTTTCAACCCGCGCAGCGCGAGGTGCTGCCGATTCCGGGGGGTGACCCGGTAACGAGCCGGAGGCACGACAATACGTGTCTTGCCGGCGGCAACCTGTCCATCAATAAAACCCTGCAGGTCGAAAGGCACGCCCACACGCTGGTCAGCCCGCGGGGAGCCGAATTTGCCCGCGGCATCGTTCGCGCCGAAGACGGCGATGGGGATCGAGATGAACAACCCGAGGACAAGGGCTGGTTGGAGCCCACGCCAACCCGCGGAAGCCCGGTGATCGGAAGCGCCGGTTCGGTGAATAAAAAGCGCCATGCTATTGGCGTGGCATTCTCTGCCCCGAGCGGGGCGATGTCAGGCGTGTTTTACGTGGAACCGCCGGCGTGACCCGCCTTACGGATTGAGTTGCACTTCCTCGGTCCAGTTGACCGTCCAGGTAATTTCCGGGTGCGGCTGGTTGTCGTTGTTCCACCGCGCGCGCCACTGCTGATTCGCGGGGTCAATGACGTTCTTGCGGATGGCTTCTTCGGCATGGCCGTCGGCGCACATGATGTCGGTCCGGCGATTATGGCGGTTGGACGGCCACTGACTGTCCTGGGTCGGGTCGAGGTTGGCCTCCCAGGAATAGCCGGTTTTCTGCGCTTGGGTGTCCGCCAGCATGATCATCTGGCTGGGGGCGACCACCATGGTTTCGGTCACCGGCCCCTGATAAAGGCCTCCATCAATGTCACCCCCCAGGCCGAGCTGCGGCTTGTGGTTGAGGTCCAGGCCCCAGTCGTTGTCGCCGTAGGAAAAGCGCGAGTTGCTGGTAATGGCCCACGGATCATAGCCGCCGAAGGGAGATGTGCCGCCGAGGGTCTTGTTCACGTTCGTGTCCCACGCCGCGTTGGGAACCGCCGCCGGGCAGTAAAACACCGCCCGGTTGGTGCCCATCTGCTGGAAGAGCCGGATCGGCCAGACATAATAGTAGCTGCCCACGACCGAGCCGCTGCCGGGGTAAACCCGGTTGTCGCCCACATACATGAGGGTGGCAATCCCAAGCTGGCGGAGGTTGTTGATGCAGGCGGTCTGCTTGGCCTTGGCCTTGGCTTTGGCCAGGGCGGGCAGGAGCAGGGCGGCCAGGATCGCGATGATGGCGATGACCACCAGCAGTTCGATCAAGGTAAAGCCGCGACGCCGGGTGGTGCGCTTCACGGGAGGGGCAATTTGAAGTTCCATCGCAGTCGCTCTCCAATTGATTTTAATTGTTACTACGCCCCGTGTGCCGGCCTGTCAAGGCGTCCCGCGTCCGGTAGTGTCCTGCTTCTATTTACCGGTGGCGAGCGTCCTCGCGAGCCGTGTCAACGAGCTCACGTTGAGCCGGCTCGTCGGAGCCTCACCAAAACAGGACACTGCCCCGCGCCCGGCGTCATGGATCGGGCAGGTTGGCGCCGATGGCCATGCCGTTCTGGCCGGTGGTGTCGGCGGTCGGAAACCAGAAGCGTTTGCTGCGCTCGATTTTCACCGCCGCCGCGGCGTTCATGGTTTCGAGGTGCAGATCGGAGAACAGAAGGTGCCCCCGCCCGTTGTGCCGGGTCGAGAGCGCGTGCGTGGCGAACGTCGGCCCCACCTGCCCGCTGTAATCGTTCTTCGCCAGGTCGGCCTCCATGTGCAGGAGCGTCTGCGACGGCGAGAGGAACCGTGACACATCGCTCACGTGGCACAGGCCGCAGTTGATCGCGTAGCTGTAGTCGCGCGGGTAATTGCTGTTGCCAAACGGCATGGTGGTCGGCGCCGCCGGGGACACATAACCCTTCATGCTCAGGAGCAGCTTGTCGGTCGGGCACAGGTAAACCGGCTTCGAGTTCAGATAGGGATAGATCACCCCGCTGGTGAGCTGGCCCGGCTTGGTGGCCAGCCACGTCAGAAACCAGGGGTAACGGCCGCTTTGATCCAGCGAATAAGTGGAACAGGCCAGCGCCAACTGGTGCAGGTTGTTCAGGCAACTGACCTTCCGCGAGGCTTCGCGCGCCTTCGCCAGCACCGGCAACAGCAACCCCGCGAGAATCGCAATGATGGCAATAACCACCAGCAATTCGATCAACGTGAATGCCCGGCCACGGCGAAAAAACGCGCGGGTGGCAGGAGGGTAGTTGACCATTCCCAAGGGCATGCCCGCTCCTCTACGCCCGCACTACCGGTGTGTCAAGGCATCCCCGCGCGCTGCGATTCAGCGCGTATGCATGAAGCGGTTTCAAGGCTCTGTCGAATGATCTGGCGATCTGGCGAATGATCTTGCCATTGACCTTGGTTCTCCCGTAGAAGGTTTCCCTGCTGACGTACTGCAGCAAGTGCGGGATCTTTGGAAACGAGCGCCATTTGCCGTCGCTGGACAAGTGGTGGCTGTGTGATTTGCCGGTTGGCCCTGCGGTCTGGTTTGGTTCGGCGGTCACACCCGAAACCTCCAGGATGCAAACGGCGGATAAAAAACAAAACTTCCGCGGGTCAAAGATGGCAGCTCAATAGTTGGCGGTGATTGGTGGCGCGCGTGGCGGAATTGGCAGACGCGCTAGATTCAGGTTTTCACTTTCTGCGTTTTCAAGGGGCAGCTTCACGTTTCAACGAAAGCGATAAAAACCATTGATTTCATTGGCTGAAATGGGCTTCAACCACGTCAATGGCGGGTTTCAATTGAATTACCGATAGTGTCGCAATTTCTGTCGCAATTGATTCCCGCCTGTTTTTGCGACTTTGCGCGGTGAGGTGCCAAAATCGGCGCTTTTCCAAACAGACATTTTCGCTCGATTACCACCATACGGATGTCATTTCCCGCCTTGAAAACTGGGGGGAACTGTATGCAATGGGACAGTTCACCTTGCTACAGGCGACAGTTGATTTCACCCACTCAGAATCGCCCCAGCGCCCGGACAGCTTTGGCCAGTGCTTTCGCCTGCACCTCCAACGGGGCCAACCCGTCCAATCCCTGGCAAGTTCGGCGCTCAAGTTGGCGCGCGAACTTGGCCTTCGCTCTGGCGGGAACGTATCGCCGCTCGGCCATCCAATCCAACACCCGCCATTGCCCAGCCTCAAAGGGGCAATCCTCCTTGCGCCAGTTGGTGACGGTTCGCGGGCTGACGGCGTACTTGTCCGCAAGCTGCTGGTTCGTTGGTTTCAACGTCAGGCGGTCGTCTGTCGGCGTAAGCTCGTCCAGCAGATCGTAAAGTGAATCTCGGAACCGGGCCTGGTCTTCTGTCAGACGGTCGTCCTGGATTTCACGCAGGGCCGCCTCGATGAGTTTGACTGCGTAGGCGAAGCCCCACGCAAGGCGGAGTGACGCCGGGATGTGTCGGTTTCGGGGTCGTCCGTCCATGTTGACGTTCAGGGTTCGGCCAGTCCGCCTTTAGCTCCCTGCCATTTTAGACAACCTAGAGCCTGCTGGCAGAGCGGATGCCGGATGCTACGGAGGCCGATGAGGAGGCTTTGCAGGGTGGATTTGTCCGCGCCGTCGAACTCCCCGGCCAGGATTTGCCGGGCAACGTGGAGCCACGGCGCACAATCGGGGGCCAAGTTAGCGGCCCTGGCTTCAAGGAAGCTCAAAAGCTCGCCTTTGTGTTCGCGTAACACGTCAGCAAACTCTGGTGGGCAACGGCGGCCCGGAATGACGGCGAGCTTGTCGCCTCTGGCTTCAAGCGTCAACCCAAGCCGGGCGGCGCACTGGTAAATTTCGGGTGCGGTCGTCACAAGATCAAGGCTTCGGAGTGTTCCTTTATCGCTTGCGCCAGTGGCGGCAGGGTCGAAAGTGGAACAACGGAACAACCCGCGCCGTTATTGGGTTTCTCAGCCGTTTCAAGGTGGAACACGGCTTCCGTTTGTTCCACTTCGGAAGTGCGAGAATCGCCTTTGTTTTCGGGGCTTGTTCCATTGTTCCACTTCGGAGGCACCGCCCTGGGGATCGGGACGTATCTCGCCCAAGCGTCGGAGAAATCGTCAGCGTAGTAGCCTTGCCGGGTACTATCGCCCAGTCGGACTTTTCGACTAGCGACGCTGTAGGGCGCAAGCAATCGGGCAAGCTGGTTCGGATTCAGGGGTTTGCCGTGATGGATTTCGTGCCACGGTCTTTCTTCCATGCCGTTGAGCCGTTCGCAGAGACTTACAGACGCCAATCGGTCCTCACCGACTTCGGTGAACACGGCGCGAACGTCTGCAAGCAACATGGTGCCAAGACTGGCGGGCGCGATTTCTTCTGTTTCGCCCGAGAGCGAAATGGCGGCGGCCCGAGCGCGTTCGGACCATCCTTCCTCGGCGAGGTCCGCGACGGCCAGCATCGGTTCCCACAAGTCAGCGGCGCGGTCGTTCAACTCGCCTGGCAGGTCCGGCTCGCTCGCGCTCAGCTTGTCCGCGTGGTCGTCTGCCCACCGCCGGCACTTCTGGCGGAGCGGTTCGGCGTCAAACTTCCGGCGACGGAATCGCTCCCGGTTCTCATCGGCACGCTTGCGACGCATGACAATAACCACGCACCGGTCCGTGAGTGTGTCCGCGAGTTTGCCAATTCCCGCGAACACTTTCGGGCCGAAAACCGAAAAGCGGCGCGGGACAAACTCGCGGGCGCCGTTGCGAATGGTCTCTTCGGTCCGCAGAACAAACGCGTCGTCGCGGATGCAGCCGACGTTCAACATGCCGCGCAATTCGTCGTGGTCGGCGAAGAACGTGTCCACTTCGTCAATCAGGAGCGTCGGCGTCACGGCCGCGATGGCGCGGAAGATGGCACTTTCGCTGCACGGTCCGGCGGGCAGGGCGCGGGCGCAGAGCTTGGACAGAAGCCGCATGACCAGCGACTTGCCGCACCGCTTTTCCGGGCTTCGCAAGTTGACATACGGTGCGGCGTCGAACCGGTCGGCGGCGTAAGTTGCCAGGATGAACAGCGCGAGCGCGTCGGCGGCGTGCGGGGCGAATACGGCGAAGCGGTTCAACGCGGCGGCGAGGTCATCGAGCAATGCAGCGCCGTCCACCTCATGCGCCCAGGGTTCCGGTTCGCGCTGCGGCAGCAAATCGGCGGTCAGGTCTGCTCGTGTGGCTTCCGGCTTTGGGCGGCGCGTTTCCACTTCGCTGCGGAGGGTGCCCATGTTGACATGCATGGCGTCCGCTTCACTCTTGGCGCATCGGTCGAAGTCAATCGGCGAAAGAGAGGCGAGGCGTTGCAATCGCTCCTCATCGGTTTCCTTCGGGGTTTCGGCTGCTTGGATTTGATTTTGCACGGGGTCCAGTCCTTCCAGTTGGTGAAGGTCGTTGAAGTCGGTTGGTTTGGCGCTCACGTCCGCGAAGTGCGGCACGGCGAGTTTGGCACGGATGGTCTTTGCGGCTTCGGTCGCCTTGCTCAAGCCGGGATTGTCGGGCGTCCAAGCGTCGTTGTCGGCGGCGATGATGATTTCCCGCGTTGGCCACTTGGCCCGCAATGCGCTCGCCACGGCGGGCAGGTTCCCGCAGTTCATTGCGGCCACGGTCGCAAGACCAGTCGCTTCGTGGATGCTGGCGCCAGTGGCGACGCCCTCGCAAATGACCAGCGGGCCGTCCGCCTTGTCGGTGACGGTGAAGAAACAGCCGGCGCAACGCCCGCCAGTGAGAAACCGTTTGGAGCCGTCCGCGCCGATGAATTGCAGACTGTGGAGCGTGCCGTCCGCGTCGCGTAGAGGCACCAGCAAGGCACCGCGCCACTGCCGAAGCTCGCCGTGCGGTTTTACGCCTTTCTTCGCCAGATAGGCGTTACCGTCCGGCGCGACGGACCTTTCGAGAATGAAGGCAGCGGTTCTGCGCGCCTTGGCCTGCAACGTAGCTTCCGTCCGTTCACGCTCGGCTTGGGCTTCCTGCCAGCGTCGGCGGACATCATCCCACTCCACTTGTGACAGGCTGCCATTACGTTCGCACCACGTTTCCTTGATGCTGCGCTTCCAACATCCGAACGCGCCCGCGGCGGGCGGTCCAGCGTGAAGCACAAACCACGAATTCCGCGCCGTGTCCCGTCCCGCTCGGAAGCGATGCAGTTTGCCGTCGGCCACAACCGGCCCGGTGAAGTCGAGTCCAGCGGCCTGCATGGCAGCGCGAAATGCGTCAGGGAACGTGCTCACGCACTCGCCTTGCTGTTAGCGGCGTCCGCCTGTGCCTTCCGCTCTGCTCGCGCCTCAGCCGACTTACCCGCTGCCCCTGCCGGCGGCTTGGCAAATTCGCCCGCCGCCGCCCGTCGGTCGAACTCCACAAGCGATTGAAGATCAACGTATTTCTTGCCGCAAATGTTGATAGTTTTGATCCACCCGCGCCGCTCCCATCTCAAAAAGGTCACGTCGCTGACCCCTCTGTCGCGGCACACGGTGCGGGTTGCGCGCACACCCCTGCTTGCGATTGGCTGCCCGCCGCTGCCTGAAACGTCATGTATTGCAATGCCCATATAACAATGGGCATTGCCGAAAAAGGCGGGGGCTTAATTCTGAAAATTAAGTCAGAGCTTGTCGTAGTCCACTGGCGGCCAGAGTGATTCAATTCGCTGCCGTGCGACTCTGAACCATTCACGGCGCTTGTCGGCACCCATTTCCGCCAAGTTAGGTGGGAGTTGCGGTTTCGTGATGCAGAAGTGCGGACGCCACGATTGCAGTGTGTTCAGCACTGTTTCGCTCCATTCGGATGAAGTTCCCGGCTCAACATCTGGCCCTTCACCGCCGTCGAGCAGGGCATCAACGGCGCCGTAATCGAACTCGATCACTGCCGCGGGCTGGCTCGCATCGTCGAACACGCCTTTTGCGCCTGACCCGTGTTTTGGTTTTGACCTGTCCGACAATCCACGAGTTGCGGCTTCCATGTAAGAAGCTCTTTCCAGCTTGCGGAGAAACCTGTCCGTGAACTTGAACACACCTTTCGGCTTCAAGCCTCGCTCGTCCATGAGTTGCGCAACGGTTGCGGCTTCCGGCGTCAGCTTGACCTCCAGCAAAGTGAACGCTTCCTGAAAGCCAAGATTCTCGCGCCAGATGCGCGGCAACGCGGCAATCTTTTTTCGGTTCTCTAGCCAGTGCGGAAAGTAAGCGTCATACACTTCGAGTTGCTTTTTCCATTCGCGCTTTCTTGGCGGTTGCTCGTTTGCTTCGAGTCCTACGCGGCGGCGTAAATTCTTAATCCTTTCCCATTCGGCTTCCATCGCCCGGCTGACTGTTGCCCACGGCAAGCGGGTGTCAGCCACAAAATCCATTCGGGCGTGCGCTTCCAGAAACCGCCTCATCCTTTCCCGCGCTTCCTCGTGCTCTGCCTGTTTCACTTTCCCTTCTTCTTCAACTGACCGACCATGTTGTTTTGCCGAGTGCGCGAGGTGCTTCTCGTGGCTGGCTTCTTGTTCCTTTATCTCCAAATTCATGTGCAGAAACGCAAATTCTCGCCCCACTTCATGCATATCCGGGTGATGGGCGTCTGTCCGAAAGGCAAAACGCTCATAGTAATCCTGGCGAGGGTCTTTCCAGAGTTTGTCTTCATACTTCTCGCCATCATAATAATCCCTCCACGCGCATCGGTGCGGGCCACCAAAGTTCCAAAAGGCCACAGGCTCGGCAGCCGATGCTTTTACTTTGATCGTTTGCCATTGTGCGGTCTGAAAGAAATTGGGCTTCTTTTTCAACACCTCTCGCAATGCCGTGCCACTGTCCTTTTCTCCAGCCGCGACAGGCGTAGGCAGGAGGCAACAGGCCGCGGACTCTCGCCTTTGATGGAAGAGCGAGTGACGCACTTTGCTTAACCGCCCCAACGTTTCGCCGGAACGATAAACCATCTCGTTCCACGCGATGCCGCCAACCGCCATGCAGTATCCAAAGTTCCGCCGTAAGTGCTGCCAGTAGTAGTCGAAATCCTCGAAGTCTTCCGGCTCCACCCCAGCGGTGGTGTCGCCTTCTCCTTCCGATTCAGAACACTTCATTGCGCTAATCTACCTCACCTAAAGCGCGCTGGCAAATTGGTTCAGGCATCAAGAGGGCAGCGCCAGGGTCATCTCATTTTCTCAATGTCGGATGCGGAAAGCGCGGACGGGTTGTTGCCTGCGGCATTCAGAATGTCGCCGTTGATGATGGGTCGGTTTTGGGCGAGCGCGATTCGGGCCGCCTCGTTCACGATGAATTCAATCTCGGCGCAGGTGTAGTTTTCAAGCTCCCCGGCGCAATTGTGCCAGTCAATGGCTTCCTGCGGGCGGTTGGCCAGGTAGAGGCGAAGTAACTCGACCCGCGCCTCGTAGTCGGGCGGCCCGACAAAGAACTTTTTGTCCAGCCGTCCGGGCCGGCACACGGCGGGGTCAATCCGCTCCGGCAGATTCGTGGCGCCAATCACCAGCACGCGGTTCTTGCCGGCTTCGTTCAATTGCACCAGGAATTCATTGACCTCGCTGGCGTAGTGGTGGCCGACGAAATCCCCGCCCCGATTCGGCACCATCGCGTCGAGTTCGTCGAAGAACATCATGCAAGGGGCCTGTTTGCGCGCTTGGCCGAACAGTTCCGCGATCTTCCCCTGCGTGCCGTGAACATAGATGCTCGCCAAATCGCCCGGCGTTACTTCCATGAAATTGAAACCCGCGACTTCCGCCAGCTTGCGGGCGATGAACGTCTTGCTGCAGCCGGGCGGGCCATAAAGCAGGATGCCGTTGGGGAGATTCAAGCGGTAGCGGGCGTAGATGTCAGGCTCTTGCAGCGGCAGGATGACATCACGCTCCAACATGGCCTTGAGGTCGCGCATCCCGGCCACGCCGCCCCAAGCCGTTCGGGTCGGCTTGTCGCCGCTGACAGCGATCTGTGTTCCACCATCCTGCCGCCGATGCAACCCGGCTTCCCGCTTCAACCGCTCTTTCAAGGCCACAGCGGCAACGTTGGACGGGTTCATCTCCACTTCCAGACACACCCAAGCCAGCGCCTCGGTCAACCGCCCCCACTCACGCAACAATTCAGTCCGGTAAAGCCAGGCCAACCGCCTTTCTTCAATGACCCAATCCTCGCCGTGAAACAACGGCAGCGTGTCTTCGATGAGTCTGTCCAACAATTCCAAGGCGCGGCGATAATGCCCATGCACCATGAGGCGTCCAATCCGCTCATGGAACCGTCTGTTCTTCTCGTAATTCCCCACGTTCTTCATGCGCTGGACGACTCCACGATTCTGATTTCCTCCGCCGTCAGGCGGTAGAGCACATACACCAACTCGTCTATCTCCCGCTCCAGCGCCGACACGTCCCCCGCCGCGCTCGCGCGCCTGGTCTTCCAAATGTGGCCCGCGAATTCTTCCAACGCCTCCTCTCCAGCGCACGCCGGCACTGCTCCCGGTCCATCAGCAACCCGCTTCGTTCGCGGAGCCGTTCGGATTGCCTGTCCTGTCTCAGTTGCTTCATGCTGAAACCGAAAATGTCATTGCGTGGTAGAGCGTTGCAGCCAATCCAGTTCGCGCCCCAACATCTGTGGATCGAGGCAAGGGTGAAACTGCCACTTGCCCAGCTTGCCCCAATTATTCACGGCTGAAACCCACCGACGCGCCGCCTGGTGTTTGGCTCGCGCTTTATCAGGAACATCGCCTTTGATTTCCAGAAGCAAGTTCACGTCGTTCATCAGACGCACGATGAAGTCTGGAATGTAGCTGTGGCTGACGCCGAGGTATTCGTAAGGAATGGTGAGTTCCAAGTGATCGTTGCGAACGTAGAACTTCACCGCCTTCGACTGTTCCAAGCGAAACGCTGCCGTCTGCTCCCAAGTGTCAGTGTCGAGAACTACCTGGTTGACGTGGCTCTTGAACGTGCCGCAGCAGGGCCGGATTGTTGGGAAGCTCACTTCCGCTGAACTGCCGATTGGCTTGGAGCGATTCAGAATCGGCAACAACGGCGGTTCGCCTTTGGCGTCGTCAGGTTCGATGGCGGCAAGCAAGCGTTCGACAGTGCGTTGCACGTAGGTCTGCAAGCCAAGTTCGCACGAGTGGCAGTCGTGGAAATCCACCTTGCGACTGACGTATTCCTCAACCAGCCGGTAAACCTGCGGGAACAACTGGTGACGCGAGCGCAGCCGCAGTTTCGGCGTGCCGAGCGGTGTCGCGTTAGTCAGCGCCCAAACAACCAGCCGCGCAATTTCAAACTTGATCGTTTGGAGATGCGTTTCGCGGTAGTAAGCTTCGCGGTCTTGCTCCACAAACTGAAAGCCGCCCGTCAACGATGGCGTGCCCATCTGATAGCCGACTTGTGGCTTCACAAAAACCGCCGTGGGCATGTGGAAAGGTTCAAGGCGCAGCGTTTCCATCTTGCCGACATCCGCCTTGATGAAATTCTGCCGCAGCGAAACCACATAGCCTTCAACAATGGGAAACCGCATTTCCATCGCGGCGCGTTGATCGAGTGCGCAAACGTGATTCTTCGGTTTGTCCACTATCTCAGGTCCGCCACCCGGCTTGCGCCCTTTGAACGGAATCACCGAGAAAGGCACGCCGTAAATGTCCACGTATTCTTCGGTGAGCAATCCGGTTTCCCGGTCAACGGTGTAGTCCATCCTCCGCAGACCGCGCCCGACAACCTGCTCGCAGAGCAACTGACTGTGAAACGCCCGCAAGCCGAGAATGTGCGTGACGTTGTTCGCATCCCATCCTTCGGTAAGCATTTGCACGGAAACCACGCAGCGCACCTGCTCGCCGGGTTTACCCGGCTTGCCTACGGAGTCCACGATTTGCCGCAATTCCTCTGCGGCCTCTTTGCGACTCGCGTTTGGATCTTCGCTTTCCGCCTCTGCCAGCAATTTCGAGTCAATCCGAAGCGTCGGCTTGCACCCCTCACTGTTTGAAAAAAGCGCCGGAAACAGTTTGCCAGTTCCGTAAACCGTCTTTGTCTTTGGCTTCTTCTTTCTTGCGGTCGGTTCTTCTTCCTCGTCTTCGTCGTCTTTCTCATTCCCGTTGGCATTGACGACTTCCACCGTCTGCTCACCGGAGAGGTTTTCGTAGAAAAGCTGGGCGATGTCGGTGTTGTCGCTGACCACGATCATCACAGGCGGCACTTGCTCCTTACCCGGCTCACGGTTTTGGTAATACTCAAAACGTTCTTTCCATTGCGCCGCCAGCGTAGTCAACGCATCCTCCGCTTCGCGCCACACAACATCCGGCTTGGGCTTGCCACCGGGCAATTTCTCACCCGGTTGCAGATTGGCGGTAATCTGCTTCCACAACGTAAAGAATTTCGGCTCCGGCCTGCCGGTGGTGTCGCTCACGGGGATGCGTGGAATCTTCACGATGCCGGATTCAATCGCGTCCACCAAACCGAAGTCGCTCACCAGCCACGGAAACGGCGAGCCTTCGACGTAGCCGCTGCCGAACAGATAAAAAGGCGTGGCGGATAAGTCCACGCAGAACTTGATGCCGCACGCGGCGTTGATCGTGTCCAGGCCGGAAATCCAGACTGTGGCTTCCTCACGTTCAACCCTTTCTTCCGCCGTCAGTTTCTCATTCGGGCCGACAGGGGCGGGCCTGTAGGCGTGATGCGCTTCGTCATTCAACACGAGGATCGGCGCACGATCGTAAAGCTCGCCAAGACGATTACGCGCGAAGGCTTCGGGGCTTTCCTCACCCTTGTTGACAACCGCGAAACTCCTGCCGCCCTCACTGTGCGGCGATTCGGGATTGAACCAATGCCAGTTTGTGATGAGCACTTTGCCACGCCTCAACAACTCGCGAAGCTCAGAGGATGGAATCAGATCGAACGCTTCGTAATAGTTGTCCGGGTTATCGGGCCGCAGGACTTGCAACCGTTCCTTGATCGTGAGATTCGGACACGTCACCAGGACGGCATCGGGGAAGCGCGTATCGCCTGGCACGCGACCTCGATTGCAGAACGACCACGAAATCAACATCGCCATTAAGACGGTTTTCCCGCTGCCAGTCGCCATCTTGCAGCCGTAGCGTGTGAGCGGCGGAAACTCCGGCTCGTTCGGTTTGTCCACCAGCGATGGATACACCAGTTGATTCGGCGGAAGTTCTAAACCGGTTGGCCGCTCGCCTCGACGCAGCGCGTGAAAATCCTCGACGCTGAACGCCGGTTTCCAGCGCGGCTTCTTTCCCGAGGCGAGCACTTCATTCAAGTAGATAATCGTCTCGACCGCTTCCAACTGGCAGAAGAACAAACGCCGTGCACGGTCTTTGCTCCACCAGTGCCGTAGCAATTGCCTCGTGACCGGCGTGGCGTTTTCGTAACCGCCGTCGCGCCACTTGCGTACGTCTTCCCGCAGCGCGTTCACCAGCGGCAGCGGTTCGCTTTCTTCCTCGGTGATGAAACCGAACTCCTTTTGCGCCGTGCCGGTGCGCCGGCTCTTGAACCAGTACGCGCCGGGGCGGCGCGTGGACACGCGAAACGCCTCGCCGGTGTCGGTCTTGTATTGCCAGTGCTCCCCTGGTTCTTCAAACGGGCTGCACAGAATCGGCTTGTTGACCGGCTGAATCGGAATCTCCTGTTGCTTGGCGGCAGGCATGGCAGCGACTCAGTATGTTTTCTTCCCGTTCAACCGATGCACCCGCATCACTTCGTTGCCACGCGGGTCAATCACCTTCACCGCGGCGCGCTTGCGTAGGCCGGTCGGAAACGGCAGCGACACCGTGCCGCTCAAGGCGGCAAACGCCGCTTCGTCCACCACGCCCTTGAGCGCCTTGGCCAGCTTTTCCCACGCTCTCTTATCCGGGAAAAATGCCTGGGTGATGCAGAACGTCCGCCCGTCGTAATCCGTGTCCAGAAACCACGCCGCCACTTTGTCGGCGCTGGTGGGCAGGATGGTGTTATCCACCGGGTTGTAAACGTCCACGCCCTGCATTTCGATTTCCCACTGGCCGTCAGCCGTGGGCCGCAAGTCCGTACGCGGGGTACCGAACACGGTGAAGATTTGCGAGTTGGGCGTGGTCTTGAGCAGGTCGCCCATGTTCACGTCGGGGGAAATGTGAGACATGTGGGGCCGGACCTTTGGCTTGGGCAGGTCCGTCTCCTCCTGAATGACCGCTTGCGCCGTCGCATCGAAGCTGAACCCGGCGAATACCAAGTCATCAAACCCGCGCCTGTGTGACTGCCGCAAGGCGTGCTCCACTTGATAGGCTGTGACCGAACCGAACTGCGGACCGAACGACACGGCGACTTTTCGCTCTTTGCCATTCTCCGCCGTCCACTCACCTTCGGCATGCAGAAAGTCGCCGCTTTGGCACCGTTCAAGCCGCGAAAACTTGGCTACCTTGTTGTTCGGGAAGCGCACGCCGTCCGCCTTGAGCAATCGCAGCATCTTGTCCAGATACGCCTCGGCATTGGCGGGTTCGTTCGCGGTTGCGACAGACTCGCCCGCGCCTTCAGCGCCGAAAGTTTCCATCTCGTCCAGCTCGCCGCCAATGGGGGTTTCCCATTCAAGCCCTTCTTCGGCGGGCATCACCGCTTCCATCGTGAACGGGCCGGACACCCGCACCACGCCCTTGGCCACTTCCGGCTTGTCCACCAGTTCCTCTGGCTCGGCGTTTTTGGAAACGGCGTCGTTGACCTCGTCCATCTTCATCCGCCACGCGGCCCGATATTTCTTAAGCGCTGTCTGCAACGTGGCAGGCCAGTCCTCGTCCTCGTCGAAAGGCACTTCCCATTCGCGCCACGGCTCTTTGGGCAGCGACCAACGGCGGCGGTCAGCTTCAGTCACGGCCTTCTTGCCCTCGCGTTTTTCCTTTTCGAGCAGTTTGGCGTTGAGTTTCTGGCGCAGGTCGGCAGTGACGCGCCTCAACGCCTCGTTCAACATCTTGCGGTTTGCGTCGAGAATGGGCTGGTGCTTGGCGAAGATGCCGTCCAACGCCACGTTCTTTGCAATAGATTCAAGCGTGATGTGAGGAACGGTTTCACAGACGAAGCCACCCGCGACGCCTTTCCCATCCTCGCGCAGCTTGTAAAAATCAAACCTGGCCGTGATCAATCGCTGGCGGGCCAGCGCCAACGCCACACGGCTGGTGTCAATGGTAATCCAGCGACGCCCCCACTGCTCGGCCACGAACGCAGTCGTGCCACTGCCGCAGGTCGGGTCTAAAACCAGGTCTCCCGGCTTGGTAGTAAGCAACAGACAACGCTGAATGATTGAGGAGGAGGTCTGAACAGCATAAATCTTCGGGTCATTCCTGCTCTGTATTCCACCCCCTACGTCGTCCCAAAAGTTCGTTAACTCTAAGCAACCAAAATCCTTAAAGCACTTCTTGAATCTCAGTTTGTTTTTCCCGGTCTTGATCACTCTGCCCGCCGGGATTACACGCCCCATGATGTTGGCAACGGTTGTGCGCCAGTGTCCGACGGATGGATAATAGTTGTCGTCCTCAAATGTGATTGCCGACATCGTGTTTTCCGAACCTTCTCCGCGCGAGGTCAAACCTTGGTCGGTAAACAACCTGCAAGTGTCCGGTATTGCATTTGCCTCTTCTTCTTCCTCTGTAGTTCGACGCACCGCACCAGTTTCCATGTCCTCAACGAAATCGTATCGCGTTGCCCCTTTTTCGCCCCTGACAAGCTTCTTGAAAAGGGCGCGGCACTCTAACTTCTCGTGGTTTCTTGCATACCAAATCAGATAGTCGCAGGAAGTATCCAACTTGGATGAGCCTGCGCTTTGCGTTGTCTTGTAGCTTATCAAACTGATGAAATTCCCGCCCTCGAAAATCTCATCCAGCAACAACCGGACTCGGTGAACATTTTCATCCGAGATCTGAACAAAGATGCTGCCGGCGTCGGCAAGCAGTTCGCGGGCGAGGATGAGCCGGTCGCGCAGGTAGGCAAGGTAAGAATGAACGCCCAGTGTCCAGGTGTCGTGGTACGCCTTCACCATTTCCGGTTCGCGAGTCAGGTCGCTCTCTTTGTCTTTCACCTCGCGCTTGCGAATTTCTGGCTGGAAGTTGGATTTGAAATTGATGCCGTAGGGCGGGTCGAGGTAAATCATCTGCACCTTGCCTGCCAGCGCCTCACGCCTAGCGAGGCTGGCCATCACTTGCAGGGAGTCGCCCAGAATCATGCGGTTGGCCCAGTCCACGTCATGCTCGTAGAACTGCACGGCCTGCTGATAGGAGAGTTGCGGGTCGGCAAACATATCGCGCTGCACGTCCTCCCGCGCCGCGACCTTGAGAATGGCCTGCGCCGAAATGCGCTCGTGAATGTGGAGCGCCACAGGCTCGACCGCGAACGCCTTTTTCTCCTGCTTGCCACTCCATTCCAGCCACGGCTCCTGGTTGCGGAGTGCATCGGCCACTAGGCGGGCCTCGTCTTTGGTGAGCTTGCGCGTGGTGGCGTCGTGGAGCAGTTCCGGCAGGGCATCCGCCTTGCCAGTGGGATCGGAGCGGAGTTTGGGCGGCAGGTGTGGGTTGTAGGCGAAATGGAGCTTGGGCGCTTCTTTGATTTCGCCGGAAGCCGCGAGTCCAGCGGGCGGGTTGTTTTTGCGTTTCGTCGCGTGCCGGTAGTCAGTGACAGGCGACTTGACTGACTTCGCAGATTCTTGTTTTGGCTCAGACATTGCGCGCGAGCGCAACCGCGAACCACGGAACAAAAGGGGCGCGAACTCAACGCACCCCCACCCAAGGCACCGCCAGGCGCCCGTGCAGAGAATACGCCAAGCCGCGCCCGTGTGGGCGCGTGCTCGGTCGGTCTCTGCACTCGTAAAACTGGCGGTTTTTGGGTGAGACCGTAGCCGTAGCTACGCGAAATGGTTTTTGGTGTTAAAGCTCTGTCGTCGTTTCTTTTTTCCGAACACCATCGAGAATAGCCAGAACAGGCACGCGCGGCAATGTTGGAATTCAAGCTCAACTACATGCGGCTTTCCAACCCGCCGCGCGTGTTGGTGATGCACCGAAGATCGCTGGTCGCAATGGGTTGTGCCGCGTAGAAGCTGAATCCTACGGCAAACAATGTCCGCTTCCCGGCGTGGCACCCGTTCAGCCTCCCGGACCCGATCCGGCGGTTGCTGGCTTGATTGGTTGGCCGCCGCTACTGGCGCGCGACGTAGTCAGTCGGCCACCGTTTCGGCGGCGGGCAAGGCTGTGTCAACGGCGACCGTGGCCGGCGTTGGCGGCTCAAGGATTCAGATTGCCGTCTGATCTTCACTGTGAATTGAGCCGCATCCGCAGAAGGGCCTGAGCTTCGCTGAGTCGGTGGTCGGCGCCGCAAGGCGAGCGGCGGCGTCCTCGGCCAAGTTGGCGTCGGACTCCGCATCCTCGTCTTGCGCTGGTGGCGCCGGCCAGCCGCCAATCGCCGCCTTGCCTTTTCGGAATGAAATAGACCTTTCCTGCAATCAGCGCAGCGCGTATGTTCACCCGGACACGATACAAAACAGAACGCCGTTCAAACCGCACACGAGCCAGATGAAGTCCAACGATCCGCGTGAAATGCCCGCCTACAGCATCGGCGAGGCGGCGCATTATCTGCGCATCCCCGTGGCGACGTTGCGCTCGTGGGTGCGTGGCCGTTATTACCCGACCGGCCGGGGGCAGCGGTTTTTCAAGCCGTTGATCGAACTCCCGGACTCGAACCTAGCTTCGCTTTCGTTCGTCAATCTGGTGGAAGCGCACATCCTGGACGCCATTCGCCGCGAGCACGATATTCCGTTGCCCAAGGTTCGCGCCGCGCTCGACTACGTGAACCGGTATTTCCGCGTCCCGCATCCGCTGGCGGACCACAAGTTTCAAACCGATGGCATGGATTTGTTTTTGTCCCGCTTCGAGAAGCTGATCGCGGTTTCGCAAGCGGGCCAGTTGGCCATGAAGGAAATGCTCGCCGCCCACTTGCGCCGCGTGGAGCACGACGCGGGGGGGCTGGCCGTCCGCCTCTATCCGTTCACCCGCAAGCGCGAGGCTGATGAGCCGAAGATCATCGTCATTGACCCCTATGTTTCCTTTGGTCGTCCCGCGATAGCGCGGAGGGGCATTGCAACAAGCATCGTCGCGGAGCGTTACAAGGCGGGGGAATCCATTGACGAACTGGCCCAGGATTATGACTGCGAGCGCGGACACGTCGAAGAAGCAGTCCGGGTTGAACTTGCCCTCGCCGCCTGAGCCACTGGTCTTTTTTGTTGACCGCTCCCTCGGGCGTCGTGTCATTCCCGATGCCCTCCGCGCCGCTGGCGCGCAGATCGAGCTTCACGACGACCATTTCCCGCAGGACGCACAAGACCGAACGTGGCTCGCAGAAGCAGGCAAGCGAGGCTGGGTCGTGCTGACCAAAGACAAGCATCTCCGTTACCGCGCAGTCGAGACGAACGCTCTGATGACGGCCAAAGTCCGCGCCTTCGTGCTGACGGCGCGAGGCGATTTGAGCGGCGCGGAAATCGGCCAGATTTTTGTGAAGGCTCTGCCAGCGATGAAGAGACTTTGCGCAACCGTGTCGCCGCCATTCGTAGCGCATGTGAGCCGGGATGGAAGCGTTTCAATCGTCAAGAGTTGAAAGCGGCTCCGTCTGACGACGTGAAGCGGTCAGCGGCACGAGCGGGAAGGCGGCGGTCGGCAATTGGCCGCCGCTACTGGCGCGCGACGTAGTCAGTCGGCCACTGTTTCGGTGGCGGGCAAGGCTGAGTCAACGGTGCAGATCGCGGACCTTGGAATGGCGCGGGCCTTTGGCTGGGGGCGGCGCACCAACCGGCGGCGCTGAGGGCTGGGGCGCCTCCGGCTCCGCGGCCGACCGCGCCTTCACCGCCTCACGGACACCGCGCCACCGCTCGCCGCGGCGTCTTAGGCCAAGTTGGCGTCGGACTCCGCGCCCTCGTCTTGCGGCGGCGGTGTGTCGGCGAACCCGCTGACCATTTCGCGGCTGTGCTCGCGCATGAAAGCCCGGCTTAACCGGCCCTTGCTGTCGCTGGCCGGGCGGCGTAGCTGGGTGTCCAGGTTGTAGAGAACTGACAGCGCCCGGGTTAGCCGCTCCAGCCGGCTGGGATCGCGCTCCCCGTCAATCATGCTGTTGACCCGCTCGATTTGGTTGGAGACACGGGCCAGACGCCGCGCGGCAAACCCATCCTCCCCGTAACCGAGCCGCTGGTACGACGGGAACTGAGCGGCGGACTCCCGCTCGGCGCATCGTTGAGCTTCCGCTGCTTTTCGCACAGCGACGGAGCGAGCGGCCATTTCGCGGGCGTTAGCGGCACTGAAACGGGCCATGACAGACCATCGGCCGCTGGGGCGCGGGTGTCAAGGGATGATTGGACATGCCGTGTCCAATGGTCAGAGCCGGGCGGACATTCCCGGAAAATCCGGGGCCTTGAAAAACGGGAGTCTCATCGCGGAGACGCCGGACGAATGGCGGGGCCGGGGCCGGGTACCGTGGGGACGGTCGGCGCGGAAAAAGGGGGAGTCCTCATTTGCCGAACGCGGGGACACGCGGTGCCCGCCGCCGGAAGCCCCAAAGACCCCTGTGGTTCACGACCGACAGTGAACGCTGACGCCACCCCGCCAAAAAGGGGGCGCGCCGGGTCCGTTGGTGGTGTGCCGGCCAAAAAGGAGACTTCCTAACCCCCGCCCCCCAGCCGGCCGCGGCGAGGGGTCGAGCTTCGGCAGGGGAAGCCCTGCCCGTCAACCCGACGGGCGGGGGCGGAAACGCCCTTCGGCTCAGGCGGTCGCGGCGTCCGGGAGCGGCACGATGGCCGGGCCGAAATTCATCCGCGCCGCTTGGGCTTGCGCGTGCTCGTTGCTCAGGTGCCCGTAAACCTTGCCGATGAGAATCCCGCCGTCCTTGTGCCCTACCCAGCGGGCAATCGTCATAAAGTCAATTCCGCTCATCACCGCGTAACTGATGAAGTGATGCCGGCAATCGTGGAAGCCGAACCGTTGCAGGTGTTCCGGCAGTGCCCTTTCCCTGGCCTCCACCCGGACGCCCTGGCATTGCGGGCAGGCTTTCGGAGCTTCCTTCCCGAACGTCAGCTTGCCGCAGTCCAGACAAGCCCAGCCAGTCGCCGCGCGCGTCAGCAGCAGCGATTCCCGGAAAGTCTTGGCCCGCTCGTCTTGTTCGCCGCGCTGCGGGCTGGGGAACATCCATTGCGAATCCGGCGCCCGGCGGGCGTGCATGGCCTTGAGGTGCGTTTCCAATTCCGCGTTGAAGTCCACGCGTCGGGCTTCTCGGTTCTTCGTGTCGGCATCCGCGCCGACGGTGAGCAGCTTGTGCTCGAAATCCACGTCCGCCCAGCGGAGCTTGATGGCTTCCTGTTCGCGGGCACCGCAGAAGGACAGCAGCCGAAGGTAATCGGCGAACTCCGTGCCGTTCTTGGACGCGGCGAAGCCGGCCTGGCAAAACAGGTCAACATCTTCGCGGGTGAACAGCCGACGGGCCTTCTTCTCGCTGCGTTGCCACGGGATACCGTCCACCGGCAGGCTTTTGATGAAACCGTCTATCTTGGCGTTCTTGAGCACGTTCCGCAAAACCACCAACGCCAGGTTGCAGGTCCGGTTGGCCTTGCCCTTCTCCTTGAGCTTTTGCAGGTGGCCGGTGATGTGGTAGGGCCGGATTTTGTCGAGGGCCAGATGCCCGATGGACTCACACAACTGTTTAAGATGAACGTGCTCAGTAACCATCGTGTCCGGCTTTTTGCCCGAAGTGGCCAACCGCTGCTCGTAGGTCTGTTCCACGTAGTCAGAGAACTTCGGGCACCGGCCGATGTGTCGCAGCCGGTCCTCCCCCCGCTCCACCAGCAGCGTTCGGAATTGCTCTTGCGCTTCGGCAGTTGTCTCGGCTTCCAAAGGCACCCATTTGACCGTCTTTCGCCCGGCATCATCTTCGACGGTGATCCGGGCGACGAAGCTCCCATTGCGCCGCCAGAGGCCGCGAATTGCGTGCTTGCGATTGTCCAGAACCTTGGTGTATCTGTATCGCCGTGAGTTTGAATTTGAGCCAGTTTCATTGCCCGGCGTTGCTGTGCGTTTCATACGGCAACACTGTCGCAAATTCTGTAGCAAGTGTCAAGCTCGCGGAGCGTTTTGTTTGTAACTCGTTGTATTTCAGCGTGCGCGCGTGGCGGAATTGGCAGACGCGCTAGATTCAGGTTCTAGTGGGTAACACCGTGCAGGTTCAAGTCCTGCCGCGCGCACCATACATCGCAAGACCCTGTTCATCAAAAGGTTGCCTTCTTAGAGGCTCCGCGCCCTGGCATTCTCGTCGCTTCGACGGCAACCCACGACCGCCTCGCCGCTTGAAACCCGCCCCCTTCGACCCGACACTCCGCCGGACAACACCATGATCCTCTGCCTTGGAACCACACCGGCCGCCCAGCGCGTCATGCGCTTTTCCGGCCTGATGCTCGATGCCGTGAACCGCGCCACGGCCACCCTCGACGGCATTGCCGGCAAGTCGGTCAACGTCGCGAAAGTGCTGCACGCGCTCGGCGAACGCCCCCTGGCCACCGGCTTCCTTGGCGGTGCGCGCGGCGAGGCCATCCGTACGGCGCTCGCGGCGCGTGGGATCGAGTCGGAGTTCGTGACCGTGGCCGCCGATACGCGCGAGTGTGTGACCGTGATTGACGAATCCGCCGGCACGCACACCGAACTGGTCGAGGAGAGCGCCCCGGCCGAGCCCGATGATTTTGCGCGACTGCTGGCGATCGTGCGGCGGAGAATGCCCGGCTGCCGGGCGGCGGTGATGTCGGGCACGATCGCTCCCGGCGGCCCCGCCGACCTCTATGCTCAGTGCGTGCGGCTGGCGCACGACGCCGGCGCGCTCGCCATCGTGGACGCACAAGGACCTGCGCTGATCGCGGCGCTGCCGGCAGGACCGGACCTCGTGAAACCGAATCGGGCCGAGCTGGCGGCCACCGTCGGCCGCGAACTGGCGGACGAACATGCGGTGCTGGCCGCCATCCGAGAACTGGCCGAACGCGGGGCGCGGCGTGTTGTGGTGACCGCCGGCCGGGAGCCCACGCTGCTTTTTGACGGCACGCAAGTCTGGCGGATCCGATCGCCGCGGCTCGCGACGTTGAACCCGATCGGGTCCGGCGACGCGCTGACGGCGGCGCTCGTGTGGCGGTTGGTGCGGGGCGACGATCTCGGCGAGGCGGGCCGCTGGGGGAGCGCTGCGGGCGCGGCCAACGCCCTCACCTGGATGGCGGGCGAAGTGAGCCGGGCCGACGTGGAGCGATTGGCGGGCGAGGTCGGGGTGGAAACCTCGCAGGTTTGGCGTGACCTCCAACCCGTGCCTCTTCGTAACACCTTCTCGGGTTAACCCAAGCTATAAGAGCGGGTTATAGTTTCGGTCGCCGGGGTTCATGACACGATAAACCACATCGGGATGCCCGACACCCGCCTTCCAGGCCATAACGCGAGCATGGCGGATAACGGCACTTACCAATATCAAGAACCGACCCCTTCAAAGAACCGACCCCTTCACCCTTCACCCAGCGCTGAAATGATCGACAACTGCCAAGAGCGCTCCTAGTCCAAAAATAGCAATCAACGCAACCGCAAGTCCTCAGATCTTCCAAAGTGGATTCATAATCGTGACAATGGCTAAAAAGTCTGCAAGGATAGCCTCCTCGCGCCCGAGTTGATGGAATTCAATCTCATACCGCCCCTGCGATTTGGATACGTGACGCAGAGCCACGCCGGCTTCTCGCCGCCCACCACAAAAGCCCCCCCGCCGCCGCCGCCAACGCGAGGATCCACAGCACACCCGCTGATTGACTCCGTCCCAGGTAGCCAGGGGTTCCGGCCCTGTAGCTGGCCACGTAAGTCTCGTAGGTGATGCCCTGGCGAGTCAACAGCCCCAGTGTGGACTGGTTCGCGGGGGCAATAAACTCGGGCTTGCGGCGGTCGGATATCCACAATTTCCTGGAGCCGTCGAAATACTGAAATACTTCGCATCGGGCTTTTGGGTGCTGCGCAATGACCCTTGCGACCTGCTCACCGGCAATCCTCCGCACCCGCCAATCGGTGGTCAGGCCCGCCGCGACCGCCAGCGCCAGCATGCCGCACGCAGCCAGCGCCGCAAAACCCCGGTCCACTCTGCGTTCGTTGCTTGGCCCGCTGATAGCCTGCGGCCCGGATTGCCGGTTATGCCGTCCCCGCAGCAAGGTAACCGCGCCGGCCACGACAATGAAACAACTGAACGGTGTCAGCAGCCGCTGCGCCTCGAAACACGCCCGGCTGGGATAGGGTGGATCATCCCGGTTCGCAATATGCGTCTCATAGCTAATCCCTTTCTCGGCCAGCAATGCCAGCGTGCTGTTGTCCGCCGGCGCGTAGAAAGGGGTCGTCTTCCCGTTCTCCAGCAGATCGCCACTGAGCGTGCGGCCCCCGCTTACGTTTTCGAACAGCTTCACGCCAGACTTCTCCACTTGCGAATCGGCGATGACGGCTTGCACTTCGCGGGTGGACAGAGATCGAGTGGTGGGCATGTCTTTGCCAAGAACGTGCATGCGGACGCCGAGACCGTAGACCCAGCATTGAAAGCCCAGGCAAGTGATAGCCAGGGTCATCGCCAGCGCCACCCAAATCGTAATGGATTTCGGAGATTGCCGGGAGTCTGGCCCGCCAGTGGTCCCCTCAGGAACGGTTCGCCGCCGGCGTTGCCAAATCCAGGTGACGAGGGACAGCGGCACCACCCCAAACATGAAGACCGGCAGATAGACGTTCATAAAAGAAACCAAGATTGGCAAGCCTTTCGCGTCGGACAAGTGGATCACTTTGTCAACGAAGAGCGCAAATAGCAGAGGGAGACAGAAAAGGAGGAGCATACTGATTCCCATGATGCGCCAAAAGGTGGCTACCGACCGGCGCACCCGCTCACTGTTCTGACTGTCGCCTCCCATCTTGTAACCGATGTATCCGGCCAACGGTAAAACCGCCGCATTGAGCCAGTAAACCATGACGATAAGGCCATTGGAAATGGCCTGTAGAATCCCGCCCGAGCTCGTGGTCTTGGCGGCCACGCTGTCGTGCTGCGCCAGCGCCGTGCCGACCGTGGCCGCCTTGGCGGTGGTGGCCAGCAGCGGCAGGGCGGCAATCACGCCGAGCGTGAAGGTCTTGCCCGGACTGGTTTGTTTCAGCGCGCCGGCGACAAAGGCGAGGAATTGCTCCTGCAACAGTTTCCGCCCGCGCGACAGTCGTTGCTTCACCGCATCCTCACTGAGACCTAAATCCTGCACGACGGCCTCGATGGATTGGTGTTCGCGATAAAACAACACCAACGGTTCGCGATAGATTTCCGGGATGCGTTCGAGCGAGCGCCAGAGAATCGCCTTTTCCTCGTCGCTGATGACTCGGTCCGAAGGCAGCGGTTCTGGTGAGACCCATTCGTCCAGCGCCTCCAGCGATTCGGCGGCATGATCCGGCTCACGTCCCTGGCGCCGGAACTCCTTGCCGATGAGGAAGCGGGCGATGCTGCACAGCCAGGGCCGCAACTTGGCCGGCTCACGCAGTTTCGCCAGTTGTTTCCAGGCGGACACGAAGGTCTCCTGGGCAAGGTCTTCGCTCCGGGTCACGTTGCCAGTGGCACAGTACGCCAGCGACGAGATCAAGGTTTGATAGCGTTCAACAATCAGGCGGAAGGCATCCCGATTTCCTTCCCGGCTTTCGGCCACCAGCTCGGCATCGTTGATCTCCGCCCTCTGCATCGCTTCGGTTGTCATCATATCACCCTATAAGCACCCGAAAAGCCCCAAGAGGTGACGGAAAATCTATCGAAAAGGTGATATTGACAGGTCCAGTCGTCGCCACCGGTTCGGTGCACGAGGAATCCAGCGCGCCTATCGCACAGGCGGGGTTTGTGGGTCCGCGAGACGAAGTTCGTGATCGTCAATGGCACACCTTCTGGACGCGCCGTCGGCCAAGGTTTCCTTACGTCGGCGCTGGGGCAGGGACGACGTGCCCATGTTCAATAGCGCAGACCGAAGCCCAGCTTGAAGAGCGGGTTGTAATCGGGGTCGCCGCGGTTGATCGGGATCTGCGACATCGCGCGCGGCCAGGTGTGTGAGAGCTTGCCCTTGGGCCGGTAGTCGCCAAACAGCACGTCGGCCACGCCCTGCCCTTCCGTGCCCGGCAGCCACGCCGCCACGAACGCGTCCGCCTCTTCGAGCGCCTCGTTGATGATCATCGGCCGGCCGGACACCAGGACGACCACCACCGGAATGCCCGCCGCCTTGAGATTCTTCACCGCCGCGAGGTCCTCCGGCGCGAGCGCGAGGTCCGCGCGATCGCCCATGAACTCGGCATAAGGCGTTTCGCCGATCACCACGATGCCCAAGCTCGCGCCGGCCGCGCCCGTGCCGTCCTTGGAGAACGTGACCTGCGTGTTCTTCGACACGGTGTTGCGGATCGCCGCGAGGATGGTGGTGCCGCCGGGCGTCACGTCGCCGCTCTTGCCCTGCCAGTCAATCGTCCAGCCGCCACACTGGTTGCCGAGGTCGTCGGCGTTCTTGCCGGCGACCACGATCCGGCTGGCGTGCTTGGAAATTGGCAGCGTGTGGTGCTGGTTCTTGAGCAGCACCAGCGATTCGCGGACGGCGCGGCGGGCGACGGCGCGGTGCGCGGGCGACCCAAACGACTCCCACAGGCGGCGGTCAGCGAGCGTCGGGCGGTTCGGGTCCATCAGGCCGAGCGCGAATTTCACGCGGAGGATGCGGGTCACAGCGTCGTCAATGCGCGCCATCGGCACCCGGCCCTCGGCGACCAGTTTTTTCAGCCCGTCGAAAAACTCGCGGTAGCGCTCGGGCACCATCACCATGTCCATGCCGGCGTTGATGGAAATCTCGATGCACTTCAAATAGTCGTTCGTGATCTGGTCAATCGCGTTGTAATCCGAGATCAGGAAACCTCCGAAGTGGAGTTCCTTCTTGAGCAGATCGGTCAGGAGGAGTTGGCTGGCGGAGCATTTCACACCGTTCCAACTGCTGTAGCTGGGCATGATCGAGCCGACGCCGGCGCGCACGGCCGTCACATAGCCGGGCAGGTGAATCCGTCGCAGTGTGGCCTCATCCACGCGCGTGTCGCCCTGGTCGAGGAGATTGGGCTGCTTGGCGGAGCCGAACGTGGTGCCGCCGTCGCCGATATAATGCTTGGCGCAGGCGAGCACGGCGAGCGGGTCGGCGAGGCTGCCTCTCTGAAAACCGCGTACGGCCGCCTCGCCCAGCTTGCGGACGATACGCGGATCCTCGGAGAATCCCTCGTAAGTGCGGCCCCAGCGTTCATCCCGCGGCACGGTCACGCAGGGCGCGAAGGCCCAGTTGATGCCGGTGGCGCGGACTTCCTCGGCGGTGATGCGTCCGATCTGCTCGACGAGCGCCGCGTCGCGGGTGCAGCCCAGACCGACGTTGTGCGGAAACACCACGGCGCCGAGCACGTTGTTGTGGCCGTGAACCGCGTCCACGCCGTAAAGCAGCGGAATCCGCAGCCGCGTCTTTTGGCTGTGCGCCTGATACCGGTCATACATGTCCGTCCATGCCTGCAGGCTGTTGCCTTCCTTGGGATCGGAGTTGCCGCCGCTCAACACCGAGCCGAGGAAGTAATTCTCGATGTCGGCCGGGTCTTTCAGGAACGCCTGGTCGGGCTGGGTCATCTGGCCGATTTTTTCCTCGAGGGTCATCTGGGACAGCAACGCCTTCACCTGCGGGTCGAAGGACGAAAGCGGCCGCGGGCCGGCCAGGGCATCGGTGCCGGACAACATGAACAGAACCTGCGCCAGGCCAACAACGGTTGCCAGCGGGAGGCCAGGACGGAAGTCAACAATGGATCGGGTCATAACAAGGGCTTTCATGACATGGCGGTGCTGTCTCGATGTTCTCATGGCTTCGCGCCCCGACCGCAAGCCCAAAATCAGCAGCCCAAAATCAGCGCCGGCGAAGCCGGAAGCCGGGGACACAGCCTGGCACTTCCGCTGACCGTCACAGGATTGGACCGCGGCTGTGTGCCCTGCACCAGCCGCAGCACCTCAAAGAACCCGGTGATGCCGGCATATTTCAGCCCGGCACTTGGGCGGTGGCGCTGCGGCTGGTCTTCGACATAGCCGCGGTCCGGGGAAAGTGCCCGGATGCGCCGTCAGGGCGTGGTTTCGCGCAACGCCGCTTGATAACTCGCCAACGCCTGCGCGCCGTAGCAGACGAGCACGATCCTCTGGATTTCCAGGTGGTCGGCCAGCAACGCGCGACATTCGCGGACGGCGATGCGCGCGGCGCGATCCAGCGGGAAACCGTACGCCCCGGTGCTGATGGACGGAAACGCGATGCTCGCCAATCCGTGCTGCGCCGCCACGGCGAGGCTGTTCCGGTAGCAACTGGCCAGCAATTCGTCTTCGCCCCGGTTCCCGTCCCGCCAGACGGGGCCAACGGTGTGGATCACCCATTTCGCCGGCAGGCGGTAACCGCGGGTGATCTTCGCCTGCCCGGTGGCGCAACCGCCCAAGGTGCGGCATTCCGCGAGCAGTTCCGGACCGGCGGCACGGTGGATCGCGCCATCCACCCCGCCGCCCCCGAGCAGCGAGGTGTTGGCGGCGTTTACGATGGCATCGGTCGTTTGCCGGGTGAGATCGCCTTCGGCCAGGATCAGACGCGAGGTGGCGGAGCCGGAGTTCATGGTTGGAATCAAGCCGGTCAGTCTTCGATCCGATAAAGTTCCGTGCGCGAGCGGAGGAACAACGCGTTGCCGGACACGGCCGGCGAGGCCATGAACCCGTCGCCGAGCTGGCTTTCCGCGAGTTTTTTGAATTCGCGGCCGGCGGCGATGACCGTCGTTTTTCCGTCTTCGCTGAACAAATAAATCCGGTCCCCGGCGGCGAGCGGCGAGGCCGAGTAATTGCCGCCCAGATGCTCGCTCCAGACCACCGTCCCGGTCCTGGCTTCCCAGCAGGTCACGGTGCCGTTGTCGTCCACCCCGAAGAGCAGGTCGCCGCGCAGGAGCAGCGACGGTTTCTTGGGCACATGGCTTTTGGTCTTCCACACGACGCGCAATTGAGTTCCGGCGGGCGGCTCGACTGCGGCATCCACAACCTCGCCCGGTTGACCCGGGCGGATGGCCAGCAACTGTCCGCTGGACCAACCGCTGGGGACGAACACGAGGTCCAGGCCCACAACGGGCCGGGTGCAGCCGGAGTAATTGCTGAGCTCCTCCACCCGCCAGCGCTCGCGACCGGTCAACGGGTCGTAGGCATAAAGGGCCTTGGAACCCTGGCTCAGCAGCGTGGCCACACCGTCGAGATCGGCGACGTGACACGTCGCGAACGCCTTGCGGAAATCGCCTTCGGTCTCGGGCTTGCCGTCCGAACCGAGGTCCCGATAGTCCACCGAACGTTCCGTTCGCCAGACGGTCTTGCCGGTGTGCTTGTCCAGCGCAACCACGAACTGGTGGTCGGTGCCGTCGAAATTCACGATGAACAGGTCGCGGTAGAGGATCGGCGAAGAACCGGCGCCGCGATAATGGTTGCAGACGAAATCGCGCCGATCCCACAAGACCTGGCCGGTGCGGGTGTCAAGACAAGCGGTGCCCGGGGAGCCAAACGTCACATAGACGCGTCCTTCTTCGATCACCGGCGTGGGCGAGGCGTAGGTGTTGAACGGATGCGCGTATTGGGGCTTCGCGATGGTGAAGGGTTTTAATTCGCGCCGAATCTGCCCGGTCGCGACGTCCACGCAGAGGGCGGACAACTCGTGGCCGTTGGTCGTTGCCGTGCTGAGCCAGAGCTGGTCGCCCCAGATGACAGGCGAGGACCACGCGCGGCCGGGGATCGGCGTCTGCCAGCGGACGTGGTTGGTTTCGCCCCACGTCAGCGGCAGCGCGGTGGCGGCGGTGGTCCCGTCGCCGCGCGGACCGCGAAATTGCGGCCAGTTCGTCTCCTGGGCGATCAGCCCGGTGACACCAGCGAACACGACCATGCCCAGGCAAAAATAGTGCATCGGCGCCAGCGTAACCGGAGCCCCGCGCGGCGGGCAACAGCGGTTTGTTCGCGATTGGCGTCGCGTCCGACGCAGGCTAACGTCGTACCGGCATGGCCAATCCGTTTTACGAGCCGGGCACGCAGCGGGCCGCGAAGGTGAACGACCTCTTCAGCGGCATCGCCGCGCGCTACGACCTCATCAACGATCTCCAGAGCCTCGGCCTGCACCGGTTCTGGAAACGCCGGCTGGCACGGCTGGCGCGGGTCGGCCCGGGGGATCACGCGCTCGACGTTTGCTGCGGCACCGGCGATGTGACCCTGGCGCTGGCGCGGACCGGCGCCACGGTCACCGGGCTCGATTTCAGTGAACCGATGCTGGCCGTGGCGCGCCGCCGGGCCGCCGCCGCGCCGGACGGAACGCGCGTTGAGTTCCGGCAGGGCGACGCCATGTGTCTGCCGTTCCCCGACCGCAGCTTCGACGCGGTGACGATCAGTTACGGGCTGCGCAACCTGGCCGACGTGGCGGGCGGATTGCGCGAAATGTGGCGGGTGGCCAGGCCTGGCGGGCGCCTGCTGGTGCTGGATTTCGGGAAGCCGGACAATGCGTTCTGGCGCCGCGGTTATTTTGCTTATCTCCGCCGAGGAGTGCCGATCTTCGGGCGTTTGTTTGCAGGCAGTGCGGATGCCTACGCCTACATCCTCGAGTCACTCGAACATTACCCCGGGCAACGGGGCGTGGCGGAACTGATGCAGGCGCTGCCAACGCGGGGTGTCCGCATTCACAACCTTCTCGGCGGCGCGATGGGGATCAACGCGGCCGAGCGGGCCGACGCGTAACGGGTTGGGGCCAGCCGGGGATCAAGCGGCCACCTGCTCGGCCCGCAACTGAACAATCGGTTTGGCTTCACCGCGCACGGCGGCGCCGGTGATCGTGATACCGGTGACCTTGCCGTTGCCGGGCACGTCGAACATCAGGTCGAGCATCAGCTTCTCGATCAGGCTGCGGAGCGCGCGGGCGCCGGTGCCTTTGCGCATGGCCAGGACGGCCAGTTCCCGCAGGGCCTCGGGCGAAAACTCGAGTTCCGCCCCTTCCATCGCCATGAGTTTGGCGAATTGCTTGGTGAGGGCGTTGCGTGGTTCCGTGAGGATCTGAACGAGCTGGTCCTCGGTCAGTTCGTTGAGCACGCTGACGACGGGCAGACGGCCGATGAACTCCGGGATGAAACCGTAGGCGAGCAGGTCCTCGGGCTCGACCTGTTTGAACGCCTCGGACACCGTGAGGGCGGCGGCCCGGCCGGCCTGCTCGACCGCGGAAAAACCCATCACGCGGTTGCCCAGCCGGCGGTGAATGATGCGGTCCAGTCCCACGAACGCGCCCCCGCAGATGAACAGGATATTCGTGGTGTCCACGCGGATGTATTCCTGCTGGGGATGCTTGCGCCCGCCCTGCGGCGGCACGCTGCAAATCGTGCCTTCGAGAATTTTCAACAGCGCCTGCTGCACCCCCTCGCCGGAGACGTCGCGCGTGATCGAGACGTTCTCCGTCTTCCGGGCGATCTTGTCAATTTCGTCGAGGTAAACGATGCCGATCTGCGCGCGCCGGACATCGTAATCGGCGTTCTGCAGGAGCCGCAGCACGATGTTCTCGACGTCCTCGCCCACGTAGCCCGCCTCGGTGAGCGTGGTGGCGTCGGCAATCGCAAAGGGCACGTCGAGGATGCGGGCCAGGGTGCGCGCCAGCAGCGTCTTGCCCGAGCCGGTCGGACCGAGCAGGAGGATGTTGCTCTTTTCCAGTTCGACCGTGTCGGCTTCCTGGCCGTCGGGCGCATCCGCGATTTCCGCCTCGGCCTGGATGCGCTTGTAATGGTTGTGCACCGCGACGGCGAGCGTCTTCTTGGCGTGCTCCTGCCCGACGCAGTGCTGGTCCAGGATGGCCTTGACCTCGGCGGGGCGCGGGACGTTGAGCCGCGGCACATTCCGGTGGGCGTCGGTCCGCAGTTCCTTGTCGAGCACGGTTTTGCAGACCAGGATGCAACTGTCGCAGATGTAAACGCCCGGACCCTGAATCAGCTTCTTGACTTCCGCATGCGACTTGCCGCAGAAGCTGCACATCGTGAGTTGGGTGGGGCGGGCCATACGGGAAAATCAGACGGGGCGAAACCATCCGATGGAGGTCGAAGCCAATCGCGCGTTCATGGCAGGACGGCCGGCTTGGTTTCGGCACTCGCGAGGGCGGGGATTTCCCGGCGCGACTTCACCACTTCGTCCACCAGGCCGTAAGTCTTTGCCTCGTCCGCCGACATGAACCGGTCGCGATCGGTGTCCTTGGTCAAGGCTTCGAGGGTCTGGCCGCAATGGTGGGCGAGGATTTCGTTGAGGCGGTCCTTGAGCCGGAGGATTTCGCGGGCCTGGATGCTGATGTCGGTGGCCTGGCCCTGCACACCGCCCCAAGGCTGGTGGATCATGATGCGGGCGTTCGGCAGCGCGTAGCGTTTGCCCTTGGTGCCGGCGGCCAGCAGGACGGCGCCCATGCTGGCGGCCTGGCCAATACAGTACGTGTTCACGTCGCACGTGAGAAACTGGATGGTGTCGTAAATCGCGAGGCCCGCCGTGACGCTGCCGCCCGGCGAATTGATGTAGAGATGGATGTCCTTCTTGGGATCGCTCATCTGCAGAAACAGGAGCTGCGCGATGATCAGGTTCGACACCATGTCGTCCACGGGCGTCCCCAGGAAGATGATCCGGTCCACGAGCAGCCGTGAGTAGATGTCATAGCCGCGTTCGCCCCGGCCGGTCTGCTCGACGACCATCGGGACAAGAAAGTTGTTCGTGCTCATTCCTGCAAAATCAGGGAGCCAACCTACCGGACGCCGCGGGCAGCGTCAAGGCTGCCGCCAGGTGGGCAGGGTCCGGGCACCGTCGCCGCAGCGCCCATCGTTGATCCCGCCGGACGATTCCCCAAGTCCTCGGCGGGACGCCGAGGACGGCCGCCAAGGACGGCCGCGCGCCCCCGATTCCCGCCCAGAGCCGCCACGGTCGCGGATCGCCGGGCGGCGACATTTGGCCCCGCCGCCCAGCGGTCGGCGGACCACCCGACAGTTGTACTTTCGCGTGGTTGGCGTGTTTGGCGGGAAACGCGGCCGTCGCCCTGATGGGTTTCACCGTCCGCGTCACCTTGGTGTTTGCCTTGGTGTTGAAACCGGACGGCGCGGCGGTGAAGCGATGAAGTGCGTCAGAGAACTTCGCGGCAAATCATCCGGGTGAAGGCGCGAAATCACGACGGCGTTGACCAACACGCCGGCCAGTCAAGGCGGTATGGGGCGCAGCGGGGTGGCCATGAAATGGGCGCTTGAGCGCCCTCTTCCTGCCATTCGCCCCGCACCGGGACCAGTTCGCCCCAGCGGGATTTGTCCAGCCCCAGTTTGAAGCTAGTCTGGCTGCCAGCCCAATGATTGAGCAACGCCCAGCGATCGAAGGCGGCGAGGGGCAGTGCCCGGCGCACTTGCCTCAAACCGAACACCGCGCACAGCCGGAGGTGGGGGAACACCCGATCCGAGCCAACCGTTCCCGCCGTTTCACCCTCTGCGCCTGCCTGGCCGGGCTCTTGGCGTTCGCGTCGGCCGGATGTCGTCGCGAGCAAGACACCACCGCAGCCAGCGGACCATCCACGGCCAACCCGGTCAACACCGCGGAGGCGGCGACCGTTACGCCGCCGATTCCCGCCGGCACGAACGATCTGTTCGAGGACGTCACGGCCGCCGCCGGGCTCACGAATTTCGTCCAGCAGTTCTGCGATACGCGCATTGCGAACATCCTCGAATCGAACGGCGCGGGCGCGGCGATTCTGGATTACGACCAGGACGGTTTGATGGACATTTACCTGGTGAACAGCGGCCCGCTCGAGGGCGTGACCCACCACCCGCCGGGCACCAAACGCCAGCCCAACCGGCTCTATCACAACCTGGGCGGCGGACGCTTCGAGGATGTCACGGTCAAGGCGGGCGTCGCCGGCGCCGGTTATGCCACGGCCGCAATTTCCGCCGACTACGATAACGACGGCTACCCTGACCTGCTCGTCGTCACGGTCGGCCGCTGCATTCTCTATCACAACCGGGGCAACGGCACGTTCGAGGACGTGACGGAAAAAGCCGGACTGACCCACGCGGGCACCGGGATCGGCGCGGTGTTCTTCGACTACGACAACGATGGCAAACTGGATTTGCTGGTCGCCAACTACCTCACCTACGACCCGAACTACAACCTGTATTTCAATCCCGAGGGCTATCCCGGCCCCCTCTCCTTCAAGCCGGAATTCAACGTCCTTTACCACAACAAGGGCGACGGCACGTTCGAGGACGTCAGCGAGGCGGCCGGCATCCGCGTGCCCGGCCACCGGGCCATGTCCGTGTGCGCTTACGACTTCAATCAGGATGGTTTCGAGGATCTCTACTTTTGCAACGACGCCACGCCGAACGTACTGCTCCTGAACGACGGCAAGGGCCATTTCCACGACGTGGCCCAGCAGATCGGGGTAGCCTTCAACGCCCTGGGGGAAGCCGCGGGTTCCATGACGGCCTCGGTCGGCGATTGCAACAACGACCTCATCCCGGACATCCTTGTTTCGCGCTTCGGCTACGGTTCACTCTACATGGGCGGGACCAACGGCATGTTCACCGACCGCATGATTGCCTCGGGCGTGGGCCAGATCACCGCGGAGTTCGTCGGCTGGGGCAGCAATTTTCTCGATTTCGACAACGACGGCAACCTGGACATTTTCGTGGCCAACGGCGACGCCCATCACCTGGTGGGTTGGGAGAGCCTGTTGTTGGAAAACACCGGGGAGGGCAATTTCATCAACGCGCGGGAGAAGGGCGGCGCGTTCTTCAACGCCCGGCTTCGGGCCCGCTCGAGCGTCCTCCTTGATTACGACAACGACGGCCGGATGGACGTGTTGCTGACGGCCATCGGCGATCATCCCTTCCTGCTTCACAACCGCTGCACCAACGGCAACCACTGGCTCGCCTTCGACCTCGTCGGCACGAAGAGCAACCGCGACGGTTTCGGCGCGAAAATCACCGTGACCGCCGGCGGTCGCCAGACCTACGCCGAAGCCCGGTGCATGACGGCATTTCTCGGGCAGTCCGACCGTCGCGTCCACTTCGGCCTCGGCGGCGCGAAAACCGCAGAGAAGATTGAAATCCGCTGGCCCAGCGGCACGGTTCAAGTGCTGACCGACATCCCGGTGGATCAGATTCTGAAAGTGAAGGAGTCGTGAGGGGATGTTCGAGCATGAGGCCGCCGTCGCGGCGGCGGCGCCGGAGCGGCGGGCCATGTGGCGGGCCGATGTCCGCGCCAGCGTGGGCGGCGCTGATGGTGGCGTGGCTGCTCGTCAGCGGTTGTCATCACTCGACACCGCCCGGCGCCATGGTCCTTTCCCAAACCCCGCTTACGGCCACGGCCGCGCCGACTCAGGACGCCCTCGACCTGCGCTACCCGCCGGGCAGCCGCGTGGTCCTCGCGGTTCCGCCTTTCCGCACCAGCGACGTGCGCCTCCTGTCGAAAGGCCTGCTCGCCGCCGGGGAGCCGATCGTGGCGCCCGACGGCCGGCGCGTGTTCTTCACCGGCAAGGCGGAGGCGCACAGTTCCTGGCAAATCTACCAGGCCGGCGAGAACGGCCGTCCCGAGGGGGTGACGGCCATGCCCGGCGGCGCGATGAACCCGGCGATCATCGCCAACGGCGACCTGGTCTTCAGTTCGCCGGTGCCGAAAGCGGGGGAGACGTGGAAGACCGACCGGCCCGCGGCACTCCATGCCAAGCCGATCAGCGGTCTGCCACGCCGGCTGACCTTCGGCACCGCCGCCGCAGTGGAAGCCACGGTGCTCGACGACGGTCGCATCCTCTTCGTCAGCGCCAGACCGATGACCAACCGGAGCGCGCCGCCGGAACTCGGCCTCTTCACGATCAACAACGACGGCACCGAGTTCACGGCCTTCGCGCTCGACCGCGACGGCGCGCCACAGGTGCGCCGTCCGCGCGCCCTACTGGGCGGCCGGGTGGCGTTCGTCGCGGCGGCGGATGACCGCGCGGGCGAAGCCCGGGCGGAAGTCGTGCGTACGGCGCGGCCGTTTGCTTCGCGGGCGACCTTGTTTTCGTTTTCCGTCGGCGGCTGCGAGTCCATCGAGCCCGAACGGGATGGCACGCTGCTGGCGTGCCTGGAGACGCGCGGCCTGCTGGGCCGCACGATGCGAGGCGCCTTCGCCGTGTTCCGGCTGGGACCTGACGCCGCGGTGCCGGGCGCGCCGGTCTTTTTCGATCCGGCGTGGAACAATCTCGATGCCACGCCCGTCGTGGCCCGCCCGCGGCCGATGGGCCATGTCTCCGCGATGAAGCCGGCAGCAAAGTTTGGAACGATCCTCTGCCTCGACGCCAACTTCACCCGCTGGGGCCAGGCGGATGCCCGGTCGGCGAAGGCGGAGAAAGTCCGGGTGATCGGCGAGGTCAAGGCTGGGCAAACGCGGGTTCTGGGTGAAGTCGGCCTGCAGGCGGATGGTTCATTCATGGCGGAGGTGCCGCCGGAGGTCCCGCTCGGTTTTGAAGCGCTGGACGCCCAGGGGGCGGTCGTGCGGCGGCTGCCGCCCGCGGTGTGGGTGCGGCCGGGCGAGAACCGCAGTTGCATTGGCTGCCACCAGCCCTACAACCGGTCGCCGCGCAATATCCGGCCGCTGGCGGCCAGTCAGCCGGCCACCCGCCTGGAAATCCCGGCGGCGGCGACCAGGCAGGCAAGTCGGTAATATGAAACCCAAAGGCCTCGCCATCGTCTCCGCCCTTGTGCTGATTGCCGGCGCGGGAGTGGGCACGGGCGGTTACGCCTGGTCCGTGGTGCATGTCCGCCGTTGGACCGGCCGGCCGGAAATGCGCCTGGTCACCTGCAACCATTGCCACCTGGTGGACGTGGACCGGATGCCCTGGGCCCAGCCACGCCCGCACCATCCGTCGCCGGCGGGGCTGGTGGTTGCGCCCGACAGCCGGCATGTATTTATCGCCCTTGACGATGTGAACCAGGTGGTCGAGGCCGACGCCGCCACGCGTGCCATCACCCGGCGGCTGACGGTGCCCGGAGGACCGTTTGGGCTGGCGCTCGATCCCCGGGGTGAACGACTGTTCGTCGCCTGCCGCGACCACGACCAGGTTGCGGTGGTGATCACCAAGGAATTCACGGTGGTGACGAACATCGGCGTGGGCGCGGCCCCGGTGGCGCTGGCGTGGTGCGAGAGCAAGGACGGCCCGCGACTGGTGGTTGCGAACTCCATGTCGGATGACGCATCGGTCCTGTCGGTGTCGCCCCTCGCGGAAGTGGCGCGGCCGCAGACCGGGCGGGAGCCATACGGGGTTGCCATCTCGGGCGATGGCAAGCTCGCGTTCGTCGTCAGCCGGCTCGCCCAGACGGACCACTTCATGACCGCGTCGGAAGCCGAGTTGACCTTGATCTACACGGCCACCGGACGTGTTTTGAAGCGGGCCAAACTCGCCTCGGCCCATCTCTCGGAAGCGGTGGCGAGCGTACCGGGTCGGGACTGGGAACTCGCTCCGCTGGTCAAGGTGCGGAACCTCGTCCCGATCACCCAGGTCGCCAATGGCTGGGTGATGTCCAGCGCCCTGGCGGTGACGGACCGCCTGGGCCGCGTCGTCCAGGTGCCGCTCGACGAGGCCAACGACTACTTCGCCGATCCTTCCGGGATCGCGGTGGACCCGGCGGGCCGTCGGGCCTTTGTCGCCTCGGGGGGCAGCGACACGGTGTCGGTGGTGGATCTGAACCGGTTGGCGGCGTGGCTGGCCCAGGTGGACGAGTCAACCCGGCGCACAGCGGTGGAGGACTTGACGCTCTCGGCCGAATATGTGGTGGCACGCATCCCCACGGCGCGCAACCCGCGCCAGGTCGCGTTGAGTCCGGATGGACGGACGCTCTTCGTGGCCGAACGGTTGAACGACTCGGTGTTGGTCGTGGATACCGCCAGTCTGCAACCCGCCGGCCGCATCGTGCTGGGCGACGGCGGGACCGAGGACCCAATCCGGCGCGGGGAGCGGGTGTTCACGGTGGCTTCCCACACGTTCCAACGGCAGTTTTCCTGCCGCTCCTGCCATCCGGACGGCCATGTGGATGGCCTGGCCTACGATTTCGACGGCAACGGCATCGGCGACAACTTTCTGGACAACCGGTCACTCCAGGGCGTGGCGGGCACGGAACCGTTCAAATGGAACGGGCTGAATCCAAGCCTGGAAGTGCAGTGCGGCGTGCGCTTCGCGCGTGTGCTCATGCGCACCGACCCGATTCCGCCGGCCGATTTAAAGGACTTGACCACGTATCTGAAGCACCTGCCGCCGCCACGGTGGGAACGCAAACATCGCCAACTGCTCAGCCCGGCGCAGGCGCGCGGCCGGCGGTTGTTCTTTGCCACGGAGCAGCCGGACGGGACCCCGATCCCGCGCGCCCGCCAGTGCCAAAACTGCCACCGGCCGCCGCTCTACACCGACCGCTTGATGAGTTCCGTCGGCACGCAAAGTCCGGATAATCCGGACGAAATGTTCGACACGCCGCACCTGCTCGGGATCGCCCAGACCGCGCCGTATCTGCACGACGGTCGGGCCCGGACGCTGGAGGAAATCTGGACCACTTATCAGACCAACGACCTGCACGGCGTCAGCAGCTACTGGAACAAGCATCAGCTCAACGATCTGATCGAGTATCTGAAGACCCTCTGAACCAACCCAAGGAGGCACCATGAACCGAACCCTTCCCCCCGGCACGCGCACCATTCTGGGTGCGATGGTGTTTGCCATGGGGCTTGCGATGCAGGGCCGCGGCGCGGAAGCTGCCGCGCCCAAGAAGGAAGCCAACCTGCCGTTTCCGTTGATCGAACGGTTCGAGAACTACACCGAGAAAGACGGCCTGCCGGCGCACAAGGCCCACGCCGTGCTGAAGGCCAGCGACGGCCGGCTGTGGGTGGGCACCTACAACGGGGTGCTCGTGCGCGAGGCCGACGGCACCTTCCATCGCTACGGCCCCGAGGACGGCCTCAGCCACAAGCTGGTGATGTGCCTGGTGGAGGACCCGGAGACGGGCGACCTGTGGGCGGGCACCATGCGCGGCCTGAACCGCCTGAGCGGCGGGAAAATCACCAGTTACCTGCAAACCAGCAGCGGGCTCCCCAACAACGTGGTGTATGGCTTGGGCATCCGGGACAATACCATCTGGGCCGCCACGGCGGCGGGTATCGGGGCGCTGAACCTCAAGACGGGCAGTTGGAAGATCTACGATCACAACAACAGCATCATGCACGAGCCGTGGTGTTATGCCGTCGCCTGCGCGCGTGACTTCATCTACATCGGGGTCTGGGGCGGTGGCATCGTCGAACACGACCCCAAACTCGGCACCTTCAAGGAATACCGCGATCCGGACGGCGATTTTCAATACATTCTGGTGCCCGATTCCGGCCCAATCAACGACATCACTGCGTGGGTGGCCTGGGAGGACGGGGTGTTGTGGCAGGCGACATATTTCGGCCTCGCGCGCTACGACGGCGCCCGCTGGCGCACCTGGGTTGACGCCAAGTCACCGCTGGCTTCCAACTTCGTGAATTTCGTGTGGCCGCACCGCCATGTCGGCTGGGTCGGCACCGATCGCGGCGTGTCCGTCACCGACGGCGAGGTCTGGGCCAACTACCTCGTCGGCGAACAGGGCGAGGGGTTGCTGGAGGTTCATCGTCCCAACCAGCCGGTCGAGAAGAAAACGATGACCACGGCACTGCCGAATGCGTTCGTGCTGGGAATCTACGTGGACGACGACGATGCCTGGTTCGCCACCTCGAACGGCTTGAGCCACGGCGTGTTCGCGCCCCATGCCAAACCCGCCACCGTCGCCGATACCCACTGAACCTTGGTCTCCACCCAAAGACTTGCAGCCATGAACGCATTGACCATCCCCCTCGACTCCGAACTCGAACCCGCGGCCGCTTGCTCTGAGGCCGAGAAGGCCGAGCGCCGGACGCTGGGTCTGCCCCCGTGCGAAGCCGCCCCACCGGGCATTCTGCAACGACGGCCCACGCACCGGCCGGTCGTCACCAAGCGTGCCATCTGCGCGCCCTCCGTCCTCAACGAGGCCATGGAATACGGAAGCGCCTTCCCGCGCGGGCTGCGTCTCGAACTGCCCGGCGGCGTCACGCAGTTGCTTATCAGCGGCACCGCGAGCATCGGCGACAACGGCGAGACCCTCCATCCGGGCGATTTCCGCGCCCAGCTCTGGCGGACCTATCGGAACATCACCACGCTCCTGGAAAGCGAAGACGCCACCTGGCACGATGTCGTTCGCACCACGTGCTACCTGCGCGACATCGAGCGTGACTACGCCGAGTTCAACCGCATCCGCTGCGAGTTTTTCCGCGCGCTCGGCCTCAACCCGTTTCCCGCCAGCACCGGCATCCAGGCCCGCCTGTGCCGGAGCGATCTGTTGGTTGAAATTGAAGCGCTGGCGATCCTGGTCCGATAGGAGGTGGTCATGAAACTTATCCCCGCACTTTGGTTGATCCTTCTGGCGCTGCCCGTCGGCCGGGCCGGTTATGAGGAAAAGGAACCGCCCCCGCAGGCGAACCTCGAGGACAAACCCCCGGCTGGACTCCAGCAGCTCAAACCGCGCAGCGCCAGCACGAACGAAGACCGTTATCCCTACTACGGCAACACGCCGGAGGAAATGATTCCGTTCCACTCGATCGAGCCGTATTACCGTTACTGGACCACGCGCCTGCCCTTCCGGGGGCCGGGCAAGGATTACACCGATCCGCCGAATCTCAAATCGCTCAAGGTCGGCCTGCTGAGTCCCGCCGCCTACGGTCCGGAGGAGGCGCGCGGCGCCCGGACCAAAAAGGGCGTGCAACTGGCCTTCGCCGAGGCGGACGCGGCCCGGAAACCAGGCGAACTGCCGTTTGAAATCGTTTACCGCGAGGACTCGCCCCAGTGGGGCAGCGCGGCGAACATCGCCGTGGAATTCGCCGACAACGACGTGCTTGGCATCCTGGGCACCATTGACGGCGATGCCACCCATGTCGCCCTGCGCGTGGCCCTCAAGATCGAAACCTACATGATCAACACGTCGGACACCGACCCGACGCTCACCGAGACGCAGATTCCCTGGTTGACGCGCGTCCTGCCGGATCAGCGGCAGCAATCCTTCCGCCTGGCGGACCTGGTGGTTCGCGAGCGCGGCTGCCAGCGCATCGCCGTCTTCCGCGAAGGCAGCCGGCCCGGCCGCGTCGGCGTCATGCACTTCGTCAACGACATCCGCCGGCTCGGTCACCCGCCGGTGCAGCACCTGCTATTCAAGCCGGGCGACACCGACATCCACATGCAGCTCCAGGCGATCAAGGCCGCCGATGCGGATGCCATTTTCTTCTGCGGGCAGCCGGATGACATCGGCCGGTTCGCCGCGCAGTTCCGCCAGGCGGGCATCACGGCCCAGTTCTTCGGTTTTGACCGGCTGGAGGAGGACGCTTTCGTCAAGAATGCGGGGAGCGCCGCGGAAGGCACGACCATTGCGTACTACTTCGACCCCAACCGGACCGACAAACCCTGGATGGATTTCGTGGCGCGTTATCAGAAACGCTATGGCGAGAAGCCGGACATTTACGCCGCCTACGGTTACGATGGCGCCCGCCTGATGATCGAGGCGATCCAGCACGCCGGTCCGAATCGCTGGCGGGTCCGCGACTACCTGGCCAGCCTCGACACGTATGACGGCGTGACCGGGCACATGGTTTTCGATGGCCGCTGGGACAACATCGCCCCGATGGTGATCGGGGAGTTTCACCGGGGCGCGTGGCACTTCCATCCCGCGCCGCCGATCCATCCGGGCAATCGGCAGACGATCACGCAGCGGTAGGCGGCGGAGTTGTTCACCTGCAGCCGCATTCCATGAGCTGTCATGGCCGGACACGGGACTGGGCTGCGGTCGTTCGCGGGTGCCGCGTGCGTTTGGGCCGGCCGCACCGATGGTGGTGGCTGGCCATCTGCGGCGGATTGCTGACGATCACGGCCCCGGCGGAACCGCCGCCCGTCAACGTCAGGCCGGCGGTCGTCAAAATCGGTTTGCTGCTGCCGCCGAGCGAAGCGGATGCCGGTGACATTCTTCGCGGCGCCCAACTCGGTGTCGTCATGGTCAACCGCCAATCCGGCCGCAAGGTTCAACTGATCGTGCGCGGCAAACCCGGCCAGTGGGGAACCGACGGCGACGAAGCGGTCGCGCTCGCGCTCGACGAGGACGTGGTTGCTTTGGTGGCGCCCACCGGCGGCGCGGTCGTCCATCAGGCCCTCCAGGTCGCCGGCCGCACGCGCGTGCCCGTGGTGTCGCTGAGTGCCGACACCTCCGTCACGAGGACCGGGATCCCGTGGACGATCCGCGTGGGTCCGCGGACGGACGAGGAAGCGGCGGCCGTGTTCGCGGCGTTGCGCCGGCCGGCCGGATCGCCTCCTTTGCGGGTGGTGGCCTTCGTGCCCACGGATCGGGCCGGTCGTGAGGTAACCAACGATCTCCAGTCGGCCGCCCGGGCCGTTCAGGTCGCGTGGGTGGACAGTTTCGCCGTGCCCGCTGGGATCGCACCCACGGCCGGCCTTGTTTCACGGGCGCTGGCCGCGAAACCGGACCTCATCCTGGCCTGGCTCGACGCCGCGGCGGTGGTGGGTGTCGCGAAGTCCCTGCGCAACGCGGGCTATACCGGTGCCATCGCCGCGCCCAGTCGTTCCTGGTCGCCGGCCGTTCTTCGGACCCAAGCCCCAAGCGCCGAAGGCATCCTCTTCCCGTTGCCGCTGGCGGTCACCGAAACCAACGTATGGTGGGAGCGATTCCGGCGGGAGTTCTCCGAAGGCGCACCTGGTCCGACGGCCGCAAGCGGGCCGCCTGCGGCCCAACCGGAGCCGCCGGACCTGGTCGCCGGGCTGGCGTTCGATGCAGTCCGGCTCCTGGCCGATGTGCTGAACCGGGCTGACGGCCGGCCAGCGTTTCGCGAGTTTCCGCTCACGCGGAGCCTGCCCGGGGTGACGGGCGAGCTGGTGTTCGACCACGCGGGCAATCAGCGTCTGCCCCTCCGGGTGGTCGCGTTTCGTACGGACGGTGGATTCCAGATTCTGCGGCCGGAAGTCGGCGGGACCGTCGGCCAACGGCCTCACGACTGACTGTGCCGGGCGCGGCGCCCACAATTTCATCGCCTTGATCCGGGCCGGATGGCAGATTGCGTCCCGATGAACGCCCCGGTCACCGAGTTCCGTCGCGCTGCGCTCACAGCCCAGATCGAACGCGTCGTTGCCGCCACGCCCGTCACGGACATCCACACCCATCTGTATGACCCCACGCTGGGCGGCCTGCTGCTCTGGGGCATTGATGACCTGCTGGTCTATCATTACCTCGTCGCCGAGGCGTTCCGCTGGCTGGACATGCCGCCGGAGAAGTTCTGGCTGCTGACCAAACTCGAACAGTCCGAGCTGATCTGGGACACCCTGTTCCTCGAACATTCGCCGGTTTCGGAGGCGTGTCGCGGCGTGCTCACCACGCTCCATCGCCTCGGCCTGGAAGTGAAGAAACGCGACCTGTCGGCGGTGCGTGAATGGTTCAAGCAATGGCCGGTGGACACCTACATCACCCGGTGCATGGAACTGGCCAACGTCGAGGCCATCTTCATGACCAACTCGCCGTTCGACAGCGCGGAACGGCCGGTGTGGCAGAAGGGCTTCCTTCGCGACGACCGCTTCATCGCGGCCCTCCGCGTGGATCCCCTGCTGCTGGACTGGCCCACGGCCGCGGGCCGTCTCGCCGGTTGGGGCTATCAGGTCGGCGAAGGCCTGTCCACCTCGACCCTCAGCGAAGTGCGCCGCTTTCTCGCCGACTGGACCGGCCTGATGGAGGCGCGTTACCTGATGGTGTCGCTGCCGCCCACCTTCGCCTTCCCCGCCGGCACGGACATCGCGCAACTCCTCGAAGGCGCCGTGCTTCCTCACTGCCGCGAATTCGGCCTGCCGCTGGCGCTCATGCTGGGGGTGCAACGCGGTGTCAACCCGCACCTGCGGCTGGCCGGCGATGGCGTCGGCCCCGGTGACCTGACGGCGCTGGCGAATCTGTGCGCCGCTTTTCCGGAGAATAAATTCCTCGTCACGGTGCTGGCGCGCGAGAACCAGCACGAGCTGTGCGTGCTCGCGCGCAAATTCCCGAACCTCCACGTCTTCGGCTGCTGGTGGTTCACCAACATCCCCTACCTCGTGGATGAAATCACCCGCCTTCGCCTCGAACTGCTCGGCACCGGCTTCACCGTCCAGCACTCGGACGCCCGCGTGCTCGACCAGATCATCTACAAGTGGGACCACGCGCGGAAGGTGGTCACGCACGTCCTCGCGGACAAATACGCCGACCTGGCCGCGACCGGCTGGGAGCCGACCGCCGTGGAGATCGAGCGCGATGTCCGCAACCTGTTCGGCGGGGCGTTCACCCGGTTCTGCGGTCCGGCGAAGAGCCTGCTGTAGAACGGCGACTTGAACCGCGACGTGCAAAACCATTTGTGCGGCGCGCGACGGTTCGCTAGCCTCGCCGGCAAGATGAACCTTCGAGGATGCTTGCTCCGCCGTTATGCCGGGTTGTTCGCCACACTGCTGTTCGGCGCGGTCGGAACCTTCGCCCAGTCTTCCACCAACCTCATTTCCACCAACGTGGTCAATGACGGCACCACCACGGCGAACCTCGCCCGCATCATCAACGCCAATGGCACGGGGGGCGCGGACCTGACGCTGACCGTGGATCCTAATTTCGGGAACGCCCTGCTCGCCCAGCAAACGCCCGACGGCCTGGTTGATTTTCCGATCTCGGCCGCCTGGTACCCGACGGGACTCCAACTGCTGGGCACCAATTACACGGTCCGGGCGGATGTGTTGCCGGCGGACACCTCCGGCCAGAACCGGATCGGCGTGATGGGCTGGCTGGACCCGGTCGCCGGCCAGGGCATTGCCTTCCGCACCATCCCTTCCAGCTTTGCCGGCGTCCTGGAAGTCATCGTGATCGACTTTACCGCCGCGTCGGGTGACACGAACGAGTCAACGACCAGTCTGTTCAACCTCGACGGGTCGCCCGCGTTTGCCAGTCTCGGGTCCACGTGGTCGGACCTGGCCGGATACGATCCCACGAGCTTCGCCACGCTCAGCCTGACGTTCGCCCCGCCCACCGGCGCCGACCGTGCGGTCCTGACCAACGTCACGACGCACCTCACCGCCCAGGCCTTTCAGTCCACCACCGGTACGACGAACCTGACCCAGATTGGCGAAACCATCGAATTGCTCACTTCTTTGCCGACACCGGCCACGAACGCCAGCGCCTTTGGCTACTACGCCAGTTGGGGCACGGTCTTCGTGCCGGGCGATCTCATTGGCGATGTGCGCAACCTGACGATCATCGGCGACCTCGTCCTGCCGAATCAACCGCCCCAGATCGCCCTAACCGCACCCGCCAACAATGCCACGTTCACTGCGCCCGCCAACGTCATCCTGACCGCCAGCGCGAGCGATCCCGACGGCACCGTGGCGCGCGTGGATTTCTACGTCGGTACCGTCCTCGTCGGCACCGCCACCAGCGCGCCGTTCACGGTCACCGCGGCCAATCTGGCGGCCGGGAGCTACACCCTTACCGCCCGGGCCACCGACAACCTCGGCGCCACCACGCTGTCCGCCCCGGTGAGCATCACCGTCAGCACGGTTTCCGGGCCGATCACGCTGACCAGTCCGAAACTGCTGTCCGTGGGCACGAATGCCGCGAGCTTCCAGTTCACGATCAACGGGACCGCCGGCGTCGCCGTCATTGTCGAAACCAGCGGCGACCTGATCGCCTGGACCCCCGTCAGCACCAACGTGCTTGCCGGACCGACGAACGCGGTGAGTTTTCCGGTGACCGCCGGCAAGAAATTTGCCGCCTTCCGCGCCCGCAGTTCGGGGACAAGCGCCCCCACGTTCCAGCTCACCAGCCTCGCGCTGATTCCGGATCCCGCCAATTTCCGCCAGTTCCAGTTCACGGTGAGCGGGCTCAACGGGTTGCACTTCGAAATTGACGGTTCGACCAACCTCGTCGCCTGGACCAGTCTGACCAACGGGATTGGGCAGGGATCGGTCCAGCAGTTCACGTTCGACCGGCTGACGACCCCGCCGTACGATTTCTTCCGGCTGCTGGTTTCGCCTTGACGCGTGGAAGCCGGGGGCGGGGCGCGGGGCCAAATATCGGCTTTTCATTCGGGCGGAGCGGCCTAGACTGGGGCCATGAAACACGCGGGCAAGGCCACTCGCGCCGCCCTCAAGCTGATTTATTGGACACTGTTTTCCCTGCTGGCCCTCATGCTGGCAGCCACGCTCGCCCGGCTTCTGGGCGAGGTGATCGTCCATGTCGCCGGCGGCTTGTTCGGCGTGTGGGTGCTGTTTCTGATCGCCTGCCTCATCTTCTTCCGCGACCCCGAAGCCCGGGTGCCGCCAGCGCCGGAAGCGATCGTATCGCCGGCCTCGGGCAAGGTGGACCTCGTGGATGAGTGGGAGGAGCCGGTCACGACGGTCGGGCGCTGCCGGCGGGTTTCCATTTTTCTCTCGATTTTCGATGTCCATGTGCAGCGGTCGCCGGTGGCCGGCGAGGTCGTCGTGTGCACCCACACACCCGGACAGTTTCTGAATGCGATGCGGCAGGATTCGGCCACGCTCAACGAAAACGTGCTGCTCGGTTTTGCCTCGACGGAACGGCCGGGCGAGCGCATCGGCGTCCGGCTCATCGCCGGGCTCATTGCGCGGCGCATTGTGCCGTGGGTGAAGGCGGGCGACCGCGTCGAGCGCGGAGGTCGGATCAGCCTCATCCAGTTCGGGTCGCGGTGCGACGTCTATCTGCCGATGTCGGTCCAGGTGAAGGTGAAACCCGGTGATCGCGTGCGGGGCGGGGAGAGCATCCTCGCCACCCGGACCTGAGAACATGGCGGACGAAATCTCCTCCCGACCGGCGGACGGCAGCGCCACGCCGAAGCTGCGGATTTATTTCCTGCCGAACCTGATGACGGCCGGCAACCTGTTCTGCGGTTTCGTGGCCCTGACCAAGATCGTCGAGGCGGATGCCGACGCCCCTGACTTCGGCGCGGCCATCCGGCGCGCGCTGTTCTTCATTCTGCTGGCCTGCATCTTCGACCTGCTGGACGGGCGCGTGGCGCGCTGGGGCGGCCACGAAAGTCCTTTCGGACGGGAGTTCGATTCCCTGGCGGATCTGGTGTCGTTCGGGGTCGCGCCGGCGTTCCTCGTGCACCGGATCGTGCTCAAGGATGTGTTCGTGCGCCACCCGGAAATCGGCTGGTTCATCGCCTCCGTGTATCTGATCTGCGGCGCCCTGCGGCTGGCGCGGTTCAACTGCCTGGCCACGATGAACGGCGGCGGCGGCGGCAAGGAGTTCCTTGGCTTCCCGATCCCGGCGGCCGCGGGCCTCGTGGCGTCGCTCACGCTGTTCATCATCTGGGGCGAGGACCGCGATTTCGCCCAGGGGACCTGGCGTTACATGCTGCCTGGCACCATGCTCTTTCTCTCGTTTATGATGGTGAGCGAGGTCAAATATCCGTCGTTCAAGAATCTCAACCTCGGCGTCCAGCGTCCCTTCGCCAAGCTCGTGGTCGGCGCGCTTTTCCTGGGCGTGCTCCTCGTCCTGCGCGAAGCGATCCTGCCGGTGGTGTTGCCGGTTATCTTCACCGCCTACCTGCTCTACGGTTTCATCCGCCCGCGCATCTCCCGCAAGATGCGCGAGGAAATCGAAGAAGAAGATGAACCGGGCCGGGAAGACGCCCAGCCCTGACCCGGCTTGCGCTTCGATCTTGGGGAGGTTCAGCCGGGTTCGGGACTGTCCGGGCTCGGCGTGCCGGCCGGCGCGTAGCGGCGCAGGAACTTCACCGCCACCAGGAAATCTTTGGGCGTGGGCGAGTTGATGACGACTTCCCCGCCCGTGGCCGGATGCCGGACCGTCAGCCGCTCCAGATGCAGGGCGGCGCGGCCCAGCAAGGGCCGTTCGTCCCGGTCGGCCTTGAAGCGATAACCTGGTTTGAGTCGCGACAGCAACAACGGCCGGCCGCCGTACAGTGAATCGCCCACCAGGCACAAGCCGCAATGTCGCAGATGCAACCGGACCTGGTGCCGGCGGTTGATGGAGGGCTCGCAACGCAGCAGGGCGTAGCCGCCAAACCGCTCGATCACCGCGAAACGGGTCCGGGCTTTCTTGCCGCGCTTGAGGTCCACCCGCAGACACCCCGGCCGGGTCGGGTGTGACGCCAGCGGCGCCTCGACCTCCCAAGCCTCGTCCGGGGGCACACCCTGCGCCATCGCCAGACAGGTCGTCACGGGCAGATCCGCGTTGAACTGGTTCGCCAGGGCCACCAGGGCGGAACGCTCCCGGGCCAGCAGGAGCGCGCCGCTGGTGTCGCCGTCGGGCCGATGAACGTTGGTGAGATAGCCGACCGACCGGCTGGCGGCCCACGGGACGTGCCGCGCGATGGCTTCGTGCAGCAACCCCATGAGGTCAGGCCGGGCGGGCGCCAGTGGGTCCGGCGAAGTCGGGAGCCCGGCGGGTTTGTCCAAGGCCAACAACCACTCGTCCTCGAAGAGCACCGGGATTTCCCAGAACTCGCGGGTGGCGCGGGCGGAGATCTTGATGGGCAAACCCGGCTTCGCCATGCTTGGGTCGCGCCCGCCGGATTCCCGGTCCGTTCCACCGGGGCCGGCGGCACCCAGTCGTTCGCCCAAGGTCATTGGCCGCCGCCTGCCGGCTCCTCGTCGCGACCGCGGACGGTGTCAATCCGGCTCAATTGGAGCTGGCGACGGAACCATTCGTCGGAGGATTGATACTGCTCGGACTGCCGCAACTCGACGAGGAACTTGGGGAATTCCGTTTTCATTTCGGTGTCCGCCACCGGCACGCGGGCGTTGACGAAGAGCACGAAACCACCGGTGGACGTCGGCAGGAAACCCGTCGCCTTGCCGGCGGGCGTGTTGGCCGCGACGCGCTTGAGCTGGTCGAGGCTCAGCCGCGAATCCAGGTCATCAACCGACCGCGAGGCCAGCGCGAAGGCCGGCACCTTGGCGGGGGTGACCCCGGCACTCGCACAGGCGTCGGCGAAGCTCTTGCCCTGCGCGAGGGCGTTGGTCAGGGTCGTGGCAAAACTCGTGCCGGCGGCGCGCGCCAGGCGGGTTGCCTCGTCCCGCAAGTAATCGTCGGTCACCCGCAGACGGAGGCTGTCGAACGAGGGAAGCTCGCTGGGGATCTTCTGCTTGAGGGCGACCAGGTAAACGTTGGCCCGGTCGTCGCCAACGACCGGCGCCGAGATGGGTTCCTCGGGAGTCAGGCGGAAGGCCAGTTCGCCGAAGCTCGACCCGACCTTGAGGTTCACCGGCAGTTCCTCCTGGGTGAAAGGTTCGGTGGTGCTGGCGGGGACTTGCAGTTTGTTGGCAAGGGTGAGGAGGTTGTCGGCCCGTGCCGGTGTCATGGCTTCGAGGTTGGTCGCGAAGCTGGCCGCCGCCTTGTGCGCCAGAATCAGCGCCTGCTCGTTAAGCATCTGTTCGCGGATCAGTTTCTTGGCGGCGTCCGGCGGCAGGACCTGGCCATTGGTGTCCGTGAACTTGCCCGGGTCCCCGCCCAGGTAGATCTTCTCGAGCAGGGTGGGGAGGTTGGTGATGCCCGTCAGCACGGCCTCCGCCTGGGTCTCGTAATTGGTCCGCGAGAACGTGACGTAGTGGAGCTGGACGCGCTCAGGCACGCGGTAAAGACTGCGATTGTTCGTGTAGAACTGGGCCAGGCCCACCGGGTCGAGCGTCACCTTGGCCAGGTAATTGGAGGTCGAGAAGATCGCGGCCTGGGCCTGCACTTTTTCCTGTTCCTGGCGGAACAGGGCCGCGGCCTCGCGGGGGGTCACGAGCTTGCCCGAAGTGCCGGCCACGGCCAGCAGATGCATGATCCCCGTCTGGTGGCGGGCGAATTCCTGGAACTGGGCTTCGCTGACGTTGTGAATGTCCAGTTTCGTTTGGATGAAGTTCTGGTAGGCCGCGGCCGCCGTGCCCGGGCGGCGAGGGTCGTTGAAGGTGTCCACGATGAATTGGGCCACGGCGGTCTCGGGAACCTGGACATTGTACTTGTTCAGGCAGTCAATCAGGACGAGCCGGTTGCGGGTTTCCCGCTCCAGGCTCATGCCGCTCCGCTGGGCCTCACCGCTGTCCAGCCAGACGCCGTTGCGGATGAAAATGGACAGTTGCGCCTCCCGGGCGGCCTCGAGGTACTGCTTGCGGGAGATGGCGCGTCCGTTGATCGTGCCATAGTGCCCGCCCATCGCGCTGCCCCCCCCCATGCGCGCGGTGGGCGTGAAGTAGATCACGAAGCTCACGATCACCGCGACGATGATGATGCCCCACAACCAGGTCTGGTGCTTGCGAATTGTGCCAATCATAGTGTAACGACAAAGTGACAGCGTAAGCGCCGAGGTCAAAACGGGTCAAACGCAAAAGACGGGTCGTTTTGGCGAAGGGCGGGGGACCACCTCCGCCGCGTAGTGTCCTTGTTGCCGCCATCGCCGGAGTTTGGAGTCCCGGCTTCAGCCGGTCATGGCCGCCTAAAGACGGAACTCCCAGCGAAACAAGCTCCGCTCGCGCCACGCCGAGAGTGGGAGAACAGGACACGTCTTTCCGCTGTCACAAGCTTGACGCCTGCGCCCAATTCGGAAACGGTGTCCGCCATGCATCGGCTTTCCTCGTTGTGCCCGTCGCGGGTTCCGTTCCTGACTGGCCTCGCGATTGGCGCCAGCCTGCTCGCACCCCTGGTCGCGGCAACGAAGCCCGCCTCCGCGTCCACCGGCGACCTGAAGATCTGGTTCACCCAGCCGGCCACAAACTGGGAGCGCCAGGCCCTGCCCATCGGCAATGGCCGGCTTGGCGCCATGATCTTCGGCGATCCGGCCAGGGAACATCTCCAGTTGAACGAAAACACCCTCTGGTCGGGCGGTCCGCGCGACACGACGAACCCCGACGCGCTCAAGGCCCTGCCCGAGGTGCGCCGCCTCCTCTTCGCGGGCAAGCCCGACGAGGCCGTCAAGCTGGCCGGCGAGAAAATGATGGGCCGGCCCATGACGGTGAAACCATATCAATCGCTGGGCGACCTGCGGATCGAATTCGCGGGCCAGGAAGGCGCAACCGATTACCGGCGGGAACTGGACCTGGCCACCGGCGTCGTCCGGATCAGCTACCGGGTCGGCGACGCCCGCTACACGCGCGAGATTTTCGCCAGCCATCCGGACCAGGTGATCGTCATGCGCGTCACCTGCTCGAAGCCGGGCGGGCTGACGCTGTTCGCCTTGCTGGATCGCGAGCAGGATTTCACGACATCCACCCGCGCCCCGGACCGGCTGGTGATGCAGGGCCAGATTGATCGCGGCAACGGGCTGGAATACCATGTCATGCTGCGGGCCGCGGCCGAAGGGGGACAGATCTTCACCCCGACGCGTCGGCTGGAAGTCCGCGGCGCCAACGCCGTCACGCTGCTGCTCGCCGCCGCGACGAGCTTCGGCGGCCAGGACGCCGACGAGGTGGCCGGCGAACAGATCACCAAGCTCGCGAAAAGATCGTACGCGGACCTGCTGGCCGCGCACGTCAAGGACTACCGGTCACTCTTCAACCGCGTGGCGCTTGACCTGGGCAGCTCCGGCGACGCGGCCTCGCGCCCCACCGACGAACGCCTCGCCGCCGTGCAGGCCGGGGGCGTGGACCCGCAACTCCTCGCCCTCTATTTCCAATTCGGCCGCTACCTGATGATGTCGAGCTCGCGTCCCGGCGGCCTGCCGGCCAACTTGCAGGGCCTGTGGGCCGAAGGGATGAGCCCGCCGTGGAACGCGGACTATCATCTGAACATCAACCTCGAAATGAATTATTGGCCCGTGGAAGTGGCCAACCTCGGCGAGTGCCACCTGCCGCTGTTCGAGTTGATCGAATCCCTGCGCGAGTCCGGCCGCAAAACCGCCCAGGTCCATTACGGCTGTCGCGGCTTTGTGGCCCATCATCTCACCGATGTCTGGGGCTTCACCACCCCGGCCGACGGCGCCGGCTGGGGGCTCTGGCCGATGGGCGCCGCCTGGGCCTGCCAGGACCTGTGGGAGCACTATGCCTTCACCGGCGACAAACAGTTCCTCGCCCGGCGCGCCTATCCCACCATGAAAGAAGCCGCCGAGTTCATGCTCGACTGGCTCGTCGAAGATCCGAAGGGCCGGCTGGTCAGCGGCCCGTCCAGCTCGCCGGAAAACACCTATCGCCTGCCCAGTGGCAAGGTCGGCGGCTTGTGCATGGGACCGACCATGGACCACGAGATCATCCGCGACCTGTTTAATAACTGCATCGCCGCCGCCGAGGTCCTGAACGTGGACGCCGAGTTCCGGGCCAAACTCAAGGCCACCATGAACCGCCTGCCGCCGCTGCAGGTCGGCAAGTACGGTCAGATCATGGAATGGTCCGAGGACTACGACGAACCGGAGCCCGGTCACCGCCACATGTCGCAACTGTTCGCGCTGCACCCGGGCAAGCAGATCACGCCGCATGGCACGCCGGAACTGGCGAAGGCGGCGCGCGCCACCATCGAGCGGCGCCTCAAGTTCGGCGGCGGCCACACCGGCTGGAGCCGCGCCTGGATCATCAACTTCTGGGCCCGCCTGGCCGACGGGGAGCAGGCCCATGACAATCTGCTCGCCCTCCTGCGCAAAAGCACCGCGCCAAATCTGTTCGACCTGCACCCGCCGTTCCAGATTGACGGCAATTTCGGCGGCACGGCCGGGATCGCCGAGATGCTGCTGCAAAGCCACGCCGGCGAACTCGATCTGCTGCCGGCGAAACCCAAAGCCTGGACCGACGGCAGCGTGAAGGGGTTGCGCGCCCGCGGCGGCTTCGAAGTGGACCTGGCCTGGCGCGGCGGCAACCTCGCCTCGGCGCAGATCAAATCGCTACTCGGCAATGCCTGTCGCGTCCGCCCGGCGCAACCCGTGAAAGTGCTCGCCGGCGGCAAGGGCGCGCCGCTCAAGGTCAGCCAGCCCGCGCCGGGCGTGATCGAGTTTCCGACCAAGGCCGGCACCGGGTACGTCCTGCTGCCGCAGTAAGGCTCTTTTTGGCAAGCATCCGCGCAGGGGCGATGGCAGCCACACGGGCAGGTGATCAAGCCGCGGTAGGGCCGCGGTGCCCCGCGGCCGTGACTGCTTCTCCATTGCGCAAAAGAAAGTGGGGCGCCGACGCAGCAGCGCCCTACCCCAACTACCCGCCACGATGGATCGCAGACTACCGGGCGGCGGTTTGAAAATGGGGAGCGCGCCCGTCTCGGGCGCAGCCGCCGGCGTCCCGCCGACGGCCGGCAGGAGTTCGGCGTCATCTTCGGACCCTACGTGCGCAACGGCGATGCGAATGGCGGAGCGGAGTCGCGGCACAACGTCGTGCAGCAGCAGGGATTCAGACTCGGCGGACATGGGGATTCCTTGGGTTGGGGGTGGAAACGAAGCAGCCCCAAGCCAGAAAGCCAGGGCTGCGCTACGACCTGGTTAAGGCCGTCAGGTATTATCCCAAGGAACGGATCAAAGGGTCAAGGAGGGGGAGCCAGTAATCAAGGCTCGCCGACTCGCTCAATGCAATGCCTTGGTGTGTTAGGGGTTAAGGTAAATTTAAAATCCCAAAGAGCACTAATCCTACTAGAGCTGCGGCGAAAGAAATCGGCATCGCTCGGTAAGCCCTCAAATATCTGGGATGCAATTCGGCCAATGATTCTTTATTTAAAACTTGCGCTATGGCCTGATCTTGAAAGTCCGATCGTAATCCCCGAAGAGTATCTAACGCATTGTAATGCAGGACGGCCTCGCCGCGCAATACCCACAGGCCCAAAAGCAACGCCAACGCCAACGCAATCCAGCACAAGGCCAAAAGCCAAATTGCGTGCGCATTGGGCTTTACATAGAAGTTTTGCAATGATACAGTCAAAGTTAATCCACCTGCTGAAAGCTTTATTATTTCTCTCGCCCAATCGAAATAAAGGCGCTTATGCTCTCTTGCCAGGTGAGTCTGTAATTCCGAGATATCCATATTCTAGCGAGGTTTTGACCCCTAACAAGCTTTGGTCTAGTTCGGTGCCTGGCGGGGGGAAGAAACGCACGAGACGCCTCACGGCATCTCCATGCAATCTCGAAACCATCTCCGCCAAAAGCGGGTTCGTGTTTCATCGTTCCAACTGTTCAATTCCAACAACTTCCGTCACACACCAAGCGCACAATCGGCATCGTATCACCCCCGCCGCCGCACACAACACGGAAAATCAGCGCGTCACGGCGAGCGGAGGCGGTAGAAACGGGCGGGATAATTCGTCCACCGTGGATCGCTGAAATAGGACGCGCCGCCGGTCAGGGTGTTGGTTCCAACCGGTGACCAGACGGGATTGGCGAGATTGGTGCTGGCCTCCACTACCACGGAGATGTTCGTTGCCCAGGAGATGATGAAACCGAACCGGTTAGTTTGCACGCCAAAGCTGGGGCCGTTGTTTAGGATCACCGGGGTTGGAAGCGACCATAGCGCTGTTGGCAGGCCAAGGACCGTGGTGCCCCAACCCGTGGTCCCCGGCAAGTAATAGACGGTCGCACTGACATTTTCAGACGAAGCCCCACCAACGCTTGGGGCGTTCCCCTGGAAATACAAGCTCACTAGGCTGGTGCAGTCATCGAACGCCTTGTCCCCGATGCTGGTGACGCTACTGGGGATCGTGACGCTGGCCAGGCTGGTGCAGCCCAAGAATGCCCAGTCCCCGAGGCTGGTGACACTGTTCGGGATCGTGACGTTGGTCAGGCCGTCGCAGGCACAGAACACCCTGTCTCCGATGCTGGTGACACTGTTGGGAATCGTGACGCAGGTCAGGCCGACGCAATCATCGAACGCCCAATTTCCGATGTTGGTGACGCTGTTCGGGATCGTGACGCTCGTCAGGGCGTAGCACTCCCAGAATGTATAGTTCCCGATGCTGGTGACGCTGTTGGGAATCGTGACGCTGGTAAGGCTAGTGCAGGCAAAAAACGCGTAGTCCTCGATGGCGGTGATGCTGTTCGGAATCGTGACATTGGTCAGGCTGAGGCAATCACCGAAAGCCCAATTCCCGATGCAGGTGACCGGAAGGCCATGGATCGTGTCCGGGATGGTCACCGCCCCGCCGGGACCGGTGTATCCGGTGATGGTGATCGTGCCGGAACTGGTCTTGTAATTCCATTGGGCCTGCACCGCGGCGGGCACTGCAAGCAACAGCAGCAGCGGCAGCAACTTCACGACGCAGGCGGTTCTCAAACGCGCGCCCATTGTCGTCGGGTTGATCGTCCTCGCACCACAGGTTTGCGTTTTCATGCTCCCAGATGTTCAATGCCCACCGCTCGTGCGAGTGGCTGGGCGAACAATCGGCATCGTATCACCCCCAGCGCCGCACACAACACCGAAAATCACCACGTCACGGTCCAAAAACTCCACGTGGAATCAACTGTAATGGGGGGTGGGTACCGCGGCGGGTAAAATCCCGGCTGAGCACTTGAAACTTGAAGCTTGAAACTTGAAACTCTGAACTTCTTGCGGGAGCCTTTTCCCGCAGTTCCCGTCTAACGAGGGTGTGAGAAAACGGTCCAACTCGCTATGAAACGCCTTCTGTCCGTGCTGCTGTGCCTGTGGGCGGGTGCCGCCGCCCTCGCCGACGGCCTGATCATCGTTCACGATCCTCTCGTCATCCCGCCGCATCCGCGCTCGCCGTGGCCGGGACCGCCGCCGGTGTTCACCTTCGCGCCGCTCGAGGTCGCCTTCCACCATGTCGAAGTCAAGGTGCGCGACCAGATTGCGACGACCGCCGTGGACCAGGAGTTCTTCAACCCGAACGACCGCCAGCTCGAAGGCACCTACATCTTTCCCGTCCCCAAAGGCGCGCACATTGACAAGTTCAGCATGGACGTGGACGGCAAGCAGGTGGAGGCGGAACTGCTGGCCGCGGACAAGGCCCGGCAGATTTACGAGGACATCGTGCGCCGCCATCGCGACCCCGCGCTGCTCGAATACGTCGGCCGTGACCTCTTCAAAGTGCGCATCTTCCCGATCGAGCCGCACAGCCACAAACGCATCAAGCTTTCCTATTCGCAATTGCTGCCGGCCGACGCCGGCCTCGTCAGTTACCTCTATCCTCTGAACACCGAGAAATTCTCGGCCAAGCCGATCCCAACCGTCAGCCTTCGTCTCGAAATCGAAACCAAGCGCCCGCTGAAATCCATCTACTCGCCGACCCACAACGTCGAAATCACGCGCCACGGCGAGTTCGGCGCGACGGTCGGGTTCGAGGCCAGGGACGTCCGGCCGGACACCGACTTCCAGCTCTATTTCGCGCCGGAAGCGGGCGAGGTCGGCGCCAACCTGCTCACCGAACGCCCGGCCGGCGAAAGCGAAGGCTATTTTCTTTTGCTGGCCGCGCCCGCCTTCGAAACCAAAAACGAAAAAACCGTGCCCAAGGATGTCGTGTTCGTGCTCGACACCTCGGGTTCGATGGCCGGCAAGAAAATCGAACAGGCGAAGAAGGCGCTGACGTTTTGCGTGGAAAACCTGAATGACGGTGACCGGTTCGAGCTCGTGCGCTTCTCGAGCGAAGTCGAGCCGTTGTTCGACCGGCTCGTGGACGCCACCAAAGCCAATCGCGCGAAGGCGGAGGAATTCGTGCGCAACCTCCACGCCATCGGCGGCACCGACATTCATGGCGCGCTCCAAAAGGCACTGTCGCTGCGCCCGCCGGGCAGCGAACGGACCAGCCTCGTGATCTTCCTCACCGACGGCCTGCCGACCGTGGGCGAGACCGACAACGACAAGATCGTCGCCGCCGCCAAGGACGCTGGCGCCGCCAACACTCGCGTCTTTTGCTTCGGCATCGGCAACGACGTGAATACGCACCTGCTCGACCGCCTTACGGAAACGACCCGCGCCGCCAGCGCCTACGTGCTGCCCGACGAAGACCTCGAAGTGAAGGTCTCGAATTTCTACGCGAAAGTGAAGGACCCGGTGCTGGCGAACCTCAAGCTGACCTTCCCGGACGGCCTGCGGGTCACGCGCCTCTATCCGTCGCCGCTGCCGGATTTGTTCAAGGGCGATCAACTCGTGCTGGCCGGACGCTACGCCGGCACGGGCGCGGGCAAGATCGTCCTGGAAGGCATGGTGAACGGGCACAGCCACCGGTTCGAGTTCGAGGCCAGCTTCCCCGAGCGCGCCGCGGGACAGGAATTCATCCCGCGGTTGTGGGCGACCCGGCGGGTCGGTTACCTGCTCGACGAAATCCGCCTGCGCGGCGAGAGCGCGGAATTGCGTGACGAAGTCACCGAACTCGCCCGCCAGTACGGCCTCGTCACGCCCTACACGGCGTATCTGATTCACGAGGACGAGCAGCGCCGCGCCGTGCCGCTGGCCCAGCAGTCGCTGCCACAATTGCAGACGGATGCGACGGCTTTCCGCCAATCCGAAATGGCGTATCGTTCCCTGCAAAGGGACGTATCCGGCGGGGGCGCGGTGGCGGCGGCCCGTTATGGGCTGGCGGCGAAATCTGCCAATCAGCCGGACGTGGCCTTGCAGGCGATGAGCGTCGAGGCGGCACGGCCGTTCGCGGCGACGGCGCCAGCGGGTGCGCCCGCAGTCAGCGGCTACGGCGGCAGCGTTTCGCCGAGCGCCGCGACCACCGCCGCCGGGACGGCGGTGACGAGCAGCGTCGCCGCCAGTCCGCAAAGCCGGTTTGTCGGCGGCCGGAGCTTCTTCCAGAACGGCGAACAGTGGGTGGACTCGCTGGTGCAGAAATCGCCCGACGCGAAGCACGTCAAACTCGCGTTCAACTCCGCGGCCTACTTCGATTTCGCGGCGAATCATCCGGACGCCCGGCCGTGGCTGGCGCTGGGCCAGAACGTCCAGTTCGTTCTCGACGGCACGGTCTATGAAATCACGGCGCCAGATGACGCCAGTCAGCCGGTGAGGTGAAGTCTGGTGGGGCGCTGACGAGCCGTCCAAGCCGGTGGCAAGTCGCAGCGGCGAACCGGGTCACGCGGGCACGAACCGGACCAGCCACGTCAGCGGGTCGGAACGGCTGGGGATCAGCGAGCCCACGATCAGTTGGTCCCCGGCGATGCCGTAGAGGACGAAAAACGGAAACGCGCGCAGATTGCGCCGTCGACAGTCCCGGACCACGTGGGAACCGGTCTTCAAGAAATGACCCGCCGACTGAGGGGCGGCCGTGATGGCGGCCAGGGCCTCATCCACCTCCGCGCGGAAGCGGGCCGCCAATCCCGCGGAGACACGCGCATACTCCACCTCGAACTTCCGGATGTCCTTCGGGAAATCCGGGTGGTAGAGGACTTTCATTGCAGCGCCGCGCGAAACTCCGCTTCCGTCAGCCCCTTGGTTCGACCCGAAGCCACGTCTTCAAGGCGGCGGATGCCGGCGGCGACGGCTTCGTTCAGCGTGGCGGGCCACACCACGCTCTCGACCAAGCGGCGCGCCAACTCAAGTCGTTCATCGGCGGGCAGCGCCAACACCGTTTGGTTAAGCTCTTCCGTCAACATACGTGGAAGCCTACCGCCTCCCCCCCCACAGGCAAGAGCGGAAAAAGTGGACGCGCCTCCTCGCGTGCAATTCACTGTCCTAATTTGGTGGGGAAACACCTGACGAGCCGGCTCGCCGTGAGTTCGCCGACACGGCTCGCGCTCTCGCTCCACCAACAAGTTGAATTGGGACGTAACCCGACTTTGCGCTCGCCTCGCGTCACGGCGGGCCGATAATGGCGGCACCCCGGCTGGCCAGGAATTCATGCCTGATCTCCGGGGGCTGTTCATGAACTCGTTCGCGAAGATCATCATGGCTCTTGCCGTAGCGCTGCCAACCGCCCGCTCCGCCGAAGGGCCCGCACCGCTCGGCTTGTTTGAACAGCACGCCGACGTTGGCCTGGTCCAACATGCCGGCGCCGCCTCGTTCGAGGCTGCGACGCGGACCTTCACGGTGACCGGCGGCGGCGCGAACATGTGGTCCACGAACGACGCGTTCCACTTTGTCTGGAAACAGCTTTCGGGCGACGTGGCGCTCACGGCCGACGTGAAATTCGCGGGCACCGGCGGCAACGCGCACCGCAAGGCCTGCCTGCTGATCCGGCAGGGACTGGAACCGGACGCTGCCTATGCCGACGCCGCGTTGCACGGGGATGGCCTGACCTCGCTGCAGTGTCGCGCCGGGCGCGGTGGACTGACCCACGAAATCCAGGCCAACGTGACCAACCCGGCCACGCTGCGGATCGAGCGTTATGGCGATGAAGTTTTCATGTCGGTGGCTCGCGCCCGCGAACCGCTGCAACCGGCGGGCGGATCGTTCAAACTGAAATTGAAGGATCCGGTTTACGTCGGGCTGGGGGTGTGCGCGCATGATGACACGCGGGTCGAGACGGCCGCGTTCTCCAATGTGAAACTCGAATCGCGTCCGCACGTTCCCACCACCAACCTCGTGCTCGAAAGCACGATCGAGGTCGTCAACATCGCCTCGAAGGATCGCCGGGCGATTTATCATGTGCGCGATCACCTCGAAGCGCCGAACTGGTCGCGCGACGGGAAGCACTTTTTGTTCAACGCGCACGGCCACATCTACCGTTTGCCGGTCACCGGCGGCACTCCCGAACTGGTGGACACGGGCCTTGCCACGCGCTGCAACAACGACCATGGGCTGTCACCCGACGGCACGGAGCTGGCGATCAGCGACCAGTCGCAGGACGACAAATCGCGGATCTACATCGTCCCCGCGGCGGGCGGAACGCCGCGGCGGGTGACCGAACTGGGTCCGTCGTACTGGCACGGCTGGTCGCCGGATGGAAAGACCCTGGCCTACTGCGCCGAGCGCAACGGCGAGTTCGACGTTTACACCGTCCCCGCCAGCGGCGGCGCGGAAACCCGCCTGACCACGGCGGCGGGGCTCGATGACGGACCGGAGTATTCGCCGGACGGGAACTGGATTTATTTCAACTCGGAGCGGACCGGCCTGATGCAGATCTGGCGGATGCATCCGGATGGCAGCGGGCAGGAACAGGTCACCCACGACGCGCTGAACAACTGGTTCGCGCATCCTTCACCCGACGGCAAGTGGATGGTCCTGCTTTCCTACGCTGCGGACGTGAAGGGACACCCGGAGAACCAGGACGTCCAGCTTCGGTTGATGCCGGCGAACGGTGGCGAAATTCAGGTGGTGGCGGAGCTGTTCGGCGGGCAGGGAACGATCAACGTGCCGTCGTGGTCGCCGGACAGCCGGCAGGCGGCGTTTGTGAGCTACCGGCGGGCGCCGGCGGCACCGCGTCCGTGACCGGCCGAAGTGCGAAACCCATGAAATACTGGTGATTTTTACTGATTTTCTGCTTGCGCCGCCGGGCGGGCTTGTTAAAACCAGCCGGAAGTCCGTTGACTCCTTAACCAAGTAACAACAGATCCTATGGCAAAACCTCTCACCAAGTCGCAAATCGCCGCCGAGATTGCGGAAAAGGTCGGTATCACCAAGAAACAGGGCGTCCAGGTGCTCGAAATCCTGGCGGGCCTTTCCTACAAGAACGCCAAGAACACGTTCACTTTCCCGGGCGTGGGCAAGCTGGTCCTGGTCAATCGCAAGGCGCGCATCGGCCGTAATCCGGCCACCGGTGCCGAAATCAAGATCCCGGCCAAGAAGGTCGTGAAGTTCCGCGTCGCCAAGGCCGCCAAGGACGCGATCCTCGGCGCCAAGTAACACTGGTTTTTTTACCAGGCACTCTGACTGGGTCAGGGTGCTTTTTTTGTGTATCGCCGGGCCGCCGCCGTATGCCGGCCCGCGCGAGCTGCCGCATGAAGATCGCCGTTGTGGGTTGCGGCGCCGTCGGGATCTTCTACGGCGCCAAACTCTGCCGGACCGGCGCGGAGACGCATTTCCTTCTCCGCGCCGATTTCGATGCGGTATGCCGCGACGGCGTCCGGGTGTACAGCGTTGACGGCGATTTCACGGCCCGCCCGCGCTGTGCCCGTCAACCCGCTGAAATCGGGCCCTGCGACCTCGTGGTGATCGGTCTCAAGACCACGGCGAACGCTGAATTCCCGCGGCTCCTTCCGCCGCTTCTGGGTTCCGGCACGCTGCTGCTCACACTCCAGAACGGGATCGGCAGCGACGACGAACTGGCACGCCGGTTCGGCGGCGAGCGCGTGCTCGGCGGGTTGTGCTTCGTTTGCCTCAACCGGGTCGCCCCCGGAGTGGTCCGGCACAGCGCCCACGGCAAGATCGTGCTGGGCGAGTATGGCCAGCCAGCGCAGGCGCGGACGCACGGGCTCGCGGAACGGTTTCGCCAGGCCGGCATCCGTTGTGACATCACCGCGAATCTCGCCCAGGCTCGCTGGGAGAAGCTCGTCTGGAACGTCCCCTTCAACGGCCTCGGCGTGGCGGGCGTCGTGGGGCACGCCGCCTTCGCGACGGGCGCGGTGCCTTCCGAGTTCGTCCTGCCCACCGAGTGCCTGCCCACCGACGTGCTGCTGGCCGATCCCGGCTGGGAGATGTGCCTGCGCGCGCTCATGCGGGAAATCATCGCCGCGGCCAACGCGCTTGGCTTCCCCCTGCCGCCGGCGCTGGAAGAGAAAAACATCGCCAACACGCGCTGCATGGCCGCCTACAAGGCCTCGACGCTGCTCGATTTCGAGCTGGGCCGGCCGCTCGAACTGGAGAGCATTTTCTTCGAACCGCAACGCCGCGCCCAGCGCGCCGGGGTGCCGACGCCGGTGCTGGACCGGTTGTGCGCAGTGTTGGCGCAGCTCGATGCGCTCCGGGCGGCCGGCCGGTGAAATCAGCGGTCGCGCCCGCGTAGTATCCCAATTCCAACCCTTGGTGTGGGGCGACGGCGTTCATTTCGTTGGGAGTTCCGCCTTGAAGCGGTCCCCACCGGCTGAAGCCGGCACTCCAAACTCCGCGCGATGGCGGAAATCAGAATACCCACGCCCGCAAAGGCTTGTTTCCCGCGATGCTTGCGGGTAAGCAGTCCGGCACATGCTGAAGGCGCTCGTCATCTGGTACCAGGGATCGCTGGACACGGTGGGCTATCCGCTGATCGCGCTGCTGATGGCGATGGAGAGCTCCATCATTCCCCTGCCGAGCGAGGTGGTCATTCCACCGGCGGCCCATCTGGCGCACACGACCGGGCGGTTCAGCATGGCGGGCATCGTCCTGGCTGGCACGCTGGGCTCCTGGGCCGGCGCGACGGTGATGTACTGGGTTTCGCGCCTGGCGGGCCGGCCCTTCGTCTTGCGCTACGGCCGGTATGTGTTCATCACGCCCGAAAAAGTGGCGGGCGTGGAACGCTGGGCGGCGCGCTTTGGCCCGTGGGGCATTTTCATTTCGCGCTTGCTGCCGGTGGTGCGGCACTTGATCGGCATTCCCGCCGGCGTCGTGCGCATGAATTTCCTGCGCTATTCCCTGTTCACCGTGGCCGGCTCGGCGTTCTGGTGCGGCATCCTCTGCTGGCTGGGGATGAAGGCGGGCGAGGATGAAGCCCTGCTGGCCGGCGACGCCAAGCGGTTGGGCCTCTGGGCGGGGGCGGTCGTGCTGGTGCTGGCGGCGATGTATTACTTTCTCGTCCACCGGTTCATGCACGCGCGCCACCCACCCGGCGCTCCGGGGACGCGCGACTGACCCGGCGGATCACGGCCCGATGGGCGACGGGCTGAAGTCCGCGGCGAGGCTGCGCCAGGCGTTCCCGGCATCGGCCAGCAGCCGTTTGAACTCCTGTTGCAAGGGTTGGTCCAGCACCTGCGTTACCGCGGTCAACCGCGGGTCGCCGGCCAGCCGGGCGGGCTCAGCCAGGGTCGCATCCATGAGGGCGGCCAGGTTGGCCGGTGGCGTGGCCGGCTTCACCGGCGGCCGCTGGGGTGGCACAATCAGCCAGACGGACAGCGCTGCCAGCGCGGTGAAACCAGCGAGGCGTAGCGCGCGCCGGGAGTGTCCGGCCCGAGGAGCGGCGCCGCCGCGGGCAACCGCAGCAAGGCGGGCCGCCAGGAACGGAGGCGTTTCAACGCGCGGCACGGCGGCAGCCAGTTGGCGCCCCATAAGTGCGTGCGCTTGGTGTCGCGCACCGCAGGGCGGGCACGTCGTCCAATGACGGGCGAGCCATGCGGGTGCGCGGTCCGCAGCTTCATCCGCATGACGGATCAGCCAGAGGGTGGCCAGCCAGCAACGGATCATAGTGCGTCTCCTTTCTGCGTGAGTTGATCGGCGCGGCCGCGCCGCGCGAGTTCCTTCCGGGCGCGGAACAGGATGACCTTGGCGTGAATCCGCGTGACGTCCAAGGCGCGCGCCACCGCGGCGATGTCGAATCCCTCGCCGTAGCGCAGCCACAGGGCGGCGAAGAGTTGCGGCTTCAGCCGGCGCGCCTGCCCCCACAGCCGGACCCCGCGTTCGTCGGCCTCCGTCGGCGTCGTTTCCTCCGGCCCGGGTTGTCCGGCATAATCGGCCGGCAATTCCTCATGCGGCCGGGCCCGTCGCCAGTGGTCGGCCAGCGCGTGTCGCGCAATCCCGAACAGCCAGGGCGCGAAGGTCCGCTCCGGCTGGTAGCGCCGCACACTCCGGTGCGCCGCCAGAAACGTCTCCTGGGTCAGGTCCTCGGCGTCCTCACGCCGCTGGGTGGAGTGAAACTGGAAACTGAAAACCCGCCGGTGAAACCGGGCGATCAGCTCGGTGAAAGCGGCGTCCGAACCTGCCTGCCATTGCCGGGCGAGGACCTCGTCGGCCACGAGCGCGGACGCCTCGCCCGCCGGCGCCGCCGCGGACGCCCCGCTCGCGAGCCGGGCGGGCAGGCGGGCGGCGTCGGGCGACGGCACCGGGACAGTGAGCAGCGAAGGCAGGGCGTTGTCCATGCGGAACGCGGCCACTTTACTTCTTGCGGGCGCCCTCGGCGATCTTTTGTTGGATCAGATCAACCGGCAGGCTGAGGTCGAGCGTGACGAACCGGTCGGTCTTTTGCACATGGGTTGCCTGGACCAGTCGCTGCAAGTCGGCGTTGTTGCCCTGACTGAGAGCGCCGAGCGCAATCAGACCCTGGACCACTTGCTGGATCTGCTGGGCGACCTGTTCGTCCTTCGGCAGGAGGGCGAGCGTGGCGACCAGGTTGGTGTCCTTCTCGGCGAGGGTGAAGCCGATGGCATCCGCCTGCTTGAGCACGTTCGCCTGTTGCGGGACGGCCACCTGGTTGAAGTCCTCCGCGGCGCCGATCAGGAAGGATCCGCCCGCTGCCGCCGGAAGCTGGGTGAACGCCTTGCCCGCCTTGAGATTGGAACTCTTGCCGCTGAGGACGTCGCGGGCACGCACCACCTTCTCCCGACTCTTGCCCAGTACCACCGGTTGTCCCTTTTGCACCGCGGCGAACACGTCGTTCAACTGGTAGAGGGCGTGAGGTGCCTCCTCGAGGCGTTTGACCGAGCCCGAGTCGGCGGAGCCGGCGGCTTCCAGCTTGGCGATTGCGCCGTCCAAGCCCTTGGCAATGTCCAGGTCGGTATAGACCAGCGCCACGCCGCGCTCGTCCTTCGGGGCGGTGTAATCGGTGCCGAAGATGGTGATGCCGCCGATGCGCCGCCAGTCGAAGTCGAAATCGAACCAGGCTTTGATGTCGGCCCGCCCCTGGGCGAGCTTCGGCTCGATCAGCTCTTTGGCGAGGTAGTCGCCGACTTTCGTTTTGAGAAAGGCGGTGGCGTCCAGGTGGACGAGCCATTTCGTGTCGGCGGGCAGATCCTGGCGTTGCAGCGGGCCGGCGAAGGTTGGGGCGGCCGCCGCCAGCGTCAGGACAAGGAGGGCAAGGGTATGTTTCATGCAGGGTAACAAGTGAATCGTGGTTTCCCGCCGTTCGCTGCGGATCTCCGTGGATCAGCCGCAACGGCGTCTGGTCATCTATTCGCACGCGGTGGCGAAAAGGTTACAACAATCGTCCGCCGCGCGCCGCCGGATCGCCTCCCCCGCCGGCCTCGGTGCGTTCAAAAAAAAGTTGGACCCTTGGACCGCAATTGTCCCACCCCACCGGCTAAGCTGGGTGAAAAATGAAAGGTCCGATGATGAGCAAACAACAACTGGAACTCGGGTTTGACGACCCGTTGAAGCGGGCGAGCGTCCGGCGCCTCGAGCGTCCCGCGCTGGGCGTGGCCTGGTGGTTTGGGCAGATGCGGCGGGTGGTGGATGCCGCGGTCGAATGGCGGCCCACCCCGCCGGCCCGGCCGGAACAGACGCAGTTGCGGCTGGCGTCCGGGCGGGCCTGAGCGTCCGTGGCCTCAGAGCAGTTCCAACAGCCGGTGCAGCTCGGCGTCGGTGTTGTAAAAGTGCGGCGAGAGGCGGACGTAGTTGCGCCCGGTGCGGTCCGCCCGGAGCGACGTGATGATGCCCGCGGCGGCGAGCCGGCCGTGCAAGGCGGTCATGTCCTGGTCCGGCCGGTGGAACGTGATGATGCCACTGGCATTGGCCGGGGGCGCGGCCGGGTGCAGCACGGTGTAGCCTTTGGCCTGGAGCGCCGGGACCACCCAGGCACGCTTGCGCAACAGCTCGGCCGCGATTGCCTCCACCCCAATCTCGAGGAGCAGTTCGAGCGCTGCGCGCAGCCCGACCAGGCCGACGAGATTGTCGCTGCCCGGCTCGTACCGCCGCGCGTCCGGGCGCAACCGCATTTCCTCCTGGGCGGTGAAATCCGGGCACACCACGTTGTGCCAGCCGAAAGCGGTGGGTTTGAGCTGGTCCTGGATGGGCTGCCGGACGTAGAGCAGGCCGGTCGCGCAGGGGCCGAGCAGCCATTTGTGCGCATCGGCCGCCAGAAAATCCACGTGCGTCACCGGCGTGGGGAAGGCGCCGAGGGTCTGGATGCCGTCCACGCTGAAGAGAATGCCGCGTTCGTGCAGGGCCGCGCCAATGGCATCGAGTTCAATCCGCCAGCCGGCCACGAAATGGCAGGAGGCCAGCGCCACGAGACGCGTGTTGTCATCCACCTGCCCGAGGACATCCGCCGGCCGGAGGCGGCCCAGTTCGCGCACCTTGAGCAGGCGCGCGGCGACACCGCGATCCGCCAAGGCCAGCCACGGATACACGTTGGTTGGGTAATCGTCGAAGTAGATGACGACGTTCTCGGAGCGGCGGAAGGACAGACCGCCAGCGACGAAGCTCAAGGCGAGCGAGGTGGGACCGACGAAGGCGATTTCCTCCGGTTTCGCGCCTAGGAACCGGGCGGCGAGCGCGCGGGATTCGCTCACGAAATCCGCGGAGATCACTTTTTCCTGGTCGGTGGCGGTGGCGGCCATGGCGTACTCGGCCAGGGCGGCCGCCACCCGGCGGGGCAGCGGGCACACGCCGGCATGCGCCAGGTAAATCTGCCGGCGCGTCACGGGGAATTCGTGCTGCCGCAGGGCCTCGTCAGTCAGGACTTCAGACAACGTCATGCGCCGAGGCTAGCGGAGAGCGGTGACGATGGGAAGCCGGGTTCGCGCGCGGTGCGGCCGGCAGTGTCCTGATTTCCACCACCGAACGGAGTTTGGAGTGCCGGCTTCAGCCGGTCATGGCCGCCGCAAGGCGGAACTCAAGCGAAATGAGCTTCGATTGCGCCGCACCGGGAGTTGGGATGTGGACACCACCCCGCGCTTGGTTACTCGGGCGAGCCCAGCGGGCTGTTGAGAATCATGTCGTAGTAGCCGACCCAGAATCCGACGACTTTGAACGCGAGGTAAACCACCAACGCGAAATAAACTAACCGCGGGAGCCACCAGGCCAGGGCTTGGAGCCGGCGCGACGCCTCGTCCTCGTAATAGGTCCTCAAACGCCGGAGCGCGTCGTCGAGGGTTCCGCTGATCTCACCGGTGTGATAGAGGTTGGCGAACATGTCCGGAAAAACCCGCGTCTGGGGCAGCAGATCGCCGGGGGAATCACCGCCCTGGAGGCGCGATTCCCACCCGGCCACAGCGCGGCGGAGGGCGGGTGAACCGCTCGCGGCGGCGGCCATTTCCCAAGCCTGGAAGATGGGAACACCGGCATTGAGCAACGCGTCGAGGGCGGTCGCGAGGCGGGATACCGCCAATTGGCGTCGCGCCTTGCCCAGTATCGGAATGGGGTGCAGCAGCCGCTCCAGCAGGCTGCGCCAGAACTCACCCCGTCTTCCCTGGCAGGCGTAGAGCAACAGGAAGATCACCGCGAAACCGAGGAGCAGCACGCCAAATGTTTCTCGAAAATACCCTCCCCAGTTACCGTCGGCGAACGGTCCCCCGGAGGGAATGAAGGGGCAGATGAACACTGCGGCAAGTACCATAAACGCCGGATACATCAGGTAACCGATGACCTGCCGCGCAAGCTTTGACCTGGCCTGGTAGTATTCGGAGAGAATCAGGAAGACCGCATCGAGCCGTCCGCTCTTTTCGCCGGCGGCGATCAGTGCCACATCAAACGAAGGCAGCCAGCCCGGCAGCGTGGCGAGCGCATCGCTGAGATCGAGTCCCTGTTGGAGGCCGTCGAGCAGGTGCCGCACCGGCCGGCGCAGGAACGCCGCGGGCGGGGAACGGTGAATCTGTTCGAGGGTTTGAACGAGCGTCAGCCCGGCCGCCATCATGGAGCTCAGTTGGTGGTAGAACTCCGAGAGTTTGCTCAGACGCCCGGGCGTGACGATCAGCGGCATGGTCTTCCGCCCGCCGGCTGCGGGCTACGCGGGCGTCAGGGCTCGTTCGAGCGACGCCTTGAGATCGCGCTTGCTCTTCAAGCCGACGATGACGTCTTGCACGCGTCCGTCCTTGAACAGCAGAAGCGTGGGGATGCCGGTGATCCGGTATTCGGCGGCGAGTTGCTGGTTTTCGTCCACATTCACCTTGCCGACCTTCACCTGGCCTTCGTATTCGGTGGCGAGATCCTCCAGCAGCGGCGCAATCATGCGGCAGGGACCGCACCATTCCGCCCAGAAATCCACCAGTACCGGGACTGGTGACTGGAGCACCTCGCCTTGAAAATTCCCCTCCGTAAGCAACAACAGATTATTCGAAGCCATACAAAAGCGTCCCCTCCCGACTGCGCGGTTTCCCTCGCGGTCAGAATTTGTTCATCAACAGGAAAACGCCGGCCAGCGCCACCAAGCCCAGGACGGCGGCGGTGACGGCCAGAACATTTTCCAGCAAACCAGATCCGGCGGCCGCGGGGCGCGCCGGGGCCGCCGCCGGTCGCGGGGCGGAAGTCAACGTCGGCGCGGCGGGGGCGGGTCGGGGCGCGGGCGCCGCGGCGCCGGCGGGAGTCGCGGGCGCGGGCGTCTGGGCCGGGGCGGCGGGAGAGGTCGGGGCCCCGGCGGCGGCCACGGCGGGCGAGGGCGCCGCTGGAACCGGAATTCTCACGGTCGGCGCCGCCGTCGGCTTGGGCGGCAGACTGATGCGGACGGTTTCCTTCTTGGGTTGGATCTTCGCGGGTTCGGCGGGCTTGAGTGGCGCCGCCCCGGTTGGCAAATTGGGAATGTTTTCGGCCATAGCGTTCCTGAACGCGAACGTAGATTTCGCGTCGGAGGGTGTCAAACACTATTGCAGCGACAGCCTACGCAGCGGCTTGCCGTCCGCCGACCCAAGCCTCGCCGCCAGCCATCGCACCGGTGATGGGGCGGAGTTCAGCCGCGGCGGCCGAGCAGGCGCGCCGGCAAAAGGAACAATGCCTTGACCAGGGCGAGCAGACCTTCGCCGACCGAGAACGCCAGCCGGAAGGGGAGCAGCAGCAGCCAGATCAGCGGAAAGAGCACCAAGACGAGCAGGGCCAGCGGCCAGCACACCACCAGCAGCAGGCACCAGGCAAGGACGGCCAGCAGCGTGGACATTAGCGGGAGGCCGCGGTCAGCGGCGCGATGGTTTGGGGACGCAGACCCGCGCCGCAGCGGCGCCAGGCGGTGAGCAGTTCGCGTTGATGGGTGCGCGCCCAGGCGAGCACCAGCCGCCGCACCTCGTCCGGCGCGTCGCCCTGGATGATCGCGAGCGGCTCGATGGCGACCATGAGTTCGCGGTCGCCGTAAATCGCGTGGAAGTGGGCGCCCAGCAGCGGCGCGAAAAGCATCCGCACCACAATCCCGCAGAATCTTGAAAGCACCGGCATAAATTGTCTCAGGGTTATTGGCCGCCGGCTCTTCGGGTCCTGGCCCGTCCGGCGGCCCTGGTTGCGTCATCCCGTTCAAGCATACAGACACGCCTGCCGGGCGAAGTGTTTCAACAATGTCGCCCGGGCCGAAGCCGAGCGTTGCCAGACGGTGTCGTAGCTTGGCTTCGCGGTGGGGCGAGAGTCCCCGCGAGCCGCTTTGGCCAGGGCATTTCCACGGCTCGTCAGAGCCTCGCCCCGCCAATTGACGACACTGCCTGGCCGCGTCCCGGCTTGACGCCCTTTCGCCGAGCGCGGTGAATGGGCGGCGTGAACCTCGACCACGCCTCCTTGAACGAACTGCGGATTGACCGACGCGACGAACCGGCGGTGCCCGACCGGCGCCGGCTGGGCTGGGTGGTGCTGGTGCTGGCACTGTTCACCCTGGCGGGCTGGTGGTTCCTGTGGGGCCGGGTGGCCGCGGTCCACACTGTCGTTGTGCGTGCTGCCGAAAGCGCCAGCGCGGCGGTCGCACTCAACGCCTCGGGCTATGTCACGCCCCGGCGCCAAGCCACCGTATCCTCGAAGGTCACCGGCAAGGTGGTCGAAGTTGCCATTGAGGAGGGACGCGAAGTGTCGGCGGACCAGGTGCTGGCGCGGCTGGACGACAGCAACATTCAGATGGAGCTGCGGCTGACGGAAGCCCAGTTCGCCGCCGGCAAGGCCGCGCTGGAGGAAACCCGCGTCCGGCTCGACGAGGCGGAGAAGGATCTTCGCCGGGTCAGCGACTTGCACGCCAGCCACATCGCGCCAGCCACGGACCTGGACCGCGCGGTGGCCGACGTCAACGCCCGCAAGGCGCAGTTGGCGAAGCAGCAGGCGGACATCGAAGTCGCGCAGCAACAGATCGCCGTGTGCCGCCAGCAAATTGAGGACATGGTGATCCGCGCGCCCTTCGCGGGGATGGTGACCATGAAGAATGCGCAACCCGGCGAAATGATCTCCCCGATTTCCGCTGGCGGCGGCTACACGCGCACCGGCATCTGCACGATCGTGGACATGAGTTCGCTGGAAATCGAAGTGGACGTCAACGAGAGCTACATCAATCGCGTGACCGCCACCCAGCCGGTCGAAGCCACGCTCGATGCCTACCCGGAGTGGAAGATTCCCGCCCATGTCATTGCGATCATTCCCACCGCCGACCGGCAGAAGGCGACGGTCAAGGTCCGAATCGGCTTCGACCAGCTCGATCTTCGGATTTTGCCCGACATGGCGGTGAAGGTTGCGTTTCGCGACACCACCCGCCATGACGATCTGGCTGGCGCGGTGGTCATTCCCAAGCCGGCGCTGCGCCACGAGGACGGCCGTGACGTGGTGTTTGTGGTTGCAGACGGACGCGTGGCGCGACGCGCCGTGACGAGCGGCACAACCCAGGAAGGCGGGACGCTCGTGCTTTCCGGCCTGGCGGTCGGCGAGCGCGTGGTCGTCGAAGGGCCGGAGCATCTGCGGGATGGCGCCCGAGTCCGGGAGATGCCGCGGTGAGTTCCACTCCGATGAGCCCATCGCGCGGAACGCTGGTCCGAGTGGCCGGGGTGGAAAAGTCCTACCGCCGCGGCAGCGAAACCGTGCATGTGCTCGAGGGTATTGAACTGGCCATCGCCGAGGGCGAATTCCTGGCGCTGATGGGCCCCTCCGGCTCGGGCAAGAGCACGCTGCTGAACCTGCTGGGCGGACTGGATCGGCCGACGCGCGGGGACATTGTGATCGGCGGCGTGCGGGTGGACCAGTTGCCGGATCGTCCGCTGGCGGCCTGGCGGGCGCGGCACATCGGGCTGATCTTCCAGTTCTACAACCTGCTGCCGGTGCTCACGGCCGAACGGAACGTCGAGTTGCCGCTGTTGCTGACGCGCTTGTCGCGCGGCGAGCGCAAGCGGCGCGTGGCCCTGGCCCTCCGCATTGTCGGGCTCGTCCAGCGCAGCCGCCATTTCCCGCGCCAGCTCTCCGGCGGCGAACAGCAGCGCGTCGGGATCGCGCGCGCGATCGTGACGGACCCGACGCTGCTGCTCTGCGACGAGCCCACGGGGGACCTGGACCGGCGGGCCGGCGACGAGGTGCTCGACCTGCTCCAATCGTTGAGCCGCAATCATGGCAAAACGATCGTCATGGTCACGCACGACCCGCACGCCTCGGCGCGGGCCACGCGGACGGTGTTTCTCTACAAGGGGCAGATTGTCAGCGAAATGCCGGCATGAAATTCCTCCACCTCACCGGGAGCAATCTGCGGCGCAAGCGGCTGCGCACCCTGCTGACGCTGCTCTCGATCGCCGTGGCGTTCCTGCTCTACGGCTATCTGGCCGCAATCCGGGTTGGCCTGAGCGCCGGTGTGGACGTGGCCGGGTCGGACCGGCTGATCGTGCGGCATCGGGTGTCCATCGCCCAGTTGCTGCCCGCGACCTACAAGGCGCGCATTGCCCGCATCGCGGGCGTGACCGGGGTCATCCACCAGAGCTGGTTTGGCGGCGTTTACCAGGAGCCAAGGAATTTCTTTCCTCAGTTCGCCGTCGAGCCGGAATCCTTTCTCCGCATGTATCCGGAGTATCTCCTGCCGGCGGAGCAAAAGGAGGTCTGGTTCCGGACGCGGACCGGCGTCATCGTGGGGCGCGCCACCGCCCGGCGGTTTGGCTGGCAGGTGGGCGATCGCATCCCGATTCAGGCCACCATCTGGACCAAGAAGGACGGTGGCCGTGTGTGGGAGTTTGAACTGGTGGGCATCTTCGACGGGGCCCAGAAGGGAACTGACACGACCCCCATGTTCTTGCGCTATGATTACCTCGACGAAACACGGCTCTTTGGCACCGGGAACGTGGGTTGGTACATCGTCCGGGTCGGAAATCCTGAGGACTCGACCCGGGTCGCGGCGGCCATTGACGAGGAGTTCACCAATTCCCCGGCCGAGACCAAGGCGGAAACAGAAAAGGCCTTCGTCGGCGGCTGGGCCCGGCAGATCGCGGACATCGGCACGATCATCAAGGCGATTCTGAGCGCCGTTTTTTTCACGATTCTGCTCGTCGCGGGGAACACCGTCGCCCAGTCGGTCCGCGAGCGCACCCAGGAGCTGGGGGTCTTGAAGGCGCTGGGTTTTACCAACGCGCAGGTGCTGGGGCTGGTCCTGGCGGAGTCGTGCTTGCTCGCCGGCCTCGGCGGTGGCATCGGCCTCGGGCTCGCGTGGATGCTGATCGCGCGGGGCGATCCGACCCACGGCGCGCTGCCCGTGTTCTACTTTCCGGTCAAGGACCTGGTCATCGGCCTGGGGCTGACGTTGGGCCTGGGCCTGGCCACGGGTCTGGTCCCGGCCTGGCAGGCGATGCGGTTGGAGATTGCGGAGGCCCTGCGGAAAGGATGACATGGCCCTGCCTCTGAATTGGTTTGCCCAGTTCGCCGCGATCACGCGCTTCAGCCTGCTCTCGATTCCCGAGCGGAAAGGCGCCTGCGCGGCGGCTGCCGTCGGCATCGGCGGCGTGGTGGCGGTGCTCGTGGGCACACTCTCCATCGCCCAGGGGTTTCGTCAGGCGATGACCGCCTCCGGTTCGCCCGCCGTCGCCGTCGTGCTCCGCAGCGGGTCGGACACCGAGATGGTCAGCTTCCTGGGCGGCGAATCCGTGCGCATCATCGGCGAGGCTCCCGGCGTGGTGAGCACGGCGGCGGGCGCGCTGGCCTCGCCCGAGCTGTTTGTGATCATCAGCCTGCCCAAGCGCGACACCGGCACGGACGCGAACGTCCCGATCCGCGGCGTGCGGCGGATGAGTTTCGAGGTCCGTGACGACGTGCGCGTGATCGAGGGTCGGCCCTTTGTCCTTGGCCGCAACGAAGTGATCGTGGGGCGCGGGGCGGCGCGGGAATTCTCCGGCCTGGACGTCGGTTCCCGCCTGCGGGTCGGCAAGAATGAGTGGCGGGTGGTCGGCCTGTTCACCGCCCGCGGTGGCATCGCCGAATCGGAGATTTGGACCGATTCGACCGTGCTCCAGTCGGCCTACCAGCGCGGTAACTCCTATCAATCCGTCCTCGTCCGCCTGATTTCGCCGGGGGCCTTCGACACCTTTCGTGACGCCCTGATGCGCGATCCGCGGCTGAACGTGAAGGTCGTGCGCCAGAGCGATTATTATGCCGAGCAATCCCGCACGATGGTGAACCTCATCACCGGGCTGGGCTCGATCGTCGCCGGCTTGATGGGCCTGGGCGCAGTGTTCGGCGCCCTGAACACGATGTACTCCGCGGTCGCGGCCCGGACCCGGGAGATCGCGACCCTGCGGGCGCTGGGCTTCGGCAGCGCGGCGGTGGTCAGTTCGGTCCTGCTGGAGTCGCTCCTGCTCGCCCTGGCGGGCGGCGTGGCCGGGGCGACGGGGGCCTATCTGGCCTTCGACGGTTTTCGCGCCGCGACGATGAATTTCCAGAGTTTCAGCCAGGTGGCGTTTGCGTTCGCGGTGACGCCGCGGTTGCTGGCGCTCGGGCTGGCCTACGCGCTGCTGATTGGCCTGGTCGGCGGGCTGTTCCCGGCCATTCGCGCCGCGCGGCTGCCGGTGGCGACGGCCCTGCGGGAGAGTTGACCGGCCCACTGCCCGGCGTGCCGGCGGGCGAATTATTCGTTAAGTTTTGTTGGCGGAATCGGAGATTTGCCTTACAAACGCCCGTTCACCTGTCATGAACCGGGTCGCGAAAACGAACTTGATATGAAAGACTATAATTCTGGAGACATCCGCAACTTCGCTGTCGTCGGCCACGCCACCTGCGGGAAGACCATGTTGAGCGAGGCCATGCTCGCCTGCAGCGGGGCGATTGGCCGGTTGGGCAGCATCGCCAACGGTTCGACCGCGTCCGACTACCACGACGCCGAACAGAAGCGCAAGATCTCCATCCACGCCTCGCTCCTGCACACCGAGTGGCTGGGCAAGAAGTTCAACTTCATTGACACGCCGGGTTACCTGGACTTCATCAGCGAGGCGCTCGGCGCGCTGCGCGTTTGCGATTTTGCCCTGATCGTCGTCCATTCCGTGGACGGGGTCAGCCTGGGCACGAACCGGGTCTGGAAATACGCCACCGGATTCAACATTCCTAAGATGTTCGTTGTCAATATGATGGACAAGGAGCATGCCAATTTCGACGGCGTTCTCGAACAACTCCGCGAACGTTTCGGTCCCAAGGTCTTCCCCATCAACCTGCCCATCAATCCCGGCCCCGGCTTCAACCGGTTGCTCGACGTGGTGCGCAGCGACATCCTGACCTACGCGACCGACGGCAGTGGCAAATACACGGAGGAACCTGCCGGTGGCGAGTGGGCCGAGCGGGTCAAGGCCCTCCATCAGGAACTGATCGAGCACATTGCCGAGTCCGACGACACCCTGCTGGAGAAGTTCTTCGCGCAGGGCACCTTGTCGGACGAGGAATGGCGCGCCGGCATCCACACCGCCATCCAAAAACAGGAGATCATCCCGGTGTTTTGCGCGTCCGCCGAAACCAACGTCGGCGTGGCGCGCGTCATGGATTTCATCGCCCGGCACGGTTCCTCGCCGGTGGACCGCGCCAAGGTCGCCGCCCTCGACGTCAACGGCGAGCCGGTGGACGTGCCGCTCGGCTCGCCCAACACCGTGCTCTACGTTTTCAAGACGCTCAACGAGGAGCATCTGGGCGAGGTTTCATTCTTTCGCGTCTATTCCGGCAGTGCGCGCGTGGGCAGTGAGCTGTTCAACTCGGACCGCAACATGTCCGAACGAATCGGCCAGATCTTCACCCTGAACGGCAAGGTCCGGCAGAACGTGAACAGTCTGGTCGCCGGCGACATCGGCGCCGTCGTCAAACTGCGCGACACGCATACGGGCAACACGCTTTGCTCGCCCGGCACGAACGTGAAACTGCCCAAGGTCCAGTTCCCCAAGCCCAACATCCACGCCGCGCTCCGGCTGAAGTCCAAGGGCGAGGAAGACAAGGTGGCCCAGGGCCTCGCCGCCCTCCACGAGGAGGACCCGACGTTTGTCTATCAGGTGGATTCGGAGCTGCACCAGACGGTCCTCTCCGGCCAGGGCGAACTGCATCTCCAGGTGATTTCCGAACGCCTCCGCAACCGTTACAAGGTGGATTTCGACCTGATCGCTCCGAAAATCCGCTTCCGCGAAACGATCAAAGCCAAGGCCGATTCCAAGTACCGCCACAAGAAACAGACCGGCGGCGCCGGCCAGTTCGCCGAGGTTTGGATGCGTCTCACCCCGAAGCCGCGCGGCACGGGCGTCGAGTTCACGCAAAGCCTCGTTGGCCAGAACGTGGACCGCGTGTTCGTGCCCTCGGTCGAAAAGGGCGTCAATTCCGCCTGCAACGAAGGCGTGCTCGCCGGCTACCGGGTCGTGGACCTGGAGATTGATTTTTACGACGGCAAGATGCACCCCGTGGACTCGAAGGACATCGCCTTCCAGATCGCTGGCAAGGAGGCCTTCCGCGAGGCGTTCCTCAATGCCCGGCCCTGCCTGCTCGAACCGATTCACGTCGTGGAAATCCGCGTGCCCGACGACGCCATGGGCGCCGTCATCGGCGACCTTTCCAGCCGCCGCGGCAAGATTCTGGGCATGGACTCCGACGACGGGTTGCAGGTCATCAAGGCCGTGATCCCCGCAGCGGAACTCTACCAATATTCCACCGTCTTGCGCTCGCTGACCGGCGGTCGGGCCGCCCATGTCGAGGACTTCGACCATTACGAGGAAATGCCGAAGGAACTCGAACAGAAGGTCATCGCCGAAAGCAAAAAGGCCAAAGAAGCGGCCTAGGGGTCAGTCCAACGTATTGATAACTTTTTCGAACGCGGGTGAAGATCCTCGCTCCTTCACACAACGCGGCCGAAACCTTGCGGGCGGATGATGGTGCGTTGAGGCCGGGCGCGCACGCACTCTGGGTCGGTGGGAGGCTGCTTTGAGCAATGTGGCAAATCCAGCCTGGAAACCGGGTCCGGTCCTGGTCATCATGAAAGATATTTCCCCGGTGATTGGCACGACTCATAACGTGATAAACCGCGTCGAGTAACGCAGACTCGAAGTCTGTACGCCATGCGCCAAACCGTGCCGATTTGGGCAAGAGTTATTAATACTATTGACTGACCCCTTTTCTTTTCAGTAACGGCTGCGGTGCGAGATTTCCACGAATTTACGGCGTGGTTTATTGATGTTCCGTTTCATGAAGGCCCCCACAGTTGACTTCCGCTTTGACCCGGCTGTGCGCCGGATTCTCGCAGCCGAAATCCCAATTGCGTCCTGACACGGGCGCAGTATGCCAGCCACTCCATTGGCAGTAATCGTGCCGGTTGCTGGCGGAAGGAACACGAATCCAGACGCTGGGCTTACGATCGGGAGAGTTTCACCCGCACAGCCGCACACAAGACCTGAAATCGGCACGTCACAGGCATCACGTCCAAAACTCGTAGGCGGTCTGAAAATTGATCAGGGTGGCCACCTCGGGAGATGCGAGTTCCCGCCTTGGAAGAGCGTGTCGATTCCTCCACGGATCGAGCAACCAAGGTCGGATCAGACCGAATCAGCAACAGCGAACGTCTCATGCTCCACCGCTGACACTCGGGTATCTCGCGCTTCGGCCCGCCCGGTTTTCCGCTGCCGGCCAGGACCTCGGCCGCCGAACGGCGTAACCGGCGAAGGTTTTAAGGTGTCGTCAGTCGTTGGATAGTGTATGCGGAAGCAGCCATGCACGAAGAACGCTGGGATGCGGCCGCTTGTCTGGCGCGGATTCGCGCCGGGGACGAGGCGGCCGCGCGCCAGTTGGTGGCACGGCTGTCCCCGCTGATCCTGAAACTCGTCCGGGCGCACTTGCCGCGCCGGACGAGCGAGGAAGACCTGGTGCAGACGGTGTTTATGCGGATTTTTGCGAAGTTTGACCAGTATTCCGGCACGGTGCCGCTCGAGCATTGGGTGTCGCGGGTGACGGTCAACACGTGCTTCAACCAGCTCAAGTACGAGCGCGTGCGACCGGAGCTGCGCTGGGCCGACCTGAGCCTCGAGCAGGAGGAGGTCCTGCGCGATCTGGCGGCCAACACCGATCCGCTGCCGGCGGCGCAGAACTACGCCGCGCGGGAACTGGTGGAACGGTTGCTGGAACGCCTCAACCCGGAAGACCGGCTGGTGATTACACTGGTCCACCTGGAGGAGAAGAGCCTCGAAGAGGTCCGGCGTCTTACGGGCTGGAGCACGACGCTCGTGAAAGTGCGGGCCTTCCGGGCGCGGCACAAACTGAAGAAGCACCTCAAATTCCTTTTACAGGAAGGAAAACCATGAAAAACATGGACCACACCTTGGACCGGTTGTTGCGGGCGGCGGCCGCGGCGGGACGGGATCAAGCCGTCGAGGTGCCGTTCGCCATCGAAGCCCGCGTGATGGGCGGCTGGCGAGTGGCTGGCGCCGGCGGCGAACCCCTCAGCCTGCTGCCAATCTTCCGGCGCGGACTGGCCTTCGCCTGCCTGCTGATGCTGGCCGCGCTCATCCTGGGCGCCACGCGGATCCATGACCTGACGAGCGAGCGGTGGACTTATTCCAACGCGGTCGCCAGCCTCGCCCTGACGCAATGAACGGCACCGGCAAAACCAAAGCCCTGGTGTACCTGCTGGCGGTGTTCCTCGCCGGTGCCATCACCGGCGGTGTGGGCGGCGCCCTGTGGATCCACCACTGCTTCCGTCCGCCGCCGCCTCCCCGCCGCGACCTGCCCGGTCACATCGTCGCCGATTTGAAGCGGGACCTGAACCTGACCGACGACCAGGTCCGCCAACTCCTCCCGCTCGTGCAGACCAGCGCGCGCGAGACGGTCGAGCGCATCATCGAGGGCATGCATAGGACCGACAGCCAGATCGAGCGGCTGCTCACGCCCGAACAAGTAACACGGCTGCGGGAGCGCAGCGGTAAGCACGAGCAGGAGATGCGTGACTCCCTGCACCCGGCATCGCCGCCCCCGCCGTGATTCGCCGTAACCACGGACGCGCCCAAGCGGTCAATGGCTGCGTGGGGCTGCGGAGGTGTAACTTCCCTTGGCGCTGGATTTTGAATTTCGCTGGCCGCCTTCCGGGGTTAAGGGGCACACTGGCCGCCGCCGCGGGTGTGCGGCAGGCTGCCTGGGCAACGAAGGCGCGGCGCGTCACCGGTTGTTTTTGAGACAGATTCTATGGCATCAACGAAAAAGTCCTCATGGTTCCGCTGGTTCCTGTTCGTCATCGTGGCGGCGGCGGCGGCGGGCGCCTGGTGGTGGTTCTTCAAGCGGGAAAAGGAACTGGTGTTCGATTACCGGACCATACCGGTGGCCCGGGGCGACCTGACCCAGTCGGTCACGGCCAACGGCGCCATCAACGCCGTCACCAACGTCCAGGTCGGGAGCCAGATTTCCGGGATCATTCTGGACATCCGGGTGGACTTCAACTCCCAGGTCAAGGAGAACGACTTGATCGCCCAGATTGATCCCTCCACCTACCAGCGCAATGTGGCTTCGTCGGAGGCCGATCTGCTGAACTCCAAGGCCGCCCTCGAACTGGCCCAGGTCAACGCCCGCCGCGCCCTCGCCCTGCAAAAAGACCACCTGATCCCCGACTCCGACGCGGACACCGCAGTGGCGGCGTTGCACCAGGCGGACGCGATGGTGAAAATGCGCGAAGCTGCCGTGGAGCGCGACAAGGTGGACCTCCAACGCACCACCATCTACGCGCCGATCAGCGGCATCGTCATCTCACGCAACGTGGACGTCGGGCAGACCGTGGCCGCCAGCTTCAACACCCCCACCCTGTTCCTGATCGCGAACGACCTGCACAAAATGCAGATCGAGGCCCTGGTCTCCGAGGCCGACGTCGGCGGCGTGGAGGTTGGTCAACGCGTGGACTTCAATGTGGACGCCTTCTTCGGGCGCAAGTTCACCGGGGTGGTGCAGCAGGTGCGCTACGCCCCCATCACCAACCAAAACGTGGTCAATTACACCACGATCGTCAGCGTCAACAATGCCGACCTGAAGCTGCGGCCGGGCATGACGGCCAATGCCGTGATTATCACGGCCGAGCATCCGAATGTTCTGCGTGTGCCGAACGCCGCCCTGCGCTTCCGTCCGCCGGAAAAGGCCCCGGTGATCACCAATGCCGTTGCCGTGGTCGCGCCGGCGGGCGCCAACAGCGCGGTTGCCAAACCGACGGACAATGAACCGCCAACCCCACCATGGGTCGCCGAGGGCCGGCGGCCGAGCGGGCGGGAGGAGATTGACAAGTACACCGCCAGCCTGACGCCGGAGCAGCGCGAGGTCTTCGAGCGGCGGCGGCAGGAGCGCATGCAGGCGCGGGGTGGCGGCGGCGGCGGCGAGGGCGGTGGTCCCGGCGGCGGCCGCGGTTTTGGCGGCGGCGGTGCCGCGGCTGGCGTTCCGCGGGCGGGCAGCGGCGACGCGCCCGCCACGCGCACCGTTTATGTGATCGAGAAGGACAAGGTCGGCGACAAGACCCGGGCGCGGCTGAAGCCGGTGACCGTCAAGACCGGGATCACCGACGGCGCCTACACCGAGGTCGTCAGCGGATTGAACGAGAGCGACGCGGTGGTGACCGGTTTGAACACGCCGCTGCCGGCGACCGCGCTGGGTCCGGCGCCCAGTCCGTTTGGCGGGCCCGGCGGCTTCCGGCCGCGGTAGTTTGCGAGAGTCATGGAGACGCAACCCGTCATCAGGCTGGAGAATTTCTCCAAGACTTACGTCACCGGCGAGGTGGAAGTGCACGCCGTCCGCAATGTCTCGCTGGCGATCATGCCGGGCGAGTTTGTGGCCATCATGGGCGCCAGCGGCTCCGGCAAGTCCACGATGATGAACGCCATCGGCTGCCTGGATCGCCCCACCTCCGGCCGTTACCTGCTCGACGGCGTGGACGCAGGCAAGTTGGACCGGGACGAGCTGGCCGAGTTGCGCAACCACAAGATTGGGTTCGTGTTCCAGGGCTTCAACCTGCTCGCGCGCACGTCGGCGCTCGAAAACGTCGAACTGCCTTTGCTGTACTCGCGCAGCCATGTCAGCGGTCGCCACCAGCGTGAGCGGGCCACGAAGGCGCTGGAACTGGTCGGGCTCGGCCCCCGGGCCGATCACCATCCCAACCAGCTTTCCGGCGGCCAGCAGCAGCGCGTCGCCGTCGCCCGCGCCCTGGTCAACGGCCCCAAGGTGCTTCTGGCCGACGAGCCCACCGGCAACCTCGACAGCCTCACCAGTGTCGAGATCATGGGCATTTTTCAGGACCTCAATCGCCAGGGCATGACCGTCGTCATGGTCACCCACGAACTCGACATCGCCCGGTACACGCAACGCAATGTGGTCATGCGCGACGGCCGGATTGTGAGCGACGTGCAGGTGACCGACCGCCTGGAGGCGACGGCCGAACTCGAAAGGATCAAGCGCGAGCAACAGGCCGTGCAACTGGCTCCTTGACCATCCGACCATGATTCTCTTTGCCACCTTTCGAATCGCCGGCCGCGCTCTGCGCCGAAACATCCTGCGGACGATTTTGACGACGCTGGGCATCATCATCGGCGTCGGCGCGGTGATCGCGATGGTGGCGATCGGCAATGGCGCCAAGGCCCAGGTCGAGGCGCAGATTGCGCAGATGGGACAGAACGTGATCCTGATCCTCTCCGGCAACGTCACCCGGGGCGGGTTCAGCATGGGCTTCGGCAGCGCCGGGACCCTGACCAAGGACGATTACGAGGCTCTGCGTCGCGAGGTGCCCGGCATCAGCGGCGTCAGCCCGGAAGTCCGCACCGGCGCTCAAATCGCCGCCGGCAACCAGAACATCAACACCCAGGTCATGGGCATCGGCACCGATTACGCCGCGATCCGGTCCTGGACCATCGCCAGCGGAGTGAATTTCACCGAGCAGGACGTCCGCGTCGCCGCCAAGGTGGCCCTGATCGGCAAGACCACCGCCACCACCCTCTTTGGCGACGACGATCCGGTCGGCAAGATCATCCGGATCAAGAGCGCGCCCTTCATGATCGTCGGCCTGCTCGGCTCCAAGGGCATGTCCATGATGGGATCGGACCAGGACGATGTCGTGCTCGTGCCCTACACCAGCGCGATGAAGCGCCTGACGGGCGCCACCATCTTCCGCTCGCTGAACGTCCAGGCCGCGAACCCGGACGTCGTCCCCGACGTGCAGACGCAGATCACCTCCCTGCTCCACCAGCGCCATCGCATCGGCGATGGCAAGGACGACGACTTCCTCGTTCGGACGCAGCAGGAAATCTCCGACATGGCCACCGCCACCTCGAAGGTGATGACCATGCTGCTTGGCTCGGTGGCGGGCGTCTCCCTGCTGGTGGGCGGCATCGGCATCATGAACATCATGCTCGTCAGCGTCACCGAGCGCACCCGCGAGATCGGCGTCCGTCTCGCCGTGGGGGCGCGCAGCCGTGACATCCTGCTCCAGTTCCTCATTGAGGCCGTCACGTTGAGCCTGATCGGCGGTCTCATCGGCATCGGCCTGGGAATCGTCAGCTCCCGCCTGCTGTCCATCGAGATGGGGTGGCGAACCCTGATCTCGCCCAATTCCATCGTCGTCGCCTTTGCCTTCAGCGCGGCCATCGGCGTATTCTTCGGTTTCTATCCCGCGCGCAAGGCCGCCCTGCTCGATCCGATTGACGCGCTCCGTTACGAGTGAGCCTGCGTTCGCCTGTTGCCCTTTCCGGCCGGGAACCGCTATTCTCGCGGCGTCTCGCATGAAGGCACGCGGATGAATCTGGCGGACAATCCCCGCTGGCTGCGCCTCGCCCCTGCCGCGCTCGCCGCGCTGGGCCTCGCGCTGCTCGGCGTCTGGCTCACGCGCGGCCCCGATCGCACCCTCGCCTTGCGCGTCCCCGGCACCGACGCCCCGCCCGGCGCCGACGCCACCACGAGCACCAATGCGGTCCTCGCAGGCAAGCTCATTCCGGGCGACGGCAAGCCGGCGACCGATCTGCCCGGCGCCTGGCCCGGTTTTCGCGGACCGAAACGCGATGGGATGGTCGCGGACCCGAAATCGCTGGCCCGCGCATGGGACCCGGCCGGTCCGCGGGAGCTGTGGTCGGTGGAACTGGGCGAAGGTTACGCGGGGCCGGCGGTCCGCAACGGCCGCGTCTATCTCATGGATTACGACCGCGAGAAAAAGCAGGACGCCCTGCGCTGCCTCTCGCTGGCGGATGGTCGCGAGATCTGGCGCTTCGCCTATCCGGTTTCCGTAAAGCGCAACCATGGCATGTCCCGGACCACCCCGGCCGTCAACGACCGTTTTGTGGTCGCCTTGGGCCCCAAATGCCACGTCGTCTGCCTCGATGCCGTTACTGGCGCGCTCGTCTGGGGCATGGATCTCGTGAAGCAGTTGGGCGCCACGGTCCCGCCCTGGTATGCCGGGCAGTGCCCGCTGTTGGACGGCGACCGCGTCATCCTCGCGCCCGGCGGCAACGACGCGCTGCTGGTCGCCGTCGAGCTCGCGACCGGCAAGATCCTCTGGCAGACGCCCAATCCCAGCGGCTGGAAGATGACCCACTCCTCGATTGCGCCGATGGACTTCGCGGGGCAGCGACAGTTCGTCTATTGCGCCAGCCGCGGTGTCGTGGGCGTGTCGGCAACCAACGGCGCCCTGTTATGGCAGACAACGGATTGGAAGATCAGCATCGCCACCGTGCCGTCACCGGCGATTCTCGATGGCGGCAGAATCTTCCTGTCCGGCGGCTACAACGCCGGCGCGCTCCTGCTGCAACTGAAAGCCGAGGGCGGCAAAATCATTCCGCAAACCGTTTATCGTTTGGACGCCGACACGTTCGGCGCGACCCAGCACACGCCGGTGCTCGACGGCGGCTATCTCTACGGAGTGAGGTGGGACGGCCGCTTCGTCTGTCTCGACCCCGCCGGCAAGATTGTCTGGGTGAGCGATCCGGGCACGAACTTCGGTCTGGGGCCGTTCCTGGTTGCCGGCGATCTGATCTATGCCATGAACGATTCGGGCAAGCTGACGCTGCTGGAAGCTTCGCCGGCCAAATACACGCCGCTGGCCAGCGCCCAAGTGTTAAAAGGCCGCGATTCCTGGGCGCCCATGGCGCTCGTCGGCGGGCGGTTGCTGGCTCGCGACCTCACGCGGTTGGTCTGCCTCGACGTCGCGGCGAAATAGCGCTCACGGTTTCGCCGCGGGCGAGTTGGTTGCGGGTTGAAGCGCTTCGAGTTCGCGGCGCACCAGATTCCTCATGAATTCGAGCTCCCATTCGCTGAGCCCCGCGCTGTGCGGGTTGACCGCGAAGGCCGTGAGCCAGCGCTCTTCCGCCGGCCGGTAATGCAACGTGGCGCGCATGCGCCGCTCGAGATCGGTCATGTGCCCGGCGCCGTAGAATACCGCCACCGACGCCGGGCGGGGGCGGGCGCGCAACGCCGATTGCAGGCGGGCGACCACGGTGCGATTTCGCTCCTCGATCAGGACGGCAAGCAGGTGCTTCAACCCCGGCGTCATCCCGGGCACGCGGGACAAATCCTCCGGCAGCGCCCCGAGCGTTTCGATCAGCGCCACCTTGGTGGCTGCCTGGAGGCGGGGGCTGGCGCCGACGAGCGACAGGCTGAGGCGGGCCAGGCCGCCGAACAAGCCGCTGCCTTCCATCACCTGGACCAGTTGGTTGAACTCGGCCTGGCCGCTGGCGGCGGACCCGGCGCCGGCGGGTGCGTTGGTTGCCTGCTCGAAAATCCGGGCAAGCTGCGGCAGGGACAGGTCGGCGTTGCGGAAATGAGCGCGCGAATAATCAATCGCTTTCAACTGGAACTCGAGCCCGAGCACGCGGGCCATCTCGTCCTGCACGGAAAAGCCGTGGTCGCCGCGCATTTTGAACTGCTTGTTCGTCGCGCCAACGCCCTCAAACAACACCAGCGATTGCGCATCGAGAAATCGTTGCAACTCGGCGTAATAATTCGTGGTGCCGAGGTGAGTGACACCCACGAGCCACACCACCGGCCCCCGCCCGTGCCGCGGGACGAATGAGCGCAGGGCGACTTCGAGGGCCACGCTGCCGTTGGTCGAGGTGGCGGTCCGCAGGTAGCGTCCGGGCGGTGCGCCGTCCGGCGGTGGCGCGGCCGCGCGGGGCGTGCTGCCGCACAGAAAGAGAACGGTGGCGGCGGCCAGATGTCGGAACCAGCGCATGCCGCAGCATCACCCGGCGAGCCCGGTTTGGCGAGCGCGGAGCGCCGGGGGAGCGGGAGTGTCCTGGTTTCCGCCATCAAGCGGCGTTGGGAGTCCCGGCTTCAGCCGGACCGGGCCGCCTGCAGGCGAAACTCCCACCGTGACGAAGTCCGCCCGCGGTACGCCTCAACCAATTCAGGACACTGCCCACCCGGGATGGCGCTTGCGCCGGGCGGCGGATGATGCTTGCATTAGGTTATGCCCACCCAGGCGCTGCCGCTGCGGGTGTGCCGGACCCGGCGACCGGACACGCTCCCGCATCCTGGTGCCTTCACGCTCATCGAACTGCTGGTGGTCATCGCGATCATCGCCATCCTGGCGGGCCTGTTGCTGCCGGCGCTGGCCCGGGCCAAGGGGCAGGCGCAACGGATTGCCTGTGTCAACAACCTCCATCAACTGAGCCTGACGTGGGCCACCTATGCCGGCGACAACAACGAGCAGCTCGTGCTGAACGGCTCGGCCGACGACGGTCCGACTTGGGTTTCGGGCAGTTTCAAGGCCGTGCCTCCCGACGCGACCAATTATGCGCTGCTCGCCAACCCGCAGCGCTCGCTGTTCGCGCCGTATCTCGGCGGCGCCCGGATTTACAAGTGCCCGTCGGACACCACGCCCGGCACCTCGGCCACCGTGGCGCACCCGCGGGTGCGGAGTTACGCCATGAATTGCTACGTCGGCTGGGCCGGTCTTCCCTTCAAAGCAGCGCCGGACGCCACGCACTACACCGTTTTCAAGAAGACGACCCAGTTCGTGAATCCATCGCCCGCGGATGCGCTGGTGTTCCTCGAGGTGTACCCGGACAGCATCTGCCGGCCCTGTTTCGGAATTTCCATGACCTTGCCCACACGCTTCATCTTCTATCCCGGCAGCTATCATGACGGCACGGCGGTGAATGCCTTTGCCGACGGGCACCAGGAAACGCACCGCTGGAGCGACGACCGGACCGTGCATCCGCACCTCGCCGACTACCACAATCACAACGACCTCTCGCCGAACAACGCCGACATCCTCTGGCTGCAGGCCCACGCCACCAGCCGGAGCAACTGACCCGGGTGGCGCTAGAGAAACGCCAGAGTGCCGGTGAGCGTGGCCAGCAGCCAGATCACGAGCACGGCGCGCGTCTGACTCAGGCCCCGGCGCACGAGCCGGTGAGAAAGGTGGTTGTTGTCGCCCACATAAACCGGTTTGCCCAACCGCCACCGGAGCACCACGACCCACGCCATGTCCCCGAGGACCACGGCGAGGATCAGCAGCGGGTTCAACACCGCCAGCGCCACCGGATGATCCTTCGAGTAGAAATGCGGCAGGATCGCCAGCACGCTCAGCAGGAAGCCCACGAGATGACTGCCGGCATCACCGAGAAACACGCTCGCGCGCGGAAAATTGGAGGGCAGAAAACCGAGCAGCGCCCCGAAGGTGAGCAGGCCCGTGGCCGTGACCAGATACTGCCCCGCCACCGCCGCCTTGACGGCAAAGAAGAAGGACCCGATCGCCCCCAAGCCCGCACACAGGCCGTTCATGTTGTCCATGAAGTTGAAGGCGTTGGTGACGGTCACGATCCACAGCACCGTCACCGCCATGCTGAACACCAGGCTCGGCACGAACAGCGTGATCCGGATACCAGCGAACGCGACCCCCAGAGCCACCAGGACTTGCCCGCCGAACTTCACCGCCGGAGGCAGTTCGTATTTGTCATCGAGCCAGCCCAGCAGCACCATGCCCAACGCTCCTCCCAACACCACTCCCAGTTGTCCACCACGGCGCTCGAAGCCGTGGGCCATCGCGGCCGCCTCGGTGATGGGGAACGGATGCAGCGCGAGCAGGAGCGCGCTCATGGCCAGCGGAACCAGCAAGCCGGTGAACACCGCCAGGCCGCCCGCCAGCGGCACCGGTTGGTGGTGGATCTTGCGCCGGCCCGGATCATCTACCAGCCCGGTGCGCACGCACCAGGTCCGCCAGCCCGGCAGTGAAAAGAGCGACACCACCGCGCCGCCAATCAGCGCCGCCGCATAGACATTGAACGGAAAACTCACGCGGGCCCACTCTGCCGTCGTCGGCCGCTGATTGCCAGCCCGCAACGGGCGCAAGACACCCTCCAGCGAATTCCGGTTTGGCGCCTTTTTTTGTTGCAAGATATATGTGATAAACATATGCCATCCGCCCATGAAGACTCAAACCACCCCTGAATCCATCCTCCGAGAACTGGCCCAAATCCAGCACCTGGACCGCGGCACCGTCAGTGTCATCCGCCAAGGCCCCAGTGGCCCTTACTACAAT
>JBEKGJ010000001.1:0-216730 GCA_050012855.1 Verrucomicrobiota bacterium | reverse complement strand
CAACTGGAAGGCGGCTCGTCCCTCGCAGCTCCCGCAGGCGGCCTGAATCTGCTTCAGCGTCCAGCCAACCCTCCATCCTATCACGCCCGTCCCGCCGGAACAGGAGGACCCTGCTTTACCGCTTACCATCCGCGTCTATCCGTGGTTGAACTCGTGCCGCCCCTACAGGGCTTGGGAATGCTGATGGGACGGTGAACCCAGGGCGGCGCTCGGTGCTGGCGCACGGCCACTAATCGCTCTGCCCTTGGCTACCGCATTTCGCCCCGATGGGGCTGGGTTCGGTGATCCACGAGGTTGGCAACGTAACAGCGGCGCAGGTGATGTTCAGGCAGGTCGCTCGTGAGCAGGTCGTCCGCCACGCCTCCTGATACCGGCTTGCCAGCAGTATCGTTCGGTTGCAGAGTAACACCGTATGCGGACGATCCATGCGGTGTTCCAGAGCGACGGCAGTTGGTTCATTGCCCGCTGTCTGGACTTGCCGGTGACCACCCAGGGCAGGACGCTCGCGGCGGCCAAGAAAAACCTCGGTGAGGCGGTGGCGCTCTACCTCGAAACCTGGGGTGAGCCCGAGGGTTTCAAACCTGCCCGTGAAGTTTACCTCACCAGCATGGAAGTCGCCGCATGAGCCGGCATTTGCCCGCCCTCTCTGGCCGCCAACTCGTTCGCGCGCTCCAGCGCGCCGGCTTCCTCCTGCTCCGGCAGAAGGGCAGCCATATCTCGCTGGAGAAACGCACGGCGGACGGCTACTGGCGCACGGTCGTTCCGCTACATCGTGAAATCCGCCCCGGCACACTCAGCGACATCCTGAAACAGTGCGGGTTGACCAAGGATGAGCTGGCGGAATTGCTGTGAAGGTCGTGAACCTCCAGAGCAGGTGCTGAATGGCGAGTCCCGCGTGGCGGCCGGGCCGGATTTCGACGGTGGATTCTTTCGCCCCTACAGGGCTGGAGAATGTTGATGGGACCGTGAACCCAGGGTGGCGCTCACCGACTCGCTCTGCCCTGGGCTACCACATTTCGCCCCGATGGGGCTGCCGTTGCGGGGACCTTGTCTCGCTGGCCTTGGGCTGTTGTCTTTCGCCCCTTCAGGGCTTGGGGATGTTGATGGGACGGTGAACCCAGGGCGGCGCTCGCCGACTCGCTCTGCCCTGGGCTACCGCATTTTGCCCCGTTGGGGCTGGGTTTGCCGAGCTTGCCTGGGGCGCTTTGCGTGGACGTTGCCAATCTCGGCGGCATTTCAGCAGATTCGGCGCGGGGGCAGGGCCGGATTTCGACGGTGGATTCTTTCGCCCCTTCAGGGCTTGGAAATGTTGATGGGGCGGTGAACCCAGGGCGTCGCTCGCCGACTCGCTTTGCCCTGGGCTGCCGCATTTCGCCCCGATGGGGCTGGGTTTGGTGATCCACGAGGTTGGCAACGTAACAGCGGCGCAGTTGATGTTCGGGCAGGTCGCTCGTGAGCAGGTCGTCCGCCGCTGGCGGGAACGGGTGTTACGGCAGGGTTAGCCAAATGGGTAGATGGGCGTCCCGGCTTCATCCGTGTGCATCCGCGTCTATCCGTGGTTAATCTCCTGCCGCCCTTCCAGGGCTTGGGAATGTTGATGGGACGGTGAACCCAGGGCGGCGCTCGGTGCTGGCGCACGGCCACTAATCGCTCTGCCCTTTGCTACCGCATTTCGCCCCGATGGGGCTGGGTTCGGTGATCCACGAGGTTGGCAATGTAACAGCGGCGCAGTTGATGTTCGGGCAGGTCGCTCGTGAGCAGGTCGTCCGCCGCTGGCAGGAACGGGTGTTACGGCAGGGTTAGCCAAATGGGTAGATGGGCGTCCCGGCTTCATCCGTGTGCATCCGCGTCTATCCGTGGTTAATCTCCTGTCGCCCTTGCAGGGCTGGGGAAGGTTGCTGGGACGGTGAACCCAGGGCGTCGCTCGCCGACTCGCTCTGCCCTGGGCTACCGCATTTCGCCCCGATGGGGCTGAGGTTGCGGCGACCTTGTCTCGCTGGCCTTGGGCTGTTGTCTTTCGCCCCTACAGGGCTTGGGAATGTTAATGGGACGGTGAACCCAGGGCGTCGCTCGCCGACTCGCTCTGCCCTGGGCTACCGCATTTCGCCCCGATGGGGCTGCCGTTGCTGGTTCCATCCTCCATCCTCGATTCTCCATCCTCTCCGAGCTACCACATTTCGTCCCGTTGGGGCTGGCGTTGCGGCGCTTCCTGCGGGTTCGCTTTCCGCGCCGTCGCACAAGATTCGATTGCATTCCGCCGCAGTCCTTTGAATCCTGCCGGGTATATGGTCAGCGCGTCAACCAACCCAACCGCGGGCGGCAGCAAAGGCCAGCGTCCTTGTCCCGCCACCCGCGGTTTCATCTCGCCCGCCGATTGCGGCGAGCAGCGCGGCAGCAAACTCGATTGCCCGGCCGAGTGTCCCTTTTTTCCGTTCGGCAGCGCCGGAGGCGACGAGCTCTGGGTGAGGACCGATACCGCCTGGACAAAGAAGGCCATTGATTACGTCATCGCTCGCGTCGGACGGCCCGTGTTCGAGCGGCGTCTCAAGGAGGTCACCCTGCCGATGGGATCGCGCCAACTCGACCTGCACGGAGCCCTTTACACCGCGGTGCAGCTTTTCCTCTTCGTGGATCGCGACGCCGCCGGTCGCACCCTGGCCGACCGCTGGGAATCGGAGGCGTGGACCGGGCTGAGCAACGATGAGCGGGTGATGTTGCGGTGCCGTCGCACCGCCCAGCTTACGGTGGTGGAGGTTCAGTCCGCCGTTCCCGACCTGGGATTGCGTTGTCTCGACCTGCTCGATCCGGCGGCCGAGCCGTTCCTGTTGCTGGATCGCGGGGCGGCCCAGTCGGTGGTGCGGTTCACGCGGATTCTGACCTGGGTGGTGCGTCTGCCGCACGCAGCGCGCCTCGCGCCGACCGCGCTCGAGGTGGCGCTGGCCATCTGGCCGGCGTGGCGCAGCGAGGTGGAACGCCAGTTCGAGGAGGCGCGCCAGGCCAGCCCGGAACTCACGCTCAAACGGTTTCTCGCGGAAAATCCCGCGGGCGCGGCGCGGTTGATCGCCGAGTTGAACGCCCGCCATCGGCTTGACCTGCTGGATGCCTACGATTTGAACTTGTGCATGGCCGTTTATCGCCTCACCGGTGGCAGCCACGCGCAGGTGGAAACCGTGCTGCGCGGCATCAGCGATTTCACGCCGCACGAGGTGACGGTTCCGCCTAACGAGCCCGAGCCGGTGGCGGCGTTCACTTGGGCCATTCCCGCCGGCGCGACGCCCGCACCGAGTGGCAGTCCGCCCACGAACAACACGCTCGGCCTGGTGCGTCTCTACGAGGATGCGCTGGTGGTGGACACCACTTCGCGGCCCAAACACGCGCTCGCCCGCCAACTGGTCGAGAAGCATTTCGGCACGCTGGTGGCCTTTCTGAAGGAAACCATGGTGGACCGGGACCAAGCCTTGCGCGCGCAGCAGGCTCGGGAAAGCACCTTGATGCAGGCGGAGGCCGCGGTCTATGGCGGCGCCCGCCCGGAAACCGCGTCGGCCGCGGACATCGAAGCGGCCCCGGCGGAGCGGCGACGCCAGATCGAGGCGGCCCACTTGGACCGCTGCCGCACGTTCCTCGATGAATTGTCGCCCGCGTTGGATGGGCTGAGCCCGCGCGTCGCAGCGACCAGGCCGGAGTTGCGACCGCGGCTGGTCGAACTCATGAAGGGGTACATCCAAAGGGTTGCCCGTCAGAACCGTGACGAGGGCCTCTCGCTGAGCCTTGACCCGGCGCTTGATGAACTGGGGTTGTCCGAGCTGAAATGAGTCACGACCATCCGCCGCGCGTCCCGTCGGTTCCGGCCGTTAACCAGCCCGCGGCCGGGTCCGCCGGCGAGGCGTCGGCCGCTACGCCGCCGGTCACGATCATCGCTGACGTCCGTTGTCTGGCGTACCACGACGCGGGACATCCGGAGCATCCGGCGCGCGTGCGGCGGACCATGGAACGACTGCGAGAACAGCGGCTCCTGTCGGTGGCGTGGGCCGAACCGGCGCCCGTGACCCGGGAGCAATTGTTGCGCGCGCATTCGCCGGCCCTGCTTGAACGCCTCCTGCTGCCGCGCGATTTCGACGCCGACACGCCCGCCCATCCCGAGATCCGCGTCCATGCGGAGCGCAGCGCGGGTGGCGCCTTGCGCGCCTTTCAAGCCGCGCTGGTCGGTGAGACGGCCTTCAGTCTGTTGCGTCCGCCCGGCCATCACGCCATGCGCGATCGCGCCATGGGATTCTGCTACCTCAATTCGGTCGCCATCGCCGCCCTTGAAGCGCTGGCGCTCAATGTCGGCCGGGTCGCCGTGTTCGACTTCGACACGCACCACGGCAACGGCACGGAGGAGATCCTGCTGGATCGTCCGGGCTGCGCGTTTTTTTCCGTCCATCAGTTTCCCTCTTATCCACAAACGGGCGATGCGTCGCGGGGGAACGCCTTCAATTATCCGGTGCGGCCGCATGCCACGCGCGGCGAATACCGGGACGCGCTCGCCGCCGGGCTCGACGGATTGCGGCGTTTCCGGCCCGGCATCGTCGGGATTTCCGCCGGCTTCGACGCGTTTTGCGGCGACCCGGTGGGCCAGGGGAAGCTGGAGGTCGAGGACTATCGCTGGCTGGGTGCCTCGTTCCGCGAATTGGGCGCGCCCGTGTTCAGCATCCTCGAGGGTGGCTACAGCCGGGAGTTGCCGGAGCTTGTCCTCGCCTACCTCCTTGGCCTGACCGGCCGCTGATCCGCGACCAGAGAATTGCGAGTTTCGATCTTCGAGTGTCCAATTCGTGAAGGTTCGTGTCTCGGCTCGCGGCGACGCTCGCCCCACCGGCCTCAACTCTCAACTCACCACCCTCTCAACTTGTCCGCCGGCTCGCGGGGACGCTCCACCGCCCTATCGGGAACGCAGATTCGCTTGGCGATCCGCGCCTTGCGCCGGCCAGCGGATTCTTCTACGGTGAGGCCATGAAGAAAGTCGCTGTCATCCTTTCCGGCTGCGGAGTCTTCGACGGGGCGGAAATCCACGAATCGGTGCTGACCCTGCTGGCGTTGGATCGCGCCAATGCCCAGGTCGTGTGCGCCGCGCCCGACGTGCCGCAACATCATGTGATCAACCATCGCACCCAGCAGCCGGTGCCCGGTGAAACCCGCAACGTGCTGGTGGAATCCGCCCGTATCGCCCGGGGACAGATTGTTCCTTTGAGCCAGCTCAACGTTCGCGATGTGGACGCGGTCATCCTGCCGGGTGGTTTTGGCGCGGCGAAAAACCTTTCCACGTTCGCGCTCGCCGGACCGAATTTTACCGTGAACCCGGACGTGGCCCGGGTCATGCGCGAGGCCCACCAGGCGGGCAAGCCGGTCGGTTTCATCTGCATCGCGCCGGCGATCGCCGCCGCGTTGTTTGGACCGGAGAAGGTCGAGTTCACCATTGGCACGGACGCCGGAACCGCGCAGGCGCTTGAAAGCTCGGGCGGCCAGCATGTCAACTGCAACGTCCGCAACATCGTCGTGGACCGCCGGCTGAAGATCGTCACCACGCCGGCCTACATGCTCGCCAGTCGGATCACCGAGGCCGAGGCCGGCATCAACAAGCTGGTGCAGGCGGTGCTCGAACTCGCCTGACCGACACCGGGCGCCTGGCATGAGCCTGCCGCACAAGGTTCGCCGGTTCCGGTGGGGCGGCCTTGTCTGGGTCGCCGGGCTGCTGCTGGCCCGGGCTGCCGGCGCGCAACCGGCCGACAGCCTCGCTGGCGTGAGGGTCCGCATCGCCGCCCTGACGGCGGAATCGCGGTTCGCTTCGGCGCGTTGGGGCATCGAGGTCGTTTCCCTCGACAGCGGCGAAATCATTTTTGCGCAGCGCGCCAACGAGACGTTCATTCCCGCCTCGAACGCCAAGCTGTTCACGGCCGCCCTGGCGCTCCAGCGGCTCGGTCCCGATTTCCGGATTCGCACGTCAGTTGAAGCCGTCGCGCCGCCCGACACCAACGGCACACTTCACGGCGACCTCATTCTGGTTGGGCGCGGCGATCCGACTTTGACCGGCCGTTCACTCGCCGTCCTGGCACGCGCGGTGAGGGCTGCCGGCGTTCGACGCGTAACCGGCGACCTGCTGGCCGATGTGAGTTGCTTTCGCGGTCCCACGACCGGCGCCGGCTGGGAGGCCGAAGACCGCATTTTCGCCTATGCCCCGGAAGTGAGCCCGCTCACGCTCAATGCCAACGCCACGGTCCTGTCGGCTCGGCCCGGCGCGGCCGAGGGCAAGCCGGGGCTCGTGGTGGTCCAACTGCCGGTGTCATTCCTCGTGATCAGCAACCTGACGCGGACAGTGGCGGCGGGCGGGGCGCACGGCATCACGTTCGAGCGTGAAACGGGCGGGAGCGTTTTGCGCGTGGCGGGGCGAGTGGCGCTGGGCGGACGCGCGGAGAGCGAGGCGATTGCCGTGCCGCAACCGGCGCGTTGGTGCGGAGAACGGTTCCGCGAAGAACTGCGGCGCCAGGGGGTCGTCGTCGCCGGCAGCGTTCAGGTCATGGACGAGACCTCGTGGGCCGCGCGGCCGCAAACGACTGCTCTCCGGATCGAACTGGCGGCCGTGACCTCGCCGCCCCTGGGCGAGTTGCTGGCGCGCATGTTGAAGTCATCCCAAAATCTGTACGCTCAACTGTTGCTGCTCCAGGTGGGGGCCGCGGAACAAGCCCATGCCGGCGGAACCAATGCGCCCCCGGTGGCGACCGTGGATGCAGGTTTGCAGGCGCTGGCGGCTTTCCTGGCGGAGGCGGGCATCCCGCCGGCCACGGTGCGATTCGAGGAAGGCTCCGGTTTGTCGCGGCGCAACACCGTCACCGCGGCGGCCCTGGTCCGCCTGCTGCAGTTCATGGACCGGAGCCCGCGTGCGGCGGTCTTCCGGGATGGTCTGCCGGTGGCGGGCGTGGACGGCACGTTGAAGCAGCGGATGACCGGGACGCCGGCAGAAGGAAACGTGCGGGCCAAGACCGGCTCTTTCACAGGCGTTCAAGCCCTTTCCGGTTATGTCGCGACCAGGGCCGGCGAACGGCTCGCCTTCGCGCTCCTGCTCAACGGCGAACCCGCTGCAAGCATTTCCCGGAGTACGGGCGCCGAACTCGACCGCGTGGCAGTCCTGCTCGCGGGCTTGAACGAACGGACATCGCGGGAAGGCAGCGCCGGCGCGGCCCCGACCAAACCCTGAGCCGGACAGCGCAGCGTGGGTGACGTGGTTCCTGGCCGCGCGGGTCAGTGGGTCGCGCCTGGTTCGACCTTCGCCGCGTCCACTTCGATCTCGAAGAGGAGGTCGTCGCGACAGATGTCGTTTTTGGCGATGATCACCGGCAGCGGTGGCAAACGGTTCCTCGTGCAATAAAGATCGAAGGCCAGCGCGTCCTCGGCGTGCTTGAGATAGCCGATCGCGCGGGTCACGTCCGCCCAGTCCATCTGGCGTGAGCGCAGGATGGCGGCGACGACGTCCATGGTCAGGGCGACCTGCTTTTCGACATCGCCGACGTGGGCCGTGGCGCCGCCGGGTGCAATGCTGGCGGTACCGGAGATCGAGATCCGTCGCTGTCCGGGCAGCGACAATTCCACGGCGCGGCTAAACGAGCTGCCGTACTCCAGCGCCGGGCATTGGAGCGGGGAGGGCACGGCCTCCAGCCGCACCCGGGGATCGCGCGGTTCGATGGCCAGCACGTCCGCGACCAGCGCGGTGCCGGCGGAATTGCTGCCGCCGATGCCGGTGCTCGCCGGCACCAGACCGTCATACACCTTGCGCCGCTGGAAAAACTCATTCCGCACCTGGTTGAATTCGCCGTACCAGTCGAGGATGTTGTCGAGGTAAAACCAGGTCCGAAACACCCGGGAAAAATCCATTCCGACTTGCGCCAGCGCCGTCTCGATCAAGTCGAAGGTTTCGCGGACCTGGTCCGGCCGAGTGCCGGAAGCGGTGGCTGGCCGCAGTCCGCCCAGCACGCAATAGCGCGCCGCCGCGTCTTCAAACACGGTGCCGACCGTGTGTCCGCCGACGCGGACCGCTTGCACCGGCACGCCGGCCACGGCGTGGACCTGAATGCCCGCCACGGGGTTGCCGTAACCGTTGCCCTCGACGACCCAGGTGACCGGCCATTCGGCTCCGTTCAAGCGGAACGACTTGGGCGGATGACACGTGCGCAGGTCGCCGACGACACCGAAGACGTCCTGGCGCGCGATGTGCCAGCCCGGATTGTCATCCAGAAAGTCATAAAGCCGCTGGAAGAGATCGGCCGGCTCTTCCCGGCCGAGCGCGGGGATGGTGATGAAAGCCTCGCGAAAACTGCCGTTGGGAAGGTGAATGACCTGGAGCGGGGTGCGTGCGGTCGGGTCGGCTGGGTTCGCCGCCGCTCGCGCGGCGGCCGCCTGGGGTGTTGTCTCGGCTTCGTTCATCGGGTCACAGCCGGATGGGGCTGTATTTGCCCATTCGTAACCGAAACCCGCGTCCCGGTGCAAGCAATCCCGCCCGAAAGCCGTGTCCGGATTTCCACGATGGAACGGAGTTTGGAGTGCCGGCTTCAGCCGGTTGGGGCCGCCTGAAGGCGGAGCTCCTGGCGAAATGAATGCCGTCGCCCCGCACCGAAAATTGGAATTAGGACACTACTTGCCCTGAACACGTTTCCCCGCCCCGCCCCGCCCGCAACCCCGTCCCCCCTCCGCGACGGTGACCGTGCCGCCCGCGCCGTGATTTGGTGAGGCTCTGACGAGCCAGCTCGCGGGGATCTGCCCGTGCGGGTACGCAGACAGGCGCTCGCCCCCACCGACAAGTCAAATTACGACACTACCGGCCATTTGCGTCTGTGAAACTCGTGAGGTAACTTGACGGCCATTGGCCCCGGCGGTGCGACGCGAAGCCGCGGGGCCCATGCACTGCGAACCTGAAACCACCACACCCCATGAGCGACAACGAGACACCCATGAGCCCCAAACCCGGCCACATCAGTTGGAACGAGCTGACCACCGCCGACCCCACGTCTTCCGCGAGTTTCTACGGGAAGCTCTTTGGCTGGCAGACGGTCCCGTTTGTCGTCCCGGGGGGACCCACCGATGAACCGCCGTACATGGTGTTCAAGACCGACGCGGCCAACGCGACCGACCCGGGCGTGGGTGGAATGATGGCGGCCCCGGCGCCGGGCGTGCCGACTCACTGGATACCCTATGTCGTCGTCAAGGACGCCGACGTTTCCCTGGCCAAAGCCGTCGAGCTGGGGGCCAAGGCGCTGATGCCGGTGATGGCCATCGGCGAAGTCGGCCGCGTTGCTGTGATCCAGGACCCCCTCGGTGCGGTCATCGGCCTGCACGAACTTCCCCGCTAAACGGGGCTGGTGCGGCCCGACACGGCGCTGGCTGGAGGCGGCCGGGATGGGCGCGCGTTCAACGGCCGCGCCTGGAAATCCGGTCCGGCACCCCTGGGATTCGGGGATGCCAACGGGCAGTTGGCAGAAGCTGGTGGACGTTCCTGCGCCGGTCGTGACCGGATTGCTCGGGGCCTTTGATCCAGACACCGCGAGTTTCCCGGCCTGCTATGATCGGTTGGTTTCGCCCGTACAACCGTGATTGTCCGTTGCCGGCGCCTGGCGGTTGGTCGAGGGGCGGGACTGTGCCGTCGCCTCACCGCCATCCCGGTGCGCGCCCTGAGCGCCTGGCCGAAGCTCGCCGAAATGAGCATCAACCTGAGCGTCATTGACTCACCGGCCACGGCCGCCCATGCTCGGGGTGGCGATGTTTGAGCAAACCGTCACGATCATTTCCAACCAGCGCGAAACCGACGCTTATTTCCGGCTCGTGGTGCGCGCCCCGCAGATCGCACCGCTGGTCCAACCCGGCCAGTTTGCGCACGTTCGCATCCCGCCCCTCCGCGAGGCCCTGTTGCGCCGGCCGTTCAGCATCTTTCAGGTCATCGGGGACACGTTCTCGGTGCTCTATAAAACGGTGGGCCAGGGCACGGACGTGCTGTCCGTAATGAAAGCCGGCGAGGAACTGGGCGTGATCGGCCCGCTGGGACACGGGTTCACCATTCCGACGCCGGGCGGCAACGTGCCTCTGCTTGTCGCCGGCGGTTACGGCATGGCCGCCCTCCATCTGCTGGCGCAGCGCTCCCCGCAGCGGGGAATCGTCTTCGTCGGCGGCCGGCGCCGGGTGGACATCCTTTGCGAAGCCGAATTCCGCGCGCTCGGCTGGGAGGTCCGCGTTACGACCGAGGACGGCAGCCACGGCCAAAAAGGGCTGGTGACCGGACCGTTGCTGGCGGAATTGCGGCGCGGCGCGCGGGGGCGGAAGCTGTTCGCCTGCGGGCCGACCCCGCTGCTCCAGGCGGTGGGCCGGATCGCGGCCGAGTTCGATGTGCCCGCGGAGCTTTCGATGGACGAACACATGTGTTGTGGCGTTGGCGTTTGCCTCACCTGCGTCATTCCCATCAAGGCTGGCGACGGCTGGGAATACCAGCGGACGTGCACAGAAGGACCAGTGTTCGATGCGCGCCAGATTGACTGGGTCGCCACCCGGTGAAGCACGGCGGTCGGCGGGCGCAGCCGCACCGGTGATCAGCCTCGACTTGCGCGGGAATGCGACCGGCTGCATCGGCCTGGGGCAGCAAGGCCTGGTGCAGTCCAAGGTTGGCGGAGATCGCCTCGTGATCCCCGGCCTCCCGGCGGTCAGAAGAGCGCGTTGGCGCGTTCGCACAACCTTGAGATCTTGAAGAAATGAAAATCAATCTTAGCTTGGCAGTGATGGCAAAAACAACCGGTGGTTTGTTGGCCGTAATGCTCGCGCCGGCCAGGCTTCATGCCTGCGCCTGCGGATGCGGCGTTTTTGACGTGGGCACCAGTTCCATGTTTCCCAGCGGCACCGGCGGGATGGCCTTCGTCCAATACGCCTATCAGGATCAGAACCGCAATTGGAGCGGCACGTCACCCGCGCCGGCGGCGAACAACGATGACAAGGAAATTCAGACCGATTTTGTCACGTTCGGTCTTCAATACATGTTCAACCGCAGTTGGGGCGTGCAAGCCGAACTGCCCTACGATTTCCGCCACTTCAAGACCACCGACGACGCGGGCGACCTCGTGTCGCGAAATTGGAGTCAGCTTGGCGACCTTCGGATTGAGGGAATCTACACGGGTTTGTTCGCGGACATGTCGGCGGGCGTCACCCTCGGAGCGAAACTGCCGACGGGCAGTCATACGTTCGACGCCGACGTGGTTGACCGCGACTCCCAAATCGGCACCGGCAGCACCGATGTCCTGCTGGGCGGTTTTTATCGCGGCCGCGTGACCACGGACAACCACTGGGACTGGTTTGCGCAATTGCAACTGGACGTGCCGGCGCTCATTCAAGATGCCTATCGTCCCGGCCTCGAACTCGATACGGCGGTCGGAATTGATTACCAGGGGTTGTCGCTGGGGCGCGTGCGAATTGCCCCAGTGGCGCAGGTGATTTTTTCGGAACGGACCAGCGACCGCGGCGCGAACGCGGCCAGTCCCGTGGCTTCAGGCTACCAACGCATCCTGCTTTCACCGGGAGTCGAGTTCCACCTTCATCCGGTGAAAATCTACGCGGACGCGGAGTTGCCGGTTTATCAGAACTTCACCGGCAACCAACTGGCCGCGCCGGTCCTGTTTAAGGTGAGCCTGAGCTTCATGTTTTGACTGCCGACGGCAGAGGGGTCGGTTCTTGATAATGGATACTGTTCCCCGGACTTTATGCCGGTGCAAGGGGTGGTCACTCAACTCTCAGTGTACCTGGCCAGCACGGGACATCAGTTGGAAACGCTTGAGTATCCAATATCAAGAACCGACCCCTATTAAGAACCGACCCCTATTGACCCCTATTGACCCCTATTCCGTCAAACGGCCGGGGACCAAGGAAACGCACCCGCAGCTCGCCAAAGAAACCGCGCTCGCCGGGCTCATGAACTGCCACGCCCGCGCAATGGCGCTGTTGACCGCCTGGGAGAGCCGGGGTTTTTCCCGTTGGACTAAAATCTCGCGGTCAGGCCGACCCGGACCTGAAGGGGTTCGACGGGGTGAAAAACACTTTGAAATGTCGTTTGCGCCGTGGGCGTCACGCGAGATTCGTAGGCGTAATCAATGTCGTGGTCGCGGCGGTCAAGCAGGTTCAGGACTTCGGCGGAGATGCGCCATGTTTTGTTGATTTGGTAGCCGGCTTCAGCGTTGAGCAAAATGGTTTCGCTGGATTGATACAAGCCATCCGAAGTCAAATCGCGCGGGCCAAAGTAGCGCAGCCGGAGGCTCGCGGAAAATCCATGGAAATCATGCAGCGTGATGCCCGATGAAATCACCACCCCAGCCGCCTCGGGCACGTGATTGCCGCCGGGACCGCCGGGTGCGGCATCCTCCGCATCCGCCGAAGTGAAACGCGCGATGGAATCCGCCACATCGAGGTCGAGCGACAGATGCTTGGTCAGCGTGTAGAAGTTCGCCCACTCAATGCCGTAGCGGTCGCTCGGCTGGGGTGAAGCGACGGTGCCCCCAGTGTCGCCAGACTGCATCAGTTCGGAATCGCTGTGCAGATACCACAGTGAAACGGTGCTTTGGAGTTTGGAAACCACCAGCGTGCGCACGCCGATCTCCGCGCCTCGGGTCTGGATCAAGGCGGGGATTCTCGCCGTCGGTCCCCCGTGGGGATTATCCGCCGAGATCGGCTCCTGGGTCTGCGTCGCGCCGCGCCCGTCGTTGCTGTGAAAACCAAAACCGCCTTGCACATAAACTTCCGTCTTTGCCCACGGCCCGAAAATCAAACTCAACTTAGGGCTGGGGAGAAATGTGGAGGCCGTCCCGGAATTCGTCGGATTGCTGAGGCTGGTAACGGCAAAGTAGTCCAGGTCGCCGCGCAGCGCCGCGACGGAACGGAGTTTTTCCGCCCATTGAGTTTTGTTTTCCGCATAAAAACCGACTTGCGTGTCCGTAAGATGGTTCACATCCGTGTCGGCGGGAAGCGTGGCGCCGGTGGCGGAATCCAATTTGTCCACGCGCACGCGACCTTCCGTCTGATACAGACCGTTGTTGATCCAGTCGTTCCGGACTTGCAAGCCGAAGATGTTTTCGACGTCGTGGCCAGACCACTGGCTGAAAATCGTATGGCGGGCATCCAGGCCGGCCACCCAGCGCTTATCCTGCTGCTCGAACTGGTCGCCCTTGCTGGTGTCCGTCCCGAAGTAAGTGAAATCGGAAAACAAATCGAGGTCGTAGCAATAACCATAGGCCATGATTTTTGTCTCGGAATGGGCATCCGTGCGATGCCATTCGGCCTGCCCACTGTAACGCTGCGAATTGCCGCCGTCGGTCGGATTGATGGCGCCAAAGAAATTCGTCTGGCCAAAGCTGGCGGGAATCTGGTCGCTGGAATTCCATTCGCCGTGATAGCCGCGCGCGGTGACGCTGAAGCCGTTGGCGTCATCGCCCTGGCTGTAAGTCAGAAGGCCGTTGAATTTCCAATAATCATCCGGGCGGGTCCAAGGGCCGTCGTCATGCGACGCCTCGCCGCCGTAAAGGAGGTTGCCCGCGCCCACTTTTTGCGAGAGGCCGAAGACGCCGCGTTCGTAGCCATACATTCCGGCTTCGAGCGTGGCAAAATCCTGCGGCAACATCTTGTAAAAATCGAGATGGGCCGAGCCGGCCGAACCAAAATCGCCCACGTCCGCGTAATAAGGACCTTTCTCGTAATTCACGCGCTGCACCAATTCGGGGATGACGGTGTTCATGTCGGAGTAACCCTCGCCGTGCGCGTGCGACGGCAGGTTGAGCGGCATGTCGTCGAGGAAGACGGCGAAGTCCGTGCCGTGATCCAGATTAAAACCGCGCAGAAAATACTGGTTCGCCTTCCCGCCGCCCGCGTGCTGGGTGATGATGACGCCGGGTACGGTTTCGAGAATTTCGCCGCTGCGCAGAATCGGGCGGTCCGCCAGTTGCGCCGCGCCGGTGGTGCCTTGCGTGGCGGAATCGGCAATCCCAATCATGCTGTTAGCGCGCCCGGTCACAACCACGAGCATGTCCGGGGGCCGGGTTGGCCCTCGCTCGGCCGATTCCGGCGCGAGGTTGCCCGGGGGTGCGTTCATCGCGTCTTGCGCCAGGGCGGACGTGCCAATGAGCCAGGCCAGGCACAGGCCGATCAGCCGCGCCGTGGCGAAACCCCGGGCGAGCCACCCGCGGATCGCCCCGAGGAACGCCAAGCCGAAGGCGACGACGCCAGGCGATCCCGGCAGCTTCGCGCCGGTCACGCCCCCAATCCCACCCACCCCCATGACTCCGGCGAAGGTGACCGGCGATCGCCAGACAAGACGGCCCCGCGGGTGGGCCGCCCCAAGGCCCGCTGCCACCATCGCCAACCGGTGGTCCCATCCGCGCCCCGGGTGGTTGAAGCCGTCCGGCCACCCGTTCACCGCTCCCCCCGCGCTGGGCGCGTGGGCCAGCCGTGGGCCAAACCAGAGCACCGCGGCGAGGCCGGCGGATTTCATGCCGTGCTTCATGCCCGTTCACTCGAACCGTCGTGGGCGACATGCTTCCGAAGGCCGGGCGCGACCGCCGGCCGGGCGCGACCACCGGCCGGGCGCTGACTTCGCGTGGGTTCCATTTTAGTATTACGTACGATACGATTATTATTACGCATAGTCACGCGGTCGCGCAAGCCCCAAATCGGGCGGTGGTCGCGGAACCGGGAGCTGATCGGCCGCTATTTCGAGGGCTCGGGCAACCGGGGCGACCGGGTGGCGGTCCGCTGGACGCTCCGAATAGGGTCGGTTCTCACAAACGACAATCACCGCATCGGCATGAGGCCGTCCTTCGATCGCGACCGCGGCTTGGCCAGCAGGTACGAAACGTAACTGGCGCTGCCGATGTGCAATCGCTTGGCGATCCAAGCCCGCGTCATCGGGGTTTCGCGCCGAAGCCGGAGTGCGAGGGCAGCTTTGTGCGGATGGCCCTTCGGGTGACGGTCCAATTCCGCTTCCGACCACCCCACGGCTTGCAGGCCTTGCTGGACGATCTGGTTGGCGCGCTCGGTGTCCGTCTCGCGCCGCTCACGAGCCTGTTCATGGGGTTGACCGCGACGCCCGAGTTTCTCGGTCAGGCGTTGGAGAAAGTCCGCCGCGCCCAGACGCCATCCCCGGCGCAGGCTGGCCAGCGTCTCGGGTGATTCCCCTTCGCGGCGGCGCTGTTCCATCCGACGCTGGAACTCGAGGCGACCCTTGGTGGAATCCTCCTGGATCCCGTGCTCGCCCAGCAAGCGGTCCACGCGCAGCCAGGGCGGACGGCGTCGCCGGGACACGTAGAGCGGGAAGCTGCTCCACCGATAAGCTGACAACCGTGCGTCCGCTGGCACCAACCCCGCCCGCACCGGGTTCAGATGCACATAATCACAAGCCGTTCGCAAATACCCCGCCGTGCGCTCGTCAACCACCACCGATTTGTAGCGTCCGCTGAAGAGATGCCCGAAGAACTGGTGCCGGCGGTTGAAGCGTCCGGTGTAGGTGCCTAGGAACCACTTCATGCCCGCCACCAGATTCGGCTGCGGCGTCTCGGTCACCAGGTGAAAGTGATTTCCCATGAGGCAGTAGGCATGGACCTGCCAGCCGGTCTTCTCGCAGGCTTCGCCCAGGGTGCGGAGGAAGGTCTGGCGATCCTCGTCATCCAGGAAGATCGCTTCCCGATGGTCTCCCCGGCTCATCAGATGGTAGAGGGCGCCGGCAAACTCGACTCGCAGCGGTCTGGGCATAATGGTCAGTTCATCCTGACAACGACTGCAAGCTACTCCGGCCATTACTCACTGTCAATTATAAGAACCGACCCCTTCACGACCCCTTCAGGGTGGTGCCAGGCGCCGAGATGGCGCAGAATCTTCTCGGTGACCTGCGGGTCATCAATCACCGCGATGACGCGCATCGGACTTTGGCAGTTCGGACAGCGCAGCGGGTCCAGATGCCAGACGCGCAGGATGAGGTCCCGCCACCGCTTGGAGGGGAGTTTCCGGTTCCGTTTGGACCTGCTCACGGACCATGAACCTGATAGGCTGGTCGGCGGTTGGGCTTGGAGTTCCGCCTTCAGGCGGTTCGAGCCGCGTAAACGCGGAACTCCAAACCGTAGGTTCATGGGGAGGGTCAACGGCGGCGGCGGGGAAAGGCCCGGCCGGCGCGAGCGTTGGCCGGGGCGGGTGGAAAACCGGTGGGAGGCCTGGTAACGTCCTAATTTGGTGGGGCGAGGCTCCGACGAGCCGCAGGCAGGTTGATGGTTGATGGTTGAGAGCGGAACGACCGGAGGAGGACCGAGGCAAGTCGCGGGAGAAGAACGGCTCGCGAGGACGCTCGCCCCACCGACTCGGCTAAATACGGACACTGCCGAGGCGTGGTCCGGGTTGCCAAAACCGGGGTCGTGTGCGAGGCCGTTGCGGGGCGGCGCAAAAAGATTTTGCGATTGCCCTGTTGCGCGGCCCTGGCCTTTTGGTAAAAGCTGTCGCAATTTATCCACGATGATCGTGGGTCCGAGCAACCCAATCGCGACGATGAGCAACGCAACGACAGCCCCGCCTCCCGGCGGGCCGGTTCCGACCGGCCTGCCGCCGAAGCAGGGGCTTTACGACCCGCAATTTGAGCATGACGCCTGCGGCGTCGGCTTTGTGGTCAACGTCAAGGGCCGGCGTTCGCACGAGATCATCCGCCAGGGATTGCAGGTGTTGCTCAACCTGAACCACCGCGGCGCCTGCGGTTGCGAGGCGAACACGGGCGACGGCGCGGGCATCCTGATTCAGATGCCGCACAAGTTCCTGCAGAAGGCCTGCGAGGAGGCCGGCATCCGTCTGCCGCGCCCGCGGCAATACGGCGTGGGCATGCTGTTCCTGCCGCCCGAACCGGACCAGCGCCGGAACTGCGAGCGCCTGTTCGAAGTCATCGTCGCCGAGGAAGGCCAGGAGGTGATCGGCTGGCGCACGGTGCCGACCGACAATTCGATGATCGGCGCCACCGCCAAGGCGTCGGAGCCGTTCATGCGGCAGGTGTTCGTCCGGCGCAATCCCAACCTCGCGGACGACCAGACCTTCGAGCGGAAGCTGTTCGTCATTCGCAAGCGGGCCGTCACCGAAATCCGCAACTCGGGCCTCAAGGGCAGCCATTACTGGTATATGGCGAGCCTGTCCTACAAGACGATGGTCTATAAGGGCATGCTCATGTCCGAGCAGTTGCCGCAGTATTACCCGGACTTGAACGACCCGGCGGTGGACAGCGCCCTGGCACTGGTGCACTCGCGGTTCAGCACGAACACGTTCCCGAGCTGGGAGCGCGGGCATCCATATCGTTACGTCGCGCACAATGGCGAGATCAACACCCTTCGCGGCAACATCAACTGGATGCACGCCCGCGAGGCGATGTTCAAATCCGACCTGTTCAGCGACGACATCAAGACGATCCTGCCGATCATCAACACGAACGGCAGCGACTCGGCCATGTTCGACAACTGCCTCGAACTGCTCGTGCTCGCCGGCCGCTCGCTTCCGCACGCGGTGATGATGATGATCCCCGAGCCGTGGACCAACCACGAGACGATGAGCGACGAGAAGAAGGCCTTCTACGAATATCACTCGTGCCTGATGGAACCATGGGACGGCCCCGCCTCGATCGCCTTCACCGACGGCCTCCGCATCGGCGCGGTGCTCGATCGCAACGGCCTGCGCCCGTCGCGCTATTACGTCACCAAGGATGACCTGGTGGTGATGGCCTCGGAGGTGGGCGTGCTCGACATCCCGCCCGACCGGGTGCTGTCGAAGGGTCGCCTGCAACCGGGCCGCATGTTTCTCGTGGACACGGAGGAGGGTCGCATCATCTCCGACGAGGAGATCAAGCACCAGGTCGCCTCGCAGCATCCCTATCGCCAGTGGCTGAACAAACACATGGTGGACCTGTCACAACTGCCGACGCCGAGCCACATTCCCGAGCCGGACCACGAAACCGTGCTCCAGCGGCAGCAGGCCTTCGGCTACACGTTCGAGGATCAGCGCGTCGTGCTGATGCCGATGGCGCGCGATGGCGTCGAGGCCGTCGGCTCGATGGGCGCGGACACGCCGCTGGCGGTGCTCTCGGACCGGCCGCAGCTCCTCTACAACTATTTCAAACAGCTTTTCGCCCAGGTCACAAATCCGCCGATTGACTGCATCCGCGAGGAAATCGTCACCTCGACGGAAACCTGCACGGGCTCGGAACGCAACCTGCTCAGGCCGGTGCCCGAGAGCTGTCACCTCATCAAGCTCAAGACGCCCATCCTCACCAACGAGGAGCTGGCCAAGCTGCGGCACGTGGCCCAGGGCGACTTCAAATCCACGACACTGCCGATCCTGTTCAGCGCGGCGGACGGCGCGCTGGGCCTCGAGAAGGCGATGGACGCGCTCTACGCCAAGGCCGACCGCGCCATCGGCGAGGGCGTCAACATCATCATCCTGTCGGATCGCGGCATTGACGCCGAGAACGCCCCGATTCCCGCGCTGCTGGTGGTGTCCGGGTTGCATCACCATTTGATCCGGAACGGCACGCGGACCCGGGTGGGCCTGATCCTCGAGTCCGGCGAGCCGCGCGAGGTGCACCACTTCTCGCTGCTGATCGGTTATGGCTGCAGCGCCATCAATCCCTATGTCGCCTTCGAGACGCTCGACGACATGATTCGACAGGGCCTGCTCAAGGGGATGGATCACAAGACCGCCTGCAAAAACTACGCGAAGGCCGCCACCAAAGGGGTCGTCAAGGTCTGTTCCAAGATGGGCATTTCGACGATCCAGAGCTATCGCGGCGCCCAGATTTTCGAGGCCGTTGGCCTGGGCCGGCGGGTGATTGACAAGTATTTCACCTGGACCCCGTCGCGGGCGGAGGGCATCGGGGTGGACGTGATTGCCGCGGAAGTGCTGGCCCGGCACCGCCGCGCCTTTCCGGACCGGTCGGTCAACGGGCATGTGCTCGACTCCGGCGGTTTTTATCAGTGGCGGCAGGATGGCGAGTTCCACCTGTTCAACCCGGAGTCCGTCCACGCCCTGCAAAAGGCGGTGCGGGCCGGGCGCTATGACCTGTTCAAGCAGTACTCGAAGCTGATTGACGACCAGTCACAGCATTACGCCACGCTGCGCAGCCTGTTCGTCTTCAAAGCGCGCCCGCCGGTGCCGATCAAGGAAGTCGAGCCGGTGGAATCCATCATGAAGCGCTTCAAGAGCGGCGCCATGAGCTACGGCTCGATCAGCCAGGAGGCGCACGAGACGCTCGCGATCGCCATGAACCGCATCGGCGGCAAGAGCAACACCGGCGAGGGCGGCGAAGATCCAAACCGTTACACGTGGGCCAACGAGCGGGGCGATTCCAAGAACTCCGCCATCAAGCAGGTGGCCTCCGGCCGGTTCGGGGTCACGAGCTACTACCTGGTCAACGCCCGCGAACTGCAAATCAAAATGGCGCAGGGCGCCAAGCCCGGCGAGGGCGGCCAGTTGCCCGGCGCCAAGGTTTATCCCTGGATCGCCAAGGTCCGGCATTCGACGCCGGGGGTGGGCCTGATCTCGCCGCCGCCGCACCACGACATCTATTCGATCGAGGACCTGGCGGAGCTGATTCACGATTTGAAGAATGCCAACGAACACGCGCGGATCAGCGTCAAGCTGGTTTCCGAGGTGGGCGTGGGAACCATCGCCGCGGGCGTCGCCAAGGCCCATGCCGATGTCGTGCTGATCAGCGGCTTCGACGGCGGCACGGGGGCGTCGCCACAGACCAGCATCAAGCACGCGGGCCTGCCGTGGGAACTGGGGCTGGCGGAAACGCACCAGACGCTGGTCCTGAACAATCTCCGCAGCCGCATCGTGGTGGAGACCGACGGCCAGTTGAAGACCGGCCGCGACGTGATCATTGCCGCGCTCCTCGGCGCCGAGGAATTCGGTTTTGCCACCGCCCCGCTGGTTTCGATGGGCTGCATCCTGATGCGGGTCTGCCACCTGAACACCTGCCCCGTGGGCGTGGCCACCCAGGATCCGCGCCTGCGCCAGCAGTTCGCCGGCAAACCCGAGCATGTGGTCAACTTCATGACGTTCGTCGCCCAGGAGGTCCGCGAATGGATGGCCCGGCTCGGCTTCCGCACCATCAACGAAATGATCGGCCGTACCGACGCGCTCGAACCGAAGCTGGCCGTGGATCATTGGAAGGCCAAGGGACTGGATTTCTCGAACATCTTCCACCAGCCGAAAGTGGCGGCCGACGTGGGTCGTTACTGCCAGATTGCCCAGGACCATGGCCTGAAAGAATCGCTCGACAAGAAGACGCTGCTGGCGCTCTGTGAACCGGCCATCGCCCGCCAGGAGCGGGTGCGCGCCGAGTTGCCCATTCGCAACGTCAACCGTGTGGTCGGCACCATCACCGGGAGCGAGATCACCCGCCGTTATGGACCGGAAGGTCTCCCCGACGACACGATTCGTATTCATTTCAGGGGCTCGGCGGGACAGAGCTTCGGCGCGTTCATCCCGAAAGGCATGACCTTCGTTTTGGAGGGTGACGCCAACGATTACCTCGGCAAGGGCCTTTCCGGTGGCCGGATCATCGTCTATCCGCCGGCGGGTTCCACGTTCGTGCCGGAGGAGAACATCCTGATCGGCAACGTGGCCTTCTACGGCGCGACCAGCGGCGAGGCCTACATCCGCGGCATGGCCGGCGAACGTTTCTGCGTCCGCAACAGCGGCCTGGACGCGGTGGTGGAGGCCGTCGGCGACCACGGGTGCGAGTACATGACCGGCGGCCACGTCGTGGTGATCGGTCCGACCGGCCGGAACTTTGCGGCGGGCATGTCCGGCGGCGTCGCCTACGTGCTCGACGAGGCGGGCGACTTCCCGCGCCGCTGCAACCAGCAGATGGTGGGCCTGGAAAAGCTCGAGGACCGCGAGGAAATCGAGTACGTGCGCAACCTCATCCAGCGGCACGCCGAGTACACCCGCAGCCAGCGCGCGCTGCGCCTCCTGGTCCTCTGGGACGAGTACGTCGGCAAGTTCGTCAAGGTGATGCCGAAGGACTACAAGCGCGTGTTGCAGGCGATGAAACTGGTGACCGAGTCCGGTTTGACCGGTGACGAGGCCTGGATGGCCGCCTTCGAAGCCAACGTGCGCGATCTGGCGCGCATCGGTGGCGGTTGAGCCGACCCCGACGATGCACGATCGTTTCCCGAACTGAAGACGACCATGGGCAAACCCACTGGATTCCTTGATTACTTTCGCGAACTGCCGCTCGACCACCCGGCGATCGAGCGCCTGAAGCACTGGGATGAATTCCACGGCCACCTGGACGACAAGAAGCTCCAGGAACAGGCCGCGCGCTGCATGGATTGCGGCATTCCTTTCTGCCACACGGGCATTCTGCTCAGCGGCATGGCCTCCGGCTGTCCGATCAACAACCTGATCCCGGAATGGAATGACCTGATTTACCGGGGCCTCTGGCACGAGGCGCTGGATCGGCTGCACCGGACGAACAATTTTCCGGAATTCACCGGCCGCGTTTGTCCCGCGCCATGTGAGGGTTCCTGCACGCTCGGCATCAACAAACCGCCGGTCACCATCAAGAACATCGAGTGCACCATCATTGACCGCGGCTGGGAGAACGGCTGGGTCAAGGCCGAGGCGTCGGCGGTCCGCACCGGCAATAAGGTTGCCGTCGTGGGCTCCGGCCCGGCGGGGCTTTGCGCCGCCGCCCAGCTCAACCGCGCCGGCCACCTCGTGACCGTCTTCGAGCGCGCCGACCGGGTCGGTGGCCTGTTGCTGTACGGCATCCCCAACATGAAGCTCGACAAGCGGTTCGTGCAGCGCCGCGTGGACCTGCTGGCCGAGGAGGGCGTCACCTTTTTGACCAACACCGAGGTTGGGAAGCATTACCCGGCCCGGCGCCTGCTGCTCGAGTTCGATGCCGTGGTGCTGTGCACCGGCGCCACCCAGCCGCGCGACCTGCCCGTCCCCGGCCGCGAACTCAAGGGGGTCCATTTTGCGATGGAATTCCTGACGGCCAACACCAAGGCCGTTCTCGCGGGCAACCCGTCCGGCCTGATTTCCGCCCAGGGCAGGGACGTGGTGGTGATCGGCGGCGGCGACACGGGCACCGATTGTGTCGGGACCTCGTTGCGCCACGGCTGCAAGAGCGTCACCCAGATCGAGATTCTCCCCCGCCCGCCGGAGGAACGGCAGCCCGACAATCCGTGGCCCGAATGGCCGAAGGTTTATCGTGTGGATTACGGCCAGGAAGAGGCCGCCGCGGTGTTCGGCGCCGACCCGCGCATTTACGTCACGACGGTCAAGGAGATCCATGGCGACGCCCAGGGCCAGGCGAAGGAAATCGTCACCGTCGAGATCAAGTGGGAGAAGGACGCCCAGGGCCGGTTCGTGCCGAAGGAAGTGCCGGGCACGGAAAAGACCCGGCCGGCGCAACTGGTCCTGCTGGCCATGGGTTTCCTCGGGCCGGAGCAGCCGCTGCTCGAGCAATTGAAGATCGAGCGGGATGCGCGCAAGAACGTGAAGGCGGAGCACGGCCGCTTTGCGACGAGCCTCAAGGGCGTCTTTGCGGCCGGCGACTGCCGTCGCGGTCAAAGCCTGGTGGTGTGGGCGTTCAACGAAGGCCGTGGCGCCGCGCGCGAGTGCGACCGCTACCTCATGGGCGAGACGCAACTGCCCTGAGTGGACGATTCCCATCCGTAGCTGGGGAACACAGGCCGCTGGCCTGTGCCGTCGGGCGGCCCGCCCGACGGCACGGCGGCGTGGTGGAAAATGAATGGCGCGCTGCCATCCCAGCGTTTTTCTCCATTTCGCGCGGCGTGTGGCCGGGCGGATCGCCCGTGCCGCCCGATGCTGACACGTCTGCCCTGGCCAAACCAATTTCTTGCCTTCACCCGGCAACACGCTCAAGCGCGGTCCGTATGCACCGAAAGAGACCAAGCCCGGTCGGATCGGGACAACCCGTGGCGTGGTCCAATTTGAGTCAGCCAACATATCGCGCTCATGGGAATTGATGCACTATAGAGCTGTCTGGTTAGTTGACTTCGGTTTCTTCTTCGGTTCGATTTTTGGCCGGGAAACCTTGGGGCATTGGATTACATTCATTGCGGCTATTGCAATGCTCGTCGGCATCTTCGGAGATGTTGCGCGAAAGACGAAGTTGGGCAGGTCGGAGTTGCCGAATATCCCATCCGAAGGCAAACATGAGCAGACGCACTGACATGTTTGTCGTTGCTTTGACGTGGCCAACACGCCAAGGCATTGCCTCGAGCGAGTCGGCGGGCCTCGAACCTCAGCGGTTGAACAGATAGATCAGCGTACCCACCACCGCGGAGACGGCGACGCCGAAAGCAATCGCCCACACGTGGATCTGGTGCCGATGCCGGCGGTTGCTGCGCCCCATGCCGGGGAGGCAGTAGTAACGATGCTCTTCAGAATGGCGCCGTCTTCGGAACATGGTGGTTACCAACGATGGGTAAGGGGGTAGCCCAACCCGCAGCCGAAGGCAATTTTTTTCCGCGCCAGCCAGAGCGAGATTCTTCTGTCATCCTATGCGGGTGTCATTAACTCGGTGGGCGGCCCGTTCGCGATCATTTCCGCCGAATGCGGCGCGCCACTGACCGATCTCCGTTCCACTCGTGCCGCGGTCTTCGACGATCTCAACAACGACGGGCGGATCGACATCGTGCTGGCGGTGCAAGGGGTGGTTGCTCGGCTCTCAGTTTACCGGCCATGACGGGACAGCGGTTGGGATGTTTGATACATCAATATCAAGAACCCCTCTGTCGAGGCATCGGAGCTGCGGACCGTCAGTCGGCTGGACGGGCGGGAGGGTGCGCGCTAACCTGCGCGGGTTGCACGCCGCGAAACACGACCGCAAATTGTCGCCGCCCGGGCCCGCAGGCCAGAGGGGGCAGATCACCGTGCCGATCACCGGTCGGCGCCGGTTCTGGTTTCGGCTGCTGGCGGTGCTCGGCATCCCGCTGGTCCTGCTGGTTCTCGTGGAGGGCGTTTTGCGTCTGGCCGGTGTCGGCCACCCCACCGGGTTCTTCCTCGAGCAACACCGTGATGGCCGGATCGTCCTGACCGACAATCAGGATTTCGGACTGCGGTTTTTCCGGCCGGGCCTGGCGCGTTACCCACGTTCGTTCACGATTCCCGCGGTCAAACCCGCCGACACGCTCCGCATTTTCGTGCTCGGCGAATCGGCGGCGATGGGCGATCCCGATTTCAAGTTCGGCCTGCCGCGGATGCTCGAGGTCCTCCTGCGCGAGCGGTTTCCCAACCGCCACATCGAGGTGGTCAACACGGCGATGGTGGCAATCAACTCCCATGTCATCCTGCCCATCGCGCGCGAGTGCGCCCGACGGCAGGGCGACCTGTGGGTCATCTACATGGGAAACAATGAAGTCATCGGACCGTTCGGCTCCGCCTCCGTCTTCGGCGCCCAGGCGCCCACGCTGCCGGTGGTGCGCGCGGAAATCGGCTTGAGGGCGACGCGGCTCGGTCAGTTGTTCGACGCCGGGTTGCACCTGGCGCGGTGGGGGAACCGGCCGTTGCCCGAGTGGGGTGGCATGGAAATGATGGCCAACCAGAAGGTGCGCTTTGACTCGCCGGCGACAACGCGGGTTTACCGTCATTTCGAGCGGAACCTGGCGGACATCCTGGCGACGGGCGCGCAGGCTGGTGTGCCGATGCTGCTCTGCACGGTGGCCACGAATCTCAAGGATTGCCCGCCGTTCGCATCGTTGCACCGGCCGGATCTGACGGCAGCGGAGTTGACGGAGTGGCAGTCTGCCTACGATGCGGGTGTCGCGGCGGAAGCGCAGGGCAGTTACGCCGATGCGCTGCGAGCTTACGAAAAGGCGGCCCGGATTGACGCGACCTTCGCCGAACTCGCGTTTCGCCAGGGCCGCTGCCGGCTGGCGTTGGGCCGGAGCGGCGAGGCGGCGCGCGATTTTGGCCGGGCGCGCGATTTCGACGCGCTGCAATTTCGCGCCGATGGGCGGGTCAACGGAATCATCCGCCAGGCCGCCGGCGCGTTCGCGGCGCGGGGCGTTCGTCTGCTCGACGCGGAGGCGCTTTTCGCCACGAACGGACTGCCGGGAGGGCCGGGCACGGAGTTGTTTTACGAGCATGTGCACCTGACGCCCGAAGGAAATTATCTGCTGGCACGCGCGGTGGCGGAGGAAGTTGCCCGGACGCTTTCCCCGTCGGAGAAGGGGCAGTGGCTCGCGCAGGCGGAATGTTTGCAGGCGTCGGGTTTCACGGAGTGGAATCGGCTGGACGCACTGGGCGTGATTCTCGATCGCATGGACGGCCCGCCGTTCACGCAGCAGGTCGGGCACGCGGCTCAGCTTGCGGCGGTGCGTGAGGCACGGGAGCGGCATCGTCTGGCGTCCAAGCCGGTGCAGGTGCGGCAGGAGGTGAGGCAGGTCGCGCAAGCGGTGGCCCGCCGGCCCGAGGACACGGATTTGCGGTGGAATCTGGCGGCGCTGCTGGAGATCGCCGGCGATGTTGCCGGTTCCGAAGAGCAATGGCGCACACTGATCCGGCTCCAGCCCCAGGCCGCCCTGCCGTATTTCAATCTGGCCAAACTGCTCGATGGCGCAGCGCGCGACGCGGAGAGTCTCCCGTTATATCGTGAGTGCCTCCGGATCAACGCGGATTATTTCCCGGCCCGGCTGGCGCTGGGAACGCTGTGCCTGCGGAGCGGTCTCCTGCCGGAGGCCGTGCAACAACTGCGGCAGGCGGTGCGCCAGAAACCGCGGGCGGTCGAACCGCGCGTGGCCTTGGCGCAGGCGCTGGCGCAAACCCAGCGAACCGCGGAGGCGGCCGAGCAGTGGCGGGAGGTGTTGCGGCTCGACCCGGACAATGCGGTCGCGCGGGAGCAACTGCGCGGGCTGGATTCGCAGCGCTGAGCGAAATGTTGCGCATGAAAAGCCGTCACTCAATCGCAGCGTCCCGCTCACCGACGTCGTCAATGCCGCCGGCGGGAGGTGCGTGGGTGTTCTTGACGGTGCTGGCGGGGGTGTTCCTGTTCGACTGGCTGTTCCTCGATCCGCGCGCCCGTTATTGCGCGTCCGCGCCGGTGTTTTTCTTCCGCGGTGATTTCCTGCAACAGCATCTGCGACAGCCCGGCGGCCCGCTGGCGTACCTCGCGGCGCTGCTGGCGCAACTGGATTATCACCCGGTGTTGGGCGCGCTGGTTCTCGCCGGCTTGGTGGGGGCGGTGTGGCTGGCGACCGGGCGGTGGCGGCATCGTGCCGGTGCGGGTTCGGGCGGGGTGGCGTGGCTTCCGGCGTACCTGCTGGTCGTGCTCGCGGCGCAGTATGATCCGCCAGTGCTCGAGGTGGGCGGCGGCGTGCTGCTGATGGTGTTATGCCTTTGCGTCTGGCAGTCCTGGACGGATCGCAGTGCGGTTTGGCGGGTGGTTGTCTTCTCTGTTTTCGCCGCTGCGCTGTTCCTGTTTGCCGGCCCGTTTCCCGGTCTCTTGTTCATTGTGACGGTCGCGGTACACGAGGCGGTGGTCCGTCGCAGTTTTCCGGGTGCGGTGGGTTGTGCGGCGGCGTTGCTGCCGTGGTGGCTGGCGGTGTTCGTTGGCGAAACAAACGATCTGCCGGTGATCGTGCGCAGCTGGGGCGATGCGAAAAGCGTCGCGGTCATCGCGTTGCTCCATGCGTTTTTCCCGGCGGCGGTGATCGGCCGCGTTCTGCGCGCGAAGGTGCCGTGGTTCGGTGGTGCGGTCGGCGAGCATCGGCCGGTTGCGTCCGCGGCGGGCGACCGGTGGACTTGGGCGGCGCGCGTGGGGCTCGGCGTGGCGGCGGCAGCGATGTTCGTCGGGACGTTCGACGGGGAGCGTCGGGCGTTGCGGCGAATCCAGTCGGCTGCGGAGTGGCAGGATTGGAATGCTGTTTTGGCGGTGGGGGCCTCGCTGCGAACGCTGCCGACGCCGGCGCGGTTGCAGGTGAACCGCGCGCTCTTCCACACGGGGCGGCTGGCGGACGATCTGTTTGCGTTTCCGCAGCGGCGGGAGGCGGACCTGCTGGCGTCGCTGGCAGACGGCCTGGACGTCTGCCTGCCTTTGTGCGACACGTTGCTCGAACTGGGGCAGGTGAATCTGGCCGAGCATTACGTGCAGGAGGCCGAGGAGATCCGCGGAGAACATCCGCCGATGCTGTGGCGGCTGGCGAAGATCAACCTGGTCAAGGAGCGTCCCCGGGCGGCGCGGGTCTTTCTGAACCGGTTGCGCTCGGTGCCGTTTCACCGGGCGGAAGCGGAGCGCTGGCTGGCTTCGCTCGACCGGGAACCCGGCGGAGATTCGCTGGATGACCTCCGGCGACTGCGCGCCGTGCGGGTGCGGGCGGACACGGTGGAGCGCGTTTTTCCGACGGAGTCTCTGCTGGAACAATTGCTGAAAGCCAATCCGCAAAACCGGATGGCGGCCGAGTACCTCGAGGCGCACTTCCTGCTGACCGGTCAGGTCGAGCAGGCGGTCGAGAACCGGCGGTTGGTCGAACGCGGCGAAAGCCGTGAACTATCGCGAACGATGATGGAGGCCGTGTTGATCTTCAACCGGCGCCCCGGCAACCAACCCGTCGCGTTGCCGGAGTTGCCGGGGGAGAAGGCGGCGGCGCGGCGGTTCGAGTGGTTTTTGGAGGCGCTGCGTCAGGCGGCCGACAAGCCCACGGCCGAACGAACCCTCGCGCGTGAGTTCGGCGACACGTACTGGTTTTACGACGTGTTCGGGCGGAATCCCGGTCGCGCGGGCGTCGCCGCCAATCAGGAACGACGATGAAGGCGCAGTGGATCATGACCGTTGGCCGGGCAGTCCTGGTTGCCCTGGCGCTGGGTTTGGCGCCACGCGTGGGCGCGGACGAGTCGGCTCATCGCCGGCCGACGCTCGACCCGGACTATGTGGACGTGACGGTACCGCCAAACCTCGCCCCCTTGAACTTCGTGATCGTCGAGCCCGGCGTGGTCCGTCACCAGGTGCGCATTACGCCGTCGCGGGGCGCGCCGATCGAGGTCGCCGGCAAGTCGGCGAAGGTGATGATTCCGCTCCGGTCATGGCAGGAACTGGCCCGGGCCAACGCCGGGTCGTCTGTCCGGCTCGAGATGGCGACGCAGGACGCACACGGCCACTGGACCCGCTTCGATCCGATCACCAACACGATCTCTGCCGACCTGATTGACGGGCACCTGGTCTATCGGTTGTTGCGGCCGGTGTACAATTTTTACGGTCCGGTTGGCATTTATCAGCGCAATCTGGCGGATTACGACGAACGGCCGGTGCTGGAGAACCGGCAGCTCGAGGACGGCTGCCTGAACTGCCACACCTTTCTGAACCACCGGCCCGAGCCGATGGCGCTGCACATCCGTCACAGGGGCGCCGGCAACCCGATGCTGCTGGTGAGTTCGAATGCGGTGACCCGGGTGGACAAAACGAGCGGTTACCTGGCCTGGCATCCGAGCGGGCGCCTGCTGACGTTCTCGGTGAATCGCTTCGCGCTCCTGTTCCACACGGCCGGGGAAACGCGCGAGTTGTTCGACGGCGATTCCGACCTGGGCATTTACCGGGCGGATTCAAACACGGTGGTCATGCCGCCGGCCATCGCGAAGCCGGACCGGGTGGAAACGTGGCCGTCGTGGTCGCCGGACGGGCGCTTTCTCTATTTCTGCAGCGCGCCGAAGTTGAAGCTCGAGCGGTTCAAGCAGGTCCGCTACGACCTCATGCGGGTGGCTTATGACATTGACCAGGACCGCTGGGGTGAGCTGGAAACCGTCGTCGCCGCCCGCGACACGGCCTTGAGCGCCGCCGAGCCGCGGGTTTCGCCCGACGGCCGCTGGCTGCTGTTTTGCCTGAGTCCCTACGGGAATTTTCCGGCCTATTCGCCGGGGAGCGATCTTTACCTGCTGGATCTCCGAACGCGGGCCCTGCGGCGGCTGGAGATCAACAGCGACCAGGCGGACTCGTGGCACTGCTGGTCGAGCAACGGCCGGTGGATTGTGTTCAGCAGCAAGCGGCGCGACGGGCTGTTCACCCGCCCTTATTTCAGCCACATGGATGCGGAGGGACATTTCTCGAAGCCGGTGCTGCTGCCCCAGCGCGACCCGGCTTTCTACGACTCGTTCACGCGCACCTACAACCTGCCGGAGTTGATCGAAAGCCCGGTGACGGTGACGGCCCGCGCGCTGGCGCACGCGGCGTTGCATCCGGCAAGGTCGCTCAAACCGACGGTGATGGCGACGCCATCCGGGCAGGCGCCCGCTCCCGAACACGAGGCGGACGAGGGCCGTTCCGCCGGGGTGATGCCGGACCAGGGCGGCCGGCGCTGACGCGGGCGGGGCGTCAGGGTTTCAACGGCGGGGCCGGCGCGAGTTCGCTTTCGATCCGTTCGAGCGCCTTTTTCGCGGGCAGGAAATCCGGTCGCAGGCGGAGCACGGTTTCAAAGGCGGTCCGGGCTTCCGGGAGGCGTCGCTGCTGGAAGAGGCTGGAGGCCACATTGAATTGGGCTTCCCAGTAATCCGGGTTGAGCCTGGCGGCCTGCTGGAATTGAACCAGGGCCTCATTCGTCCGTCCCACTCGTTGCAGCGCGGTGCCGAGGTTGTTGTGGGCCGAGGCGTAATCCGGCAGGGTTTTGATAGCCTGCTCGAAGTGTTGGATGGCCTCGCCGGCGCGTCCCAGCCGCAGCAGCACGTTGCCGAGGTTGTTGTGCGCCTCGACGTAGTCCGGGAAGAGCCGCAGCGCCTCCTCAAATTCCTTCGCCGCTTCGTCGAGCCGGCCGCCACGGGCGAGCGCCGAGCCGAGGTCGTAATGAACATCCTCGTCGTCCGGCTTCAGTTTCACCGCCTCGCTCAGGACCTGGATGGCCTGCTCGGTTTTGCCCTGGGCCAGGAGTTGGTTGCCGCGGTTGACCTCGGCGATGAAGCCCTGCTCGTTGGGGCTGGCGTTGGCGCCGCGGGCGCCGCCAGGCGAATGCGAACGCGGAGTGGCCGCCAGCGGCGGAGACGGCTGAGGCAGGGGAAAGGAGCGCGGCCAAAAGCGCACCAGCAACCAGCCCGCGGCGACGATGACCACCAAACCACCCGCCGCGCCCAGCCAGGAGCGGAAGCGTGGACGGGCCGATGTCGGATCGCCGCCCGTTGCGGACGGTTGACCGCGCGGGCGCCGCCAGGCGCGTTTGCGGTTGTGTCGCCGATGCCGGGAGCTCATGTGTTGGCGGCAGTGTAATCGGTGCGCCGCCCGCGGCAATAGCAACCGGTTGGATCCCGACATGGCAATCGCGGAGGGCCGCACCGGGCCTGCCTTTCGCCCTTGCGAGGCGGCGGCTTCAAGGCTAGAGAGTGGCCGCGGTCGCATGATGAACACGGCGCCTTTCCATTACTTCGATCACAACGCCACGACGCCGGTCGCGCCGGAGGTGGTCGCGGCGATGTTGCCGCTGCTGACGGAATGGTGGGGCAATCCGTCGAGCGCCTACCAGTTCGCCCAGGAAACCAGCCGGCGGGTGGACCGGGCGCGGGAGCAGGTGGCCGCCCTGCTCAACGCCCAGCCGCGGGAAATCGTCTTCACCAGCGGGGGCACCGAAAGCATCAACACCGCATTCCACAGCGCGCTGCTGGTGCAGCCGGGCCGGCGCCACATTGTCACCACGGCGGTCGAGCATTCCGCCGGCCTCAAGTGTTGCGAGGCCCTGGAGCGGCGCGGTTGCGCCGTGACCTTCCTGCCCGTCGCCGGCGACGGCACGCTCGACCTGGCGGCGGTGAAGCGAGCCATCCGGCCGGAAACGGCCATCGTCTCAGTCATGCTGGCGAACAACGAAACCGGCGTGGTTTTTCCCGTTGCGGAAATTGCCGCGGTCTGCCGGCGCCACGGCGTCCTGTGTCACACGGATGCGGTGCAGGCGCCGGGCAAGCTGCAACTCGACGTTGGCGTGCTGGGGGTGGATTACCTTTCGCTCTCGGCGCACAAACTGAATGCGCCGAAAGGAATCGGGTTGCTCTACGTTCGACGCAAGACGCCTTTCCAGCCCTACATCGTGGGTGGACATCAGGAGCGTGGCCGGCGCGGAGGCACCGAAAACGTGCCTTACATCGTCGGGTTCGGCCGCGCGGCGGAACTCGCGATGTCGCGCCTGGCTGAGGAAAATACCCGGGTGCGTGGGTTGCGTGACCGCCTCGAAAACACGTTGTTGGCCACGATCCCGGGGACGTTTCGCAACGGGGCGGTCGAACCGCGCCTGCCCAACACCGCCAATCTCGGTTTCGCGGGCGTCGAGTCCGAAGCCATCCTGATGCTCCTGGATCAGGCTGGCATCTGCGCCTCCGCCGGCTCAGCCTGTACCACCGGGTCGCTCGAGCCTTCCCACGTGCTGGCGGCCCTGGGACTCGACCCGGCTCGCGCGCGCAGCAGCATCCGTTTCAGCCTCGGCGTGGAGAACACGGCGGCGGATGTGGACCATCTCCTGCAGCACCTGCCGCCGATCATCGCGCGGCTGCGCGAGCTCTCCCCGGAGACGTAACGGGTCACAGGGCCGCCAGGCAATCCGCCAGGAATTCGTATTCCTCCAGCCGGTTGTAAATCTGGGCCGACACCCGGAACCAACGCGTCTCCGGCTGACCCAGGCGAATGAACGGGACCTCGATGCCGTGTTCGTCGTAAAGCCACAACTGTTCGGCGTCAATTTTGCCGGACCGTGGCCGGTCTTGAAGGCGGGCGGGCAGGGGAAGCGTGGCCATCGCGCCGAGCAGGTGCTCCGGGCATGGCGGCTCAACGTTCAGCCGCGCGCACAGCCGTCGCCTGGCCTGCACGACCAGCGCGTGATTGCGCCGGCGCAACTCCGGCCAGCCGCCCGGCAACAACCCGCCCATCCAGCGGATGGCCTCGCCGACACACAACCATGCCGAAGGATCAAACGTGCCGGGCCAGTCGAAGCGGTCCTGAAACGCCGTGTAGCCGGGGCGCGGGCGATTCTGGCCGTGGCTCATGATGGCGGGCTGCACGCCGGCCTGTTTGTCCTCGCGCACCCAAAGGAAGGCCGCCCCCTTGGGCGCACAAACCCATTTGTGCAGGTTGCCGGTGTAGCAGGCGGGACGCAGCCGGGACAGGTGCAGCGGCAGCATGCCTGGTGCGTGTGCGCCATCCACCAACGTGTCCACGCCGCGCGCCTCCAGTTCCCGAACGATCCGGGCGACCGGCAGCGTCAGGGCCGTGTCGCTGGTGACGTGGTCAATCAGCGCCAGCCGCGTGTGCGGCGTCACCGCCCGCAACACCGCTTCGATCGCGTCTTCGGCGCTGGCCAGCGGGAATGGCACGCGGGCCACCACCAGTTTGGCTCCGGCGCGCCGGGTCGCCTCGACCAGCACGTTGCGGCAGGCGTTGTAGTCCAGGCTGGTGGTGAGCAGTTCGTCGCCGCGCCGCAGCGTGAGTGAACGCACCACGGCGTTGACGCCCGTCGTGGCGTTCGTGACGAACACCACGTCGCGCCGCCGGGCGCCAAGGAAGCGCGCCAGGGCGGTCCGGGCAGGCTCCAGCGCTTCCTCGTAATGGCGCCAGAGGAACTGGACGGGCGCCGCCTCCATCCGACGGCGCCAGTCCGCCTGGTGTTCCAGCACCGGTCGCGGGCACGCGCCAAATGAGCCATGGTTGAGAAACACGATCCCGGGGGCCAACGGCCAGGGGCGGCGGAACCGGGAAGGCGCCGGTCGGGCGACGTTGCGCGTCTGCATGCCGGCGAGTTTACCGACGGCCTTGGGTTTGTCTGCCTCGGAATCGGCCGGCCGGACCGCAGCATGAAAAGGCCAGTTGGAATTGATAAGTATTTGTAATGTAATAGATCGTCAAGATTTGGATTGCACATTATCGGCAAACCGGGCAGAGACACGGGAAACGGTTGCCGGAACGGCCGGCCCCACCGCTTTCCGTCGAGCAGAGACGTTGCGGTCGGCATGGCGTTCCGCGCCCCGCTTGGTTGAATCAGTTCAGGACACCGCACAAAATCGCTTATGAAAAAGCCCCTCACCCGCATCACCCCGCAGGAAGCCGCCGCCATCATCCAGGACGGCCAGACGGTCGCGTTCAGCGGATTCACTCCCGCCGGCGTTCCCAAGGTCATTCCCCGGGCCATTGCCGCCCGGGCCGAGGCCGAGCACGCGGCGGGCCGCCCGTTCAAAATCAACGTCGTCACCGGCGCCTCCACCGGTCCCTCGCTCGACGGCGCGCTGGCCAAGGCCAAGGCCATTGGGTGGCGCACGCCCTACCAGTCGGACGTGGACCTGCGGAAGAGCATCAACAGCGGCGAGACGCGGTTTTTCGACATGCATCTGTCGCGGCTGCCCCAGGACGTGCGTTACGGGTTTCTGGGTCCGATTCACACCGCCGTGCTGGAAGCCTGTGACGTCACGTCCCACGGCGAGATCGTGCTCACTTCGGCGGTGGGCGCCTCGCCCACGTTCGCCCGCCTGGCCGACAAGATCCTCATCGAACTGAATCAGTATCACCCGCATTTTCTGCGCGGCGTGCACGACATCTACGAGCCCCATGACCCGCCCAAGCGCAGCGACATCCCGGTGTTCACGCCCAGCGACCGGATTGGCCAGCCGACGATCATGGTGGACCCGGCGAGGATCGTGGGCGTGGTCGAGACCAACACCCCGGACGAGGTGAGTTCGTTTGCCGGGGCCAGCCCGGTGACCGCCAAGATCGGGCAGAATGTGGCGGAGTTCCTGGCGGGGGAAACCCGTCGCGGCGTCATCCCGAGCGGGTTCCTGCCGATCCAGTCGGGCGTGGGCGACACGGCCAACGCGGTGCTCAAAGCCATGGGCGAAAACCCGGGCATCCCGCCGTTCAAGATGTACACCGAGGTCATCCAGGACGCCGTGATCGAATTGATGAACAGCGGCAAAGTGACCTTCACCAGCGGCTGTTCGCTGACGGTTTCGGACGAAACCCTCAAAGGGATTTACGAGAACTGGGAGTTCTTCCGGACCTGCCTGCTGCTGCGGCCGCAGGAGATCACCAACAACCCGGAAATTGTCCGCCGGCTCGGCATCATCTCGATCAACACCGCCATCGAGGTGGACCTGAGCGGAAACGTGAACAGCACGCATGTATTGGGGCGCAACATGATGAACGGCATTGGCGGTTCCGCGGATTTTGCGCGCAACGCGTTTCTCTCGATCTTCACCTGTCCGTCCACCGCCAAGGGCGGCAAGATCAGCACGATCGTGCCGATGGTCAGCCACCTCGACAGCAGCGAGCATTCGGTTTGCGTGGTGGTCACGGAGCAGGGCGTGGCGGACCTGCGCGGGAAGAGCCCGTGCGAACGGGCACGGACCATCATCGAGAACTGCGTCCACCCCGACTTCAAACGGATCCTGTGGGATTACGTGGCCTTGGGCGGCCATGCGCATTCGCCGCAGACCCTCTCAGCCGCCTTCGGGATGCACACCCAGTTCGCCCGGACCGGCGACATGCGGTCGGTGAACTGGAGCGATTTCACGAAGTGACGCCGCCCCACCGGGGAGTTGCGAGTTTCAAGTTTCGAGTTTCGAGCTTCGGATTCGTGTCCCGGCTCGCGAGGACGCCCCACCGAGATCAGGACACTACCTGATTTCCGACTTCCTTTCCGGACCGGATCGGCTACGCTGCCGCCATGCAGTTCCCCCAACAGTGGCTCACCCCCTTTGGCCTGGTGCTGGCGGGCGTGTTGCTCGCCGGCCCGGCGCGGTTGAACGGAGCCGACCGGCCGCAGCCCACCGACGAAGAACTCCGCAAACTCGCCTCCGCCGGTCCGGCGCGCGCGACGGTGGCGCCGCGGCAGTCGCGACGACTGCTGGTGTTCACCCTGTGCAAAGGCTATTACCACACGTCCATCCCTTATGGCGCCCGGGCGATCCAGATGATGGGCGAGAAGACGGGCGCCTTTGCGGCCACGATCAGCGACGACATCGCGCTGTTCGAGCCGGAGCGGCTGCGAACATTTGACGGGGTCTGTTTTGTCAGCGCGCTGGGCGAGTTGTTCCTGCCGGACGATCTCGACAAGCTCTCGCCGGAGCAGCAGGCCGCGGCCCGGAAGAACGACGACCGGCTGAAGGCCAACTTCTTTGCCTGGCTGCGGGGCGGCAAGGGGCTGGCCGCCATTCATGGAGCCTCGGCCCTCTTCGACCGGTCACCGGAATTCGCCGCCGCGCTGGGCGGGGCGTTTGAGAGCCATCCGTGGAACGCCTTCGAGAAAATCGCGGTGAAACTGGACGAGGCGAATCATCCCTTGATGGCGGCCTTTGGCGGAAAGGGCTTCGAGATCATTGACGAGGGCTATCAGTTCAAGGAGCCCTATTCGCGCCGGATCAACCGCGTCCTGTTCAGCATGGACACCGCCCGGATGGACCTGAACAAGCCGCGCCTCCGGAGCGACCACGATTTCGGCCTGTGCTGGGTGCGGACGGTGGGCGCGGGACGCGTGTTCTACACGGCGCTGGGCCACAATGCCGAGGAGTTCTGGAACCCGGCCATGCTGCGGCACCTGCTCGACGGTCTCCAGTTCACGCTGGGCGACCTGGAGGTGCCGACGGCATCCACGACGCCCTGACGGCGGGGTTGGCGACCGCGACGGCTTGCCGCTGTCGCCAGGCGTTACTTAATGTTGCTCATCGAGAGCAGGAACTCGATGTTGCTGCCGGTTTGCTTGAGTTTGCCGAGCAGGAGTTCCATCGCCTCGACCGGCGGCACGCCGGTCAGCGCCCGGCGGAGCACCACGACCCGGCTGCATTCATCCGGGTGGTAGAGGAGTTCTTCCTTGCGCGTGCCCGAGCGCTCGATGTTGATCGAGGGGAAAATGCGGCGGTCCACCAGGGCGCGGTCGAGGTGAACCTCCATGTTACCGGTGCCCTTGAACTCCTCGAAAATGACTTCGTCCATGCGGCTGCCGGTGTCCACGAGGGCGGTGGCCATGATGGTGAGCGAACCGCCTTCCTCGATGTTGCGCGCGGCGCCGAAGAAGCGTTTGGGCTTGTGGAGCGCATTGGCGTCCACCCCGCCGGACAGGATTTTGCCCGAGTGCGGTTGCACCGTGTTGTAGGCGCGCGCCAGGCGGGTGATCGAGTCGAGCAGGATCACGACATCCTTCTTGTGCTCGATCATGCGGCGGGCCTTTTCGATGACCATCTCGGCGACCTGGACGTGGCGTTCCGGGGGTTCGTCGAAGGTCGAACTGACGACTTCCGCGGGCCGGCAGGTACGCTCCATGTCGGTGACTTCCTCGGGTCGTTCATCAATCAGGAGGATGATCAGGTAAATCTCCGGGCTGTTTTTGATGATCGCGTTGGCCAGCTTCTGGAGCAGCACCGTTTTGCCGGTGCGGGGCGGCGCGACAATCAAGCCGCGCGTGCCCTTGCCAATGGGGCAGACCAGGTCGAGGACCCGCGTGGACAGCTCGTCCCGGGTGGTTTCAAGGATGATCCGCTTGTTCGGAAAAAGCGGCGTCAGATTGTCGAAGTGCGTCTTCTCCTTGGCCTTGTCGGGGTCTTCCTTGTCCACCGCTTCGATCTTGAGGAGGGCGAAGAACTTCTCCTTTTCCTTGGGCGGGCGGATCTGGCCGGCCACGAGGTCGCCGGTTTGCAGGTCGAACCGGCGGATTTGGGAGGGCGAGACATAGACGTCCTCGGGGCAGGGCAGGTAGTTGAAACTCTGCGAGCGCAGGAAGCCGAAGCCCTCGGGCAGGATCTCGAGCACGCCCTCGGCGAAGAGGATGCCGTTGCGTTCGGCGTTCTTCTTGAGGATCTCGAAGATGACCTCATGCTTCTTCATCGTGCCGAAGTTCTCGATGCCCCAGTCCTTTGACATCTGGGTCAGCTCGCCGATGGACATCGCCTGAAGCTTGGCGATGTTGATCGTCACGCCGGTGGGTGGCGGGGCGGTTGGCGCGGTCTTCGAGTTCGGTTCGAGGGCGGTGGCGGCTTCCTTCGCGGGCAGCCGTTCAGGAACCGGGCGCGGCTCTTCCACCGGTGGCGGCGGCGGCGGCGGGACGATCACGGTGGCGGGAGCCGCCAGGACGGCCCTTGGCTTTCGACCGCCCCGGGATTTTGGAACTTCAGGATTGACGGCTTCGGCCCTGGCGGCCTCGATTTTTCTCGGACGTGGCATATAGGGAAAATGGGTGTCAGCGTTTGTGCAGTCGGCGGCCCCCCATCCGGCCCTCCGTCTGCCAGTGTAAAATCAACACACGTGCCCCTGTTGGATGGCCCAACCGGAGTTTCTGGATGCCGGAGAATGGTCCGTCTCGCCTAATAGGGCAAGGGGAATTTCGCAGTCAACTCGTGGACACGGTCGCGCACCCGGCGCGCGGCGTCAAGGTTTTTGATGTCGAGCACCACCTCGCTGATCATGTCAGCGATGGCCGCCATCTCACCTTCCTTCATCCCGCGGGTGGTCACGGCGGGGGTGCCAAGGCGGATGCCGCTGGCCTGGAAGGGCGAGCGGGTTTCGAAGGGAATGGTGTTCTTGTTGACGGTGACGCCGGCGAGGTCGAGCGCGTTCTGGCAGTCCTTGCCGGTGAGGCCGCGCGCCCCGACATCCACCAGCATGAGATGGTTGTCGGTGCCGCCGCTGACCAGCCGGAAGCCATTGTTTTTCATGCCCTGGGCGAGGGCCTGGGCGTTTTTGAGGATCTGTTCCTGGTAGAGTTTGAATCCCGGCTGCAGCGCTTCGTGGAAGCACACCGCCTTGGCGGCGATGACATGCTCCAGCGGGCCGCCCTGAATGCCGGGGAACACCTGCGAATCAATTGCCTTGGCGTACTTCTCGGCGCACAGAATCAAACCGCCGCGCGGACCGCGCAGGGTCTTGTGCGTGGTGGTCGTCACGAAATCCGCCAGACCCACCGGATTGGGGTGCAGCCCGGTTGCCACCAGGCCCGCGATGTGGGCGATGTCCGCCAGCAGGAGGGCGCCGGCCTCGTTTGCAATCGCCGCCAGGCGCGCGAAATCAATGAGCCGGGGATAGGCGCTCGCCCCGACCGTGATCATCTTGGGCCGGTGCTCGCGGGCGAGGGCGGCGACCTGGTCGTAATCAATCCGCTCGTCATCCTTCCGCACGCCGTAATGCACGACCTCGAAGAAATGGCCGGAGAAATTGGCCTTGTTGCCGTGCGTCAGGTGGCCGCCGTGGGTGAGGTCCATTGTCAGCAGCTTGTCACCGGGCTGCAACATCGCGAAGTACACCGCCATGTTTGCCTGGCTGCCGGAGTGGGGCTGGACGTTGGCGTGCTCGGCGCCGAAGAGCTGTTTGGCCCGGTCAATGGCCAGTTGCTCGACGGTGTCCACGAATTCGCAGCCGCCGTACCAGCGTTTGCGCGGGTAGCCTTCGGCGTACTTGTTGGTCAACACAGACCCCTGGGCCTCCATGACCGCCGGGCTCGTGAAATTCTCGCTGGCGATCAGCTCGATGTTGGTCTGCTGGCGATGGCGTTCGCGGGCAATCATGCCCGCCACCTCGCGGTCCACCGCCGCGAGGCGCAGCCCCGCCGCCGCCGGACGCGGTTCGAGCTTCAACACGCGCCGCTCATGGCGGCCGCCTTCAAATGGCGTGGCCAGAAAGGTGTCCACGATCCGTTGGGCGAGCTCCCCGCCGACGAACTTGGCGCCGAGGCACAGCACGTTGGCGTCGTTGTGGCTGCGCCCGAGCGTCGCGGTTTCCTCGTTCCAAGCGAGGGCGGCGCGCACGCCGGCCACCTTGTTCGCGGCAATGCTCATCCCGATGCCGGTCGAGCAGACCAGCACGCCAAACCGGGCCTGCTGATCCGCCACGGCGTGGGCCACGGCGCTCCCGAAATCGGGGTAGTCCGACGAAATCTCCGACTGGCTGCCAAGATCCTGCACGGTGACGCCGCGTCCCGCGAGATAGCCTTTCAGATCCTCCTTCAGCGTGAACCCGGCGTGGTCGGCACCCAGCGCCACCGTGAGGGCGGTGGGAGTGGTGGCGTTGCGGGCGGACTTCGTCTGCTCGTCAAGAAATGGCAACATGGTCAAAATGCCTTGTTCGATATGGTCCCGACAATTCCGGTAAACCTCAAGCCCTTCGCCGATCGGGTCCGGAATGTCCTTTTCAAATTCATCCAGCGTGTCGTCGAATTCCCGCAACAGGAAGGTCTTCTCCATGGCCTGCGGAAACACCGCGCCGATCGTGTCCAGATGGCCATGGGTCATGCCAAGAATGTAATCGGCCCGCTCCACGAGGTCCGCCGACAGGGGCCGGCTGCGCTGGCCGGCGATGTCAATGCCCCGTTCCCGCAGCGCCCGGACGGCGTTCTCACTGGGCGGCTGGCCGGCGATCGCGCCCACGCCGGCGGACACCACCGCGTAGTCCGTGGTCCGATCCCGCGTCAGGTGGCGAAACAGCCCCTCGGCCATCGGGCTGCGACAAATATTGCCGGTGCAAACAAACAGGATGGTCTTCATTCCTGCACGAAAAGCTCAAGGTGCGGTTGCTCCGGCCGGTCGTCAACGCGAAAGCATGACACGAAATCATGGCCGGTCATGCCGGACCACCGCCAGCGCCTTCAACAAGTCCAGGGCCCGCGCCAGGGGCGGATCGGTCACGACGGGGCGTTTCGGCAGGGGTGGTTTGGGACTGGTCACGGGCGGGTCATCGTCCGGGTCCAATCCTTCGCGGTGGAGCCGCACCAGTTCCGCCTCGTTCGACGGCCGGTTGGTGAAGCCCGGGAGGTTCAGCGGAGAACCCGTGGCCGCGGGGTTGCGAACCGCCCGGTACGCATTCGTAAAAAACTCCCACTCCTCGTCGGGCGGAATGGTCACCTGGATGTCGGGTCGCAGGCCCGCCACAGGCACCGGCTGGGCGTCGCCCACCCGGATCGGCACCGTGGCGACCCGGAGGCGCTCCCCGTTGCTCAGCGGGAACTCCTTGAAAACGCTCGCCTCCCCCGCCGTGCGGGTCCCGATGAGCAGGCCGGCGCGGGTTTCGCGCAAGGTCGCCGCGAGTGCTTCCGCGGCGCCCGCTGTGCGCCCGTTTACCAGCACGACCACGGGCTGGGTGAAGGCGTTGGTCCTGGCGGTGGACTTTTGTGCGCCCGCCCCCCAGTCCACGAGCGGGCGCTCGTCCGCGAGAAACCAGTCCGCCGCCCGCGCCACCTCGGCGTAATCCCAGCCGCCGGCATAACGCAGGTCCAGCACCAGCCCTCCAAGTCGGTTGGTGGACAGTCCGGTCAGTGCCTCACCCAAGGCCCGGGCCAGCCCGGGCTCGATCCGGGCGATTCGCAGGTAGCCGAAGGCGTTCTCGAAGCAATTGGTTCGGGTGATGACCTCGGTGACGTCGTCGGCGGCTCCGCCCGCAGGCGGATTGGTTACCAACGCCACCCGCGGCGCGAATTGTTGGACCAGTCCGCGCACGGCGGCGGCGTCCAATTCCGCCGCGGAAACCCCGGCCAGATTCGATTGCAGCAGGCGGAAGACTTCCGGCAGCACCGCGGGTGCGTCCGCCGTTGCCCCGCTGGGCCGCAGCAAGACCGCGACCAGCGTCAGCAGAACCGCCGTCCGTCGGCAATGGCATGGTGTCATAGCGGCCCCAAAGTGAGGCACAAACCGGCGGAAGTAAAGCTACGACGGGCGGGGGTAGTGTGTCTTGATTTGGACGGAGCGCGGCTGTGTCGGAGACCAGCCGCAGCGTTTTCCACCTGCTGCGGCTGACGCTTCGCGCACAGCCGCGCTCCTGGAAACGGCAAATCAGGACACTGCCGGGCGGTGGCGCGACCGTCGCCTAACGGCCCCATGCCTCCACCGCCGTCTCCTGAAACGCCCGACGCATGTCGGATGCGTCGCCATTGGGCAGCCCGGCCCGCTGGATCATCATCACCAGCACCAGGTCCTTCGCCGGATCGGCCCAGCTTTGCGTTCCATAAGCGCCACCGTGACCGAAAGTGCCGGACGAGAGCATCGCCGTGACGCCTTGGGGCGCTTTCACGACCTGGAAACCGAGGCCCCAGCTCATGCCTTCCACGAAACCCGTCTTGATGTCGCCCGTCTGCGTTCGGGTCATTTCGGCAACGCCTTGCTCCGACAGCAACCGATGCCCATGCCCAACGCCGCGGTTCAACATCATCTGGTAGAACTGAGCGACGTCCGACGCCGTGGAGAAAAGGCCCCCCGCGGGAAAGGCGGTTCGTCGGCGTGAACTCAGACTTCCCTGGATGAAGTAGATGTCGGTGCGCTCCAGGCCGCCGCCGTTGCGCGGCTTGTAGGCCTGGGCCAGCCGCCGGACTTGGGCGGGCGTGGGCCAAAACGTGGTGTCCCGCATGTGCAACGGAGTGAGCAGACGGTGCTGGAGGAAGGCGGCGAACGGCTCGCCCGAAACCACCTCCACGATCCGGCCCAGCGTGTTGATGCCGGCGTTGGCGTATTCCCAGCGCGTACCGGGCTCGAAACGGAGCGGTTGCTGGGCGCAGGCCATCACCAACTCCGCCAGCGAGGCGTCCGGCCGTGGTGCCGGCACGTCGCCGATGCCCGAGGTGTGCGTCACCAGATCATGCACGGTGATCGGTCGCGCCGGCCGCTTCAGCGTCATCCCGGTTTCCGACCCGGTGACCTTCAGCCACGGGTTGTGAAATTCGGGCAGGTGCTTTTCCACGGGGTCGTCCACCGACAACCTGCCCTCGTCCGCCAGCATCATGACGGCCACGGCGGTCATGGGCTTGGTCATCGAAGCGATCCAGAAGAGATCGTCCTTCCGCATCGGCCGCTGCGTGGCCAGATCGGACACCCCGACGGCCGCGAGCGCCAGCACCCGGTCGTGTCGCGCCACCAACGTCACCGCGCCGGAGATCGCGCCTTCGTCCACAAAACGTTGCATCCGGGCAGGGACGGTCACGTCGGGCGTCGCCGGGCTGCCGGCCGCAAGCCGGTCCGCTCCGAGGACGGTCAGGGCGAGAAGGGCGATTACCTGGACACCAGGCCAACGCGGGAGCGGAAACCGGAGTTTCATGGCCCGGAGGGTAGCGGCGCCGGCCGGGAGCGGCCAGCACAAATCCGGCCCTGTTTCCGGTTAAAACGGCGGCGGGTCGGGTGCTTTCGGGAGAAGCCGGGCTCCGGGGGGTGATCGAAAGTCGGCAAAAAAAATGCTTCATGCTTGAGCCGCGCCTTGGTCGGCTTATCATGCCCGTGAATGTCGCAGGGGATGCAACTCTCGCAACGCCTGGCGTTGCAGCAGGTGTTGGCGCCGCAGCTCCAGCAGTCGCTGGCGCTGCTGCAGGCGCCCATCCTTGAGTTGAAGGCCCTGGTCGAGCAGGAACTGCAGCAGAACCCGGTGCTCGAGGAGGTGCCCGAGAACGAAGCGGCGCAAATCGATGTGAAGTCCGACCCCGCCACCGAACAAAGCAACACACCGGTGGACGACTTCCATGCGGAGTTCGACCGGCTGGCGCAGGTGGACCAGGACTGGCGGGACTATTACAGCCAGGCCAACACGCCCTTGCGCACGAGCGAGGAGGAGGACGAGCGCCGGCAGTTCATGTTCGATTCACTCGCCGCCGGCACCTCCCTGCAGGAGCATTTGCTGGAACAGGTGCGGCTCTCGGAAATACCGCCGGAGCGGCGGCCCGTCGCCGAGATGATCGTGGGCAACATTGATGAGCGGGGCTATTTGCAGGCTGGCGTGGAGGAGCTGGCGTTTGCCACGAATTTCCCGCCCGGCCAGGTGGGCGAAGTGCTGACGGTCATCCAGCGGTTCGATCCGCCCGGCGTCGGCGCCCGGGATTTGCGCGAATGCCTGCGGCTCCAACTGGAGCGCGTCAACCGGCGGGATTCGCTCGAATACCGGATCGTCAGCGACCACATAGACCAGTTGGCCCGCCACCGGTTTCCGGAGATCGCCCGCGCCCTGGACTGCTCCGTGGCCGAAGTCCAGGAGGCGGCGCACCGGATCAGCCACCTTGAGCCGCGCCCCGGTCGCGATTACGAGGCCGACAGCAACCACTATGTCTATCCGGAAATCTTCATCCGCAAGGTGGGCCGTCCCTTGACGTTTTCAGAGGATGATCTTAGGGACCTTCCATCGCTTGCTAATAAGTTGAAAACGCCACCAAAGAAGTCGAAAACGCCGCGAAGATCGGTTGACGAATGGCTCGCGGGTGCAATGTCCGCTCCGACACAAGCAGCGCTGAAGAACTACGAAGGGCCAAGCTCCGATGAAGCGGCGCTAAAATCAGCTCTAGTGAAAGATCTGAATCGCGCCATTCGCGGCTCATTTATCTTTGACACTCAGCGCTTTGCCGGGGTCGCCTTGCGCGCCGAAACGCAGGACCTCCTTGCGAAGAACCCACAAGGCGACGGTCTCCTGCGCCTCAATCGGATGCTCTTCGAGGACGCCTACCCACTGGAATTGGCGAAGAACCCAGCGGGCGACGACTACACGGTAACCACCAACAACGAGGGCATTCCCCACCTGAGGATCAGCAACACTTACAAGGACCTAATGGCCCAGCCGAACAGCGCGCCCGAGGTCCAGGATTACATTCGCGAAAAAATCCGCGCCGGCAAGTTCCTCATCAAAAGCATGCAGCAGCGCCAGGAAACGCTGTTGAAAATCGCGCGCGAGATCATCCAACGGCAGCGTGACTTCCTCGAACACGGTCCGTCCCACCTTCGGCCGATGACGATGGCCCAGATCGCCCAGGTGGTCGGCGTCCATGAGACGACCATCAGTCGCGCCGTCTCCGGCAAGTATGTCGAGACGCCGCAGGGCGTCTTCGAACTCCGGTATTTCTTCACCTCGGGCATTCCGACCACCGATGGCGGCGGCATGTCCAACGAAAGTGTCAAGCAACTGCTCGCGGAACTGGTCGCCGGCGAGGACCGCCTCAAACCGCTGTCCGACGAGGATATCGTCCGGCAGTTCAACATGCGCGGCATCATGATCGCCCGCCGAACGGTGGCGAAGTACCGCTCCGAGCTGAATATCCTCCCGTCGCATCTCCGCCGGATTTACTGAGGGGCACCCTCACCCGGGATGCGCAAACTCCGCCTTGCCGCGGGTGGCCAAACCGCCTAGCTTGCCTGTGTTGCCCGGTTGATCACCTCTCACGTTGGGAGCTTCACCGGTTTTTTGGGGAGTCAAAGGCGCCATGATCGTCCTGGGTTTCCTGTTGCTGGCGGTAGCCCTGCTCGCCTCGCTGGTGGGCTGGGTCTGGTTGCTGGTCACCGCCTTCCGCGAGCAACGCTACGTCTGGGCTGTCCTGATGATTCTTTTCTCACCCGTCGTCTTGGTTTACGGCATCCTCAACTGGAGCGAAGTCAAGCGCCCCTTCCTGATTTACCTGTCGGGAATTCCCCTCGTGCTGATGGCCTATGGCCTTGTGTTCCTTGGGGCGGCGCAGCGGATGGACCAGTTGCAGATTGAAGCGCAGACCCGGCGTGTCATCACCGCCACGGAACCGGCGTCGCCGCCGCCCGCCACCCGTCCCGCCCGGCCCCGCCCGGCCCGCGCGACTCCGTCAACCGATCTGGCCCAAGGTTTGCCCCCGGCTGCGCCTCCCAAACCGTCGTCGCTGGCGGCCCAGGGTGGGGAGCCACCCAAGACAGCCCCGCCCGCCGATGTGCCCTCCGCGCCTCCGCTGGCGGTTGTCTCTCCTGCGGTCCCGCTGCCCGCGGCGGCGGCTCCTATTCCGTCCAACAACCAACCGGCCACCGTGCCGGCGCCGCCGTCCGTACCCGCCACCTCGGCCGCGGCTGCTATCCCGACCCTGGCACCGCCCCCTGAGCCGCAGGTGCGGACCAACACCGAGGTCACCGTCGGATTCGCCGGCTTCCTCGACGACAAGGGGGACATTTTGCGCAACCTCAAGCTGCGCATCGTCAACCGCTCGGACCTCGCGGTGCGCAAACTCAACATGACCTTCTATTATCAGGACGATCAGAAACACACCTTGAAGGAATGGACCACGGAATACGAGGATCCGGCCGGCAAGGCCATCGCCATCGCCGGCGCCGCGCGCGAGTTCAAATGCCCCGCCTTTTACATGCCCGACTGGACGGTCAACGTCATCATCCGCCTGCGCGAGGTGGGTTTCGCTGACGGTTCGGTCTGGCGAAACCATTTGTGAGCCGGGCGGTTTGCGCCTCCGGCAACGGGCTCAGGCCGGCGGGACTTCGCCGGTCGCCGACCGCGTGAAGGGTGCGTCCGGCACCGGCGGGGTTCGCCGGAACGAGCGCAGCGCCAGCAGCATCGCGGTGAAATTCAAGGCGGCCGCCAGGAAAAATGGCACGCCCGGCAGATGCACCGGAGTCCGTGGGCCGATGAAATAACCGAACAAACCGGTCGCAATGGGCGGACCGACGATGCCAGCCATGCTCGCCAGGCTGGTGAGTGCCCCTTGCACCGCCCCTTGTTCGTTCAAGGGTACGCCGCGCGAGATCAGTCCCTGCGCGGCCGGTCCCGCAATGCCTCCCAGCGAGGCCGCCACCAGGATCACATAGATCATCCAGCCGTGCGTCGCCAGGCCGTAGCCCAGCATGCCCAGCACGCTGATCGTCAGTCCGATGAGAATGGCGCGCCGCTCGCCCAGCTTCGGCACCACCACGCGCACGAGCCCGCCCTGCACCACGGCCGCCATCACGCCGATGATCGCCAGCGAGAGCCCCGTCTGGCCCACCGTCCACCCGTAACGATACGACATGTAAAGCACCCAGATGCTTACCAGCGCGTTGTGGCCCAGATACAGGAGGAAGAACGTCCCGGTCAGACCCAGCACGACCGGAAAGTGCTTCAGCGCGATGACCGAGCCCACCGGATTGGACCGCGACCAACTGAAAGCGCGCCGGTGCTGCCGGTCCAGCGACTCGGGCAGAATGAGCAGGCCGTAAAGCCAGTTCACCAGCGTCAGGCCGGAAGCGACCAGGAACGGTACACGCAGCCCGACATTGCCCAGCAACCCGCCCAGCGCCGGTCCGGCGATGAAACCCAGACCGAACGCGGCGCCGATGATCCCGAAATTCTGCGCGCGCTTTTCCGGCGGGCTGATGTCGGCGATGTAGGCGCTCGCGGCGGTGATGTTCGCGCCCGTGATGCCCGCGATGAGCCGGCCCAGGAAAAACCACGGCAGGGTCGGCGCGAATGCAAGCAGGAGGTAGTCCAGTCCCGAGCCGAACAGTGAGCTCAGGATCACCGGCCGCCGGCCGAAGCGATCCGAGAGACTGCCGAGCAGCGCGGAGAAAACGAACTGCATCAGCGAATAGAGCGCCGCCAGCCAGCCGAAGGTTTGCGACGCCGAGGAGACGTCGCCGCCGGACAGGGTCTCGATCAGCCGCGGCAAAATCGGGATGATCAGCCCGATCCCCAGGATGTCGAGGAACAGGGTGATGAAAATGAAGCCGAGGGCGGGCTTGCGCGAGATCACGGCCGGCGAAACGAGTGGTGTGTTGGGGGACTCCGGAACGGGTGGTTCTCAGAACCGGATGATGCGGCGTAGCGCCTTCACGCGCTGCTCGATTTGCGCCCGCGTGGTTCGGTCAGTGCGCGTGAGGCCGAACCCTTCGCAGCAGAACGACGCCACCACGCTGCCGTGGAGCATCGCCTGGCGCAGGTTGACGGTCAGGTTGCCCCGCGACGCCGCCAGCCACCCGATCAGTCCGCCCACAAACGAGTCGCCCGCACCGGTCGGGTCCACGACCCGCGTCAGCGGAAACGCCGGGCACAGAAAGAAGCCGTCCGGGCCGGACAGGATCGAACCGTGCTCGCCCTTCTTGACGATGACGTATTTCGGTCCGAGCCGGTGGATCTTCTTCGCCGCGACGACGACGTTGTCCTCCTTGGTCAACTGCCGTGCTTCGCCGTCGTTCAGCACGAGCGCGTCCACGCGCTTGAGCAAGCGCAGCAGGTCCGGGAGGGCCACGTTCAGCCAGAGGTCCATGGTGTCGGCAATGACGAACTTCGGCCGGCGCATCTGGTCCAGAACGTGATGTTGGAGCGCCGGGGCAATGTTCGCCAGCAACACGAACGGCGTGTCGCGATAATCCGCCGGCAGGTCCGGCTGAAAGGTCTCGAACACGCCGAGCTCGGTCGCCAGCGTGCGCCGGTTGTTCATGTTCACCTCGTATTCGCCCGACCAGTGGAAGGTCTTGCCGGGGGCGACCTGCAATCCCTCAAGGTCGAGCCCGTGCCGCCGGTAGAGCGCGAGGTACCGGCGCGGAAAGTCCTCGCCGACGATGCCGACCAGCTTCACGGGTGCGAAGAAGCTGGCCGCGACCGCGGCGTAGCTGGCCGAGCCGCCGAGCAGGCGCGGATTTTCGCGCTGCGGCGTTTTGATGGAATCGAGGGCTGTGGAGCCGACAACGAGAACACTCATGAGTTGCAATGTTGCTGTGTGACGCTTCAAATCGCCGCGCAAAGTAGGCGTTCTTTGAAGCGCCGGCAAGCCCCGGTGATGTCGGGCGCGTCCAGGATTGCCGACACCACGCAAATGCGCCGGGCGCCTGCCGCCATCACGGCATCAAGATTCCCCAGGTTGATCCCGCCGATGGCAAACCACGGGATCGTCACGTTCGCCGCGGCCCAACGGATGTAATCGAGGGTCACCGGCGTCGCCTCCGGCTTCGTCCCGGTGGCGAAGACCGGCCCCACGCCCACATAATCCGCGCCTGCGGCCATCGCCCGCTGCGCCTCGGTGGGGGAATGCGTGCTCAGGCCGATCAGGGGTTGATGGTTGAGGGTTGATGGTTGAGGGGTCGCGTCTGTAGGTTGACGGCGGGTGGCGGTCGGCTTCGCGAAAAGCTCGCGGACCTGGGCGCAGCCCGTGGCGGCAAAATCCTCCTGGCCCAGATGACAGATCGGCGCGCCGACGGCGCGCGCGACGGCGAGATGATCGTTGATGACCAGGCCGACGCCCGCGCTGCGCGTCACCGGGAGAATGCGCTCGGCCATCCGCTGCACCTCGGCCGTCGTCGCCTGCTTGGCGCGGAGCTGGATCAGGTCCGCGCCGCCATCGCAGAGCTGCCGCGCGATGTCCTCCGGTGCGCGCCCGTGCAGGAACGCGGCGTCCACAAAGGCGTAGAGCCGGCAATGAAACAGGGGTCGGTCCATAGTATCATGCTTTTTATTTCACGTTCCCCGGTTCTCCCAGTAGAGCAGATGCGCCAGGTGCGTCGTGGTGCCCATCCGTAGCCGCGCCGCAATCCACGCCAGCGTCATTGTCGTCTCCTGGCGCAACCGCACTGCCATCGCCACCTTCGCCGCGTCCCCCTTGCGTTTGGTCGCCAAATCCTCCGGCTGCCACCGCCGCTTCTTCAGTTCCTCTGCCACGATTCGCTCCGCCTTCGCCTGCGCCGACTCCGCCAATTCCTCCCCGTAATGCTGTGGCCCCGCCTGCGCCGACACCCGCTTCAGCAACTCCTGCCGGAACGCCTCATCCCCCAGGCACCAGCCCCGCCGGATGCGCGCGAACGCCTCTCCGCTCTCCTGCCCCCGCCGCGCTTCCACCACCCGCTCGAACTCCCGCCGCCCCGCCGGGCTGTCCTTGGGGATGCCGCATTCGCCCAGGACCCGGTCCACGCGCACCCAAGCTCGCCTCCGCGACGGCGCCTTCAGATACTCCGGGAAACTGCTCCATCGGCAACGGCGCAGCGGTTCCTCCTCCGCCAGCAGTTTCGCCCGAACGGGATTCAAATGCACATACTCGCACGCCGTTCGCAAGTAGCCGCCCTGCCCGCTGACCAGGAGCGATTTGTAGCGCCCGCTAAACAAGTGCCCGGAAAGCTTGTGCCGGCGCTTGAACCGGCTGGTGTAAGTGCCCAGAAACCACTTCATGCCGGCCACCAAGTTGGGCTGGGGCGTCTCGACGACCAGATGAAAATGATTGGGCATGAGACAAAAGGCATGGACTTGCCAGCCGGTCTTGGCACAAGTCTCCGCCAGCGTCTCCAGAAACCGTGCCCGGTCCTGGTCATCGCGGAAGATCTCCTCCCGGCGATCCCCGCGATTCATCACGTGGTACATCGCGCCGGGGAACTCGATTCGAAGTTTGCGCGCCATGCGCCCAACCGTGCCGGCTGGAGCCAGAGTTGTCAATACTATGGACTGACCCCTAGCCGGGATTGCAGTCAAGGCGACCACTTGCCGGCGTAATCCCACGTGGCACGGCCATCGTAGAGGGTGAAGCCCAATCCATTGAGAACACTGCCTTCCAGGTCCACCTGGCACGCGGGCACTTGCAGGCAGACCCATTGCCCGGCCGCGGGCAGCGGGCCCATGGAGCGGCGGCTGGCGGTGCCGTCCGTCCCCCAAGCGATGTCATTGGCGCCCCAGTAAGCGCGGTGCTCAAAAGAGCCGTCATTCCATTGCAGCATGACTTCGCTGGGCAGATTATCCGGATCCAGATAGATATAAGCGAACAGCACGTCGCCCGGGTTGACCGTCAGGGTCTCGGTGGCCGAGTGAAAATAGTGGTTGTGCTCGCCAGGGCCAAGGCCCGACTGGCTGGCCAGGCTGCCGGAGAACGGAGCCGGATTGCTGCTGACCCAATTCCAGCTCTCGTTGCCGGCGGTGATTGCGCCGGCGGGCAGCGCATCGTCCACCCAAACAACGGTGGTCGGGCCGCTCCATTGTTCGCGCGCCCGGTAGAAGCGTTGGGCATAGTTCGTCGCTTCCAGGTTGGCAAATTCCCAGGTCCCCAGCGCACCGACCGTGTTGGTCGCCAGCGGGACCCAATCAAGCAGGTTCGTGGAAGCCTCAATCAGGTAGTCAATGCCGGCCTCGCCCGTGAGCAACAACCGGAACTGTCCGTCGGAGCCAAACTGCGAGTCGCTCAGGCGCGGCGGTTCAGCCACACGAACGGTCACCAAGTCGGAACCAGCCGTCGCACCGGCTCGGTCTTGGGCTCGCGCGCTCACGACGTGACTGCCCGACGAAGCGTTGGTCCAGAAGAAACAGAAAGGCGGTGCTGTCATTTCGGCCAAGCGATTGGTGCCATCCAAGAACTCCACCGCCTGCAGATTGCCGTCCATGTCGCCAGCCGACGCCTCAAGTCGGATGGTTTGCCCCAAGGCGAAGACAGTACCATTGGTGGGAGCGACCAGGGTAACACTCGGCGGATGGTTCTGCAGCACAATCACCGTGCAGCTTTGCGTCGCGCTCAGGCTCGGCGTGCCGTCATCGCTGACCTTCACCGTGATGACGTTGGTGCTCGGCACCTGCGCCGGACTGGGTGTCCAAACGAGTTGGCCGGTGTCAGGCTCGACGCTCGCCCCGTCCGGTCCTGATAGCAGTTCGTAGGTCAGCAGGTTCTCCGGCAAGTCAGCGTCGATCGCCGGTGGAGCAAACAAGCAGTCCGCGGGTAATGAACTCCCAAAGATGAAGTCAGGCGCAGTTGACAGAATCTCCAGGTAATAGAGCTTGCCAGCCTCAAGCTGCCGGTCCGACGTGCCTGAGCCCTGACTGGCCCAAACCAGCCGTTGGTTCTCCGGGTGCTGATCGGTGCTGAGAAAGACATAGGATTCGTACGATCCAGCGCAACAGCAACCAAAGGAGTAAACTCCATTGCTCGAGGGCACCAAGTAACCTCGGATGCGCTGGCCCTGTCCCGGACCGACACCGCCCAGGTTCGTAACCAAGCTCATGCTCACCGGGTTGGCCGGATAGCTAAGGTGATTGGTCAGGTCCGCGACCAACCGGCCGGCGAGGCCCTCATACACCTCACGCAGTAGTCCGCGCGGCAGAATCTTGGAAGTCTCACCGGCAAGGACAGTCTGATCTGGCAACGGAAGCCAGACCGGGGCGGAGTTCACCTCCTGCACAGACACTACGAAGCTCTGCACACAACTGTGGCTCGGCAAGGTGGCGTAACTGGCCCGCACGGTGATCTGATACACGCCCGGGCCTTGCGCCTCGCTGGGCGTCCACGTCAACAACCCCGTGCCAACATCCAGCACGACGCCAGGCGGCGCCGACACCAAGTCAAAGACCACGGTGCCCAGCGGAAGCCCGCCGGTGCTAAGCTGGTTGGTGATGACCAGCGTGGTGAGTTCATCCATCGTGCGATCGGCAATCCCCGCCAATTGCGGCTTTTGGTCGGAGTTCACCACGTACACCGTGAAACTCTGGGTCGCGCTGAGGCTGGGCACACCGTCGTCCGTCACCATCACATTGATTAAATTTGTGCTGGGGGATTGGGTGTCCAGAGGCGTCCAAAACAGCACTCCGCTGTCGGGGTCCAGGGAGAGTCCGCTCGGGCCCGAAAGGAGGGTGTAGGTCAAACGATTGGCGGGCAGATCGCTGTCCGTGGCCCCAGTGCCGAAAGCCCAGGCGTGTCCCGTCTCAATCACTTGATCGGCGATGGCGGGGAATTGGGGCGCGGAATTGACCTCGTTCACGATGACCGTGAAGCTGTTGGTGTCGCTCACTGTCGAAAGACCATTCACGCTCACGCGCACTTGAATGACGTTCGTGCTCGGGCCCTGGCTTTCGTCAGGCGTCCATTGGAAAACCCCGTTCGTGGGATTGATGCTCGCGCCCGCCGGCGGCGACAGGAGATTGAAGCGCACCAACTCCGGCGGGACTTCGGTGGCCCTGGCGGTAATCGGCAGCGTCAGGGCGCTGCCCTCGTTGACCGTCTGGAGGGGGATCGGGTCCAGCACCAAGGCCGCCGACTCCGCAAGCACGTCAAAGCCGATGGCATGATGGGTTCCCAGGCAGAAAACACTTCCACCCTCTGGCGGGGGCAGGCTACAAATGGTGAAGACCATTTCCACCATCCCCGGTCCCAGCAGCCCTTGATTGTCTGCCGCCGCGAGGTAAATCGTCGCCGGGTACACCGTGAAACCGCTGGGGGCCACCCAGCCCAAGGAGGTGACGCGTTGCGTGGGATCAAACGAGTAGAAAAGGTCGGAATCGGTAAACGGAGCGGCCAGACGCAACTCCACACCCAGGCTGGCCTCGCCGCGGCTGCAGGCCGTGAAGGAATAATGCATGAAGTTGGTCTTCCCGCGCAGCATGATGCAGTGGTTTGTAGTGGCCAAGTTCACTTCCCCGCTCACAGTCCCCTGGGCGCGGCCCGGCCTCGAACCAACGATCGTCAAAACGGTCAGCAGCCAGCAGCCCATCCGCCCCAGCCGCCATCTCTTGATCCAAACCCAAACCGTTTTCATAAAACGAGTCCTCGCAACACACTCGATATTGCAACAACCATCAACTTGATACCAGACTCCCGGGTGACGCGAGCGCTGGCCGGTGGGAGGCCAATGCCCGGGCGCTGCCGGCGAGCCCTAGCCAGGCCAACCGCGTGAGGACGGTTGAGAGTATTCGCGAAAACTGACGGCTCTTTGACGGAATCTGGCCCAGTCTCATAATCAGTCTCTCTTAGACCGACAGGCCATTTGGTTCGATGGTTCGCAGCGTACGACTGATGGGGAATTGGTTTTTGACGCGCCGCCCCTTCATTGACACTGAACTGATAGGAATTAACTGATAGGAATTTGCTTTTTACCGCGCCGCCGGTTCATTGACGCTGCGCGCGTGAGGGAGAATTGGTTTTCGCTCGCACTCATTTTGGAAAGCATCGTGCCAGATGGGAACGAGGCGTCAAGCGACAAGTCCCGCCGTTTTTTTTGACGGTTTCGGCGCGTCGCGGACGTGGCTGTGTGCGTGCGGTTTGGGCGCAAGGCGGACTTGAGGGGGTCGGTCGGTGAGTAACAGCCCCTGCTTTTTCGGTTGCGGTCGCACCCCGCCACCCCGCATCTTGCCGTGCGATGTCGGATTCCGGTCACCAGCTTGAACTGAGGGTCGTCGGTGCGGAGAGCAGCGGTCCGGCCCCGCCCCGGTGCAGTTTGTGCGTCACGTTCGATCTCGCGGCGGGCGGCCTCCAGTTCGAGTGGCGGCGCGAGGGAACGGACACGGTGGTGGCCGGCGGTTGGTTGCGGCCTGCGGCGGTGACGGTGCTATTCCGATTGCGGGTGTTGGATTGGGTGATGGAGAACGCGACGGCGCCAGGCAGGGACGGTTGCGGGGTTCACCCGACCTCCGTCCGCGCGCTGCTCAATCGGATTCGGAAGCTGCGGCCGCTGGGGGATGACGCGCTACGCCTCGTGCTGTTGCCGGACACGGACCTCGGCCCGGCCCGAGCGGGCCAGCCTTTTCCGCTGGCGGTTCCGCCGGGCGAAGAGCCCTGGAAATGGCTGGGCGGCCAGGTGCTTCAGTTCATCCGGCTGCTGGAATCAAGCCTCGCGTCGGGCGGCGATCCGGCGGCGTGCGGTCGCGTCTCGTTGCGGCTTCTGGCGGGCGGACTGCTGGGCGTGGCGCCGGCCTTCGGGGATCTGGTCGGGAAAGGCGCCTCCATGGCGCCGCTGTCGTCGTTGCTCGATCTGTGCGTGACCTTCGATCAGATCAAGGGTTTTGCCGAATTGGCGTGGAGCGATCCGCGGGACCGTGGCTTCGTGGCCCGGGGCCGCGTGCGGGTCACGGGTGGCGATCGCTTGACCTGGGAGCTGGAGACCGAGGGGGGGCGCGAGCCGTTCGTCACGTCGCATCATCGCAACTCGATTCGGGCCACGCTGGGCGCCTGGCTGAAACGCTTTCCGACCAACCGCGCGAGCGTGACCGCGTTCTGGGTCAAGCCGCAGCCGGCCACCTCCAAGCCCCTGTACGTCCAGGAACCGCCCTTCGGTCCGCACGAATCCCCGTATGCGTGGATTGAAGAGAATCTGGTGGCGATGGCCGAGGCGCTGCGGTTTCGATTCTCGCCGTTGGGTGGCGTCATCCAGGAGCTGGGCCCGTTGGCGCTTACGGAATTCGCACGCTATGAGCGGCGCCAGTGGCGGAAGGAACAGAGACGGGCTGATGAAGAGGCAAACCGGCAGGAAACGATGGCGCGCCTGGCCGAAGAACGCCGGCGGCGCGAACAGCGCAACGCCGAGGCCAGGACCGCGGCCCGGCAAGCCAGCCAGGCCAAGTCCCAGCTCAAGTCACCCGCCGCCCCAGGGGAATCCGCCCCGTTGCCGGCGCCGCCGAAAGCGCGCCCGCCGGTGCCGCCGCCACCGGTGCGGATCGAATTCCCGGCCCTCGCGTTCCAGGAGACCGCGTTTCCGCTGGCGGACCTGCGGGGTTACTTCCTGCGCGAACGCGCGGCCCTCTGGTGGGTTTCCAACCAGTCCGACGACCTGCTCTGCCTGCCGCATTGCCGCCTCGAGCGGCTGGAGTACCAGCTCCGTACCGCGCTGCGGGTGCTTGGCCCGTTGCGCGGACGCGCGTTGCTCTCGGACGAAGTCGGCTTGGGCAAGACCATCGAGGCCGGGCTGGTGCTCAAGGAATTGCTGATGCGCGGCATGGTGCGGCGGTTCCTTGTGCTCACGGTGCCGTCGCTGGTGGACCAATGGGCGGAGGAATTGAGCGACAAGTTCGGTCTGGCGACGGCAACGACCAACGACGAGGCGGCGCGCGGCGATCCGCGGACGTTCTGGCGCGACCAGGCCGGGATCGTCGCCAGCCTGCACACCCTCAAACAGCCGGCGCACCTCGAAATCGCCCGGCAAACCCAATGGGATATGCTGATCGTGGACGAGGCGCACTATCTGCGGAATCGCGAATCCCAGGCCTGGCAGGCGGTCAACGCGCTGCCCCGGCACTTTCTGCTGCTGCTCACGGCCACGCCGGTCCAGAATTCGCTCGAGGAATTGTACAACCTCGTCACGCTCCTCCAGCCGGGCCAGTTGCCCTCGCCCAACGAGTTCCGCGCCCGGTTCATCGATCCCAAACGCCCGCGCCAGCCGCGGGAGCCGGAGGAACTGCGCCGGCTGCTGGGCCAGGTGATGATTCGCAACACGCGGGCCAACGCCGGATTGAAACTGCCGCCGCGCCGCGCCGAGACGGTGTTGTTCGAGCCCGACGACCTCGAGCGCGGGTTCTGGCGGGAGTGGGAGGCCGAATTCCGCGCCCAGCTCACGCGGCTGAGTTCCAGCCAGTCGAGTCTCTGGGGGCGGCTGTTGTTGCAGGCGGCCGGCAGCAGTCCAGCCGCCTGGCGGGGCGCCCTGGAGAAGTTCCCCGATCGCGCCGCCGCGCGGGCCTGGCAGGAACGTTCGCCGCTCGAGGCCAGTTGGCGACGCAAGTGTCAGTTGTTGACACCGCTCACGCAAGGCGAGGGCGGCGTCGTCCTTTTCACGCAGTTTCTCGCAACCCAGACCGCGGTGGCGGATCATTTGCGCCAGGCCGGCGTGGAGACCTTTGTCATCAACGGCGCGACGCCGGCAGCCGAGCGGCAGCCCATCACCGAGGCCTTTCACCAGCGCGGCGGCGCCTTGCTGCTCACCCACAGCGGCACCGAAGGGCGCAACCTGCAGTTCTGCCACTGGCTCGCCAATTTCGATCTGCCGTGGAATCCGATGGAGATCGAGCAGCGCATCGGCCGGTTGCACCGGTTGGGCCAGCAGCGCCCGGTGCATATCTACAACTTCGTCCAGGCCGGCACCCTCCAGGAACACCTGCTGGAAATCCTGCAGGAGAAGCTGAACCTCTTCGAGCTGGTCGTTGGCGAGACCGGCCTGGTGCTGGGAGAGCGATTCAGCAGCGACGATTTCGCCGACGAAGTGCTGCAGCGCTGGCGCGGGAGCGAAGGCCGTGTGGCCGAGGCGTTCGCCGTTTTGGGCGACGAACTGGCGGCCGCCCGCGACGCCTACGCCGAGGTCAAGCAACTGGACGAAACCCTTTTCGCCAAGGACTACGAATCGCTATGAAACTCGAGCGTCTCGCGCCCTCGCCCGGCATGCTGGCGGACTTTTATGACGAAGCGCTCAACTCGCTGGGCGCGTTGTGCGAACGTACCTGGCACGACCGACTCGAAGTCGTGGCGGAGGGCCCGAGCGCGAGGTTGTGGAATGACCGCGGCGCCTTGCACGAGATCGAATTGCGGTTTCCGCCGCCGGAAGACGTGGCCCCGCGCGACGCCACTCGGGAAGTCTTCCCGGGTTGCCCGCTTACGTTTCGGTTGGCCGAGGCGGTGTGCCCGGCGCCGCCGGCGCTGGAGCGGGTGGTGCTGGCCGGCGAGGGCGACGCGCGCCCGCCCGCCTTGGACGTGGCCGAAAAGCGGTGGCGTGCGCAATTCCAAGACACTCATCGCTGGCACGTGGCCGCGCCGTTTGTCCGCGGTTACCACTTCTCCCTGGTCGCGCTGGTTCGCGCTGAACTCCAGGCCATTGACCAGCATTGGTCGCTGCGGCGCATCGCGGTTTCTCTGGCCGATGGAGCGCCCGACGAGGCCCTCGCCCAGGCGGTGGACCTTGTGGAACTGGACCCCCAACCAGCGGATGACATTACCTGGCCGACCATCGAGCCGGAACGGTGGCACCACGTCCTCCGCAACGCCTGGGCGCAAGACCTGCAGGCAGATCTGGCCGCGATCCGCTCCCGGCAGGCGCAGTACCTCCGGCGGGAGTTGGAGCGGTTGGACGATTACTTCGAGCATTACGAGCAGGAACTGGCCGCCCGCGCGGCCCGGACCACCAATGCGAACACAAAACGCAAGGCCGCCGGACGGCTGGCGGCCGCCCAGACCGAGCATGCCCGGCGGCGCGCCGATCAGTTGGTGCGTCATGAAATCCACGCCCGGGCGCATCTCGAAGCGCTGCTGCTCGTCGCGGAGACCGCCTGGCACACGTGCCTCCAGGTCGGCCGGGCGCACCGTCCCGTCGAGTTGGCAGCTTGCTTCGTTCCCCGGGCGCGGTGGTGGGTGCTGGCTCCGGGGCCGGACAACCCGGGAGGAGCCTGACCGCTCCGGCCCCTGGCCGCAGCCAACGATTCGTGTCGTGAAGGCAGTTGATTCGGTGCATGGGACCCAGCGCAAACGCGCTGCAATCTGGACGAGGCCGGTTGTATCAAGCCCCCTTCGCCTGACGTCAAGGCCGAGTCCACTGCTGGACTCGGTCCAGGGGACTGGGCGCGGGCGGTCTTGACCAAAGCAGCGCGGGCCTTGCCGGGCGCGGATCGGAGGGCCGGTCCCGGTCGCCTGCCCGGGGTCCGGCAACGGGTTCTTCTTCCCGACCGGACCGGCGTAGGCGAAAGTTGTCAATACTATGGACTGACCCCTAACAGGTCAGGGGTCAGTCAATAGTATCGTGCTTTTTTCAAAGTCGCGCCGGTGGCGGACGGTTTCGGCGCAGCGCGGCCGCGGCGGGGCGCGAACCCGGTCGTCGGGCGTCACCGCCGCCGTCCAACGTCACGCGATGGGGGAAATGCCGGCAGCGAGGTCCGGTTGCAAAATGAAAAAAGATGAATATCGTGACGGGAGATTCTAAAGAGAATTCGTGACGCGAACGCAGGCATGGATGCACCAGACTCAAACGCAGAGGGGATCGCCCCGTCCGGGCGGACCGGCTTGACGGGGCGGCAACGCCTGGCCGGCATGATGGTCGCCGCCGGGTTGATGCTCCATCCGCTGACCCGCGCGCGCGGCGGGAACCAGGCCGACTACCGGTTCGAGAGCTACCGCGAGGACGGCGGCCGCATGGGCGTGGACACGCAGTCGGTGCTGTTCGACACGCAGGTCAAGCCCTGGCTCACGCTCAAGGGGGAGGCGGTGTATGACGCCATTTCCGGGGCCACGCCTTCGGGCGCGCCGCCCCCGGCCGAGGTTGCGGCCATCGCCCAGCTCCCGGTCACCGGGCCGCTCAGCACGAGCGTGCCCACCCAGTTCATGCGCGACCAGCGGTGGGCGGGTTCGCTGGACGCCACGTTCAGCTTCGGTCCCCACCGCCTCACGCCGGAATTCTCCTACAGCACTGAGCACGATTACATTTCCTACGGCGGGGCGTTGAACTACTCGGTGGACCTGAACGGCAAGAACACGACGCTCAACCTGGGCTGGTCCCACGACGCCGACAGCATTCTGGCCAACGCTGCCACGTATATTTACCAGACCCAGCAGAAGAACACGGACGACTTTCTGATCGGCGTCAACCAGTTGCTGAGTCCCCGGACGGCGTTGACGGCGAACTTCACCTTCCGGGACGCCCGCGGCTACCTGAGCGACCCGTACCGGGGGGTGATGTTCGACGCGTATCCGCAATTCGATCCCAACAACGCGATCCTGTTCGGGGAGAACCGGCCCAATCAACGACAGAGTTACATCGGTTACCTGTCGCTCACGCACTTCATCACGCCGTTGCATGGCAGCGCGGAGAGTTCCTACCGGTTTTACCACGACACGTTCGGCATCAACGCCCACACGGTGGAGGTGGCCTGGCACCAGAAGATCGGCCGGCGGATTCTGTTGTCGCCGGAGTTCCGCTACTACCGGCAGAGTGCGGCGTTCTTCTACGCGACGCATTTCGCGGGCGATCCCACCGATCCGACCAATCCCACGCCGATCCCCGCCTACTACTCCGCGGATTACCGGCTTTCCCGGCTGGAGACCTTCACCTACGGCGTCACGGCGAGCGCCCGGATCAGCGAACGGTTTTCAATTGATGCCAGTTTTCATCGCTATGAAATGCAGGGCTTGGACAGGGTGACGTCGCCGAGCGCCTATCCCCAGGCCAACGTGTTGACGATCGGAGGCCGCGTATGGTTTTGACCGCTCCGGCTGCTCCGGTCGCCCGGCCGACCGTGCATGAGCGGGTGCAACGCTCGGCGCAGTTCACCGGCGAAGCGGGTTTCTACAAGCTCACCTTCCAGGCAATGAGCACGACCTGCCGGGTGCATTTTCGCGCGGCGAATCCGGTGGCGGCGCGGGATTTCCAGGGTGAGGCGCTGCAGTGGGTGGCGGATTTCGAGGCGCGGTATTCGCGCTTTATTCCCGAGAGCCTGATCGGGCGGATCAATGCCGCCGCCGGTCAGCGCTGGGTGGCCATTGATCCGGAAACCGAGGCGCTCCTGAACCTGTGCCAGGACATGGTGTTCCTCACCCGCGGCGCCTTCGACCCGACCGCGCTGCCGCTGATCCGGCTTTGGAATTGGAAGGCCAGCCCGCCGGTGATCCCGGTTGCGGCGGCGATCGAGGCGGCCCGGGCCGAGGTGGGCTGGCGCAAGGTGCAGCGGCGGCCGGGCGCGATCTTCCTGCCGGCCGCAGGCATGAGCCTCGACCTCGGCGGCATCGGGAAGGAATATGCCGTGGATCGCGTGCTGATGCTCGCGACGCGCCGTGGTTTGGAGCACGTGCTGGTGGATTTCGGCCAGGACGTGCGCGTCCAGGGCGAACCCCCGGAGAAGGGCGCCTGGCACATCGGGCTCGAGGACCCGCGCAAGCCGGGCACGTGCTGGACCGGCCTGGCGGTGACGCGCCATGCGGTTGCCACGTCGGGTGATTACCTCCGGCATTTCACCCACGCGGGCCGGCGGTACGGGCACATCATCGATCCGCGCGCCGGCTACCCGGTCAACAACGGCACGCTGGCCGTCACCATCATCGCTCTGCATTGCACGCTTGCCGGGGTTCTTTCCACCGCCGCGTTCGTGCTGGGAGCGCAGGAGGGACTGGACCTGATCAACCGCTGTCCGGGCGTGGAGGGTTGCATCATCACCGAAACCGCCCGGCATGAGACGAAGAGATTCTATGCCTACCGCACTTCCTAAGCATCGCTGGACCGCCTTGGCTCTCGGCCTCGCCCTCCTGGCCGGCCTGACCGTGCGCCTCACGGCCGCTGGTTTGAAACAGGGCGATCCGTTCCCGGACCTGGCGGCCTTCAAGCTCGAGGGCAACCTGCCGTCCGACCTGAAAGGCAAGGTGGTCCTGGTGGACTTTTGGGCGTCCTGGTGCGGGCCATGCAAACAATCCTTTCCCGTCATGGAAGAATTGCACCAGCGCTATGGTGGCAAGGGATTGGTCATCATCGCGGTGAGCGTGGACGAAAAGAAGAGCGAGATGGAAGCCTTCCTCAAGAAAGGTCATGCCTCCTTCACGGTGGTCCGGGACGTCGGGCAGAAGCTGGTCGAGAAGGCCGGGGTGGCGACGATGCCGAGTTCCTTCCTGCTGGACCGCGAGGGGAAGATTCGCTTCGCCCACAGCGGTTACCGTGGAGAGGAGACGAGGAAGAAATACGCGGAGGAAATCGAGAGCCTCCTCAAGCAGGCCGCCCCATGAAAACCCGTTTGCTGATCCTCCTGGCACTCGGCCTTGGCTTGACGGCCGCCACGGGTTGCCAGCATGTGCAACCGTGGCAACGCAGCACGCTTGCCGATCCGGCCATGCTTGCCGACCGCGATCCGCTGGGCAGTGCGCAGCAGGACCACATCTATTTCTCGCGGGAGGCGGCCGCCGGCGGTGCCGGTGTGGGCGGCGGTGGCTGCGGCTGCAATTGAACATGGCCGCGCATATCAAGGCATGAACCTCAACCGGGGCAACACCGCGCCAATCGCCTGCGTTTTTCCTTCGACTTCGCGGATGCGGCGGGCAAACCGCTGGCTGACCCGGTTGGGGCTGCTGCTGACGCTGCTTGCGTTGGGAGTTCATGACCGGCTTCACGCCGCCACGACCACACTGGTCGCTTTGAGCGAGCGGGATTTGCATGAAACCGACTTGTCTCCTGCCGGGGCCGCGGTTTTTCCCGCTTCGCCGTCTCCTGCGAAATGGTCTTGAGCGACAATTTCCACAACCTTGAACGAACCAACACCGTGAGTTCCAGCTCCCCATGAAACTGCAAAACGCCCCTGCCTTGGTCCTGGCCGTCGGCCTCCAACTCGCGCCTGTGAGCCGGATTCTGGCCATCGCGCCCACCGCGAACCCGGCCGGGTTCGCCATCGTCCTCCGCTGGCTGGCCTGCGCCGTGGCCTTGCTCGGCTCCTACCATACGGTCTCCGGTGCGTCGGCCGCCATCGCCGGCGTGGCCAACACCAGTCCCACCGGGCCGGTCAGCACCAATGCCGCCGGCACGGTGAGTCAGAGTTTCAGTTATCGCATCATCGTCACCAATCCCGGCCAGAGCTCGGCCCAGAACTTTTGGAACGCGGCGCCTTTGCCACCCGGGTTGACCATCAACACGAATGTCGGCGGCAACGGCTACATCACCGGCAAGCCCACCGCCGGCGGCGTATATCCGGTCCAGTTGACGGCGGGCAACACGCTTTCGCCCATTATCGTTCACAAGGACATCACGATCGCGATCGCGGGAAACCTGGCGCCTCCGGTCATCACGAGCCAGCCGGCGAGCCAGATTGTGCCGGCGGGAACGAACGTGACCTTCACGGTGGGGGCCGCCGGCGACAGCCTGACCTATTACTGGCGCTCGAACGCGACCGTGCTCACCGCTCCCAGTCGCGCCGCGCTAATCCTGACCAATGTGACCACGGCCGCTTCCGCGCTCTACTCGGTGATGGTGAGCAATGCCGTCCAGAGCGTGGTGAGCAGCAACGCCCAACTGCTGGTGGTCGCTCCGCCGGACGTGAGTGTGGCTCCGGTCCTGAGCGCCGCCGCCAACGGCACCTTGTTCCTGCTGTCCTTCAACGCGCTGGCCGGTTACGGCTACCAGGTGCAGTTCAACGACACCCTGGCAACGAACAATTGGACGCTTTGGACAAACCTCCCGCCGTCGTTCACGGCCAGTTCGAACGTGCTTTCGCAAGACCTGACCAACGCGCCGCAGCGGATGTTCCGGGCGGTGATCCCCGCGAACTAAATCGCGGTGTCATCGGTGGGCGGGCAGTTGCCGCGCGCCCGAACTGCGTTACCGTGGGTGCCGACGTTCATGCGCGCCACCCGTCACACGCTGCTTTACGACGGCGACTGCCCGTTCTGTCGTGGTCAGATGCGATGCGTGCGACGGTTCGATTGGGGCCGGCGATTCGCGTTGCTGCCGCTGCAGGACGAGGCGGTGGGCGCGCTCGCGCCGGCGCTGAGCCGCGAAGCTTTGCCCGAGGCGATTCACTGTGTCGCCGCCGACGGTCGGATTTTCCGCGGCGCGGCGTGCCTCCGGTTTGTCGCCCTGCGTCTGCCTGTAGTGGCGCCACTCGGGTTGCTGTTGTGGCTGCCCGGCGCCCTGTCGCTGGCCGAACTCAGTTATCGCTGGCTCAGCCGGAATCGCCACCGCCTCGGCCGGTGATGGGGCGACGCGAGCGCCTCGCGCGACGACGCGAGTTGAGATTGTCACCGACGCTGCGTTGCCGCCGTCGCGTGGGTACTCCGGCCGGGCGTTTTGTTTTTCTGCTTTGCGGCGGGACGGGTTCGGGTTAAGAACGCCAGATGGATTCGTTGCTTAAACTGCTCCGCGAAAACGCGTCCCTCCAACCGGCCCAGCTCGCCGCGATGCTCGACCTCCCCGCCGCCGAGGTGGCGGCAAAAATTCGCGCCTACGAGGCCGATCAGGTGATTCTGGGGTACCGCACGATCCTCGACGAGGAGCGGCTCGGGCTGCAGAACGTGCGGGCGATCATCGAAGTGAAGATCACACCCGAGCGCGAGGGCGGCTTTGACCGCGTCGCCGGGCGGATTGCGAAGTTCAGCGAGGTGCGATCGTGCTTCCTGATGTCGGGCGGCTACGATTTGCTCGTGCAGGTGGAGGGCGCGGACCTGCGCGAGGTGGCGCGGTTTGTCGCGGAGAAGCTGGCCACGATCTCGGGGGTGCTCTCGACGGCGACGCATTTCATGCTCAAGCCGTACAAGGAGCAGGGCGTGTTGATGAGCCGGGAGCACAACGAGGAGAAGCTCGCGGTGACGCCTTGAAGCCGCCGCTGCGGGGCGGCGATGGCGACGCCAGGTGGTCCAGTCCGCGAGTGGCGGCGAGCGGTTGAATGAGGCTGCTTCCTGGCGGGCGAGCCCGGAAACCCCTTGCGCGGCCCGTTTTTGGGCGGGCTTTCCGGTTGACGGTAAAGAGAATTACCCTAAGCTGCATCGAAGCAATGATTGCCTTTTTGGCTGACTGACTAATATGCAACAGAATTCCGTTCCATCCCAGGCCGGCGTGGAGACGCGCCGGGGTTTTATCAAGAAGGCGGCCACCGCCGCCGCCGCCGTGGCCGCGGTCAACGTCTTCAAAACCCCCGTTTACGGCCAGAACACCGCCCCCTCCACCGGTCGCACCATCGGGGCCAACGACCGCATCCTCGTCGGCTTTGTCGGCGTCGGCCCGCAGGGCACGCTGCACGTCAACAAGATGAAGGACGGCGCCGACAAGAACAACGCCGCGCTGGTGGCGGTCTGCGATCTCTGGGCGAAACGCCGCGAGGCGGCCAAGGCGGTGATCGGCAACGCCGACGTCAAGCTCTATGACGACTACCGCAAGTTGCTCGAGCAAAAAGACATTGATGCCGTCATCTGCGCCACGCATGACGTCTGGCATGCCCAGGTTTCAATCGACACGATGAAGGCCGGCAAGCACATCTACGTCGAGAAGCCGATGTCCCGCTATCTGCCCGAGGCCTGGCAGGTTTGGGACACCGTCAAGAGCACCGGCAAGGTTTTCCAGGTCGGCTCGCAGGGTTGTTCGGATGCCAAGTGGCAGAAGTGCGCCGAGCTCGTGAAGGCCGGCAAGATCGGCCAGTTGGTCCTGGGGCAGGGTTCCTACATGCGCAACACCCCGACCGGAGAATGGAATTACAAGATTGACGAGGATCTCAAGGCTGACAGCATCAATTGGGAAACCTGGCAGGGACCGAACGTCAAGAAGCGGATCCCGTTCACCGCCGATTACTACTTCCGCTGGCGCAAGTATTATCCGTTCTGCGCCGGCCTGCTGGGCGACCTCTTCCCGCACCGGCTGCACCCGCACCTGCTGGCCACCGGCAACCCCGAGTTCCCGCGTCGCGTCGTCGCTCTCGGCACGCACGCCATCCACAGCGACAAGAACACGCCGGGCACGCCCGAGCGCGACAGTCCCGAGTGCATCTCGCTGATCACCGAATTCCCGAGCGGCTACAGCCTCATCATGGTTTCGAGCTCTGTGAACGAGCAGGGTTTGGAGGATGTCATCCGTGGCAGCAAGGCGACGCTTCACGTCGGCGCCTCCACGCCGCGCGTCGAGTTGAAGCCCGAGCGGCCGTTCAGCGAGGAACTTGACCCGGAGGATTACCAGAACCTGCTGCCGGTTGAGGACATCGGGACTCATGAGAGCAACTGGCTTGCCTGCATCCGCGAAAACAAGCAGCCGAACGCGAACATCGAACTGGCCATCCGCACCCAGACCATCATCTCGCTCGGCGAAATGTCCGAGCGGCTGGGCATCCAGTGCCATTTCGACGACGCGAGCAAGGAACTCAAAAACGGCGCCGGCCAGAAGGTCGAGCCGATCACTTACGGTACGCTGCCGCTGTCCTGAGCTGGATTAACGACGACTTGCGTCGGGGTTCCGTGGGCCAGGCCGGCGGAACCCCGATTGCTTTTCGGCACGCTGCGCATGGAAACCGTGATGACCGCCCGCGCCGCGATGGCGACGCGGTTCGAGATCCTCCTCCACGGGGAAAACGCCACGGCCTTGCGCGCCGCCGGCGAAGCGGCGTTGGATGAGGTCGAGCGGCTCGAAGGCCAGCTCAGCCTCTACCGGCCCACGAGCGAAATCCGCCGCGTGAACCGTCACGCTGCCCGCGAACCGGTCCGTGTTTCCCCGCCGATTTTCCGTCTGCTCCTGCAGGTCCAACAACTGTGGCGCGAAACCGGCGGGGCCTTCGATCCGACGGTGCTGCCGCTGGTGCGCGCGTGGGGGTTCATGGGCGGCGCGGCTGGTCGCCGGCCGGACGCGCAGGCGCTCGCCGAGGCCCAGACCTGCGTCGGCATGAACCGGGTCGAGCTCGACCCGAGGAACTTTACGGTCCGGTTTGCGCGGGAAGGCATGGCGCTCGACCTGGGCGCCATCGGCAAGGGTTATGCCGTGGACTGCGCCGCGGAGATCCTGGTCGAAGCCGGTGTCACGTCCGCGTTCATGCATGGCGGCACCAGCAGTTGCTTTGCCCTTGGCCGGCCGCCGGACACGCCCCGGTGGAAGGCCGCCATTCCCGACCCGCGCCCGGAGCGGACCGCGACGGCGAGCGGACGAGATTTGCTGCTGGCGGAGATTCCGCTGGGGAATGAATCACTGGGCGTGTCGGCCATCTGGGGCCGGTTCTTCACTGCGGCGGGACGCACCTACGGGCATGTGCTGGACCCGCGCCTTGGCGAGCCGGTTCAGCGAGCCTGGCTGGCCGCGGTGGTCCTGACGTCGGCGGCCGAGAGCGACGCCTTGTCCACGGCGTTGCTCACGCTCGGTGTGGATGGCTTGGAGCTTCTCGCCCGATTCCGGCCCGGTGTTCGCGCGTTGGTAATGGCACCGGCCGAAGTTGCCGGGGAGTTCCGGCTGATAAAGCGCGGGCTCTAAAACCGGGGTCCTTCGGCGGGTCGTGGTTTCGCGGTTGGCCTAATAGGAAACGTGGAACACCTCCATGTTCAGGAGGCCGAACGGGTTCTTCTCCCGGACCGTGGTAACCACGCCGCCGCCGATCTGGAGATGTCCAATGTGAACATTGGACGGGTCCGGGAACAGCGTTCCCAAGATCTGCTGGCCCAGGTTGCGGTCGGCCTTGTCGGCAGGATAGGGATCCCAATCTTTCATCGCCCAGGCGATTTGCTTTTGTTGGTAAGGCGAGAACTCGCCCCAACGGCCGGCATCGGCGTCGCGCGTCACCGTGGTCAGGATTTCGGTGCGGTTGGTGGTGGCCACAGGTGCCGGCGCGGCCGGCGGCGGATTGTCGGGGGGAGCGAGGCCGAGGGAGGGCAGGGCCGAGGGTTGGAACAGCCCGGTTGCCGGTGGCGGGTTCGTGGCGGTCTGGCCACGCAAACCCAGCGCCGCCACCGCGAACAAAGCCGCGATCAGTGCGGCCCGGAAGGCCCAATGGCAGCAGTCCGTTAACATATCGTGCAGCCGGGACATCCCCGCTCGGCCGCACCATAAATCGGAGCACTCACGGCGTCCAGCGGGTTTCGGACTGCGTGGCGGGCGGGGTTGCGCTTGAATTAAACGACCGCCTCGCCGAGGCTCGCGGCCATGATCGAACTCGCCGCTTACATTGATCACACGCTGCTCCGGGCCGATGCCACCGCGGCGGACATCCAGCGTCTGTGTGCCGAGGCGCGGGACCACCGGTTCCATGCCGTGTGCGTCAATGGCTCGCGCATCGAGCTGGCGCGACACTGCCTTGAAGACAGCGAGGTCAAGGTGGCCGCCGTGGCCGGTTTCCCGCTCGGCGCCATGGAGGCGGACGCCAAGCGCTTTGAGGTCGAAGCCGCGGTGGATGCCGGCGCGCAGGAGCTGGATGTCGTGCTCAACCTTGGCCGGCTCAAGGACGGCGACACGAAGTTCGTCCTGCGGGAATTGCGCGATGTGGTCGAGGCCGCCCAAGGTTTGCCGGTCAAGGTGATCATCGAGACGTGCCTGCTCACGGACGAGGAGAAACGCCTGGCCTGCGGGCTCGTGGTGGAATCGGGCGCCTGCTTTGTGAAAACCTCGACGGGGTTTCGTCCGGGAGGCGCCACCGTCGAGGACGTGCGGTTGCTGCGCCAGATGGTCGGCCCAAAATTCGGCGTGAAAGCCGCGGGCGGCATCCGCGATCGTGCCACAGCGATGGCGATGATCGAGGCAGGAGCAACCCGTCTGGGAACTTCCGCCGGCGTCGTGATTATCCAGAATCAGGGGCCGACGGTGTGAGGGCGCGGTTGCCGCGGTGGGTTTAGCGACTGTGATTGTGCGCCGGCAGCGCGTACTTTTCCCGCGTCAGCGTGGCGGCGCGGTCGATCAAAGCGGCGTCCGGCGTGAGCGTGGCCCACGTCACGTCCCAGTCCTCGCTGGCGATGTCACCTACGGCCTGCTGCCAAAGGCGGCGGGGCGGGGCGGAGAGGGGCGGCTGCACGGAGCCCTGGATGAGCAAACCGGTGCGGGTGCGGCGTTGCGCGGCGCCGGCGATCTTCGCGCCGGCCAGCAGCACGTCGAATTGCTCCGCGCCGACGAAGCATTGGCCGTGGCCCGGCAGACTGGCAGGGGCGAGCTTGGTGGGCAGGCCGAGGCGCGTGAACGCGCGACACAGCCAGTCGTGAACGCGTTTGTAGCTGGCCCGGGCGCGCAGGCCGAACCAGGGATGGCCCGGCGGAAACACCAGCGTGTACGTCCAGTCGCAGTCGTGCGGAACCAGGCCGCCGCCGGTCGGCCGCCGGACCAGCGGCCGCAACGGCGTGAGTTGCTCGATCTCCCGGTGGTGCTGGGAATAGCCAAATGTCGCCGCCGGTTCGGTCCAGCCATAGAAGCGGAGGACCGGCCGGCCCAGGCGCGGCGCGGCTTCCAGCAACGCCTCGTCAAACGCCATGTTCCACGCGGCCGGCTGGACGCCGGAGTCAATCAGCCACCAAGGCTCGCCCGGAACCATTCCCGGCAACGCCGCCTGCGTGTCGGCACCCGAATCATGGATTGGTCGTGAGCCGATCATGGTCGCGCGCGCGGCACTGACGGGCACAGTTCCCTCAGTTCGCAGGCGCCGCAATCCGGCTGGCGCGCATGGCAGCGCCGTCGGCCATGCCAGATCAGCCAGTGACTGAACTGCGTCCATTGGGCCTGCGGCACCAGCGGTTTCAGCGCGGCTTCGATTTTCTCCGGGTCCGTCTCCGCGGTGAGGCCCAACCGGCGGGCGAGGCGGGCGACGTGCGTATCCACGACCACGCCCTCGTTGAGGCCAAACGTATTTCCGAGGACGACATTGGCGGTCTTGCGCCCGACCCCGGGAAGGGCGGTGAGTTCCGCCAGGGTGCGCGGAACCTCACCGGCGTGCCGCTCGACGAGCGCGCGACCGCAAGCGCGCAGGTTTCTCGCCTTGTTGCGAAAGAAGCCGGTGGAGCGGATGGCCGCCTCAAGTTCGCCGGCTGGCGCGTTCGCGTAATCGGCCGCGGTGCGATGGCGCCGGAACAGGTCGCGGGTGACGAGGTTAACCCGTTTGTCGGTGCACTGGGCGGACAGGATCGTGGCGACGAGCAATTCGAGCGGACTGGTGAAATTGAGTTCGCAGTGCGCGTCGGGATAGACCTGCTGCAACCGCGCGATCAGGGCGGTCACGCGCGCGGTTCGGGCACGGCTGGACTCACGTGGCATGGAACGGCGGAGGCGGCGCGGACCAGGCCAGTTCGGGCGCTTCGATTTCGCTGGGCGCGTGGAACAGGGGCGTGCCATCCGTGGCCTCCGGATACTCGAAGATCCGGCCTTCGTAGTTGCGGATCACCACCCGATCGTTATTGCGGCTGAGCACGTACTCCGGGCTGACCGGCACCTTGCCGCCGCCGCCGGGCGCGTCGATCACGTAGGTCGGGACCGCATAGCCGGTCGTGTGGCCCCGCAGGCGGTCCATGATCCGAAGGCCACTGCGGACGCTGGCCCGCAGGTGGGCCGAGCCGGCGATCAAGTCGCACTGATAGATGTAATAAGGCCGTACCCGGCACATGAGGAGCTTGTGCACCTGTGCCTTCATGACCTCGGGATCGTCGTTCACGTGGCGGAGGAGCACGGACTGGTTGCCCAGGGGAATCCCGGCGTCGGCGAGCCGGCCGAGGGCGGCTCGCACCTCGATGGTGAGTTCGCGCGGATGGTTCGAGTGGATGCTGACGAACAGCGGGTGGAACTGCCGCAACATGGCGCACAGTTCGGGCGTGATCCGCTGCGGCAGGAAGACGGGAATCCGCGTGCCGATGCGGAGGAACTCGACATGCGGGATCGCCCGCAGGCGGCTGAGCAAATCCTCCAGTTTTTCGTCGCTGAGCAGGAACGGATCGCCGCCGCTGAGCAGCACGTCGCGCACCTCCGGGTGACGGGCGATGTAGTCAATCTGGCGGTCGAACTCCGGATGAAAATCGTACCCGGTGGCGTTGCTGACCAGCCGCGAGCGCGTGCAGTAGCGGCAATAGGCGGCACAGCGATCCGTCACCAGAAAAAGCACGCGATCCGGATAACGATGCACCAAACCCGGCACGGGCGAGTGGCTGTCCTCGCCGCAGGGATCGCTCATTTCCCACGCGGCCACGGTCGTTTCTTCAAGCCGCGGGATCACCTGGCGCCGGATGGGGCAGTGCTCGTCGGCGGGATCGATGAGATTGAAAAAGTACGGCGTGATGGCCATCGCCAGCTTGTGATTGGCGAGGGCGGTTCCGGCGCGTTCCTCCGGGGTCAGTGTGGGCAACAGCCGCTCGAGCTGCTCGAGCGTGGTGATGCGATGCTTCAACTGCCAGCGCCAGTCTTCCCAATCCTGGCTGGCGACGTCTTTCCAATAGCCGCGGCCAGCGGGGCGGAACCGCTTCAGGGTTTCCAACCGGCTGGGCGCTGGTGGCTCCTCTGCCACCGCCGACAGTTCGTCATTTGACATTGTGCGGAACTATAGGTTCGGGCTCCGACCTGTCAAGCTGACCGGGCGGGTCCGGCTTCCGCCGTGGGTTTCCCGCGTCTTCCCGGGCGCCCCGCCGGGCGGTGAATAACCGGTTGATAAGCGGTGAACATTTTTGTCAGTGCCGACTTTGATTTTCTGGTTGACGAGCATGGGGAATAAACGGTAGAAAACGGTTGTAAGCGGAACAACTCGGTAGTCGTCGTCAATTCATCGTCAAATGTCGGCCGTTGGAACCAGCGTGACGGGGCTTTATAACGGGTGCTTCACCCACGGGGTGGACTCGAGCGCCCGCGTCATGCTGCCCAGCGTCTGGCGACCCACCGATCCGGACACGGTGTTCGCGGTGATCCCGTGGCCGCTCGACCAGCCCGAGTTCCTCCTGGTTCTGCCGCCCGCCCGCTGGCAGGTGATGATTGACCGGCTTAAAGCGGCGGCTTCGCTGACCAACCCGAAGTTCGCCAAAGTGGAACGAAAACTCGCCGGTTCCACGTTCCTGATGAAGATGGACAAGGCCGGACGTTTCTGTCTGGGCGAGAAGCTGACTGCCAAGGCGGGCATTGGCAAAGAGGCCACGATGGTCGGCCGGCTCGACAAATTTGAGATCTGGGATGCAGCCAAGCAGAAGGCCGCGGAAGCCGAGGACACGCCCATCCCGGCAGAAGAGCTCGAATCCCTGATGCTATGAGCCTGATCGGATTACTCACCGTAAACCGTTCCTTCGGCAGCGTGCGGAACAAGCCGTCGGCCTTCCGGATGCGCGAGCCGTTGCTGCCGCATTTCGGCGGCAAGAACGGGGCGCCGCGGATCACCCCGGCGGCCACCCGCCCGGGCTCGGCTCGCCCGCTGGCGCAACTGACGCTCCCTTGCGACGCCACTTGGGAAACCGCGGGGGTGGACGCGGGGATCGCCGATCCGTCCGGCGTCCACAGTGGACCGGTCGCCCGGTTCGCCAACGAGGTTCGCGAGGAAACGCCGGCATGGACGGGATCGCTTCCGCCCTGGGACAGCCGGTTGTTGGCCGACCCGCGCCAGGGCGAATTGTCGCTCGGTGCCGTCAAAGTGGTGAGGAACGATTTGGCCGATGCCGATCTGGAGTTGATTTCCCGGCCGGCAGCCCGGGAGTCGGCGGCCTGGCAGCGCGCCCTGGTGCGCAGCGGCAAGGCCATCCCTCCGAAGTGGAAGTGGTGGACCTGGCGTTGGCAGCGCTCCGAGCGGGCGAACGCCTGAACCGTCATGGCTTGTGCCGGACTATGCGCATCGAACCGTCCTGCGGGACGAAGTGTTGGCGGCGTTGGGGTCGCGATCCGGAGGTCGTTATGCGGACGGCACCCTGGGCGGCGCGGGACATGCCGCGGCGCTGCTCCGGGCGAGCGGGCCGGACGGCTGGCTCTTTGGCTGCGATCGGGATCCGGCCGCCCTCGAGGCGGCTCGAGTGGCGCTGGCGGAGTTCGTCGGCCGGTTTGAACTCCGGCAGGGAAACTTCGCGGACCTGGCACGGTGGGTGCCGGCGGGATCGCTGGAGGGCGTGGTCCTGGACTTGGGCGTCAGTTCGCCCCAGTTGGACCAGCCCGGCCGGGGCTTCAGTTTTCAGCAGGACGGCCCGCTTGACATGCGATTCGACCCCACGGCGCCGATGACCGCGGCCCGGTTGGTGAACGAGGCGTCGGCGGACGAACTGGCGCGGATTTTTTGGGAACTGGGTGACGCGCCGCATTCGCGACGGCTGGCCCGGGCGATTGTCGAACTGCGCGCCGTGCGGCCGTTGCGGACGACGCGGGACCTGGCAGCGTTGATGGAGCGCGCGGCGCCCCGGCGGGGTCGGGCGACGCATCCGGCCACGCGGGTGTTCCTGGCACTGCGCATGGCGGTGAACGAGGAACTCGGGTCGCTGGCCCGCGGGTTGCCGGCGGCCTGGACGGCCCTCAAGCCCGGGGGGCGGCTGGCGGTGATCACGTTTCATTCGGGCGAGGATCGGCTGGTCAAGCAGTTTGGGCGGGCGCTGGCGCAGGATTACGAAGTGACGGGCGACGTGGACGTGCCGGAATTGCGGCGGCCCCGGGTCCCCGAGGCGCGGTGGGTGACCCGTCGGCCAACGCGGCCGGGGGCGGTGGAACTGGCGGTGAACCCGCGGGCGCGCAGCGCGCAGTTGCGGGTGATCGAGAAACTTTGAAAGGCAGACAGGCTTATGGCGCAGCGGCGAAAATCAAGCGGGGGTGCGGTGGGAATCCGGACGTGCGCGGCCCTGGTGGCCGCCAGCGCCCTGGTCGCCTGGGTCGGCATCGGCTATGTCTGGCATCAGAACCGGAACACCCGCCTGGAGCGCGACATCCGCGCGCAGAAGGCCGAAGCCGACCAGTTGGCGCGTTTTTCCGAGCAACTCGACAACCAGATTGCGCGGTTGCGCAGGTATGATGCGGTGCTGAGCAACGCGGAACGGCTCAACTTGGGACTGCAGATGCCCAAACCGGATCAGATCTTGCCTCTGCTTGAGCCGCGAACGGATTCCGACCCTGTGAAATCAGGAACATCGCGGTTCCTGGTGCGGGCCAAATGACGAAACGGCGGTTGAACCGGCAGACCGGTCGGCCGCAAACCAAAACCAACATCATGCGCACGATCAGGCCAGCCGGCTGGCTGCTGTTTCTGGGAATCCTGGTAGGCTTGAGCTTTGTCGTCTTGAGTGGCTGGCTCTGGCGGATTCAAGTGCGGGATCATGAGCGGTGGGCGGCACTGGCGGCCGACAACGCCCAGCAGGCAATTACCCGGGTGGCCCGCCGCGGCGACATCCTCGACATCCGCGGCACGCCGCTGGCCATCTCCGTCCCGGCGAAAACCGTTTGCGCGGATCCTTCGCTCATTTACACCCAGCGCGTCGAAGTGGCGCAATTGCTCGCGCCGTTGCTGGGCATGGACGCCGGGGCGCTGTTCCGCCATCTCGAGCCGCGGTGCCATACCAATGCCTTCGGCCGGCGGGTGACCAATTCCTTTGTCCTGCTCAAGCACCAGGTGGCGCTCGACCAGTGGCGCCGGATCACCAATGCCATGGCGGGGCTGCGCCTCGAACCCAAGCCCAAACATGTCGGGGCGCTGTGGCTGGCGCAGAAGGCCCTGCGCACCCAGGCCATCTTCGGTGTGGATGAGCCGTTGCGCCAGTATCCCAGCCAGACCCTCGCCGCCCAGGTGCTCGGTTACGTGGCCAGCAGCGAGGTGGAAGGGGATCATGGCCGCGCTTATGAGATCGAGGGACTGGGCGGCATCGAGAAAAGGTTCGATGCCCTGCTCAATGGCCAGCCCGGCTGGCGCTCGCCCACCGAGGACGTGGCGCCCCGGCCGGGGCTGAACGTAGTGCTGACCCTGGACGCCGGTGTGCAGGCGATCGTGGAGGAGGAGTTGGCGAAGGTGATGACCAAATTCAAGCCGCGCAGTGTCTTCGGCCTGGTAGTGCGGCGCCGCACCGGCGAGATCCTCGCGATGGCGAATCTGCCAACCTTCGATCCCAACCAGCCCGGCACCAATCTGGCCGCCTTCTACAACCACGTGATCTCAGATGCGTTCGAGCCGGGCTCAACCTTCAAAATTGTGACGATCGGGACGGCGTTGAATGACGGCAAGATTACCCTGGACGAGCAGGTGTTCTGCGAGAACGGTTACTGGGCCGAATACGGGCTGAACGACTCCCACCACGGTTACGGCCTGCTGACGTTCGAGCTGGTGTTGGCCAAGTCCTCGAACATCGGCACCGCGAAGGCGGCGCTGCGACTCGGGGCCACCCGGCTCTACAACACCGTCACCAACTTCGGTTTCGGGTGGCTCACGGGCATCCCGCTACCGGACGAATCGCGCGGTCGGATCGCCCATCCGCGCAGTTGGGACGGCAAAACGATCAGCCGGGTTCCGATCGGCCAGTCCATCATGGCCACACCGCTCCAGACCGCGATGGCGATGGCGGCGGTGGCCAACGGCGGGGAGTTGATGCAACCCTTCATCGTGGCCCGCATCGAGGACGAGCAGCACCACGTCATCCGCCGGGCCACGCCCACGGTGCTGCACCGGGTCCTCAGCCCGGCCGCGGCGCGCGATCTGGTCCAGGCCTTGAAGTCCGTCGCGAGCGAGGAAGGCACCGGCAAGGCGGCGCAGTTGGACTACTACACGGCCGCGGGCAAAACCGGCACCGCCGTGCAGGTCGTCAACGGCGCCTACAGTTCCAGCACCTACTTCTCCTCGTTCGTCGGTTTTTTCCCGGCCGACAATCCCGAGCTCTGCATCCTCGTGGGCGTGGACCGGCCGGATGTTCACATTGCCTACTACGGGGCTACGGTGGCAGCGCCCGCCTTCAAGGCGATTGCCGAGCGCGTCGGCGGTTACCTGCGGATTCCGCCGGACCTCCCGTCGGAAATGAACTCCCTGCCGGCGGCGAAACTGAAAACGGAGCCGTTGCCGGAGGCCACCAACCGTCGCGCCCGCGCGCCTCGCGCCACGCTGCCGACCGCGGCCCTGGCCGGCCGCTGAACCGCCATGCAACTGCGCGCCCTGCTCCAGCATGTGCCGGCCCTGACGGTGGAAGGCCCGTCGGACCGCGAATTTGTCGGCCTGGCCTATGACTCGCGCCGCGTTACCCCGGGCATGGTGTTCTTCGCGATTCCCGGCCTGAACACCGACGGCCACGATTTCATCGCCGATGCGATCGAGCGCGGAGCGGTGGCGGTGGTGTGCCAGCGCAACGGTTTTGTCCCCCGCCGCGCGACGAAGATCAAGGTGGCGGACACGCGCATGGCCCTGGCGCTCGCGGCGGCGGCGTTTTACGGCCATCCCAGCCGGAAGCTCAAGGTGATCGGCGTCACCGGCACCAACGGCAAGACGTGCGTCGCCTTCATGCTGCGCGCCATGCTCGAGGCCGCCGGCGTCCAGCCGGGCCTCATTTCGACCATTCGCCATGAGATCGGCGACCGCGTCATTCCCGCGCAGCGCACGACCCCGGAGGCCCTGGAAATCCAGCAGATGCTGGCGGCCATGGTGCGGAGCGGTTGCGGGGCCTGCGTTATGGAGGTCAGTTCCCACGCCCTGGACCAGCAGCGCGTCGCCGGCGTCGAATTCGATCTCGGGATCTTCACCAACCTGACCGAGGACCACCTCGATTACCACGCTTCGGTGGAGGATTATTACCAGGCCAAGAAACGTCTCTTCGACGGCATCGCGGCCGGCGCGAAGCGGGGCGGAGGCGCGGTGATCAACATTGATGACGCCTACGGAGCCCGGCTGGCCCGGGAAACCACCGTCGAGGTGCAACTCACCTACGGTCTGGGGGATGCGGCCCGCGTTCGCGCCCGGAACCTGGTGCTTTCCCGGCAGGGGGCGCGGATGACCGTGGAGGGGCCGCATGGCAGTTTCGATTGCCAGCTTCCGTTGATCGGGCGGAACAACGTGTTCAACGCGCTGGCGGCCACCGGGGCCGCGCTGTTCCTGCGCCTGCCGCCGGCGGTGATCCGGGGCGCGCTGAACACGTTGCAACCCGTTCCCGGGCGGCTCGAACGCGTGGTGCAGGGCCAGCCGTTCGACGTGTTCGTGGATTATGCGCACACCGAGGCCGCCCTGCGCCAGACGCTGGAAACGCTCCGCGAAGTCACGGCCGGCCGCCTGCTCCTGACTTTTGGTTGCGGCGGCAGCCGCGACACCGCCAAGCGCTCCCGCATGGGACGCGTGGCCGCCGAGCTGGCGACGTTCACGGTCATCACCAACGACAATCCGCGCCGCGAGACACCCGAGGAAATCGCCGCCCAGATCGAGACCGGCTATTGCGACGTCCGTGCCGATGGCTGCACGGTGGAACTGGACCGGCGGCGGGCCATTGCCGGGCTCCTGCGCGTTGCGCGGCCGGGCGACACGCTGCTCATCGCTGGCAAGGGGCACGAAACCTACCAGGAATTTGAAGACACGGTCGTGCCGTTCGACGATCGTGTTTACGTGCGGGAAACGCTGGGGAATCTCGGCTTTCCTCCCCGGCCCGGCGACCCAAGCTGAGGACCAGGCATGGAACCACTCACGCTTAACGAAGTGGCGCAAGGCTGTGCGGGCCGGTTGGTTCGCGGCGGCGCGGAGACGCGCGTGTGCCGCGTGACCACCGACTCGCGTCGGACGCAGGCCGGCGACCTTTTCGTGGCGTTGCGCGGCGACCGGTTCGACGGCCACGCGTTCGTCGGCGACGCCGCCCGCGGCGGGGCCGCCGGCATCGTGGCCGAGCCGGAGCGCCTGCCCGCGCCATTGCCGGAATTCCCGCTGGTGGCGGTGGGCGACACCCGGCGCGCGCTGGGCGAACTGGCGTCCTGGTACCGCCGCCGGTTTGCGCTGCCGGTGGTCGCGGTGGCGGGCTCCAATGGAAAGACGACCACCAAGGAACTGCTCGCGGCGGTGCTGGGCCGGCGGCTCCTCACCCTCGCCAGCGAAGCGAGTTTCAACAACGACATCGGTGTGCCGCTGACGCTCCTCAGACTGGAACGCTCGCACGCGGCGGCCGTGCTGGAGGCCGGAACGAATCATCCGGGCGAGCTGGCGCCGTTGCTGGCGATGATCCGGCCGCGCTACGGCGTGCTGACCGGCCTCGGCCGCGAACATCTTGAGCACTTCGGTGATTTTGCCGGAGTGGTGGCCGAGGAGGGGGGGCTGGCCGAGGCGCTGCCGCGCGACGGCCGGCTGTTTATCAACGGCGACAGCCCGGGGATCGAGAGCCTGGTCGCGCGTTCGCGTGCCACGGTCGTGCGTGTGGGCTTCGGCCCGGGGAATGACTGGCGTGCCGCGGACTGCCGGCTCGATGAAACCGGAACAACCTTCACGGTGGTGGCCGAACGGGCGGACTTCAACGGCGAGTTCCGGCTGCGGCTGCTGGGCCGGCACCAGGTCATCAATGCACTCCTGGCGCTGGCGGTGGGCGCGGAACTTGGCCTCGGCCCCGGGGACATCCGGGCCGGCCTGGCGGGTTGCCCGCCCGTCCCGCTGCGGCTCGAGCTGACGGAGATCGCCGGCCTGCGGGTGTTGATGGATTGTTACAACGCCAATGCGGACTCGACGCTGGCGGCGCTGGCCGTGCTGCGCGACCTGCCCTGCGCCGGGCGGCGGCTGGCGGTGTTGAGCGATATGTCCGAACTTGGGGCGCACACCGGGGCGGCGCACGCGGAGATTGGGCAGGCGCTGGTGCGGCACGGCGTGCAGGGACTCTTCGCCGTGGGGGCGATGGCGGAGGTGCTGGTGGCGGCGGCGCGCGGGACCGGGCTGGGGGAGGCCGGGGCCTTCCCGGATGTGCCGGCCGTGGCGGTCGCGTTGCGCGGGTCGGCGCGACCCGGCGATCTGGTGTTGATCAAGGCGTCGCGCGCGGCGCGGTTGGAGCGATTATTGGACGCTCTGCGGCCGGGCGGCGCGGGCACGGATTGAGGGATCATGTTTTATTATCTCAGCCAGTATTTGATGCGGGAATCGGTCGGCACGGACTGGGAGGGCGCTTTGTCGCCCCTGCGCGTGTTCCGCTACATCACGTTCCGCGCCGCCGGGGCGGCGGTGACGGCGCTACTGCTGAGTTTGTGGCTGGGGCCGGGCTTCATCCGGAAGTTGAAAGCGCTGAAGTTTGGCCAGGATTATCGCGATCGGGCCGACCCCAACGGCGATCTGAAAAGCCGCCTCCTCGACAAGCGCGGCACGCCGATCATGGGCGGCTTGTTGATCGTGGCGGTGATTGATTCGACCGCCCTGATCTGGGCACCGTGGACTTCGCTGGTGATTTTGACACTGGTGTCGCTCGTGGGTCTGGCCGGACTGGGGTTCTACGACGATTACGCGAAGCTGACGCTGCAGACGGGCCAGGGGCTGCACGGCCGGCTGAAGCTGGTGGTGCAGACGCTGCTGGCGCTGTTCATCGCCGTTTATCTCTGGTGGGTGCCGGAAACCAACCGCCTCATCACCGAGATTGTGGTTCCTTTTTACAAACATCCGGTGCTCAGCGGGGCGACGGTGAGCGGCCTCCTCCTCACGGTGCTCACGATTGTCGGCAGCTCGAACGCGGTGAACCTGACCGACGGTCTGGACGGCCTGGCCATCGGATGCACGTTGATTGTGACTTTGGTGTTTGTGGTGTTCACCTACATCGCCGGCAACGTGCGGCTGGCCGTCTACCTGCAGGTCCCGTATGTGCCCGGGGCGGGGGAGTTGACGGTGGTGTGCGCGGCCATCACCGGCGCGTCCCTGGGTTTCCTGTGGTTCAACTGTCATCCGGCCGAGGTGTTCATGGGCGACACCGGTTCGCTGGCGTTGGGCGGGGTGCTGGGAATCATGGCGGTGCTGATCCACCAGCCGTTCATTCTGTTCATTGCCGGGGGCGTCTTCGTCGCCGAAGCCGTTTCGGTTATCATTCAAGTAGCTTTTTTCAAATATTACAAAAGGTTCCATCACCTCGAGAAGCGGGTGTTTCTGCGGACACCGCTGCACCTGCATTTCGAATTGAAGGGATGGTATGAGTCGAAGGTCGTGACGCGCTTTTACATTCTGGGCGTGCTGTGCGCCGTGCTGGCGTTCGCGACACTGAAGCTGCGCTGAGCTTGTGAAACTGGTGCTGATGAACTGCTGCTCCAACCGGATTTGCCGTGACGGCGGGTGCCGCCGGCCGGCGTGGTCTTTTCCTCCTTGCAGCGGCCAGGGTTCGTTGTTAGAAGCGAGCCCAGTGGCAGCGGCCACCTGGGTCGTCGGCGCGGAAACCTCGGCGCGACCGGTGGCGGCGTGTCGGGAGATGCTTCCTGATTTCGGGTCATCAGGCGACGGTTGTCGCCGCACCGGAGTTGGCCGGACGCCGACCTTCACCGGCGGTTTTGATGATTCAGGTCCCCGGTCCGGGGGCCGCGGCTTCTCCCGGCGCGCGCGCGGCCGGAGGCACCAATGCTGGCATGATGATTTGCCTCGGCGTTTTTTGAGGGAAAACGCCGGGGCGAAAGAACCGAACAACCCCACCTCATTGAACCAACTCACCTGACACCATGAATACTCCCAGTCCACTGTCGCCGTTGAGCCCGCTTGCCCAGGCCCAGCACGGCAAATCAAACGTGCGCATCGCCGTCATCTCCATCATCGCCCTGCACGTGGTCTTCTTTGGCGGTCTGCTGCTGCTCGGCTGCAAAAAGAGCACCGACACCGCCCTCACCGGAGGCGCCACCAACACGGTCCCAACCAACGACCTGGCCTCGCTCACCGGTTCGCCGTATGCCGGGATCACTGCGGCCACCAACCTGCCGGCGGCGTCGAACGCCTGGACCGGGCAGCCCACAAACTGGTCGGCCCCGGCCACCAACGTCGAGCCGGCGGCGCAACCGGTCGAACCCGTCGTGGCCGCGACGGCCGGCGGGGATTACAAGGTCAAAGCCGGCGACACTCCGGCCCGGATCGCCAAGGCTCACGGGGTGTCGCTGGACGCGCTGTTGCAGGCCAACCCGGGGCTCGAGCCGCGCAAGCTGCAGGTCAATCAGACGATTCACATCCCCGGCAGCACCCGCAGCACCGGGGCAACGGCAACCGCGACCGGAACGGGCGCGGAGGCGGGCGAGATGACCTCGGTTCATGAGGTCAAGGCGGGTGAGAACCTGACGCGGATCGCGAAGAAGCACGGCGTCAGTGTCAAGGCCATTCGGCAGGCCAATGACCTGAAGAGCGACCGGATCAACGTGGGGCAGAAACTGAAGATTCCGGCGGCGAAGCTGGCGGCCCGAACCGTTGAAACTCCGGCGCCGGTGCCGCCCGTTGCGCCGGCCCCGAACACGAACCAGCCGATCCCGCGTTGATCATCGGCATGGGCCGCCGCCCGGCGGGCCGGCGCTGGAGATCCTCAATCCAGTACCCCGTCCGGGTGGTCGCCGATGCTTCCCGGCCACCTCCCCGCCATGAAACTGATCACCACTTTGCTTGTGGTTTGCGTGCTGGTGCTGCTGGCACTGGGGATCGTGATGCTCTACAGCATCGCTGACGTGGACGCCAGCAGCCGCTGGGTGAACCGGCAGTTGATCGCCACGATCCTCGGGCTGGCCATGGCCACCGCGCTGGCCTTTTCCGACTATCGCCTCCTCAAACGGGTGTCGCTCTGGCTGCTGGCCGGCGCGGCGCTGATGCTCATTCTCGTGCTCATTCCGGGACTTGGCGTGCGCATCAACGGCGCCCGACGCTGGTTTCGCTTCGGCGGTTTCCAGTTCCAGCCCTCGGATTTTGCGAAGCTGGCGCTCATCGTGTTCATCGCGCACTACGGGAGTCATTACCAGCGGGTGATGGCGTCCTTCCGACAGGGTCTGGTGACGCCAGGGCTGGTGGTCGGGGGCATCATTGGTTTGATTTTTCTTGAGCCGGACTGGGGCACGGCGCTCCTGCTCGCCGCCGTGACCGGCGTCATGCTTCTCCTGGCCGGTGTTCGTTGGTACTATCTGGCCGTGCCCGTGGTGCTCGGCGGCGCTGCGGTGGCCGTGCTGCTCTGGCGCGACCCGGTGCGGTTCGACCGTTATTACAGTTGGCGGCACCTCGAGGAAACCAAGGACGCGGTTGGGTATCAGGCCTGGCAGGCAAGGATTGCGCTGGGCTCCGGCGGGCTGACCGGAAAGGGGTTGAATCAGAGCAGCCAAAAGCGGCTGGTGCCGGAGCGGCAGACCGATTTCATCTTTGCGATCATCGGCGAGGAATTCGGATTTGCGGGGTCGGTGCTGGTCATCGCCACGTTCGCCGTGCTGTTCCTGTGTGGCCTGGTCATCGCCTGGTGGGTGCCCGATCCCTTCGGACGGCTGCTGGCGGCCGGTATTACATTCCTCATCGGTTTGCAGGCCTTGCTCAACCTCGCCGTGGTTTCGAGTGCCGTGCCGAACAAGGGGATCGCGCTGCCGTTCATCAGCTATGGTGGCTCGAATTTGATGATGATGCTGGCTTGTGCCGGGTTGGTGGTCAGCGTGGCGCGATCCGGGCCGGACTCCGCGGAGGCGGCGGGCGAGCCCGTGTCCCTCGAGAATGTGGCCGTAACGCGGCTGGCGTGATGTCCGGTTCATCTTCATCGCCTTTGGTGGCCATCGCGTGCGGTGGCACGGGGGGGCATCTGTTTCCGGGCCTGGCGGTGGCGGAGGAACTCGCGGAACGCGGATGCGACCTGCTCCTGCTGGTGTCGCCCAAGGAAGTTGATCAACAGGCGGTCAAGTCCGCCACCGGGATGAGCGCCGCCACCCTCCCGGCCGTGGCATGGCAGCGCGGCGGTTGGCTGCGTTTTCTGCGCGGGCTGCGGGATTCCCACCGTGCGGCCACGGCGCTGTTCCGTCCCCGTCCGCCCGCGGCGGTGCTCGGCATGGGCGGCTTTTCCAGTGTCGCCCCGGTGCTGGCCGCGCGGCGTTTCCGGGCCATGCGTTGCCTGCACGAGGCCAACGCGTTTCCGGGGCGCGCCAACCGGTGGCTGGCCCCCTGGGTGGACAAGGCATTCGTCTATTTCCCGGAAGCCGCCGCCCGTCTCTGGCAGGCGAATGTGCGGGTGACCGGCATGCCCGTGCGTCCGCAATTCAAACCGCTCGAACCCGGTCCGTGCCGGACCGCTTTGGGGCTGCATCCGGATCGTCCGGTCGTGCTGGTCACCGGCGGCAGCCAGGGCGCGCATGGCCTCAATCAGGCGATGCTGGCGGCGTTGCCGGCGCTGGCCGCCGCCGAGCCGGACTTGCAGTTTATTCACCTCACCGGCGGTCAGGACGCGACCACCGTGCAGGCGGCCTATGCCGCGGCCGGCAGCCGGGCGCTGGTGCGTCCGTTCCTGACGGAAATGGAACTGGCCCTGGGCGCGGCCACTCTGGCCATCAGCCGTGCGGGCGCGTCCTCGCTGGCCGAGCAGGCCGCCATGCGGGTCCCGGCCGTTCTCGTCCCGTATCCGGCCGCGGCGGACAACCATCAGTGGCTCAACGCGCGTGCTTTCGTCGCGAGCGGCGCCGCCCGCCTGCTGCCGGAGGCGGAAGCCGTGCCGGCCAGGCTGTGCGCGGAAATCCGACCCCTGCTCCACGACGAGCCGTTGCGCCAGGCCATGCGCGTGGCCCTGCGACCCTGGCACGCGGCCGACGCGGCGGCGGCGGTGGCCGAGTTCATTCTGCGCGCGTTGCCTGCCCGCCCGGTCCCGGCGGCCGGGCCGGCGAAGGGGGCCGCACCGGCGCTGGCCTTGGGCGAGGTGAAAACGACGGCAAAGGCAGGTCAGCCATGATTGCTTCCGCCTCCCCGATCGAGACCGCCAACCTGGCTGGCGCCCTCGCGGCGCGGCTTTCGGCCGGGGCGATCGTCCGTCCGGCCGAACTCCTGGCGAATCGCACCACCTTGCGCGTGGGCGGTCCGGCGGACCTTTACGTCGAGCCGGGTTCGGAGGAGGACCTGGCCGCCGTGCTCGGGTTCTGCCGCGAGCACGGTTTGTCCCGCGTCCTGCTGGGCCGCGGTTCCAACCTCCTCGTGCGCGATGGCGGGATCCGTGGCGTGGTCATTTGTCTGGCGCACCCGAGCTTCACGCAGGTCGTGGCGCAGGGACGGATTTTGCGGGCGGGCGGCGGCGCGAAGTTGAAGACCGTGGCCATCGAGGCGCGGCGTCTGGGCTTGGGCGGGCTGGAGTTTCTGGAGGGCATTCCCGGCAGTGTGGGCGGCGCGTTGCGGATGAACGCCGGGGCGATGAACGCCGGGACATTCGATGTTGTGGAGCGCGTGCGGTTCATGGCGCCAGACGGTACCGTGGGGGAACGTCCCGCCGCCGATGTGCCCGTGCGGTACCGCGGCTGTCCCTGGTTGGCTGACCACATTGCCCTCATGGCCTGGTTCCGGGGCGAGCCGGCGGACGCTGAGCTCATCCGGCAGCGAAGGGAGACCTTCAACCGCAAGCGCTGGGAGAGTCAGCCGCCCCAGCCAAGCGCAGGCTGTATTTTCAAGAATCCTGCGACCATTCCCGCCGGCCGTCTCGTTGACGAGCTGGGTCTCAAGGGCCTGCGTGTGGGCGGCGCCGTGGTTTCGGACGTCCACGCGAATTTCATCGTCAACACGGGCAACGCCACGGCGCGGGACGTGCTGGCGCTGATTGCGCAGGTGCAGGACCGGGCACGGTCGGAGCGGGGGATCGAACTCGAAACCGAGGTGGAAATCATTGGCGCGGACGAGCCCGGCGCCAGCGGAAAGGGCCCCATCGGATGACGCGGACCTGGAGAATCACCGTCATGGCGGGAGGCCCGTCGGCCGAGCGCGAGGTGTCCCTGCGTTCCGGCGCGGCGGTGGCCCGGGCGCTCACCAGCCTTGGACATGCGGTGTCCACCCTGGATCCGGGCGACGGCCGGGGATGGGTCCTGCCCGCGGGCACCGAGGCTGTGTTTCTGGCGCTCCACGGGACCTACGGCGAAGATGGCACGGTGCAGGGTCAGCTTGACGAACTCGGAGTGCCCTACACCGGCTGCGACGCGGCGGCGAGCCGGCTCGCCTTCGACAAGGTGGCGACCAAGGATCGGTGCGTAGCCGCCGGAGTGCCCACGGGGCGCTTCGTGGTTTTCGGCGCGCCCATGGCCGCGTGGCCGGCGGGCTGGCAGCCCCCGGTGGTGTTGAAGCCCGTCCGCCAGGGCTCCAGCGTCGGCCTGCAATTCGTGGACGAACCGGGGGCGTTCGCGCCGGCTTTGCGCGAGGCGCTGCGGTTCGATTCGGACGTGCTGATGGAGGAGCGCATTCTCGGCCGCGAGGCGACCGTGGGCATCCTCGAGGACCGCGCCCTGCCGGTGGTCGAAGTGCGGCCGAAGCGCGGCGGCTACGATTATCACAGCAAATACACGAGCGGCGCCACCGAGTACCTGGTGCCGGCGCCGTTCGATGCAACCACGACCGCCGCCATCCAGGCCGCGGCGCTGGGGGCGTTCCGGGCGGTCGGCGGCCGCGATTACGGACGGGTGGACGTGATGGTGCGGCCGGACGGGTCGCCGGTCGTGCTCGAAGTGAACACCCTGCCGGGGATGACCGAGTTGAGCCTGTTTCCGAAGGCGGCCGGTGCGGTCGGCCTGGACTTTCCGGCTCTGTGCGGGAGGATGGTTGAGCTGGCGTTGAAGCATCCGCGGGCCACGAACGGTGGCTGAGAACATGACGTTTTTTTGGCGACGCAAATCCAGGAACCGGCGGTTCGAGCGCACGGAAGTGCTCGACGTGCGCCTGCGGGCAGAGCCGCTGAAGCGGTCGCAGCGGCGCCTGTTGGTCCGGGCTCTTCTGTGGGCGGTGGTGATGACCGTGGTCGCGCTGGTGGCGGGCGGCCTCTGGAACCAGGCGCGCGCGCGGTTCATCCTGGACAGTCCGTGGTTCGCCCTGAAGACCATCGAGATCATCACGGACGGCGACTGGGTGACGCGGGAGCAGGTGCGGAAATGGACCGGTCTGGCGGAGGGGGAGAATCTTTTGCGGGTTGATCCGGCGCGACTGCGGGGAGATTTGTCGGTCGTGCCCCAGATTGAAACGGTGTCTGTCGAGCGCGTCTGGCCCCACCTGTTGCGGCTGCGCATTCACGAACGCAGGCCGGTGGCGCAGGTGGAAGGCCTGTTCAGCGCCGATGACGGCACGCTGTTGCCCGCGGTCCACTATCTGGACGCGCAGGGAATGGTGATGCCCCAACTGCCGGACCGCGCCGTGTCCGATGCGAAACGCCAGGCGCTGGCCGCCTTGCCAGTCATCCGGGGCGCGGCCAACGGGGACCTCGCGGACGGCCGGCTGCTGCCGGCGGCCAGCCCGAGCCGGAATGCGCTCAAGTTAATCGGCGCCTTCGCCCAGTCGCCCATGGCGGAGCGGGTGAAATTGGAGTCAGTCAATGTGGCGGAGCCGGGGATTGTCGAACTGACGACGACCGAGGGCAGCATGGTTACGCTGGGTGTCGGCGATTTTGCCCTGCCACTCCGCCGGTGGTCGGTCGTGTGCGATGCGGCGCAGAAACTGTCCCGGACCATCGCCTCGCTTGACCTGTCGGTCACCAACAACTGCCCGGTGCTGTGGGTGGAGGATCTCGCCGCCCCGCCGGGGCCGGGCAAAGCCGTCAAACCCACCCTCAACCGGAAACCGCGTGAAAAGCATGTTTAACTCCAGTTCCAACCTGATCGTCGGTCTGGAAGTCGGCACGTCCAAGGTCTGTGCCGTCGTCGGCGACGTCAGCCCGGAAGGCACGCTCACCATCATCGGCGTGGGCCAGGCGCGCTCGCGCGGCGTCCGCAAGGGCGAGATCGTGGACGCGACCTCCGCCGCCGAGGACATCCGCAATGCCATCGCCGAGGCGGAGCAGATGGCGGATGTCGAGGTGCGGAGCGTCTATCTGGGGGTCACCGGCGCGCACATCCGCGGCTTCAACAACCGGGGGCGGCACAACATTCCCTCCGTTGACCGCGACATCACCGAGGAAGACGTGCAGGACGTGGTGAAAAATGCCAAGGCGATCAACCTGCCGGCCGAGAATCATGTGGGCCACGTCGTCCGCCAACACTTCATTGTGGATGGCCAGGAGGGCATCGTCAACCCCGTCGGCATGTTGGGGGCGCACCTGGAGGTGGACGTTCATGTCGTCCACGGCGTCACCAACCGGCTGCAGAACCCGATCCGGGTCGTGAAGGGCCTGCAGCTCGAGGTCGAAGACATCGTCTTCAACGGCCTGGCCTCCTCGCTGGCGGTGCTCGACGCGCAGGAAAAGGAGTTGGGCGCGCTGGTCATTGATCTGGGCGCCGGGGTGACCGAGTACGTCGTTTACGCCAACGGCATCATCAAGCATACCGGCGTCCTGGCGGTCGGCGGCGACCACGTTTCGAATGACCTGGCCTACGGGTTGAAGCTTTCGATGAGCCGCGCGGAGGCGTTGAAGATCGAGCATGGCAGCGCCATCGTGGACCCGGCGGTGAAGGGGCAGACCGTGGGGCTCGCCAATGACCACGGCCTGCCGGAGCGCTCGCTCAACCTCGAGCACCTGCGACGGATCATGTCGCTGCGGGTCGAGGAGATTTTTGAAATCATCGCCGACGAGGTCGAGAACGCCGGTCTGCTCGACTATCTGCGGGCCGGTGTGTTTCTCTGTGGGGGCGGGGCGCGTATCCCGGAAATCCAGCTTTTGGGCGGACGCGTCTTCGGGCTGCCGGTTTACCTGGGCCGCACCAAGACCATCAGCGGACTCGTCGCCACCCTGGATCAGCCGGAATTCGCCGCGGCCATCGGCCTGGTCAAGTTCGGTTCCTTCCAGCAGGGCCGGCATCGCCGCCGCGGTCCCTGGCTGAACCGGGTGAAGTCCACCCTCACCCAGATTCTCCAGCGCGACTGAAGCATTTCCAGAGGTCCCATGAATACCGAAACTTCATCTGCCGCACCCATGTCCGGCGCCAAGCACACCCCCACGGTTCTGGTTGTTGGTGTGGGTGGCGCGGGCCTGCAGGCTGCCGCCGCGATGGCTGCGGCCGGGCTGAGCGAGCTTGCCTATGCCGCCGTGCATACGGATGCCCGCCTGCTGAGCGCCTCGCCCCTGGAGCGAAAACTCCTCCTCGGGGCCACGCTGACCCGCGGGTTGGGCGCCGGAGGCGATCCTGAGATCGGCCGCGCGGCGGCCGAAGCCGGCACCGCGGCGCTGCGCGAGCTTTGTGCTGGTGTGGACCTGCTCTTGATCGTCACCGGACTGGGAAAAGGGACGGGTTCCGGTTCGGCGCCGGTGCTGGCGCGCCTGGCCCGCGAAAGCGGCGCCCTGGTCCTCGCCCTGGCGGCCCTGCCGTTCGACTTCGAAGGCGCCCGCCGGCAACAGCAGGCCCAACAGGCCCTCCAGCAGCTCAAGAAAGCCGCGGATGCGGTGATCTGCCTGCCGAACCAGAAGGTGACGCGGCTGATGGACGAGAACACGACGTTGCTCGAGACGTTCCGGATCACCAACGAGATGCTGGTCCAGGGCGTGCGCGGGCTGTGGCGGATGATTGCGCGCGACGGCCTCGTGAAGGCCGATTTCGCCGACCTCTGCCGGGTTGTCCGCGGCCGGCAGGCCGAGAGCTGCTTTGCCACAGCCGAGGCCCGGGGCGAGAACCGGGCCCGCGAGGTGGTCGAGCAACTCCAGACAAGCCCGATGCTCGACAACGGCCGGCTGTTGGCGGAGGCCGATGCCGTGCTGGTCAGCATCGCCAGTGGCACGGATCTCAAGCAGCGCGAGGTCAACCAGATGATGGACCAGATCAACCGGCTGTGCGAAAACGCCGAGGTGATCGTTGGCGCCGCCGTGGACGCCGAGTTCGAGGGCCGCTTGTCGCTGACCGTGGTGGCGGCGCGGCGCAGTCCTGCGGAGGCGGCGAGCCCGGGCCTTTCCGTCGTGGGCGTCGAGGCGGCTCCCCCGGCGGCGGAGTTTCCGGTGAGCGGGATGGAGCCGCGCGAGGGGACCACCACCGAGTCGCGGCCGGCGCAGCGGTACGTCGCGCCGCCGCCGGAATTGACGCCGGAGATGGCCGAACGTCTCCTGAACCGGCAAGCACCAGGCACCGCCGGCCGTCGGAAGAAGGCGGTGGGGTTGCACCAGGGCGTGCTGCCACTCGAGGTGGTGTCCAAGGGACGGTTCGCCCAGAGCGAGCCCACCATCCACCGCGGCGAGGATCTCGACACCCCCACATACATCCGGCGCGGCGTGGCGCTGAACTGAATTGCGGGTCCGCAAGGGTTCGCCGAATCCGGGTTGCAGATCGGGCCACCACCGCTAAGCTCCCTCCATGCGTTTCATCGGCAGTATCATTGAGAAACTGCAGCGGCACCCGAAGCGGGTGGTGTTCCCGGAAGGGACCGAACCCCGCGTGCTCCAGGCGGCGCGGCAGTTCCACTCCCTGCGCCTCGGGGCGCCGATCCTGCTGGGCGACCGGACCCAGGTGAAACGGATGGCTGCCAGTCTGAACGTCTCGCTTGAAGGGGTGCGGGTGATCAACCCCGCCGCGAGCGAGGAGCTCGAGCCGTTCGTCGAGCGTTTCCTGATGCTTCGTCGGGCCAAGGGCGTGAAGGAAAAGGAGGCGCGCGAAGCGATGCTCAAGCCGAATTACTTCGGGGCGATGATGGTGGCCATGCACCAGGCGGATGGCCTGGTCTCCGGCACGAACGAGATTACCGGGAGCGTCCTGCGTCCGTTGTTCCAGATCATCAAGGTGGCGCCGCACACGTCCACCGCCTCGAGTTGCATGGTCATGGAAGTGGAAGACTCGCGCCTGGGCGAGAACGGCGTGTTGTTCATGGCCGACTGCGGAGTGATCCCGGAGCCGACCGTGGATCAGCTTGCCGACATTGCCGTGGCCACGGCTGATCTGGCGCGGCATCTGTTGAATGTGCGTCCGCGCGTCGGGCTGTTGTCCTACTCCACCAAGGGCAGCGCCACCCATCCGTCCATCGGAAAGGTGCAGGCCGCGACGGCGCTGGCGGAGCAGAAGGCGGCGCAGAAGGGGTTGGAGGCCGATTTCGACGGTGAACTCCAGATTGACGCGGCGCTGGTGCCGGAAATCGCCCAGCGCAAGGTCCCGGAAAGCCAGGTGGCGGGGCGGGCGAACGTGCTCATCTTCCCTGACCTGAACTCCGGCAACATCGGCAGCAAACTGGTGCGGCTGGTGGGGCGCGCCAACGCGTACGGACAGATCCTCCTTGGCCTCGACCGCCCCGCGGCCGACGTCTCCCGCGGCTCGAACGCCCATGACATCCTCGGCGTCGCCGCCATCGTCGGCGTTCAGGCGATTGATTACCCCGTGCTTTATCCGGGCGCCGGCCAGAAGCTTCCCGGCGAATAAGCTCCATGAACACCACGACTCCGCGTGTTTTTATCGCAGCCACGCGGCAAAACGAGGGCAAGACCACCACGTCCCTCGGCCTCGCCTCCGCCCTCCGCGCGCATTTCCGCCGCATCGGTTACATCAAGCCGGTAGGCCAGCGGTTCGTCAACGTGGACGAGCAGAAGATCGACGAGGACACCATCCTGATGGACAAGGTCTATCAGCTCCGCTGCCCGCTGGTGGACATGAGCCCGATCGCCATCGATCCGGAGTTCACGCGGAAATACCTCGAGTCCGCCAATTACGACATTCTGGTCGGCAAAATCCAGCAGGCCTTTGATCGCGTGGCCTGGGAGAAGGAGTTCGTGCTGGTCGAAGGTTCCGGCCACGCCGGCGTGGGCGCGGTGTTCGATCTTTCGAATGCGCGGGTGGCGAAGCTGCTGAACGCCAAAGTGATCATCGTCTCGCAGGGCGGCATTGGCCGGCCCATTGACGAGGTCTGCGTGAACCAGGCGCTCTTCGAGAAGGAAGGCGTCGAAGTCATCGGCGTCATTCTGAACAAGGTGCTGCCGGAAAAACTGGATTACATCGCCAAGTTCGCCCGCCAGGGTTTGAAGCGCAAAGGCCTCGAACTGCTCGGCGTGCTGCCGCTGCTCGACCTCCTGTCGCATCCCACCATGGAACTCATCCAGGAGGAGCTGCGGGCCGAGTTGCTGAACCGGAGCACGCAGATGATGAACCTGGTTGAAGAGGTCGTCGTCGGCGCCATGAGCGTGCCGCAGGCGCTCTGTTATTTCAAGAAAGGCGTCCTCGTCATCACTCCGGGGGACCGGGAGGACATCGTGCTGGCGGCGGCCACCACGCTCTTCGGCCAGGGCACCGAGGGCCTCGCGGGCATCCTCCTGACCGGCGGCCAGCGCCCCTCGCCGAGCGTCATGCGCGTGGTGGAAGCCCTGCCGTTCCCGGTGCTGCTTTCCAAGGCGGAGACGTACCGCGTCGCCTCGAAAGTGCATGACGTGACCATCAAGACCCGTCCCAGCGATACGCGCAAAATTGAAGTCATCCGCGATCTGATTGCCGAGCACGTGGATGTGCGGGCCATCATCCAGGCGGTGGAAATCCCCCGGGAGGTTCCGGCCGCCGGCGCACAGCCATCGTCACCACCGCCTTTCCTGATCTCAACATGAAATCTCGAACCGTTGTGAAAAAAAAACAGCGCCCCTCCCGCCTTCCGGCGCCCGCCGCCCTTTCCCTCAGTCCTTTTCTCGCGGGCCTGCCGGTTTACCAGCCGGGCCGGCCGATCGAGGAAGTGGCCCGGGAACTCGGGCTGCCGGCGGCCGAGGTCATCAAGCTGGCTTCGAATGAGAACCCGCTTGGGCCCTCGCCGAAGGCCCTCGCCGCGATGCAGGCCGCGCTCCCGCAGTTGCATCTCTACCCTGATGGCAACGCGTTTTACCTCAAGCGCCGCCTGGCCGCGAAGCTGTCGGTCACCCCGCAGCATCTGATCCTCGGCAACGGTTCGAACGAAGTGCTCGAACTGGTGGCCCACGCGTTGATCCAGCCCGGTGACGAGGTGGTCGTCTCGCAATACTGCTTCGCGGTCTATCCGATCGTCACCGCCCTGTTCGGCGGCAAACTCGTGGTGGTCCCGGCCAAAGCCCACGGCCATGACCTGCCGGCGATGCGGGCGGCGGTGACCCCGCGGACGCGGATCATGTTTGTGGCCAATCCGAACAACCCGACCGGCACCCTCGCCCCCGCCGCCGCGCTGCGACGGTTGGTCCGGGAGGCGCCACCCCACACGTTGCTCGTCGTGGACGAGGCGTATCTGGATTTCCTCGACGAACCGCTCGACCTCCTGCCCCTGGTGCGATCGGGGGCGCGCCCGAATCTGCTGCTCGCCCGCACCTTCTCGAAAATCTACGGTCTGGCCGGACTCCGACTCGGTTATGGCGTCGGCCACCCCGGGTTCATCGGTGCGTTGGAAAAGGTCCGCCAGCCGTTCAACATCAATTCGCTGGCCCAAGCAGCGGCCCTCGCGGCGCTCGACGACGATTCCCATCGGCGACGGACGAAGGCCAACAACGGCGCCGGGTTGCGGTTTTTCGAACGCGCCTTCCGCGACCTGCAGCTTGAGTTCATTCCCTCCGCCGCCAATTTCATCCTGGTTCGCGTCGGCGACGGCCAACAGGTCTTCAGCGAGCTGCAAAAGCGGGGCATCATCGTCCGACCGATGGCCGGATACCAGTTGCCGGAGTGGATCCGGATTTCGGTGGGGACGCCGGCGGAGAATGCCCGGTGCGTGGCGGCGCTGCGCGATCTGAGCTTCCTGGAGTTTCACGGCGCGGCTCCGCGCCACCGGGGCGCCGGCCGCGCTTGAATCGGCCCGGCCTACGGCGCATCATGGCGGACATGGGAAGGGTCCAGGCGAAGTTCTGCAGATGGGTGCTGGCCGTGCTGCTGGGGTTCTCCGCCCCGCGGGCGGCGGCGATGATCTTCTATGCGAGCGGCGACACGAACTACAACGCGACGCCACCCACCGGCAGCCTGACCAACAGTGGCTGGCAATGGCAGGGCAACTGGCATGGGTTCGGCGGCACGCCCATTGGCACCAACCTGTTTCTTACCGCCCAGCATGTCGGCGGAAGCGTCGGCGACGTTTTCTCCTACAACGGCACGGACCATCGCGCGGTGGCGGCGTTCCCGGACCCGATCAGCGACCTGATGATCTGGCAGGTGTGCGGCACGTTCCCGCGCTTTGCGCCGCTCTATACGGGGGTTCCGCTCGAGATTTACCGTCCGTGTGTCGTGTTCGGTCGCGGCCGGACCCGGGGGGGCGAAGTCACGGTTACGAACAACGGCCAGGTGACGCTGCGGGGTTGGGCGTGGGGCGAGACCGACAAGCGGTTGCGGTGGGGATACAACACGGTTGGCGGCTTCATCAAGGACTCGGGGAACGGGTCGGATTTGCTCAAGGTGCTGTTCGATCCGAACGGCGGCGCGAACGTGGCGGCGTTGGCGACCGGGGATTCGGGCGGAGCCGTTTTTATGCAGGGTTCGTCTGGTTGGGCTCTCGCCGGAATCAACTTCGCCGTGGACGGCCCGTTCAACTATGTCGCAAGCGGCCCCGGTTTTTATGCCGCCTTGTTCGAGCAGAGCGGTTTCTACGAGGAATCCGGGACGGATTGGCTGGTGGCTGGCAACGGGCCGTCGGCTTTTTACGCTACGCGCGTCGCCAGTCGCCTGAGCTGGATAAAGAACATCATCACCCAGTACGACGGCCGGGAGGCGGTGCCGATATTGGAGGCGGCGGATGCCGTGAACGGACCGTTCATGGTGGTGACCAATGCAACGGTGGATTCATCGGCGAAGACGATTACGTTGCAGGCGCCCGCCACACCGCAGTTCTACCGCCTCAACGGCTGTGTCAACCTGCTGGGCATATCGGGCGCCGGGCTTTCCAGCGGCGTCCTCGAGCTGACGTGGACCTCGGGGAATTGAGCGGCCGCACCTTCGCGGAGGGCTCAGCCGCCGGCTTCGATCACGGCCACCGCGCAGGCGTGCTGGAGCGTGTGGCTGAGGCTGAGGTGGATTTGCCCGCCGCCACGCTGCGCCAGCAGATCCCGCCCCCGGTCATGGAGGATCACATACGGCTGACCTGACTCATGCCGGCCCACTTCCAGGTCGAGCCAGCCAATTTCGGCGCCAATCCCGGTGCCAAACGCTTTCGAGATCGCCTCCTTGGCCGCAAACCGTGCCGCCAGGTGCGGGGCCGGCTGGTTGAAGGCAAGGCAGTAGGCGATTTCATCCGGCCGCAGAATCCGGTTCAGGAAACGTTCCCCAAACCGTTCGTGCGAAGCGCGGATCCGTTCGACTTCGATCAGGTCAATGCCGAGGCCCAGAATCACGAGTCTCCTGCGGGATATTGCTGCAGCAGGGCGAGCATCTCGCGGACGGCGGCGGGCAGACCGGCGCTTACCGCGCGGCTGATGATGCTGTGGCCGATGTTCAACTCGACCAGATGCGGCACGCGCCGGAGAAACGTCAGGTTCGTGTAATTGAGCCCGTGCCCGGCGTTGACGCGCAACCCCAGATCATGGGCCTGGCGCGCGGCGGCCGCCAACCGTCGCAGCTCGGCCTCGCGCTGGGCGGGCTCGGAAAAGTGCTCCGCGAACGCCCCGGTATGCAATTCGATGAACTGCGGGCCGGCTTTCGCAGCCGCCGCCACCTGGGCCGCGTCCGGCGCGATGAAGAAACTGACCTCGATGCCGGCGTCGTTGAGCCGCTGGCGGGTGGCGGTGAGCGCCGCCAGGCTGGCGGCCACCTCGAGGCCGCCTTCGGTCGTCACCTCCTGCCGTCGTTCCGGCACCATGCAGACGATGTCCGGCTTGAGCGCCAGCGCCATGGCCACAATTTCAGGCACGTTCGCCATCTCCAAATTGAGGCGGGTGGTGACGATCTCCCGCAGCTTGTGGATGTCGCGGTCCTGAATGTGGCGACGGTCCTCACGGAGGTGCGCGGTGATGCCGTGCGCGCCGGCCGCCTCGCAAATCCGGGCCGCTTCAACCGGGTCCGGTTCACCGAAGCCGCGGCCGCGGTAGCGGGCCTCACGGAGCGTGGCCACGTGGTCAATGTTCACACCCAGTTTCAGCATAAGCGGATTACGGGGCGGTCGGTTTGGGAGTCACTCGCGGCGGGGCCGCCCGGATCGCTGCTGGGGGAGCTTGCACCGCGGGCGGAGTCGCGCCCGGCGGACGGCTCCGACGGTGACGGGCAAAGACCGAAGGCGGTTCGCTCAACTTCGGAAACTCCGGATCGTCCAGCCACCGGCGGAGCAGCGTGAGCTCGAAGCCGGTCAGACCGGCGGAGGACGTGCGGGTCGCGAGCAACTCCTTGGGCGAAACCACGGACACCGTGGTGACCGAGTTGCCCAGAAAACGGGTCACATTCGTGTCCGCCAGCCAGAGCAGCGCCGGACTGTTGGTTGGCGGCGGTTCATAGCCTGACAACATCCCGTAGATCGCCGCCAGATTTCGCCAGCCAGCCAATCGCTCCTCGGTGATCTCCCAGTCGTAGTAAACCAGACTGGCGGGCGCCGCCAGTTGGGTGATCAGTTCCGGCGGCACCGGCCGGTGACGTGCTGCGATCGGAAACACCCCCGCCAGCACAAAATCCTCCTCGGGCGGGTCGGCCGGGGTGATAAACGGCACGATGATCGGCAGCCTTAGCCACGCGGCGCGGTGGAGATTCGTTTCGTAGGTGATCTGACCGGCGTTGGCATGCGGGAACCAGTTCGTGGCCACCGCCGGCAGATGGGTGGCCAGGGCTGGGAGCTGGTTGCTTGCCCCGGGCCAGGGCCAGGCGAAGAACGTGGCAAATGGGATTTGGGCCAGGGCCCAGCCGAAGGCCTGGTTCGGTGCCGGTGCACCCAGCCGCTGGATCTCGGGCCTCGCCGCCAGCCAGCCCTGCAATCCGCGCGCCGCCGTGAAGCTGACAATCGGGTCCGAAATCGTGTTCGTCGGCACCCGCCACGGATCGAGCTTCAGATTCAGCGGTGCCGGGAATGTAAACTGTGCCTGCGAACGCAGATGCGGTCCCTTGCCGGCGACACTCAGCCGAACCTGCGGCCAGTCGGGTGTTGCGGCCACGTTCAAGAGGCCCGCCAGTCCCGCCAGGTTCGCTTCGACCGTCAGCCAGTCCTTGCCCCCACGGGCTTCTGATCGGACTCGATTGACGACCGCCGTGTCCGTTTGCAGCGGTGCCCGGCCCAGGCTGATGAAGCTCTCCTTGCCATCGCGGAAAAAGCGGGACACTGTGGAACCGCCGGCCCATCGCGCTTCCCAGCCGGTGCCCGGCTTGCCGCGGAGGGCGACGGGTTTGGGGGCGCCAAAGGCAGCCACCGCCGCCTGCCAGTTCTTCTCCCAGCGAGCCGAAGCCGTCTCATCCAGCCGCGCCGCCAGCGTCAGTTCCGTCACCCGATTGCCCGCGCCGCGCAATGCCCCCCACGATTCGCTGCGCATCGCATCGTCGAGCAGCGGGCGAATCAGGGTGGCGGGGACGGGATGGCTGGTCCGCAGTTCGGCGGCAAACAGCCGGTCTGGCGTCCTCGCCAGGCGCTCCACACTTGCTTCAATCACCTGCCGGGTTGAGGTCTGGGCCAGGATTTCCCGCAGCGCCAGGCCGTTCGTACCTCCTTCCAGCGCTTGTGTGCCGGCGAAGTGCCAGGACAACAACGGCACCGGGGCAGACGCGGTCGTCGGAGCCGCAGCGGACTGCCAGACCTGGCTGCCCACGACAAGGGCGGCGACCAGACCGACGGGGACCAATAATCTCATATCGGCGGAAGTAATTGCCAAAGAACGCCCCTTTTAGCAAACGGAAAGGGCATCCGCGTGATGCCCCGCGGCGGAACTCCTCCCCACCGCGCTTGCACAATGAGTTGCCAAAATCCGGTTGATGACCTAATCGTAAGCGGTGTTTTCTTATCAACATAGACGGCTTCCGGCGGCGTCCCTGGCCGCGGTGGTTGCGCTGCTGGCATGGACCGGGTGCGACCGCAGCGAGGTCCGCTCTTACCGTGCCGCGAAGAACGCGGGTGACGCGCCGGTGATGGCGCCCGAGGATGCCGCTGGCCCGGGCACCCCGCATTGGCGGCTGCCCGCCGGCTGGCAGGAACTGCCACCGGGATCCATGCGCGTCGGCTCCTTCGCAATCGCCGGCGATGCCGGCGAACGCGCCGAGGTCAGCATCATTCCCCTGGCCGGCACCGGCGGGGGCGACTTCGAGAACGCCAACCGCTGGCGCGGCCAGGTCGGTCTCCCGCCGCTGGATCACGAGCCGATGGACAAGATTGCCGAGGCGGTGGCGATTGCCGGCAGCCCCGCCCGGCTTTTTGATTTCGTTGGCACATCGCCTGGTGCGGGCAAGCCGACGCGCCTGCTCGCGGCCATCTTGCATCGCGGCGACACCGCCTGGTTTTTCAAGATGACCGGGGACGACAAGCTCGTGGCCGCCCAAAAACCGGCTTTCGTTGCCTTCCTGAAGGACATCGTCTTCGCAGCGGCGGCGGCCCCGGCCGCGCCGGCGGTCGCTGGTCCGGTCCCGGCAGTTCCCGGTCCGGTGATGAGTCCGGCCACCTCGGCGGCCAGACCATCCTGGACCGTGCCGGCGGGATGGCAGGAGACGACACCCGGCCCGATGCAACTGGCCAAGTTCCTCGCCGCGGGCGCGGACGGACCCGCGGAAATCACCGTGGTCACGCTGCCGGGGACCGGGGGCGGGCCGCTGCCCAATGTGAACCGCTGGCGTGGCCAGATCGGGCTACCCCCGGTGACGGAGGCCGAGCTGGCGAAACTGCTCACCCCGCTGCCCGGCGCGGACGCCGGCTCCTTCCTCGTGGACGTGGCCAACCCGGAGAAAGAAAACCGGCTGGTGGCGGCCTTTGTCGGGCGCGGCGGCGGCACCTGGTTCTACAAGCTCACCGGCGGCGAGGCGGCGGTGGGCCGTGCGAAAGAGGCCTTCGTCCAGTTCGTTCAAAGCGTGAAATATGCTCCTTGATCGCACCGTCCGGTTCCTCGCGTCGCTGCGGCTGACGGTGGTCTGCCTGGTCTTCGCCCTCCTGCTGGTGTTCGTCGGTACCATGGCCCAGGTGGACCAGGGCATCTATGCCGTCCAGGCGAATTACTTTCGCAGCTTGTTCGTCCGCTGGACCGTGCCCGGTACCGGGCTGCGTGTGCCCGTGCTGCCCGGTGGTTATCTCATCGGCGGTGTGCTGGTGGTCAACCTGCTGATCGCTCACTTCAAGCGCTTCGGCTTGCGTTGGAACAAGAGCGGCCTGTTGATGATCCACTCGGGGCTGATCCTCCTCCTGCTCGGTCAGCTTGCTACCGACCTCCTCCAAGTCGAAAGCACCATGCGCCTGGCCACCGGTGAAACCAAGAACTACTCCGAGGACATGCGCTTCAATGAGCTGGCGATCACCGACACCACCGATCCCGCCAGCGACCAGGTCACTGCCATCCCCGAGAGGTTTTTGGTTCCCGGTCGGGAGGTCCCGTTGCCGGGGATGCCGTTCACGCTGCGGGTGAAAGCCGCCTGGCCGAACAGCAACCTGTTCACCAACGCAGTCATGGGATCACTGCCCATCTCGGTCAACCAGGGTTTCGGCAATGGCCTGCATCTTTTGCCCCGGCCGCCGGCCACCGGCACGGATGACCGGAACCATCCCAGCGCGGTCATCGAGCTGACCGGTCCGGGGGCTTCGCTGGGCACCTGGCTGGTTTCGACGCTGCTGGGTGCGCCCCAATCCTTCACCGCCGGCAACCGCCAATACACCCTCGGCCTGCGACCGGCGCGTCACGAACAGAATTTCAGCCTGACCCTCCTCGAAGCGCGACACGACATTTATCCGGGGACGGACATTCCGAAAAACTTCTCCAGCCGGGTGCGACTGCGGCGGCCCGACACCCGCGAGGACCGCGAGGTTTTGATCCGCATGAACAATCCGCTCCGCTACGGCGGCCTCACTTTTTACCAATACCAGATGATGGCCGAGTCGCCGGAGCGCGCCTCCGTGCTCCAGGTCGTCCGCAACCCCGGCTGGCTGACCCCGTATTTTTCCTGTGCCCTCATCTTTGCCGGGCTGCTGGTCCAGTTCCTCATCCATCTGGTCGGTTTTGTGAAACGCAGGAAACCCGCTGCATAACGTGATGATGATTATGAGGTCGCCTGTTGCCAAAGACTGCGGGCGCAGGCACGTTGGACCATGAAAAAACTGTTGACGACCCCCTGGGTGGCCGGGCTGGTGGTGGCGCTCGCCGCGGCGTGGGTCCTGGCCGGACTGCGGCCGCCGCCGGCCCGGAGCGCGTTCGACACCGCCGCCTTCGGCCGCCTGCCGGTGCTTTTGAACGGGCGCGTGCAGCCGATCGATTCCGTGGCCCGCAATTCGCTGCTCGTCCTCCGCGGCCGGCAGTCGGTCGCCCTAACCAACGGCGGCAGCCTGTCCGCCACCGACTGGCTGCTGGCGCTCGCAATGAAGCCCGAGCAGGCCGACCAGCTCCGCATCTTCCGGGTGGACCATCCGGAACTGCGCGGGCTGCTGCGCCTGCCGCCGGAGGGCACGCCCTACATGTCGTATGCCGAACTCGAGCCGCAACTGGCGGAGGTTGACAAGCAGGCCCGGCGCGCCGAAAACATCGAGCCCCCTAACCGGAGCACCTTCGAGAAAGCGGTGCTCAAGCTCGGCAGCGGGCTGATCATCTACCAGCGTCTCAAGAACAGCTTCCGTCCCGAGGGCACGGATGATTTCCGCGCGGAACTACTGGCCTATCAGCAGGCGTTGGGACCCGGTTTGGCGGCCTCCACCGCGCGTGAACAGGGCAAGCCCTTCGATGAAGCCGCCATGCGCCATCTGGCCGAGTGGGTCCAACGCTTCCAGGCGCTGGCCGAGGAGGCCTATCCGCTCATCATTCCACCCACCCATCCGGAGATGCGCCGGGATGATTGGTCGAACATTGGAACCGCCCTGCTCGCGGGGCTCCAGACCGGCCAGGTGCCACCCGCCGCCCTGAGCTATGCGGCCATGGTCACTGCGTACCGGCAGAACCAACCGGCCGAATTCAACCGGGCGGCGGCCGAGTACCAAGGCTCGCTCGCTGGCGGGTTCGGGACCGAACTGCGGCAGGGTCGCTGCGAATTTGTTTTCAACTACTGGCAGCCATTCATCAAGAGCACGACGCTGTATCTCGTGGTCTTCCTGCTCGGCTGGGCCTCGTGGTTTGGCGCGTTCCGGCTGTTGAACCGGACTGCGTTCTGGCTCCTGTTCCTGGCGTTTCTGCTGCACACCGCCGGCCTGGCCTTCCGCGTGATCCTCCAGGGCCGCCCGCCGGTGACGAACCTCTATTCTTCCGCGGTCTTCGTTGGCTGGGGCGCGGTGATCCTCGGGTTGTTGCTCGAGCGGTTCTACCGCGACGGCATCGGCCTGGTGATGGCTTCCGCGGTCGGTTTTGTCACGCAGATCATCGCGCACAACCTGGCCTTCGACGGCGACACCATGGAGATGATGCGGGCCGTCTTGGACAGCAACTTCTGGCTTACCACGCACGTGCTCACCGTAACGCTGGGCTATTCGGCCATGTTCGTCGCCGGCTTTCTCGCGGCGCTCTACGTCGTGCGTGGCTTCTTCACGCGGTCGTTGAGCGCGACGACGGCGCGCTCACTGGCGCGGATGGTTTATGGCATTGTCTGTTTCGCGACGCTGTTCAGCTTTGTCGGCACGATTCTGGGCGGCATTTGGGCCGACCAGTCCTGGGGCCGCTTCTGGGGCTGGGATCCCAAGGAGAACGGCGCGCTCCTGATCGTGCTCTGGAACGCGGTGATCCTGCACGCGCGCTGGGGTGGGCTCGTGCGCGAGCGGGGCCTGATGAACCTCGCCCTGTTCGGCAACATCGTGACCGCCTTCTCCTGGTTCGGCGTCAACATGCTCGGCGTGGGGCTCCACTCCTACGGCTTCATGCAATCGGCATTCGTGTGGCTGATGATCTTCATTGCCAGTCAGCTCGCGCTGATCGGCCTGGGCCTCTTGCCCGACCCGTATTGGGCCAGTTTTCGGACCCGGTCCGCCGTCGGCCCGGCCTCCGGCAAAACGTAGCAGCGTCCGAACTTGCCTTGCCCGGTGGGGCGAGCGTCCTCGCGAGCCGGCGGGAAGGTTGAGAGGGTGGTGAGTTGAGAGTTGAGGGGCCGGAGCAGGGTCGCGGCAAACCTCCCCCCCGACCTCACAAACCCTCACGAATTCGACACTCGAAGCTCGCAATTCGCAATTCGCAATTCGCAATTCTCTGGTGGGGCTGAACACTTCAAACTTGAAACTTGAAACTCTGAACTTCCTTCCGGCTCGTCGGAGCCTCGCCCCACCAAATCAGGATACTACCCAAAATGTAACGCGCTTGTAACTTGGGCGTTGCTGCTTCATCATCCGGGCGTGATAACCAAAGCCCGGATGAAATCTAAAATCCTGGTGGTGGACGACGAACCGGATGCCGTCGAACTGGTGGAATTCAATCTCCGTGGCGCCGGTTTTGACGTGATCACGGCGGGCAACGGCGACGAGGCCCTGAAGAAGGCCCGCACCTTCGCCCCGGACCTGATCCTCCTCGACCTCATGCTGCCCGAGGTGGACGGGCTCGAGGTCTGCAAAATCCTGCGCCGTGACCCGGCCACCTCCGCAGTCCCCATCATCATGCTGACCGCCAAGGCGGCGGAACTGGACCGCGTGCTCGGCCTCGAGCTCGGCGCCGACGATTACGTCACCAAGCCGTTCAGTCCGCGCGAACTGGTGTTGCGCGTGAAGAACCTCCTCCGCCGCCGCACCGAGCCCGACGAGCCGGCCGATCGCGTTCAGGTGGGCGACCTCCTGATTGACGTCCCGCGCCATCTTGTCAGCGTCAGTGGCCGGGCGGTGGACTTGACCGCGACCGAATTCAAGCTCCTCACTGTCCTGGCTCAGCGCCGGGGCCGGGTGCAGTCGCGCGAGCGCCTGCTGCGGGATGTCTGGCAGTACGACAACCTGATCGACACGCGCACGGTGGACACGCACATGCGACGGTTGCGCGAGAAACTGGGCCGGGCCTCACGCTTTCTCGATACCGTGCGCGGGGTCGGCTACCGCTTCGCCGAGGCCTGAGTGCGCCGGCCGGCCCCCGCTTCATGACCCTCTTCGCGTTCGTCGCCCTCGCCGCGGCGGCCCTTGGCTTTGGCCTGTGGCGGCGCGAGGCTTCCCGCCGCCGGGAGGCCGTGCGCACCCTCGAGACCCAACGCGCCGAAAATGATTCCCTGCGTGAGCAACTGACGCGGACCAATGCCGAGGCGAACGCCCAGCGCGAAACCCTCTTCAACAGCATGGTCGAGGGCGTGCTCCTGCTCGATGAAACCGGCCGCATCCAGCTCGTCAACCGCACCTTCGAACACCTCTTTGGCGTCAACCAAGACGTAACCGGCCGCACGATCCTCGAAGCGGTCCGGCTCAAGGAACTCCACGAGCTGGTCAGTCGCGCCCGGGCCCTGGGCCAGGTGCTCGGTCATGAGCTCGACCTGCCTGGTCTCGACCGTCGTTGCCTGCAGGTGAACGCGGCCGCCATTCTGGATGCGAAGGGCCGCGGGCAGGGGATGATTCTCGTTTTTCACGACCTGACCCGGCTCAAGCAACTGGAAAACACCCGCCAGGAATTTGTCGCCAATGTCAGTCACGAACTCCGCACGCCGCTTTCGATGATCAAGGGGTACGTCGAAACCCTGATTGACGGCGCCCGGGACGATCCGGCGGTGTCACTGCGCTTCCTCCAGACCATCGCCAAGCACACGGACCGGCTGACTTATCTGATCGAGGACCTGCTGACCATTTCGCAACTCGAATCCGGCCAGTTGGCGTTGAACCTCCACGAGGTCGAGTTGCGCCCGGTCGCCGCGCGGGTGGTCGAGGATCTCGCTTCGCGCGCCGCCGCCCGGCAGGTCAGGCTGGACAACCAAATCCCCGCCGGCCTGGTCGCCCGCGCCGACGCCGACCGCGTGCAACAGGTGTTGTTCAACCTGGTGGACAACGCGATCAAATACGGCAACGCCGGCACGCCGGTGACGATCGGTGGCGGGCCCGCCGCCGAGCGACAGGTGGCGCTGTGGGTCCACAACGAGGGGGCCGGCATTCCGCCCGCCGCGCAGGAGCGGCTCTTCGAGCGATTCTATCGCGCGGACAAGGCGCGCTCGCGCGAGCAGGGTGGTACGGGGCTTGGACTGGCCATCGTGAAGCACATCGTCCAGACCCATGAGGGCGAAGTGGGCGTCGAAAGCGCGCCGGGGCAGGGCGCCACCTTCCGTTTTACTTTGCCGTCGGCATGAGGGCCCGCGCCTGGGTGGGGGGCCGGTCCCGCTGCCTCGAATTGGCCGGCGAGCGGACGATTTGCCGGTCCCGCCGAAACCGGCGTTGCCGGTGCGATCCCGCCTCTATGCGCGTCACCCCGGCTTTCACCTTGCGTTCACTTGGCCCGGCGACAGCCACGTTTGGCCGCGGGTGCAACTCGCGACCGGGAGACGAGACCCTTTCCGCGTGCCGACTCAGAGCCCGAAGTGCAACCAGCCGGCCAACCAGCCCTGTTCATCTTCCCATAAGTGGGCGACATTGCCCCGGAGTTGGGCCGGCCTCATTTTGCGCTCCGCGGGGATGGGTGGAGTGGGCTTAACCGAAATCACAGATGACAAACATTGGCTGGATGACAGCGAAGGAAGGCCAAGGTTGCGCGGGCGTGGCAGTTCCCCGGTGCCGGCGTGGAATTCGCGGCTGGCGGCGCGGCGTGCTGTGGATGCTCGCCTGCCTGGCGAGCGCCTGGGCCTGCGCGACCCAGGCGTTTGAGATCCGGTTCGAAGGACCCGGCTGTCCGCTCCCCACCAACGAAGTCCAGATCGTGTGGGCCGAACTGGGGCGGCTTATCAAGGCGCACCAGACCTTGTTCCATCGGTCACTCCCCGCCGATTTCAAGATCACCTATCACATCAGCCGGACGCGGGCGGAATACGCGGCCCGGGCGAAGCTTGCTGGGCAGTCGGACGCCAGCATGGCCGGGTACACGCGTTCGCAACAGCGCTGGCAGCAGACCCCGGAGTTCAAGCTGCTGTCCGCGGAGTCGGTGGTTGAAGTCTGGCGGGAGCAGCGGACAAACGATTTCATGGCGGTGGTGTTGCACGAATCGGCGCATGCCGTGACCGCAGGATTCGTGGGGGCGGGCCCGCTCTGGTTCAAGGAGGGCAGCGCCGAATTGCTGGGCACGCCGGCGGCGGGCCGCTTCAAAATGAGACGGCAGGAGGAGGGACAGCGCTGGGGACTGCTGGCGCGCTGGCTGGACCAACAGAAGCTGCCGTCGCTCGAGCGTCTCCTGGACGCGGGGAGCTACGCGGCCTGGGACGAGTTGGGCGGCGGTGATCGCACCGTGGCCTATACCATGAGCTATTCGCTCTTCTACTTCCTGTGTGTCCAGCCTGCCGCCATGACGCTGGTGACGACATGGCTCGACACCAACCACCCCGAGGAAGGAGACGCCTTGGATCGGGCCTTTACGGATTACCTGAACGGGCACTGGCCCGGTGGCTTGCCGGCGTTCGAACGAAGCTGGCACGCCCTCATCCGCGCCCAGGCCGCCGGGGCGGGTCCAGCCGTGCCGGCTGGCTCCGGGAACACGCCCAAACCCGGTGGTTCCGGTCGTCCTTGAGCGGCGTCGAACCGGCGGCGGCGGCACAGGTGGATTTCCCGGCGCAACCGGTGGTGGCGGTGGCGTGAGGCGGATGATGGATGAGAGTTGAGTGGCCAGCAGCGGCCCTCAACTGCCGGAGATTTCTGCCGTGGCCGGCGCTGCCGCTGCTCTAGCCGCCTCGAAAAAGATTCGCGAAAAAAAGCCCGCGTATGGCGTGGCCGATCCGTGAACGCAGCCCGGCCGATGGTACCAAGCCAGAATCAAGTGCAGAGTCGTCAAAGCACGATACTACGGACCGACCCCGCCACGCATGTCTGCGCGGGGGAGAGATTTGCCCGATTGACTTCCGCACGAAGTTAAACATACTTGTTGCACATGAAGACGGCGACCTTGCGGAAACTGCGGCACGATTTTGGCAGTGTCTTTGCCTGGGTGGAACAGGGCGAGCCGGTGGCCATCAGCAAACGTGGCAGAATCATCGCGCTGCTCGCTCCGCCACCGGCCTCGAAGTCCCCCCGACCGAAGCAGCGTCCCGACTTCGCCGCGCGGCTCCAACGCATCTACGGCGACGTCGTGTTGCCGGGCGATGTGGTCGTGGAAGAACGTGAATCCCGGCCGTACTGATGCCGCGCCTGCCCACCCGCCGCCCTGGCTACGAGGGAGAGAATCGGGGGCGCGCAATTCCCTCAACCCTCAACTCTCAACCTTCAACCTTCCAGTATGCCCGCCTACGCCGACACGAGTTTCCTGGCCCGGGTTTACACCCCACATGCCGATTCCCCGAAGGTGTTGCTGTGGCTCCAGAAGGCCCGGGAACCGCTCCCGTTCACCCCCCTGCATCGCCACGAACTGCGGCACGCGATTCGCCGGCGCGTCTTTCGCGGCGAAATCACGCCGGCGCAACGCAACCTGGCGTTTCAAGGAATCGAGTCCGACCTCGCCGACAACATCCTGGCGCATGTGCCCATCCCGTGGACCGACACGTTCCGGCATTCCGAGGAACTGGCGGGAACCCACACGGAGAGGCTCGGCATGCGCAGCATTGACCTGCTGCACGTCGGGCTGGCGCTGGCGTTAAAGGCCACCGAGTTTCTGACCTGCGACACGCGGCAGACGGCTTTGGCGAAAGCGGCGGGGTTGAAGGTGAAACCATGAATGCTCCTTGCTGGCGCGGTGTCATTCCCGTCGGGTTGCCGAAAGTCAACTGCACCGCTCGCGGCGTTATCCACAAGGCCAGGAACTCAAGCCGCCCGCTACCCCCGCGACCGCGAGGCCCTGGTGGGGGAGAGGAACGGCCCGGAGTTCTGGGCTGACGGCACTTACCAATACAAAGACCCCTTCACGCGCAGCGCGTCCGTACCTGCTTGTTCGCCAGGTGGCTCGCGGACCGCTGGGCCGCGACATCCTCTGGCCTTCCCAATTCCAACTTTTCTCGGTCCCATTTCCGACCGCTTCTGTCATAAATCCACCCTACGCACGAGCCGCCGACTCGCTTCTGTTCCGTCAACGACCCGCGGGCCTCACCCCGCCAAGTCATCCAGCAACTTCACCACCAGGTGCGACACCCCTTCGACCAACGGAAGGACTTGGGCCACCTCGCCGCGCGTCAGCACCACCGGCACGTTCGTCTCGCGCTCCGCCCGCACCGCCTGAATCGCTTGATCCAGCGGCACGTTCAGCATGTGTTTGTACAGGAAGACCAGCGCGTTCATTGCTTGGTTCTGAGTCGCCGGGACCACCCGCCCGTTCACCGCCAGGTCGCTCAGAAACGCCTCGATCTTGGCCTCCCCGCCGTCCAGGTCTTCGCGCCGTTGCATCCGATGGAAATGGACATAGCGTCTGATCCAGTCCACGTCGGCCCGTTCGGTGTGCAGGGAGTAGTGGTGCAACCGCATCACCTGGCGCACCCGATCCAAAAGCTTCGGCGTTCTGGCTTGACTGTCCATCCGGTTCCAACGAGTGTTTATTCCATGATGACCCGGACATTACCGCCGGTCAAGAAGGGGGGGCGGTAAAACCCCGCCAATATCATATTATCACGTCAAAATGACATGTTAATCAACGGTTGGATCATAGGCTAGAACCAATATGAACACGCTCCATTACGTGAAACATCCGACCCTCCAACGCGAGGGCCTTCACCACAAACGGCTAGCCGTCAAGAACGACGAGGGTGACATCTCAGCCGGATATATGGAAGCCTCGCTGCCCCGCCAAGACGGGCGTTATGTCCTCAAGCTCGTTTACGATCCCAGGGTGCCAGTGGCGCCGGCGGAGAATCTCGGCGGCTTGGGCCAGACGTCAGCCGAGAGGGTGTTATTGGCCCAAGGTGTCGATTCGCTGGATCAGGGCCAGGTGGAGCTAATCCGCAAGGCCGAGGCGAGCGATGCTGTCTCGGGCTGCGACTTCGTCCTCGACGGACCCTAGCAGGCGCCGAAGAAGGGACGCCTCCATCATGAGCTCCAACCACAGCATTCAGCGGATGGGCGCCAGCCGTTCAGGTCAATCCCGATCCGTGCGTCAGTGGCGGCTGGCTCCCGCCGCTGATGCTGAACGTCGGACGATAAGAACAGAGAGTTTCGCGCGTCATGCCTCTATTTGACCTCAATATCGAGACGGTTCTTGAGCATTGGGAAGTTGAACACGGACTCCGTGAGATCATAGCCAATGCCCTCGATGAGTGTATGCTGAGCGGGACGGAGCCCATCACTATCGCCAAGGACAATGCCGGACGCTGGCATATCCAGGACTATGGCCGCGGCATCAGGATTGAACACTTCACACTCAACGAAAACCGGGAGAAGATGGGGGCAGACGGCGTGATCGGCAAGTTTGGGGTCGGCCTGAAAGACGCCCTTGCCGCCCTTGATCGGCATCACGTGAGCGTTGCCATCCGGTCTCAACATGGCACCTTCACTCTGACCAAGGCGGCAAAGCACAATTTCGATGGAATAACCACGCTTCACATCTCGCACGAGCCCACAGGTCAGTCGTCGCGCGGTACTGACTTCATTCTTACCGGCGTACCCGACGCCGCCATCGAAAAGGCGAGAGGAATGTTTCTCCGCTTCAGGGAACACCGCGTTCTTGACGCCACACCCTTTGGCCAGGTAATTGCGGCCCCATCAGCAGGGTCGGAGGTGTTCGTCAATGGTGTGTGGGTTAACGCCGAACCCACCTTCCTGTTTTCGTACAACGTCACGAGTCTCACCGAGCCCATGCGAAAAGCCCTCAATCGTGAACGGGTTAATGTCGGCAGGTCGGTGTATGCGGATCGCATACGCCAGATACTGAAATCCTCGAACGCGCCTCCTGTTCTGGAACCGCTTGCCTCAGCGTACGCACGCAGGGACGAAGGCGAGCTACCGGAGGAACTGACATGGGTCGACATCTCACACAAAGCGTTGAACGAGTTGGCCAAGAAGCTAAATGTGGTTGTGATTTCGCAGACAGAGATCAAGGCACGGCCAGAACTTGTTGAGGACATCAAGAGTGACGGCCGTAACATTGTTTTGGTCACAGACCGAGAAAAACAGCGCGCAGACCAACAGGCCGAGCAAGGCGCAGCGCCGTTTCAGACTTTGCGTACGTGGATTCAGTCGGTCAATGAAAGTTTCCAGTACGAGTTTGTGGAAGAGAATGAGTTTACAGAGAATGAGCGCGTGGTATGGCAAAGTCGATATCAGATACTCGGCCTGGTTGGTCTCCGCCAGAGAGATATACCACGGATTTTGGTTTCCCAAACCATGCGCACGTCAGAAGACGACACCAAAGGAGCATGGGACAGCAATCTCAAGGCGGTGATTGTGAAGCGGACGCAACTGCGCTTGCTTTCAACATTTGCGGGAACGCTGCTGCACGAGTGCGCACACACCGTCTCCGGCGCGGCAGACTGTACTCGGTCCTTCGAGAATGTTCTCACTGACTACCTTGGTAGGGTATCCGTAAATGCCCTATCGGGCGCGAGGCCGTCCGATGCGTTGGGCAGCATGCCTCGTACCGAGGCACGGCCTCCCGTGCCGGACGCTCCCATCGTGTCGGGTGGCATCACCTTCGTGCCGGTGGAGTCATCGGACATTGCCGGTGTCTGCTACGACAGCAACGCGCAGACCCTCTACGTGGCATTCAAGAGTGGATCTCGATATTTCTATCAATCAGTGCCAGAACCGGTCTATACAGCCTTGCTCAGTGCTCCGTCGAAGGGACGTTACCTCAACGCTCAGATAATCGGGCGTTACAAGTATGGAAGGATTTGAAGAATGCGTTCAACAATTCGGTCCAGCGAACGGGAGCCAGCCGCTCAGCTTGCAGGACAAATCGAAAATCATCGGCGGCCGGCTCCCGTCGCTGACCTTTGCGTTAGACTTTAACGCCGCATCCACTTCAAAATATGCACACAGACAATCAAGAGTTGCCAGATAGGACCGCTTCCAAATCTCAGGATACCACGGAAGAAGTAATGATTCTGGATCACGAGCACCACTGTCTTTCCATCGGACCAGCATCGTATGATAGCGAGCGATGCGCTGGGGAGTTCTGGCCGCCAGAACCATTATCGCCGGACGATCTAGTAAAAGCAAAAATTCTCTACATGAGAGGGGCAAAGTTGCGTTTACGGTGTTTTCTTCCCGCCACAACAAGTCCTCAACCCAAGTCGTATTTGTTCTGGGTGGTATGTTGATGGCTAACAAGGTTCTGGAGGCAACAGCCGCCAGCCTGTCCGCATTCGTTTGGTTTTGTTTTATGGTTGTCCTTTCGGTTGTTCTGGCGGCTGCGCCTCAGCGTTGGAGTTAGCCATACTCGACCCACATCGTGAGCGAAACCCATTCAAACTACCGAGACGAGCAGTTTTGGTTCACTGCAGCGGTCGTTGGTTTTAATGCCGTTGTTCTGGACAAGATGTGTGGTCGCTTTTCGGTTTATGCTTCCGGGGTCGTTTCACTTCTCGACATCTACATTCTCCTGACGAGGTGGGTGGCAGGTGCCGGTCTTCAGCCATCGAACCCTCCGGACGCGAAGTCCGCTTTTCTATGCAGCGGGCACGCTACACAGCGCGAGAGTTCGTTACGGCGTTCCGGCCTCTTCCTTATGTCATCGCTGAGTTCAGTGGCTTCTTGTTCTGTTTGCTGATTATCGGCCTGACTTTTGGTGCATGAAGGGGCGGTCCGTAGTATGGTGCTTTTTACGACGGAGCTCTTGATTTTGGCATGTTGCCGTCGCCGGGCTGTGTTCACGGACAGGCCACGCTCGCCCGCAGGGGACGCAGTTCATGGGGCCGTGCCCCAGGCGAAACGGTGGCGCCCGGCCTGCCGACCGCAGTAACCAGCCTCTCGCGGTCTGTGCTCACTGGCACCCGTCGCCTGAAACCCATTGTGCTTTCTGTGGCGGCTTGTGGCGGCTCGATTCTGGATTCAGCCCCCAGCGTCCCGTGGCGACACGCCGGATTGCCGGATGACGGAACGACTGTCCACCGCTCACCGCTCACGCGGCTTCACTGGCACGCGGCGCGCGCATGGAGTGTCCCGGTCGCCAGCGAGGAATGGTGAAATGCAGTGGGCCGCAGCGAGAACCGCTCAAGCAGTTTGTAAAGACGATGTTCTGTTTGTGCTTGCCGATGTTTGCGTCCGCGCTGTCTGGGGGGCGACGGGCAGAAGCACCTCACCCTGGCCCTCTCCCCAAGGCGGAGAGGGAGAAGCCCGCGCTTTTGCATCGGTTCATAGTCCGTGATCAGGTCCGAAAGGAACGGGAGGCTTCTTTTGCTGCCAAAGGCTCATGGGCGCGCGCAAGAAACACGCGCAAAAAGCGTTGCTTTCGTGAGCGAGCCTGGGATCAATCGAGCATGATCGAGCCTGGAAAACGCCGCGGCTGGTTGCCCGTCTTCGCGGCCCAGCTTGCCAGCGTATGTCTCTTGGGCAATGTCTGTTCGCAAGCCGCCGAGGGCGGGACCCTCGCGAACCCCCGTTTTGCTTCGGAGCGGTTGTTGGATGGTTGGGAACTCACGGTGTACGGGGCGCAGCCGGAAGTTCTCCGGGACGCCGGCCGGTCGCCCGACACGGGGTACTCGCTGTGCATCAAAACCACGGCGCCCTCCGACACGGCGTTGGGCCAGGAAATCCTCGTGGCCCCCAACCGCGCCTATCGCTTCAGCGGCTGGGTGCGGACCCGCGCCTTGCAGCCGGACACCGCGCGCGTCCTGGGCACGTTGCAGGTCCAGCAGCCCGCCGGCCGCGGCATTATTGCCACGGGCCCGAATCTCAAGGGTGACACGGACTGGACCGAGGTCAGCGTGTTCTTCAAAGCCCCGGTGGATGGCCGTGTCCGTCTCTGTTTGTTTTTTGCCGGATTTGGCACCGGCACGGGCGCCGCCTGGTTCGCCGATCTCAAGCTGCAGGAAGTCCGGTTGGAGGACTGGCCGGTTCGGATCACGCGGGCGCCCGCGGTTCCCGCCCGCATCAGCCCGCTGCAATATGGCCAGTTCATCGAGTACCTCTGCAATCTCGTCCCCGGAATGTGGGCGGAAAAGCTCTACGACGGCAGTTTCGAGGGACTCACCCCTTACAAGTTCGAGTTCATCAAGGAAACGGATTTCAAAGAGAAGCCGTGGTATCCGAGCGGCGAAGTCAACCGGGCGGAATACTCGCTTGACCACACCACGAAGGTAAGCGGGGAGGTTTCCCGCAAGATCAGCGTCGCGGACGGCACGCCCGGCACGGCGGGCCTGTCCCAGGACGGCATTTTCGTCAGCCCAACGCAGCCCTGCGATTTTCAATGCTGGTTCAAGGCGGAGGGATTGCGCCAACCGGTGCGTGTCCGCCTCCACCACGGCGCACGCATTTATGCAGCTTGCGAATTCGTGCCGGGCGGCGGTTGGAACAAGTTCGGTTGCCGCCTGGTTCCAAAGGCGCGCGATGAGAATGCCACGCTCACGATCGAGTTCTCCGGCCCCGGAACTCTGTGGCTGGACAACGTGTCACTCATGCCGGTCGAGACGGTCGGTGGCTGGCGGCCCGAGGTTGTGGCGGCGGTGCGCGCGCTGAAACCGGGCATTATCCGGTTTGGTGGCAGCGCGCTGGACGATCCGGGTCTGGGCCAGTTTGAGTGGCGCGACACCGTTGGCGATCCCGACCGGCGCCGGCCCTTTCGCGCCTGGGGCGGGCTGCAGCCGGTCGGACCCGGGCTGGAGGAAATCGTGCAGTTTTGCCGCGCTGTGGGAGCGGAGCCGCTGATTTGTGTGCGGATCAACGGTCGCCAGCCCACGGACGCCGCCGGGGAAGTTGAGTACTTCAACGGCGCGACGAACACGCCGATGGGAGCCTGGCGGGCGCGCAACGGCCATGCCGAGCCCTATCGAATCAAGTACTGGCAGATCGGCAACGAACAAGGCGGCCGGGAATACGAGCAACGTCTGCCGGCATTTTGCCAGACCATGAAAGCGGTTGATCCCGACATCGCCCTCATGTCCTCGTATCCCACTCCCGGCGTTATCAAGGCGGCCGGCGGGTTTCTCGCTTTCGTCTGTCCGCACCATTACAGCCACGATCTCGCATGGATGAACAGCGACCTGACGGCCATCGCGGAGATGATCCGCGCTAACGCCGCGGAAGGCCGCCTCCGCATCGGCGTCACCGAATGGAACACCACCGCCGGCGACGCCGGCCCGCGGCGCGCGATGTTATGGTCGCTGGTGAACGCCCTGGCTTGTTCCCGTTACCACAACCTCCTGCACCGCCACTGCGACTTCGTCGAGATCGCCAACCGCTCGAACCTCGCCAACAGTTTTTGCTCCGGCATCATTCAAACGGACAATCATCGTTTGTTCAAGACGCCTACTTATTATGCCCAACAGTTGTACGCCACCCGGGGAGGAAGACAGCCGCTGCGAATTGAAGGCGGGTTGCCGCCAGACTTGGGACCTGACTTCAGCGCGACCCTCAATGCCGACTCGCATAGCGTCACCCTCTTTGCCGTCAATGATACACTGCAAGATATAACCCGAACTTTGGACTTTTCCGCTTTTGGCTCAAGCCTGAAAACCGCCTCGGTCTGGACGCTGGCCGACAGCCAGAGGGCCGGTGAACCGGATGCCGCGAACAGCTTTGATGAGCCCGAACGAATCACGGCCCGCGAATCCAAACTGCATCTTGCTTCTCCCCGGTTTAACCACCGTTTCCCGGGGCTTTCCCTGACCGTGCTGCAAATCACGTACCGCTGAGCTGAAACAATCCCGAAAGGCTCGAATTATGACAAACAAACTGTTCTTCCCGTTATGTTCCGCATTGCTCGCGACGGCCGTCGTCGCGGAGCCCATCAAGGTGGCCCCCGCCAACCCCCACTATTACTTTTACCGGGGCAAGCCGATCATCCTGATTACGTCCGCCGAGCATTATGGCGCGGTGATCAACAAGGATTTCGATTATGCGGCTTATTTTGACGCCCTCCAGGCGCACGGGCTGAACTACACGCGCATCTATCCCGGCGCGATGTTCGAGCCGGCGGGCAAGTTCATGGCGGGCAACACGCTTGGCCCCAAGCCGGGTAGCCTGGTGGTGCCCTGGGCCAGGAGTGACACGCCCGGTTATCTCCTCGGCGGCAACCGGTTCGACCTTAACCGCTGGGACCCGGCCTACTTCACCCGGTTCAAGGATTTCCTGGCCCAGGCGAGGCGCCGTGGCATCATCGTCGAAATCTGCTTCTTCAACTCCCAATATGAGGATACCTGGCCGCTCTCGCCTTTGTCGGCCGATAACAACATTCAGGGGGCGGGCCGCTGCGACTGGCGCGCCGCCCAGACATTGAAGGACGCCGGCCTCGTCGCACGCCACGATGACTATGTCCGCAAGCTCACGCAGGAGGCCAATTCCTTCGACAACGTCATCCTTGAAATTTGCGATGAGCCGGGCCACATCGGCACCGGGTTCGACCTGTCGGGCCCCTGGGTTGCGCACCTCGCTGACGTCGTCTTGAGCACCGAACGGGGCCTTCCCAAGAAGCACCTCCTCGCGCAGGAGGTTGACGGCCCCCTGGGCGGCCCGGTCGATTTTTCTGAGGACCCGCGTTTCACGGTCATTGTGGGACAGTATATTTGGGGAGACGACCAAGGGGAAATGGGTGGGATGAAGGGGCTCGACTTCAAGTACAAGGACAACAAGCCCGTCGAACTGAACGAGACCGGCTATTTTCCCCTCTGGTATGCGGGCGACAAAGTCGCCGATTCGCGGGTCGAGGCCTGGGAATTCATCGTCGGTGGCGGCGCCGGGTTCAACCACCTGAACGGGCTGTTCACCGTCGCCAACCCGGCAGGCAAAACGCCGCAAAACGAACGTGTGCTGCGCGCGCTGGGGAACCTGAAGCACTTCATGGACGGCTTCAACTTCGTCCGGATGGCCCCGGACAAGGGTTTCCTGGTGAGCGGGGTCAGCGCACCGCAGTACCATCGCGCCCTCAGCGAGCCGGGGAAACAGTATGCGCTCTACCTCCACCACAGCAGCGAAAAGGTCGGCGGTTCCTACACCGTGGTGCCGGGCGATTATCACGAGGAGCTGGTGCTCAATCTTCCTGCCGGCCACTACCGGGCCGACTGGGTCGCTCCCGAAACCGGCTCGATTCTAGGCAGGCTGGACCTGATCCATAAGGGCGGCCGCCGCACCTTGACCACTCCGGCCTACCGGATTGACATCGCATTGAAGATCAAACGAACCCGAAACTGAGGGCACCACGGAATCCTGGCTGGCAGCCGCGCTCTTCATTGGATGCCGAGATCACGGCGGAAGGCGACAACCATGAGCATGTGGCACGGTGGTTTTCCATGCTGCCTTCACCTTCATAGTTCAAGCCATAGGGCCGGAAATGCGTGCCGTCCGAACAAACATCCGTCGTGGGACCATCAAACTCCCGTAGTTGTCATCCGGCGTCGGCCCCGGTCCACACCTCGTTCTGGATGGAATTCGACCAATTCCAAGCAGTGCCGACGCCGAGCCTATGGGAAATTGCGTGGAGGGCGGTGCGGCAGCCAATCTGCCGCCGAAGCCGGTGTGGCCATCATAGCTGCCCTGCGCGGTGGACCCGGAAGGATAGTCGTCCCAGCCGGTTGCCCTTGCGATCCTAGCCCGCCTGGCTGTCTGCGCGCGTGTCCGCTGGGGCGGACGGCCCGTCGTCGCGTCCCGGCAGGATTCGCAAGCCGCAGGCTTCGGCAAGCTGGTCGAGCAAGGTCCCGACGATGCGCTGGAGATGTTGTTGCTGGCGATGGAGCCACCACACCAGCAGTGGCAGCGACAGCAGCACCAACCACCGCCAGGAACAGCCGCGACCGAGCAGACCGATCAGCAGGAGGGATGCGGCCGAGAGGGCCGCGATGGACAGTCGGGCGGGCAATGGCCAGGCGGGATGCAACCGGCAGCGGAGCACATGGTCGCCGGTGGCAGTGTATTCACTCACGGTGACCACCTGGAGTTTGCACCAGCGGCTGCCGTAGATTTCCAGGTCAAACGCGTTCCACCCCGTATCGGCGCGGTGGGGCCAGCTTTCTTCGTCCAAGCGGGCCAGCAGGCGGGTCAGGAAATGGCGCCGATGAACGTCGGCCGGCGCCCAATACCGAATTTCACCGCGGAGCTCGCCTCGTTGCGCCCGGCTGATCGAGTCCAGCGTCTCATGCACCGCGAGGGGCGGTTGCCGCCACCGCAGCCGTCCCTGATACCTCGCCCAGCCGCGAACGATCGGCTGCAGCGCGAAGAGCAGGGCCACCAGCGGGCGCGACCACCAGCGCTGTTTCGCCCGGGGCAGGGGAGCCTGCCCGGCGGCCAGCACACAGATGCCCAGCGAAACCCCCAATGCCGACAGACCCACCGGCAAGAGTTCCGGGACCACGGTCGCCAGGACCAGCAGCGGCAGCACGACGAGCACGTAGTATTCAAGGCTGGTCAGCAGCATCAGGGCGAACGACGGCGAGGCCGTGTAAAGGGACTGGAAGCCGCTGGTGCCGAAGAAACCGTGGTAGATCATCGGCCGCCGGGTGACGAGGCCCGCGTGCGGAGCGTAGATACGACCCCGCCATATACTGCTGCCCAACGGATTGAAGTACTCCGGGTGTTTGCGCTCGAGCTGGGCCTCGGCTTCACCGTAGCCGTGCTGTTGCCGCAGATAGTCCCGCAACGTGGAACGTCGGTAATGCCAGACGAAACCCGCCGGACTGAACCCGAGGTGGTGGCCGTGCTGCTGCAACCGCCAGCAGACATCCACATCATCGCCGGCCAGGCGGAACGACGGATCGAAGCCGCCGATCTCCGCCAGCGCCCATTTCCAGAAGGCCATGTTGCAACCGGGAATGTGTTCCGCCACGCGGTCGTCGAGCATGACATGCGCCGGGCCGCCCGGGGACACGAGCACGACCGCCGCCACGGTGGAATCATCCGGGGGCAGCAGGTTGTGCCCGCCCACGCCGGCGAACCGTGAATCCAGCAGCGTGGCGACCAGATGGAGAAGCCAGTCTTCGTCGGGCCGGCAATCGGCGTCGGTGAAGGCGACGATTTCTCCGCGCGCGGTGGCGATGCCGGTGTTGCGCGCCGCCGAGAGACCCAGGTTGCGAGGATGGCGCACGCTCCGGATGGAAGGGAATTCCGCCGCGATGTTCGGCGAAAGGTCCGTCGAACCATCGTCCACGAAAATGACCTCGTAGTGTGGGTAATGCAGCCGGCCCAACGCCTCCAGGCAGGGTCGCAGGGTGCGTTCGGCGTTGTAGCAGGCGACGACCACGGAAACCATGGGCGCGCGCGGCAGCGGAAAATAAGGGGCGGTGGCGTAAGCCTGCTGGACGGCCGCGAACGCCGTTTTGGGCACGCGTTCGCGCGTGGTCAATCCGAAGCACCAATCCTCCACCAACCGGCCGTCCTTGAACCACTCATCGGTGAAACTGTACACGATTGTCCCGGCCAGCCCGCCGCGGAAGGCGAGTTCGATGTTCCAGCTCAGGAGCCCGGCCTGGCTCGCTTCGCCTTCGCGCCGGGAGTCCATGCCAAACTCGCCCAGCAGGAGCGGTTTCGTGTCCGCCAGCATTTGCAGGCGGGCGAGGTGGTTCTTGAATGCTGTTGCCTGGTGGAGATAGACGTTGAAGCAAACGAAGTCCACGGCGTGCGGCTGGAGGTACTCCGTGGGCGGAAAATTGCCGTAGGTGCACAGGCACTCGGGATCCGCCGCTTTCGCCACCACCACCAGGTCGTCGAGGAAGTCCGCGACCGCCGTGGCGCCGCTCCAGCGCACGATGTTCGCCGGGATTTCGTTGGCGACGCAGAACGCGAACACCGCGGCGTGACCGCGGCACTGCCGGACGGCCGAGCGGACGGCCTGCCGGGCCGCCTCGCGAAGCGGCGGGGATTCCAGGAAGCAGGCCTGCTGGTTCCAGGGCACATCCACCATCAGGTGGAGGCCATGCCGGGCCGCCAGGTCCAGCAACCAGCGCGGCGGCACGTCATAAACGCGAATCACGTTCGCGCCCAGTTCGCGGATCTGGTCGAAATCGCGGTTCGCCTGTGGGGGCGCGGGAAAGGGTTCGCCCAGCGAGTTCGGCGGGAAGGGGCCGTAGGTGACCCCCTTGGGGAAGAATTTCACCGTCCCCAGCCGGAAAAACTTGCCGTCAATCTGGATGCGCGAAACGCTCGCGGGCGATGCGGACATGGAATCGTTAGACGGCGGCCCGGGGAGTTTCCATCAGTCTTCCTGGCAAAATCGGTTCCCCATTCATGCCGTGCAGGGTTATGCTGCCGCCATGCGCGAGCTGCCTCAATCCAAATCGTGCTTCGTTTGCGGCGTAAGCAATCCTAGCGGGCTCGCGTTGCGCTTCCACGACGACGGGCGGCTGGTCACGGCGCGGTTCGCCTTCCGGCCCCAGCACGTCGGGTTCGCCGCGACGGTTCACGGGGGGCTGATTTCCACCGTGCTGGACGAAGTGATGGTCTGGGTGTGCGGCGTGCGGACCGGGCGATTCGCTTATTGCGCGGAGTTGAACGTGCGGTTTCTTCAGCCGGTCCGCCCAGGGGGCGAAGTCGTGGCCACGGGCGAACTGATCGCGAACCGGCGGGGCCGGCTGTTCGCGGCGCGGGGCGAACTGCGCAGCGGGGCGGAGGTGGTGCATGCGACGGCCAGCGGGAAGTATCTTCCCATCGCGACCCGCCTGCTCGCAGGAATGTTCGGCGATTTCGTGCAGGACCCACGGCCGGTGCTGGCCGGCGGCGGGAACGCTACTTGACCTCGAGGCTGATGTGACTGCGCTCGAGGGTCGTGCCTTCGGCCAGCGCGAGTTGGGACAGCGCCTCGTTATAGTCCGCCAGAGCGCGGATGGCGTTGTAGCGGGAGGTGGTCAACGTGCTCTGCAGGGACAACACCTGGAAGCTCGTGCTCTTGCCGTTGTCGAGCTTCTTCTTCTCGGCGTCGAGGGCGGCAATGGCGAATTCCACGGCCTCCTTGGTGGCCTGGACCTGTTCGTAACTGCTGCGGGCCTGGGCGATGTCGTTCTCGATGTTCACCATGATGGTCTGTTCGAGTTGCTTGAGTTGGAGCAAGCTCTGCTCGACCTGGGCCTTGGCGGTCCGGTAGTTGTTCTTCGCCGTCCGGTTGCTCAGCGGGATGGTCAGGGCGAAGCCGTAGGAATACTGTTCGCCCGCGGCATCGCGTATGCCCCCCAGCGAACCCCACAGGCTGCCGTTAAGACCGCCGGTGCCGTTGCGTCCGTAGCTGCCCACCACATCGAGTTCCGGATACAACTGGTTTTTGTTGTACCGCAGCGTGATGTTATTCTTTTCCACACTCAGTTTGGCCTGCAGCAGGTCCGGCCGCAGGGTCAGCCCCTTGGACCAACTGTCCTGCCGGTCGAGCACCGGCGGCACCTCGCTGAGTTTGTCGCCGGGTTCCAGGTCAACATCCTTCCAGTCGCCGTACCGGTCCGAGAGGAGGTTTTTGAGGGCATTCTGCCGGAGCACGACCGCATTCCTGGCGGCGATCAACGCGGCGCGGCTGGTGGCGGCCTGGGATTCGGCCTGCTTCTCGTCCAGCGGCGCCAGCGTGCCGACTTCGACCCGGCGTTTGTTCTCGCGCAAGAGCTGCTCGGCCAGGTCCAGGCCGATCTGCTGCGCGATGACCGTTTCCTGCGCCGCGATGAGCTCGTAATAGGCCTGCTCGACGGAAGTCACCGTGGTCATGATCTGCAGCCGCAACGCCAGTTCGTTGATCTTGAGGTTGCGTTTGCTGAGCTGGATGTTGAGCCGCGAGCCGTCCGTCCAGAAATTTTTCAGCAGCGGCTGTTTCAGGTTGACGCTCGCGCTGCTGGAGGCGTAGGCGATCGGCACCCCGAAAATATTCGTCGCGGTGGTATAGTAACTGTTGCCGTTGGCGTCGGTCGCCGTGCCGCTGAAGCTGTAGGTTGTCCCGGTCGGGAGCAGGCCGCCCAGGCCCAGACTGTAGTTGTCGCCGTCGGTCTGCGAACCGGGCACATTGGCGTTGATGACGGAACTGAAGGAGGGGGTTGAGAGGTTGTAACCGTGCGTGTAACCGGCGGTGAAGGACGGATCGTAAGCCCCATAAGCCCCGCTCAGGGTGAAACGTCCAATCTCCGGGTTGATCCGCTGGATCTGGACATCCAGATTGTGTTGCAGCGCGATCTGAATGCATTCGTCCAGCGAGAGTTCCTGTGGTTTGGCGGCCGGGGCCGCCAGCAGCGCCGGGGCCAGGCCGGCCGCCAACAGGGTGCAGAAAAGTCGGGTCACTTGCATGAGCGGGTGAGACTGCGTCAATTGTTCGAGTTCGTCAAATCATCGTTGCTTACGACATCGGTCGGTGTCCGCGCCCGCAGCTACTCGGATGGCGGTTGCGCCAGCCGGTGCGTTCAAGCTGTGGACGTCCACCTGAGCCACCTCATTCAACCGCGGTGGCGGGCCGCAACGAGTTTTCCCAACATGACACACGAACCCACCGCCGGGTTTCGACGATTTTGAAATTCTGTTGCGGAGGGTCTTGCGGTCGGCGGACCGGTCGTCCGGCGCCTGCGTGACGGCAGCACGCCGACCTCACGACGATGTCGGCACGGTGGCGGCGGGTTGTGCCGCCCCGCCGGCCGGCCGATTGGTGTTCACGACCAACCCCGGCGTGGCGGTCGGCGAATCCTGCCGGGTACCGTCGAGCACGGCCGCAATGCGCGGCGCCTGGTTTTCGAGCCGGATGGTTTCCCGGGCCAGCAGGACCACCGCCAGCGCGGTGCTGAAGCCCAGCGCCAGGTGGATCAAGGTGTCAAACCGTTCGGTCTGCCGCGCAGAAAAAATCGGGAGTCGGTGCTTCATAATCAATTTCATCGTTGTCCTGGCCGGTCCCGGGTCGTCCGCGACCTTGCCTGATCGCCCGGGGCGCTCCCGCCACCGGGGTCGCGGCGGAACCGTCCTGGCCCCCGCGACAACCTTCATACCCGGCGGGGGCCAAATTTGTTTCAACATTCGCAGCATTGATAGAAATAATAACAATGACTACTTTTTAATGCGGGTGGTCGGATGGGGGGCGGAGCGCCCGCGTCCCGCATCCCGATTTCGGCAGCCCGCCGAAACTCCCGCCTCCGATGATGGAACGAACATTCGGGTGGCTCCGCGGCCGGCCCCAACTTGGGTTCGTTTGGCAAAAAGCTCGGTTCCACTCAGACCATTTCCACCGATGGCAGCACCTCCACCGTCTTATGGCCCTCCCGTTGCCGCTTGAAGTCCAACTAGTCGCGCTCCAGTCGCAACCGCTCCGCGTAGTGACCGCCCCGGCGCAACTCGACGATGTCCGCGCACAATTCGCGCAACACCTGCCAGCCTTCCGTTTCCCGGGCCTGGACCACCTGCCGCGTCGCCAAGGCATAACGCCCCGCCACCCACTGCGCCAGCGTGTCGGTCAGCGCTGGACGCCCCTCGGCCTGTAGCTCTCCGACGATTTCCCCCCGGGATCGTGACCACGTCTGGTCCGAACTCTTCGGAACCCGGAAAAAAATTGCGCTGCGGTGACGGCGGCCGCATAGTGGGCGGGTCCGCCGGGTCGGATGGCAGCCAATTTAGCTCAGTGGTAGAGCAACGGTTTTGTAAGCTTGGGACAGGCTTTCGCCTTGGACCGTCGCCAGTCGCCTGCAACCGTCCCGTATAGGGCTCCCCTCAAGTTTCGCCTCGGTGAATGCCGTCAGGAAACGTCCCGAAAAGTCCCACCGTGGGCGACCGGGTGACAAAATCGGGCGATAAAGGGGGGTTGGCGACGCCGCGGTTTGGGATTGCCCCGTCCAAGGGCTGGTAAAACCAACAGCACCGCGACAACCGTGGCAGCGTTGCCCCGCGCGTGACGGTGTCCCTCCGGGCGGGGCCGGTGGCCCGGGGCAAGGAATCTACTTTGACGCGGCCGGCCCGGCGTGCGACGAGTAGCGGCCCCCTTCGGCGCCCTTGTTTAGGGGAAGGCTGCGTTGCTGGCAACCTTATCGTTCGCGGTCAGGCTTGAGGATGCCAGGCACGGAAGACGTGTAGCCGTGCATTTCCATCTCCAGCCGGTTCCAGTTGCTCGCGTAATACCGGGCGGTTTCCAAGGTCACGGATCCCTGCTTGAAGAGTTGCATCAGGTGCTGATCGAAGCTTTGCATTCCTTCATTCACGGAGGCCTCGATGATGCCGCTCAGCAGATGCAGATCGTTCCGGGCGATGGCCTCCTGGGTGGCGGTGGTGCGCCGCATAATCTCCAGACAGGGAATTCGCTTGTCAAGTGTGCTCGGGACCAACCGCTGGCAGATGATGGCGTTCACGCTCCGGGCCAGCAGCGTGCTGGCGTTGGCCTGCTCCGAAGCGGGATGAAGCTCGCGGATGCGATCGAGGGTCTGCGGCACGGAATCGGCGTGGAGCGTGGCCAGCACCAGATGCCCGGTCTCGGCGGCCAGCATGGCCGTCTGGACGGTATCCCGATCCCGGATCTCTCCGATGAAGATGACTTCGGGGTCCTGCCTCACCGCATTGCGAATGGCCTCGGCGAAGCTGGCCGTGTCCACGCCCACCTCCCGTTGCTCGAACTGGCATTGATCTTCGATGAAGAGGTATTCGATGGGATCTTCGATGGTGATGATGCGCAGGGCCAGCGCCTCGTTGAGCCGTTGGAGCAGCGCGCAGGCCGTCGTGCTCTTGCCTTGGCCGGCCGCGCCGGTGACCAGCAACAGCCCGCGCGGTTCGTTGACCAAGTCCGCCACCGTCGCCGGCAACTGGAGATCGTCCAGTTTGGGGATGCGTTGCGGCACCACGCGGAAGGAGAAAGACTGGGCGCCCTGTTGCTTGCTGAAATTGGCGCGATAGCGCAACCGGTCGCATAAGAAGCTCAGGTCCATCTCGTGTTGCTTTTCGATGCGGTCACAAATGGAGCTGGAGAACGCCTCTCGCAGCATTTTCACTATGTCGTCGTTCGTGGGCACCGCGAATTGTTCGGGCGGGATGCGCTGGAGCTTGCCGTCCATCCGGAAGGCGTAACGCCGGTCCGCTTGGGCGTGCAGATCGGTCGCCGCCTGCTGCCGGCACCAGTCGAGGAGTTTTCCGAGCGAACTGCTGGGGGCGATACGTTCCATAGCTTTTGGGGGCGATCAATCACCGACCCGCTCGCAAGTCGGCGCTGTCGGCGATAGTGACAACGCTGTTGGGAATTGTGACGCTGGTCAGGCCTGCGCAGTTCCCGAACGCAAAGGTCCCGATGCTGGTGACCGGTAGGCCCTCGATCATGTCCGGGATGATCACCGTCCCGCCAGACCCGGTGTACTGACTGATCGTGACCGTTCCGTTGTTGGTTGTGTAGAGAAACTGGGCTTGTACCGCGGCGGGCACTGCCAACAACAGCAGCAGCGGCAGGATTCTTGCGGTCCAGGCGGCCTTTAAACTGGTGGGAATCTGGCTTTTCATACTGTTGGGCAGTGTAGTGAGGGAGTACAAGTGGAACAAGGAAATAGCGGTCTCGACAACAGCGCTCGCCGGCGTTTAAGGGCAGCCTGCTCCCGCGTGTACTCCGCGAGCAAGTCGCGTTTTGGCTCTGTAAACATTTTTGTGTTCAAGTCCCCTTCCGTTGATATAACAGCGGGTCATGCAACAACCTGTCATCACGGAAGTTGCGATCAAAAAGGAAGGCCGTTTCTGGAACGTCAAGACCGACGGCAAGCTGCTGGCGGTGGTCCTCTACCGCAAGGGGGCCGTGGCGGTCCAGGAACTCGTCCGACGGCTGGCTGGCCTGCCTCTGGGTTTCCGAACTCTTTGCAACCCGGAAAGAAATTGCGTTGCGGTGATGGCGGCCGCATAGTGGGCCGGTCCGCCGGGTCGGATGGCAGCCAGTTTAGCTCAGTGGTAGAGCAACGGTTTTGTAAACCGTCGGTCGTCGGTTCAAATCCGACAACTGGCTCCAGTTTACCACCAACGACTTACACACAAAACCCACGCTGCGGAAATCAATTTTACTTGCAAAGTTGCAACGATAGTGCAACAGTTCACGCATGGTGTTGCACGCATCACGAAAACCCGCCGCAGCGGCCCACTGGCCCCGTAAAATCAGCCTCGGCCGCGTCACCGTCACTGTCTATCGCCGCCGGACGCCCCTCGGCAATCATGCCTTCATGGTGGCGAACTACGCCCAAGGCAAGCGCCGGTTTGACTCCTACGCCGACGAAGCCGAAGCGTTGGAAGCCGCCCAGCGGCTCGCCCGGCAGTTGAGCGAGCGCGAAGTCGTGGCTGCTTCCATGACCAACGAGCAGGCGGCCGACTATGCCTCCGCGGTCCAAACGCTGGCCCCGTTCGACCTTTCCCTGCCCGCGACTGCCGGCACGGTGGCGGAGTGTTTGAAGCTGGTCGGTGACCTCCCGAATCTCCACGCCGCCGCCAAGTTCTACGCCGACCGCCACAAGCAGACCACGCGCCAGCCCGTGGCCGACGCCGTGACTGAGTTTCTGGCGATCAAGGAGCACCGCCGCGCCTCAGCCCGCTACCTGCAAGACCTCCGTTTCCGGTTGGGCCGGTTCGCCGACGCCTTCCACAAGGACACGGTGAACGTCACCACGGCGGAGATCCAAGCCTGGCTCGATGTCCAGAAGTTGGCCCCGCAGAGCTACACGAACTTCCGCCGGGTGTTGCACGCCTTCTTTGCGTTCGCGGTGGCGCGTGGCTATGCCGTGGACAACCCGGTTGAAGGAGTGGAGAACCTCAAAGTGCCGGACCACGACGTGGCGATCTATACGCCCGCGGAAATCGCCAAGCTCCTGGCCGCCGCGGACCCGGAGTTTCTGCCCTGTGTGGCACTGGGCGCGTTTGCCGGACTCCGCTCCGCCGAAATCGAGCGGGTGGACTGGGAAGACGTGGACCTGGCCGGCCGTAACATCACCATCGGGGCGGACAAGGCCAAGACGGCCAGCCGGCGCGTGGTGCCCATTGCGGACAATCTGGCCGCATGGCTGGCACCCTACGCCGCGCAACGGGGCAAGGTGTGGCCGGGCACGCATGATGAGTTTTACGACGCCCAGCAAACGACCGGGAGCGCGGCGGGGGTGGCGTGGAAGCCGAACGCCTTGCGACACTCCTACGCCAGCTATCGCTTTGCAGTGACGGGCGACGCCGGGCGCGTGGCGGGCGAACTGGGCAACAGCGCCGCCGTAGTGCATCGCCACTACCGCGAGCTTGTGAAGCCCGCCGCGGCGGAACGGTGGTTCGCCATCACACCCGCAACCGCGACCAACGTCGTGACATTGCCGGCCGAGGAGGCTGTATGAAGAAGAAGCCATTGCCCCTTAATGAGTTGCCGCCCTTCGACATTCCGATGGAGTGCATCGAAAGCCAGAAGCACGCAATGCGACTGCTGATCGTCAAGGGCAGACGATGGAGACCAACAAAGGCGCATGGCGGAGCGAGGCTTGGGGACATTGAGATCGACGTTGAGCGAATGTTACTGGTTCAAGTGGAAGCTGCGGGTAGTGCCCGTGGTGTGCGGGGCTTACAGGGCTTCCTCCGTGCCCTTTGGATGGCGGAAGACTCCGAATCAGAACGGCGGCTAAACCAGTTCCTGATCAGACTTGGCAGAGCGCTCGCGTCCCCAGACAAACGCACTGTTCTTCCCGATTGGAAACACATGGACCACACTGTTCCGTGCATTGTGGATGGATGGTGCAGGAGCCTCTGCATTAACGGCGAATGCTGGCCGCCACTGTGCTGCCTAACGACCCCGGTGCTGGTGAAGCTCTTCAAATGGACCAAGACAGGGAACGTGAACTCAGAACCAGGCAAAGACAGCCGCACGCTTGAAAAAGCGATTGAGCGACACGGGTTGGTCAGAATCCCGACAGGCCGCCTGAAGTTCGTGGAGAAGAGGTTTGGAAGACTTCTCTTCGCGTGATTTTGCGACACCGACCCCCGCCGCTTTTTGTCGCAGAATCAGACTGGTCATTGGTGCATTGTGACCGCGTGAAAGAGACCGCAAACGACACGCAACTGCTCGCCTCAGCACCAGTCAGGCAACAGGCATCGGGTGCCCTACCGCCCTTTGGGAACAAAAACGACGTTGCCGAGCTACTTGGAATGAGCCGGCGCAGCGTTGACAATTTCATGGCGGCCGGAATGCCCTACTGCGCGCTCTCGAAGCGTGCGGTTCGGTTCGATTTGGCGGAGGTCAGGGCTTGGGTAAAGCAACGTTACGGCACGCGTCGTAACGGCCCCGCCGTGGGGATGGAGAGCACGGATAATAGCGCCGAAAGCTGATGCAAACGGCGCCGAGTTAGACGGAAACAAGTGGCCGAAAGGCCGACATGACGTTCCTGAAAAAGGGCGTGCCGAACTCGCAAAAAACACAGCGACTGGAGGAAACTTCAGCGGAACTTGGGCAAGGATGAACTCCACTGGAGAGTCCGCCCAGTAGCCGGGGTGGCGTAGGTGTATATCGTAATTGATAGCCACGACCGTCATTGGGCGAAAGCCCGGAGAATCTTGCCTGTTGAGTTTACAGGATGACCGCAACTCGCCAGCAGCGGCAGGGCAAGAAAATGGTATGCGGAAACCAAACGGATTCCTGAACGACGGGCAACCGCGTTCGCAGAAGCGTGCCACTCCTTGGAATCAGGGAGTGGTGTCGTTTCCAGCCGTTGTCCTACCGCCGAGCAATCGCGCTCTGCGGGCCACAACTGGGATTGTGGCGTGGAAAACCGGCGTGAGTGCGGTGGCGATCAAGCTGCCGGACGAAGACGCGGCGATGGACTGGGTTGACGCGAACCAGCTTGGCCGGCGCAACCTGACGTCTGATCAGGCAAGCGTCTTGCGCGGCCGGATATACAACCGGCGGAAGAAGGCGGTGGGAAAACCTGCTGGAACGAAATTGGGTCAACATGAGCCAATATCCACGGCCGAGCAGGTGGCGAAGGAAACCGGGGTGAGTGCCCGCACGATCAAGCGTGACGGGAAGGATCCTCGTCAATCCCGTGGTCACGTGCAATGAAACCCCCGCGCATAAAGGGCATCCCTACCCGTGACCCGGCCAAGCCCAAGGTCGGCCGCGGCCGGCGCTCGCCGGACTGGCTCGTGGACCAGCGGGTTGCCGAGTGTGTGCGCGTCCTGTCCGCCCGTCAGAACCTTCACAAGTGCGAACTGCGCCGCATGTTGACCGCGAAATGGCACTGCCACTGGCGCACCGTTGACAGAATTGTGGCTCGCGCGAGAGCCGTCATGTTTGAACGCTTGCGCCGTTCAAAGGAAGACTTCCGGTGTGACTCACTCGCCACCTATGAGCGCATCATCAACGACCCGAGATCCACCGCATCCGAGAAAATGACGGCCTGCAAATACAAAGACCGCTTGCTTGGTCTGGAAGAGCCGAACCGCATGGCCATTGAAGGCGCGAACGGCGGCCCCATTCGATCCGAGGTGCTGCAATTCGACGTGACGGTCAGCGACGAGGAGGTCCTCAAGCGAATGACACTTGACGAACTGCACAGCATGGAACGGCTGCTCGAAACCGCCCGGAACAGGCCGGCGCCGTGAGCCGGGCCGTCACCATCGAAGCCCAGCCGGGGCAACAGACGGCTTTCCTGGCGTCCCCGGCCAGCATCGCAGTTTATGGCACGGTTGGCGTGACACAATGGACGGTTGAGCGGACGAGTGCGGTCGCACACACGTCGCGGCACGGTGTTTCGAGCCTGGTTTTTCCTTGTTCCACTGCCACCCTGTCACTACCCTGCCAAAAGTATGAAAAGCCAGATTCCCATGAGTTTGAGAACCGCCTGCGCCGTGAAGTTGCTGCCTCTGGTGCTGCTTTTCATGCTGCCCGCCACGGTGCAAGCCCAGTTCGGCTACACGGTCAATAACGGGACGGTCAGCATCAGTGGATACACCGGTCCCGGCGGGGCGGTGACCATTCCCAGCATGGTCAATGGCCTGCCGGTCACCAGCATCGGGGGCGGGGCGTTCTATTACTGCCAGAGCGTGACCAGCGTCACGATTCCCAACAGCGTCACCAATATCGGGAGCCAGGCGTTTTGCGACTGCACCAGCCTGACAACCGTCACGATCGGCAACGGCGTCACCAGCATCAGGGACGAAGTGTTCGCTAGCGCCGGGCTTACAAGCGTCACGATCCCCGACAGCGTCACCACCATCGGGGAGGGTGCGTTCGATGACTGCCGCAGCCTGACCGTTGCCACGATCCCGAACAGCGTCACCAGCATTGGGGACGTGGCGTTCCACTGGTGCATCAGCCTGACCAACGTCACGATCCCCATCAGCGTCACCAATATCGGGAATTTGGCGTTTTCTTCCTGCACCGGACTGACCGCGATAACGGTGGATGCGCTCAATTCCGCCTACAGCAGTTTGGACGGGGTCTTGTTCGACAAGAGCCAAACAACGCTCATCCAATATCCGGGAGGCAAAGCCGGAAGTTACACGATCCCCAACAGCGTCACCAATATCGGGAGCCAGGCGTTTTGCGACTGCACCAGCCTGACCAACGTCACCATCGGAGACGGCGTCACCAGCATCGGGTACGGGGCGTTTCAAGGCTGCACCAGCCTGACCAGCGTCATGATCGGCAACGGCGTCACCAGCATTGAAGACTGGGCGTTCTACAACTGCGCCAGCCTGACGGGAGTCTTTTTTCAGGGAAACGCCCCCGGCGTTGGTTTGGGTGTGTTTTACAACGATAACAAAGCGACCGTCTATTACTCGCCGGGGACGACAGGCTGGGGGGCGTTCTTTGCAGAGCGGCCAGCCGTTTTGTGGAACCAGCCGGCGCAAGTGCCGTACAAGTTCACGACCACGAACGGCACCGTCACCATCACGGGATGCACCGGTCCCGGCGGTGCAGTGACCATCCCTGCCACGATCAATGGCCTACCGGTCACCAGCATCGGGGCCTGGGCGTTCCTTGGCTGCACCAGGCTGACCACCATCACGCTCGGCAACAGCGTCACCAGCATCGGAGAAGGGGCGTTCGAGGGCTGCAACAGCCTGACTGGGATCGCGATCCCCGACAGCGTCACTAGCATCGGGGACAGCGCGTTTTACTCTTGCACCAGCCTGACCAGCGTCACGATCCCGAACAGCGTTACCACCATCGGGGACTATGCGTTTTACTCCTGCTGGAGCCTGACCAGCGTCATCATCCCCAGCAGCGTCACCAGCATCGGGAATTATGCGTTCTGGTACTGCACCAACCTGACCAGCGTCACGATCCCCAACAACGTCACCAGCATCGGGGGCGAGGCGTTCGAGCGGTGCACCAGCCTCACGGGAGTCTATTTCCAGGGAACCCCCCCCAGCCTTGGTTCGGGTGTGTTCTCAGGTGACCCCGCGAGCGTCTATTATTCGCCGGGGACCACGGGCTGGGCCGCAACGTTTGGCGGTCTTCCAACGGTGCTATGGAACCCGCAGATGCCGACCGACGATGCCAGTTTCGGCGTGCGGACGAACCGGTTCGGGTTCACCATCACCGGAACCACTAACCTGGTCGTCGTCGTGGAGGCCAACACTTCGCTGCAATATCCCAAATGGGTTCCGGTCGGAACCAACACGCTGACCGGCGGTTCGTCCTATTTCAGCGATCCCCGGTGGACGAACATTCCCGCCCGTTTCTACCGCCTCCGCTCGCCGTGACGCGTGTCCACATTTGATCCTGCCGCAGTCCGCCAGGAACTCCCCGAGTTTGCCGCCGCGCCAGTGCCTCAGAATGGCAAGGGCACGGCCGAGCGGGCTTTCCTTTGGGTGTCTCTGCGCACGGGCGCGGCCCACGCCGCACGATTCGGCCGGCGGACATGGCCAGGCCCGGCGCCGGGAAGGAGCAAGGGCGCGTTAGCCACCACTCCGCGCACCAGTTTGCCCCCAGCGTGGCCCGGAAGCTCCGCCCCCGACGGCCCCCGGAGAGCCGAGTCCGTTTTTGGGATTGCTCCACCTGTGCGCCGCCGGTAGGATGGCATTTATGAAAATCAACATCGCCCACGAGTTAAAAAAATACTGGCCGCTTCTGTTGGAGGCTCAACAAAATAACCTGAGCGAAGCGGACACGCTCCAACGTATCGTCAAGGTTTTCGAGAATGTACTCGGTTATGACCTCGGAGAAATTTCCCGCGAGTTCGAGGTGAAGTGTAACTACGTTGATCTCGCGATCAAGATTGACGGAATAATCAAGTTCTTCGTCGAGGTGAAAGCCGCTGGCAAGAAGTTGCGCGAGCGCCATGTTGCTCAGGGTGAGTTTTACGCAGCGTTGGGAAATATGAGGTGGGTCTTGGTGACAAACGGTGTCGAGTGGAAATTATACCACCTTACATTTGACGTTGACGAGGGGGTTGATTTCGTGCCCGTCTTTTCCGAGTCTCTCGCGCCAGAGACAATCGAGAAATCTGCTGAGATGCTCGCTTACCTTCACCGCAATTCTGTGAAGGTCGGAGCGCTTGAGAAATTTTGGGAACACCAGTCGGCGTTGAGCGCGGACTCCATCGGAAAGGCGGTTTTCACGGAAGATGTTCTTCGTTTGATTAGGAAAGAGATTCGGCGGCGACAGGGAATTCTGATTGATGTTGAAGACTTGGGCCAAGCGATCCACGATTTGTTCACCCCTGACGCAAGGGAGCTAATCGGGCCGCTAAAAATCCACTACAACAAACGCGCCGTTAAACAAACCGAGGTTCAACCGGCTGACGCTGGCGACTCCACCGCTGCTTCGGAAACTCTTCCGCAATCTTCTGACAAACCAGATGATTCACCAGGAGTTGAACCGTGAGCGGTAGCAGGCAACGGCCTGATGGTCATCCGCCGGCTCAACGAGGCGTGGTGGAGTGGTCGAGCGCATAATGGCCGGCGACTGCGAGCGAATAATTCCTGGCGCACACCTGGCACCTTTGCCCCCTGCTCGGCTCGCCGGCAACGGATGCCCCGCGGCGATTGCCTCGGATACTGGATACGGCGAACCGGCGTCGGCAACCTCGTTCGTGGCCGACTGGGTCAAGTCGGTGAGCCAGCGTGGCCTGGCAACCTTGCCCCATGTGCGGGGGTAACAGGAAGCGCCTCGACACCACACACAAAAGCCCCAGCCCTGCCGGGCGGCGTCACGGTGCCCCAAGGAAAGCGAAAACGCCCGCACCGGGGCGGGGGCGTGAAATTCTCGGGGGTGTCTGCGCACGGGCGCGGGCGGAGAGCGACGATTCGAGACGAGCGAGGGTTGCACCAGCGGTTTTTGTCACCGTTGCGTCTGGGGGGCATTTAGCGCGTTGGCGGATGCTGGGAGCCGTGGCGGAAATGGCCGCGGAAAGGGCGAACTTCCGGGAAGCAGGTTGCAACAGATTGCAACATCGAAAGTGCGTTTCGGTGCGCTTTTCGGGCAAAACGGGTCAAGAGCCAAAAGTGCGTTTTAGTGCCGTAAATACAGGGTTGTAACGCATGTTTATGTCATCGTCGCGAAATGCCAAAAACGGATTTGTAAACCGTCGGTCGTCGGTTCAAATCCGACAACTGGCTCCAATTGGAATACATTCTCCAGCAAGAACTTGAGCGGCTTTTCTTGGCCCGGCTTCCACTCTGTGAAATCAAATGCGTGACGCTCCCGCGTGACGTCCGTGTGGCATTCTGAACGCACCAAGTCCACGTGCAGCCGGCACCACGATCTGGGGTCGGGTCACGTCAACTCCCAACCCAGAGCGCGGGGCGCCGCCTGACACAATCCACCCGCCGGCCCGCCGGCCGATGGACGCGACCGCCTCAACACCCCCGGGCCCGGTCGCGCCTCGTCAAAGCGGGAGATTTTCCACTACGCTTATGCCGTGCTGCATCACCCGCAGTTCCGCGAGCGTTCCACCGTCAACCTCCGCCACGAACTGGGCCGAATCCCATTTGTCGGCCGTAGCGGCGAACTGGCGTCCGCCGCCATCACCACTTTGCCAGCGAAATTGGTAGGCGGCGTTCGCCAGAGTGCGGCTACGTGAGAATCGGCCAAGCATTATGGCGATTGCTCTGGCAACGGTGACCGGAATGTCGGGGCGGGCATGGCCGATGTGGCGTTCGACTTGACAGATGATGGCCGCCATCCAGTTCGTGTTCCGTGCGGCTTCGTTTTTTTGGTTGTTTTTCGCGTTGTGCGACTGCCGCCGGAGACCTAGCTTGAGTGGTATCAATAAATGAAATTCCTGTCGCGCGTATGAAAATAAGCCATCGTCACCTCCTCGGCGTGATCGCCTTCGGCCTTTTGAGCATTGTAACCGTGCCGACCAAGGGTGCCGATGGTTCCTACCATTTCGTGAAGGAAATTCCCGTGGGCGGCGAGGGCGGCTGGGATTATCTGTCGGTGGACGAGGCGGGTCGCCGTCTTTACGTCAGCCACCAGACGAGGGTGGTCGTCATTGATCTCGACAAGGAATCGGTCGTCGGGCAAATCCTCGACACTCCGGGGGTTCACGGGCTGGCGGTCGCCTCCGATCTCCAGCGGGGTTTCAGCAGCAACGGCCAGGAGAACAAGGCGGGAATCATTGATCTCAAGACGCTCCAAACGCTGTCGAAGGTGGACACCGGTCCGAACCCGGACGGGATGCTCTATGAACCAGGACAGCAGGAGGTTTATCTGTTCAACGGTCGCGGCCAATCGGCGACGGTGATTGATGCCCGGGCCGGCAAGGTCGTTGCCACCATTCCGCTGGGTGGCAAGCCGGAATTTGCGGTCGCCGATCCCAAGGCCGGGCGGGTCTATGACAATCTCGAAGACAAGAGCGAGGTCGTGGCGATTGATGCCCGGACGCATCAAGTGGTGAATCGTTGGCCAATCGCGCCGGGCGAAGAGGCTTCGGGCATGGCGATTGACGTGGCGCACCATCGGCTGTTCCTGGGGTGCGGCAACAAGCTGATGGCGATGATGGACAGCACCAGCGGCAAGGTGGTGGCCACCGTGCCCATCGGCCAGGGCGTGGATGCCAATGCGTTTGACCCCGGCACCCAACTGGCCTTCGCCTCTTGCGGCGACGGCACCGTCACCATCGCGAAGGAAGAAACACCGGACAAGCTGACGGTCGTGCAGACTCTGAAGACCGAACGGGGCGCCCGGACGATGACGCTTGATCCGCGGACGCACAAGATTTACCTGGCCGCGGCCAAATACGAAGCCCCGGCGGAGGGAGCGACGGGCGGCGGCCGTGGACGTGGGAGGATCGTGCCGGGCAGTTTCAAGGTGCTGGTGTACGAGATGGACAAATGACGCCGGGTGCCGGCGGCGCGGCGCACCGCGGCGAATTCAGGTCGGAGGACCTGCGCGTGGTGAACCAATGGAGCCGGACAGCTTTGACTTGCCAGGGCGGTTTTCGTGGACACTATGTCTGTCCATGAACAAGTGCCATCATGTCGGTGGACGGCACCCGTCTGCCCGGCCCGCCACGTTGCGGGCAGTGGGACGTGGCATTCTGGCGCTCCTCGTTGCCTGGGCGGCAGTCGCCCCCGCCGTGGCCCGCGACGCGCATCGGCCCAACGTCGTCATCGTTTTCACCGATGACCAGGGCTATGCCGATGTGGGCGTGTTCGGCGCGAAAGGTTTCACTACGCCGAACCTCGACCGCATGGCGGCCGAGGGGTGCATCTTCCGCAATTTCCACGTGGCCCAACCGGTGTGCTCCGCTTCCCGCGCAGGGCTGTTGACGGGTTGCTATCCGAACCGCATCGGCATCCACGGCGCGCTCAGCCCGCGGTCCCGGACCGGCCTCGGCGATGGCGAGATGACCCTGGCGCAGTTGGTGAAGCAGCGTGGCTATGCCACCGGCATCTTCGGCAAATGGCACCTCGGCGACGCGCCGCAGTTTCTGCCCACGCGCCACGGCTTCGATGCGTATTTCGGCCTGCCGTACTCCAACGACATGTGGCCGCTGCATCCGGACCTGGTCAAGCTCCCGCCCGATTCCGAGCAGCGCAAACGCTATCCGGAACTGACCATGTTCGAGGGCGAGAAGGTCGTGATCCCGCAAATCACCCACGAAGATCAGAACCAGCTCACGACCTGGTACACCGAGCGCGCGGTCCGCTTCATTGAGCAAAACAAGGACCATCCGTTTTTCCTGTACGTGGCGCACAACATGCCGCATGTCCCGCTCCACGTGAGCGACAAGTTCCGCGGCAAAACGGCGCGCGGCCTTTACGGCGACGTGATTGAGGAGATTGACTGGTCGGTGGGGCAGATCCTCGAAGCGTTACGGAAGGCCGGTGTGGAAAAGGACACCTGGGTCATCTTCACGTCGGACAACGGCCCGTGGCTGAGCTACGGCGAGCACGCGGGGTCGGCGTATCCGTTGCGCGAGGGCAAGGGCACCAACTGGGAGGGCGGCACGCGCGAGCCGTGCATCATGCGCTGGCCGGGCCAAATCCCCGCCGGCACCGAGTCCCGGCAGATGCTCATGACCATTGACCTGTTCCCGACCATCGCGAAGCTCATCGGGGCGAAGCTGCCCGACCACCCGATTGACGGGCTCGACGTCTGGCCGATCATCTCCGGCCAACGCGGAGCGAAGAACCCGCACACCGCCTATTGGTTTTACTACGAAAACAACCAGCTTCAGGCCGTGGTCACGGGGGACGGCCGGTGGAAGCTGCAACTGCCGCACACCTACAGCACGCTCGGCGGCCGGCCCGGCGGTCGCGGTGGAACGCCCGTGCCTTATGAGCAGCGCAAACTGGAACGGGCCGAGCTTTACGACCTCGAAAGCGACATTTCCGAGGCGACGGATGTGGCGGCCGGACACGCTGACGTCGTTGCCCGCCTCGAGGCCGAGGCGGAACAGGCGCGCGGCGAACTGGGCGACGCGTTGACCCAGCGTGCCGGGAAAGGCGCGCGCCCGCCGGGGCGTTCGTGATGGACCCATCCGGACACTGTTCCCGGACTACGGCTGCCAGTTACCAACCGTAGTTGGAATTGCCTCAAAAACACCAGCAAAAACGAATTTCTATTCTCATTAAGTATTGATAATCAATCACTTACATTATTAAAGCATGTTTAACCCATTCAAAAGCAGCAACTTAAACGGCGAGAATATAGAGACGGAACAAGAACAAAAATAATAACACGGGCGGATTTCCTGCAAAATTGCCCCCTTTGCTGGCCTTGGGCGGAAAGCGTGTTCTTGTGCCCGTCCGGGGGCGTCAAGGCGGCGCAAAGGCGTCTGGCTGGGTTGGTGCCTGCCCGGGCAGAAAAGGCTCGCCACCGTGTCAGGGGGGCGGCAAGGTGGAGCGGATATGACAACAGCAGAAAGCGAACTTGACCTGTTAGCCCACACAAAACTATGAAGCTTACTGAACACCTTAAAGCAATCGAACAGTTTGTTCTTGACCACAAACCACCGCATGAAATTAGGACGCACCTCGTCATTTTGCAGCAGCATTTGGAGGCGGATGATTCCCTCCTCGACCGCATAGCCAAGAACGATGCTGACCATGCGGCAGTGGTAGCCAGACTCCGCACGGAAAAGAACACGGTTGATGCCGAGCTTGCGAGATTGAAGCAGGCACCACTAAGACCATCTATTTCAGGCCGGCGTGCAGACCCCCTTGGAGATCAGGATGGCGTTTAAATCCCGCGTAAGTCGCCTAACCAACGCGGGACGGCTGATCCGGGTTTGTCGCTGAGATTCAGGTTGTTCATGGTTTTTCCTCCCGCGTGCCTGAGCTTGGTCGTGAATGCTAATCCTCGGATTGAATCTTCTCCAAAATCGTCGCAGCGTCCCTCGCTTTTTCCCTTGTTAGATTATACTGCTGCAACATTGAGGCGTAGCTTTCGTCCCTCTTCTGCTTTAACTCCTCGGCCGTCATAGTGGGACCCAGTATCCGCACAGTATCCGCTAAAGACTCCCGACCGATTTTAACACAGGCTATGTACGACATATATTGTTCAACAACAGGGTAAATAGTGTTATATTCCTTACTGCCTTTTGGAAATGCAGCCGAAACGGCCTCATACCAATTGCTAAATGTCTTCTGCATTCCATCTACCTCGGCATCTTGCGGAAGCGGCAAGCTGAGTAGGATATTCTGGCACAAATCAATATATGGCTGTAGTCTGGTACTCTTTGGTTTGGGCTTTCCGCATCCCGTGACCGCAATCAGGAGTACAATCAATAATACAGTGTATTTCATAAATGGCAGTACGGCAAAACCGCTATAACGATCTGTATAAGGGCAAACACAACAAGAACGATGGTGAAGCAACGGAGGTGTTTCGTTAGTCCAGTAAGCTTGACTGTCTCAGTCACGAGCGTATTGATCTGCTCCTTCATTTTTTCCGCTGTCTGCGACTGCTCTATGGCAATCGCAACCTGAATCTCCGCCATCAACGGCCTCTGATGGCTGTCGGCATCACGGCTGTCTTTAAAGGCGTAAAGCTTGTCGATGTAACCCCGGATAATGCTGTGGGTGCTGGTGTCCATGAATACCAGCGTATGCTCCGGGGCAAGCTGGCGTCAAGATCAAATTCGGTCCCGCCTTTGCAAGTGCATGCCTTGAAATCAATGATATTGCTTATCAACAGTTTACAGAAAACGAGGTAAAAGCTTACCCAAGACAGTGAAGCCGGTCGTGGACCAGCGGGCCACGACGTCAACCGGCCGCTGGCCCAACCTGGTAGGGCCGGCGGTGCTCCGCAGCCCCAATTTCTCGTTCCGCGTTCATGTTCAAAGAGAAAATGGGGACGATGCAGCATGTGCCTGCCGGATTGGGCTATTGGCGGGTGGTGGACGGCCGGGCCACACGTGCCCGGTCACTCCCGCTTGCGCCCAGCATCGGGTCGCTCCCAGCGCCCGGGGTTCAAACTGGTCCAGGTCGCCTCGTCCGCATTCGTCTTATTTCGGTGATGAGCGCTGGTAAAAGCTCGCGGAGAGATCGGCGAGCGATCGCTGCCGCTGCGCCGCCTGGCGCAGATGCTCCAGCACGCTTTGCTTGTCGCCTTCGCTGTGTTCCTGGCCGAGCTTAAACTTGCCTTCGAGCGACTCGATCTCCATCTCGAATCCGACGATGCCACTCATCAACGAAGCCACATAGCTGTCCGGCAGCTTCGAAAAGTCGTAGCCGGAGGCCTGATAGCTTTCGAATTTGGCAATCAACCTGGCCAGCATGGCGTGCAGGCTGGTTTTGTCGGTGATCGCCCGCGGCCGGCCCGTGGCGTGAACGACGGCGAAGTTCCAGGTCGGCACGACGTTCCTGTCGGCAAACCAGGTCGGCGAGATGTATCCATGCGGGCCGCGGAAGACGATCACGCCCGCCTGGCGCCCGTCGAGCGTCTGACTCTGCGGATTCTGCCGCGCGACATGCCCGCAAATCTTCCCGTAAGCGCCCGCCGTGCGGTCCAGAATCACCGGGATATGCGTGACCCGCAGCGTCGGTGAACCCGTAATCAGATCCACGAACGGATACTCGTCCATGAAGTCGTGCAGGAACGCGCGATCCTCGACCCGGTGCGCCTTGGGAGTGTATAAGGATGGCTCGACTCCAGCCGGCTCCTGGGCCAGCAGACCGGAACCGCTCGCGGCGAGGGCGGCTAACAATTCGCGTCTGTTCATTTTCATGCTCGTTTTTGACATTTGGGCGGATCAAAAGCGCCTTCGTCTTCATGACCGATCAGCTTCGCAAGCGTCGCATGTCGAGGAGAGGCGAGTCAAACGGGGAATGCATGCGAACGCACGAGCGAGCCCTCTGCGACCAGCCCGCCGTCACGGGAAAGAAACCCGCAATATGCCATCGGATTTGCGCAGGTTGACCACCCGATCCTGGCCTTGCACGCTGATAAGGTATCGGCCGTAGAACGCCCGCACTTCGCAGTGGCCGTGGGCATCCGTGCGGCCCTGCCAGCGAGTCCACCATTGGTTGAAAACCAAATCCCGGTAGGCCTCGGCAGCAGGCAGCGGTGTCCAGTCCCTCCGATACAGCGAGGAGACTGGAATCCAGTTGGCACCTTCCCAGAAACCCCACATCATGATCCCCTCAACCGCCGGATGGGCGAAGCAGATCCGGTAATAATCAACGAGTGCCCTGGCTTTGGCCTGTTCCTCTTCCTCCGATAATTGCGCCGGTCTCTGACCGTATTTTGAGCGCTGTCCAGGGAAGTTGAATTCAGTGACGCGGATGGGAAGATGGAACACGGCCAGCCGGTCCAACGCGTCCTTGAGCGCGACGGGATCGAACGAATCTCCATGCAGGTGGCCCTGCACTCCGATGCCGCCCACGGGAATGCCTTGATCCAGGAATTGACGAATCTGGGAGACATAGGCGCCAACCATTTTGCCGGTCAGAATATCGTAGTCATTCAAAAAGAGGACGGCCTTTGGATCCTCCTGCCGCATCCACGCAGCCATGTCCCGCGTGATGTTTGGACCCAGGCGCTGCTCGTAGTAATTTCCGTGTAACATTTCATTGTTCAGATCGTATTCCGCAAACCGGCCGCGAAACCGTTTCGCCACATCCTGAGCTCGTGCCTGGAGCGTTTGCCGGAGTTCTTCGTCGGAGAGTTGTTTGAGCCAGCCCTGCACCATGTCGGGCACACCCCAAAAGACGTTGTGCCCTCGCAATGGCATCTGATGCTGATCGGTCCAGGCAAGGATGGCCTCCACAGTGCGGTAATTGATGTTTCCGCGGCGTGATTCCATGCTGTGCCACTTCAGGGCGTTCTCCGTGACCGCAGCGTTGAAATTGGTCAGAAACACGCTGAGATACTTTTCCCTTTGTTCGGGCCCCATGCTGCCGTTGAATGCCTGGCTGGCCAGGGCCGCGCCAAACCAAAACTCATGCCGCTGCTGTTCGACCATGACTTCCGTCCCCGGTGCCGCCTCGATGACCAACCGGCCCTTGCGGTATTGCTCGATGGCGGCGTCCGAGAGTTCATGCGACTCCTGCCCGCGAAGCTGAAGCGTGGCTTCGACCAGGTTGAATCGGTCGTGGGCGTTGATGCCCCTTTTCGCGCCCGCGCCATAGACGCTGAAAATGCTCCACAGCGTCCGGCCATCGGCGCTCATCCATTTTTCTGGAAACCCGCAGGTCAGGCCCTCCCCCTCCCTGCCCATCCCGCCCCAGTCCTCGTAATACGCCACCGTCGTCCAAGGCCCCCAGGGACTCGGCGCGTCGAATACGCCAAGTTGACCGGGTCCGACGTGAAAGCAGGTGAGCACAAAACGCTTCAACCCGGGATTGTAGCCGACCGAACCCGGCGTCACCCCATTGGGGTCGCTGAACACCGGCTGCGCCTGGGCGCTCTCCACCACCCACACTGGTTTTCCAGCCGCATCGGGTTTTTGAAAAAACTCGTAGGCAGCCTGTTCGCGCAGTCTGTTCTTGGGTGCCCGGGCCAGGTAGAGCCGATTGCCGCTTCCCTGGTCGGCCGATTGCTTGGGCCCGTAGAGATAGACGTATCCGGCAAGCGGCTCGGGCACCCCGGTGTAATCTTTCCCGAAGGTGAGAAACTTCGCCGGCTGGAATGTCCCTGCGCCCTTGGCAAAAACCCAGTCGGCCTTGGTCCAGGTGGCTCCCTTATTGGTGGACCAGGCCAGTACATGGTCAACCTTGGGCCAGGTCCCGTCCTGCAAATTGATCATGGCGTAGAAAACGCCATCAACAAAAGCGACTCCAGCAGTCTTGCCTTTCTGAGGGAAAGACGCCGGATGCTCCGGACTTTTCCCGCCGTTCACATTGACCCCACGCCAGTGTTCCGGCCGGCCTTCGATGCGGGCAAAGCCCATTGCCACGCGCCCATCGGAATCCGAGCCACCGAACCCGCCACCATCGCCCCACGCGGCATAGAGGTGATTGTCCGGCCCCCACGCGACCGGCCACAAATCACTCCCTTGCGCCGCGGTCGCGTGCGTTCCCCAGTGCCATACGATGTTCTCGATCACGGGACTGGGAGGATAGGGAGGGTCCAGGAAAGGCGAGACGCCGGTCGGTCTCGGGCCTTCGGCGCTGCGGTCGCCCCCGGCGCCAGCGCGAACGGGCTGACAATGGAGGCTGGGAGCGCAGGCCGCGATCACAAAGACGAGGAGAACCAGTCTCAATCGGATCGTCATCATCGCTGCCAGTATGCCCACAGACTTCGCTCCTGGCAATGCTTCCGCTGATGTTTCCGCTGATGGCTGGGGGCCAAATACCCGAGGATGTTTAAAAGTCGGAAAAAGTACTCGCTGGATCAATTCCTTGGCAGCCCACTTACGCTAGGGGCATCAGGGTTCTTACTATTCACCGAAATTCGATCCTGGAGCGTTTGGCGGTACACCTGGCGAGGGGTGAAAAGGTCGAGATGGCCGGGCATTGGAAAAGACCGGGGAGAACACGCGTTCTCGTGCAACTACGGCAGCTAAAACTCCCCGGCATCGCGGAGCACAATATTCCGGGGCCGCCATTAACGAGAGTTCAGCCCAAGGAACTGACCCCGCCATCACGGTGACCATCCCTGAGTCGTCCAGCGGCGCTCACCGCTCTAATTCAGCGGCAGGCCGTGACTGACCGCCCAAAGCCAGCCGGCGCGCGATGCGATGTAGAGCGTGCCGTTGGACACGACCGGCGTGGAATCAATCGTCGCCCCAACATTGATCTGGCTGAGGATCTTTTTCTCCTTGCCAGAAGCCAGCACGATCAAGCCCTTCGGCGAGGGCATATAAACCTTCCCGTCCGCCACAAGCGTTGATCCCCAAACGGTCGAGTTACTCTCGTGAACCCAGTAGCACTGTCCCGATTCTGCATCCACACAGTGCAGACGCCCGCCGACATCACAGATATAGAGCAGGCCATCCGCGATGGAAACCGTCGAGAGGGTCCGGTCCAGGCCTTGGTACGTCCACACCCGGCCCGTCTGGGTAATGTCCCCCGTCCCGGTCGCGTCAATGCAGTGCAATGCGCCGCGTCCCCGGCCATGCTCAGGATCGCGGCCAATGGCCACGTAGATGCGATTGTGATAAAAGACCGGCGTGCCGATGATCTCGCTCTCGCCCATGAACGTCCCGTCATCCTTGTTGAGCGTGCCGCTGACCCGCTTGTCGCCCAGGCAATAGTGGGTGATCCGGTCGTTACTCGCCGCCGCCTTGTATTCCGGCGGAATGCAGTTGTACGACCACACCGTCTTTAGCTTGACTGGTTTCTCCGGCACCGACGCCAGCGCCGCGAAGGCGTAGCAACAGCCGTCACCGCCGCCGAAAAACAGCAATTTCCGCCCGCCCACCTTGCCCAAGGAGAGCGACGACCATTGTCCATGCAGCAGGTTGTCGGTGATGTGGGTGTCATCGCTGGCCACCTGCCGGCCGGTGCGCTTGTCGAGGGCGATAATGTTGGGCGCATCCGGGGCTGGGAATTTGCGGTTTTTTTCCTTTCGTGGATCGCTGAACGAATTTCGATCCACGCCGTTGGACGTCGGCACGTAAAGCAGCTCGCCGTCAATCAGTGGCGAGCCGTTCGACGCATCACAGGGAAAGACGCCGGCGTTCGTCTGCATGTCGAAGGTCCAGATGACGCGCGCATTGCCGGCCTCCGTTCCGGCCAGTCCGTTGACGTCCAAACACACGACCTCAAAGCGGTGGCTTACGAAGTAAACGCGGCCGCCAGTGATCGCGGCCGTGGAACACACCCCCATCTGGGCCGGGATCTCGTAGATGCCGAGGTGAAAGCCGGCGATGTCCTTCGGGAATTGCTTCGCGGGAGCCTGCCATTTCCAGAGGACCTTTCCGGTGGCCGCCTCCAGGCAAACGAAGATGCCGTTCGCCTGGTCCATGCCGCCCACGAAGATCCTTCCGTTGGCGATGGACGGCGTGGCATAAATGGCGTTGCCGACCCTGACTCCCCACCTGACGTTCCGGGCGGTCGCCAGGTCGATCGTGCCGTCGGATTGCTTTTCTCCCGGCACAAACGAATCGGGCAGGCCCACTTCGGGCGAGACCATGTTCTTGGCATCGGAACCAGCCCATTGGGGCCAGTCACCGGCGCGTGCGGCGCAGGCCAGGATGACGACGGCAATCAACACCAGGGCGGGACGGCGCATGCCAAGAGGATAGCGCTCGCGGTCGGAGGCTGCGAGGGTTTTCAGCGGCAAGGGGCAGCGTGGCCGCAACGAGAAAAACGCGTCCTGCCGCTTTACCCCTTGCAAGGTCTTGGGCAAGTGGTAGCTTATGGGCAAAATTTGTTGTGTTTATGCAAAAAATAGTTGGTTCCTCCTCCCGCCGCCAGTTCCTCCGGAATGCCATGACCGTGCCCGTGGCCCTGGCGGCCGCACCGGCAGTCATGGCCCAGGACGCCGCCCCGGCGGCGCCGGCCAGTGCCGCCGAAAACACCGGCCCCCTGCCGCTGCGGCAGTTGGGCAAGAACGGCCCCAAGGTCACCATCCTCTGCATGGGCGGCATGATGAGCGCCCTCAGCCCGCAGTACATCGACATCGCCTGGTCCATGGGCATCCGCTATTTCGACACGGCGGACTGTTATGTGAACGGCAAGTCGGAGACGTTTTTCGGCGGCTGGCTGGAAAAGTATCCGGAGCGCCGCAAGGAGATTTTCCTCGTCTCGAAGGATCATCCCCACAAAGGACCGGAGCAGCTCCTGGAAATGGTTGACCGCCGCCTGGAACGATGCGGCACGAAGTATCTCGACGCCTTCTACATTCATGGCATCGGTCCAGGCGAATACGGCGAGGCTTCCCTCGAATGGCCCAAGAGCGACGAATTCAAGCGGGTTGCCGAGAAACTGAAAAGCTCGGGCAAGGTGAAGATGGTGGGTTTCTCCTGCCACGACGCGCGGCTGAACGATTATCTCAGCGCCGCGGCGGAGGGCGGGTTTGTGGACATCATCATGCTCAAATACACGCCGTTTTTCACCAAGGGCGACGCGTTCGACCGGGCGCTGGACGCCTGCCACGACAAGGGCATTGCGCTGGTCGCGATGAAGACCATGCGCAACACGCATGATGTTCCCAAGCGCCTGCCGGAGTTCGACAAACTGGGACTCACCACACATCAGGCCGTGCTGCACGCCGTGTGGAGCGATCCGCGCATTGCCGTCGTCTGCAACATGATTGACAACGTGGAGCAGATGCAGGCCAGCAGCACCGCCGCCCGCTCGTATAAGACGCCGCTCAAGACCGCGCATCTCGACGTGCTGAAGGAAACCATCCTCGCGCACCGCCGCACGATGTGCCCGGGTTGCCCTTCCTGCAACACGTTCGCCGCCGCGTCCGCCTTCGCGATGCTGGACATCTCGCGGTTCGTCACCTACTACGAACAGGACGGCCACACCGGCGCGCGCGACCTTTACCACGCGCTGCCGGCAACGGCGCGCGACGCCAGCCAGGTGGACCTGGCGGCCCTGCGCGACGCCTGTGCCTTCCACACCGATTATCCGGACATCATCCGGCGCGCCCAGCGCTACTTCGCCTGAGCCTGCGCCTGCCCTGCATGGCTCCAACGTCGGTCGCCACTCCCCGTTCCGCTCCCGGTCGCAATCGGAAGGCGTTCCTGCGCACCCGGGTGTCGGCGACCGAGCGCGTCCTCAGCGTGGCGATCGTCGCCCTGCTCGGGGCCATCGGTGTCGCCATTTGGATGAAGGGCCGGCATTACAACCCCGACCGTTACGCGCTCCGCACCGACGCCTTGAAATCCACCGTGGCCGAGGTGGAAGGCAAGGCGGCGACGGTACGGGCGGTGGACGTGCGGCCGGAGGAAGCCGCGAGTACCCGAGCGGCGGCCAGACGCGCCCCTGACGCCACCGCTACCGAACCTGCCGAAGGGGGGGAGGAAGGCGCCGCCGCGGCACCCAGCGCCCCAATCAAGGGTGAACCGCTCACGCTCGCCATCGCCGGTCTCAAGCCGATGAGCGACACGGAGTTTTACGGGTCGAACAACCTGTTCGAGAAGATTGACGGCCGGGCGCCGGCCTACCAGGGATTCCATTTCCAGCAGCTTCGCTGCCGCTCTTTCGCGGTGGAGGGCAGCGTCGGCAGTTTCGTGGATGTGTTCGAGTTCCGGTTCGACACGCCCGTGAACGCCTTCGGGATGTTCGCTCTGGAACGCGATCCCAAAGGCAAGTCGCTCGACTTTGCGGCGGACGGCTACGCCGGGGAGATGGGTTTCTTTTTCCGGCAAGGCGCGCAGTACGTGCAGATCATCGCTTCCGATCAGAACGCCGGGACGATGACCCTGGCCCTGGCCATCGCGGCGGACCGGATGAAGGCGCTACCGGCCGACGACACCGGGCTGGGCGGACGCCGGCGGTTGCCGGTCGAGGGTTTGATTTCCACGAGCGTCGCGTTCGTGGAGGCGAACGCCCTGGGCCAGTCCTTCCTCAAAAACGTGTTCCAGGCGAACTATGAATTTGAGGGCAAAAGGCTGCCATTCTTCCTGATGATGACCACCCCGGCCGAGGCGGCGGCGGCGTGGCAGAGCTATGTGGATTTTTCCGGGAAGTTTGGCGGCAAGGTGACGCTGCTGGCGGCGGTGGCGGGGGCGAAGCTGTTCGCCGCCGAGAGCTTCGGCACCACCAAGGTGATTTACCAGCGCGAGGGCGAGCTGGGCGGGGTGTTTGACGCGGACGACGCGACCGCCGCCCGCCATTTTGTGGAGCAATACCTGCAAGGCCAGCTCCACTAACGCGCCGCTATGGGAGGAGGAAGCATGACTATGAACGGAAACGAGAATGAACCCAGGCGCGCGGCCCAAGGAACGCCCGAGGGCACCAGCCGGCGCGAATTTCTGCTGCGCGTCGGCGCAACCGGCGCGGCCATCGCCGGCGCGGCCGCCGGCGGCTACGCCCTCTGGCAGCCCAAACATTTTGTGCCGGGCTTCGAAGCGCAGCACGGACTGCAACTGGCCAGCTACGCCATCGAACCCAACAAGCTGTTGCCGTCGCTGGCCATTGCGCACGGCCAGAACCACGAGACGGCGGTCCGCGCCGCCATCGGCGCGCTGGGCGGGATGTCCCGCTTCATCCGCAAGGGCGACATCGTGATGATCAAGCCGAACGTGGCGTTCGACCGGCCGCCGGCGCTGGCGGCCACGACGCATCCGGCGGCGCTGCGGGCCGTGGCGAAGCTGGTGCTCGAAGCGGGGGCGAAGCGCGTGTTCATCGCGGACAACCCGATTAACAGCCCGGCGGGATGCTTCCTCAAGAGCGGCCTGCGCGCGGTGGCGGACGAATTGAACCTGGACCTCCTTTATCCGGAGTCGAACTCCTTTGCGCCGCTCCAGCTCAAGGGCGAGGTGCTGAAGAACTGGACTTTCTTCCACGAACCCTTCAAGCGGGCCACCAAGGTCATCGGCGTCGCGCCGTGCAAGGACCACAATCTCTGCCACGCCTCGATGACGATGAAGAACTGGTACGGCCTCCTCGGCGGGCGCCGCAACCAGTTCCATCAGTTCATCCACAGCATCGTCTCCGATTTCGCGCTCATGATGAAGCCGACCCTGGTCGTGCTCGACGGCATGAACGTGCTCATGAAGAACGGCCCAACCGGCGGCCGGCTGTCCGACGTCAAGCCGATGGGGACCGTCGTGGCTGGCACCGACATGGTGGCCGTGGACAGCTACGGTTACACGCACCTGATGGAACGCGACCTCGAGGAACTAACCTACATCCACAAAGCCCACGACCGCGGCCTGGGCAACAAGAACTGGAAGGAAACGGTTTGGAAGGAAGTGCAGGCCTGACCTGCCGCCGGACGCGTCCATCCCCGCCATGAAAGCCCGCACCGCCCGCCGCATCTCGCAGGTGTTCTTTTTCGGCCTGTTCCTGTTCTTTGTCGTCATCACCGATCTCCGCTACCTCAAGGGCTACCCGGTTTCGCTATTTCTCGAACTGGACCCGCTGGTGGCGGCGGCCACGGCGATCACCACCCACACGGTGTACATCGGCCTGCTCTGGAGCCTGGTGCTGATCATTCCCACGCTGCTGCTGGGCCGGATTTTCTGCAACTGGATCTGCCCCTACGGCATCCTGCACCATTTCACGGGCTGGCTGCTGGGCCGGGGCCGTGCCGAGGAGCGGGAACGCATCGAGGCGAACCGCTATTACAAGCTTTACTCGGTCAAATACGTCATCCTCATCGGCATGCTGGTGGCGGCGATCTTCGGTTCGCTCCAGATCGGCCTGCTCGACCCGATCTGTCTGTTTCATCGCTCGATGACGACCGCCATTCTGCCGACGCTCAACCTGATCGTGCCTTCGAGCTTCTATGTGCGGCAGTATTTTCACGCCGGCGCCTGGGTCATCGGTTTTCTGCTCCTGGTGCTGGTGGGGATGAACGTGGTCATCCCGCGGTTCTTCTGCCGCGTCCTTTGCCCGCTGGGCGCGTTCCTCGGCACGCTGTCCACTTTTGCGCTCTGGCGGATTGACCGCGACCCGCACAAGTGCGTGGACTGCGACCTGTGCCTGAAGAACTGCGAAGGGGCGTCCGATCCGCACACGCAACTGCGCAAGAGCGAGTGCTTCGTCTGTTTCAACTGCATCGAGGACTGCCCGGAGGACGCCATCTCGTTCAAGTTCATGCCGTCCTTGAAACGCGAGATCGCGACGCCCGCGGTGCCGGCGCGGCGAGCGCTGCTGGGCAGCCTGCTGGGTCTGGGTTGGTTCGCGTTCGGCCGCACATCGGGCGCGTCCGACCGGGATTACAGCAAGAAGGTCATCCGCCCGCCCGGTTCGGTCGAGGAGAAGGCGTTCCTCGACCGCTGCATCAAGTGCGACCAGTGCATCCGGGCGTGCCCGACGAACGTCCTGCAGCCCAGTTTCCTTGAGTCGGGCCTGGAAGGCATCTGGACGCCGATCCTCAACATGAAGCTCGGTTACTGCGAACTGAACTGCACTCTGTGCGGCCAGGTTTGTCCCACGGGCGCCATCCAGCGGATCACGATCGAGGAGAAAACCGGCGTCGGCGAATTCGCCAACCAGGGACCGGTGCGGCTGGGAACGGCCTTTTACGACCACGGCCGCTGCCTGCCCTGGAGCATGGAAACCCCGTGCGTGGTCTGCGAGGAAGTATGCCCGACCTCGCCCAAGGCGATCTACTCGCGCGAAGTCACCATCACCAAGCGCGACGGCACGCCGATCACCCTGCGCCGGCCCTACGTGGACCCGAGCCTGTGCATCGGTTGCGGCATCTGCGAGCACGAGTGCCCGGTCACCGACGAAGCGGCCATCCGCGTATCGGCCGTGGGCGAAACCCGGTCGCGCGACCGCCGGTTGCTGATGGACGGCGGGGTTACCAGCGCCGCACGCGATTTGAGCAAACGCAACCGCTGAACCGCCCATGATCGAAAAATCCCCCGCCGGCACCCGCCCCCGCACCTGTCGCGCCTGTGGCCGGAAGTTCGAGTACCCCGTCAAGGGCAACCCGGCCACGCGGCACCATTGTGAAGAATGCGTGGCGCTGCCCGCCGATGTGCGCCGGACCGTCGAGCGTCTCTCCAGCCGGATTCAACAACTCGAACTGGCCCTCAAGCGGCTCGAGCGCCCGCCGTCAGCGTCGGCCGCACCGCCGCCCGGCGGAACCGCCTGAACCGCGCCGGCGGCCGTGGCCGGAGCCCGGTTGGCCCGCGTGCGCCGGCTTGCTTCGGGCGAACGCTGCGGTTACTTCTTGGGCCGCGATGCAAACAACCTTGATTCTGATCAAACCGGACGCCCTTGAACGGCGACTGGCCGGTGTCATCCTGGCGCGATTTGAGGCCGCCGGGCTGCGCATCGTCAACTGCCGCTTCGTTCGGCCGACCCTCGCCCAACTCGAAGCGCACTACGCCGAACTGCGCATCAAGAACGAGCGCGCCTTCTGCCGCACCACCGGTTCGCTCCAGAACCAGCCCTTCGTCGCCGTTCTCCTCGCCGGTCCGAACGCCATCGCCAAGGTCCGCGCGCTCACCGGGCCCACCGAGCCTTTGACCGCGCCCGCGGGAACCATCCGCGGCGACTGGGGCAACGACACGATCACGCGGGCGGACGCGGAAAACCGCACCACCAACAACCTCGTGCACGCGGCCGACTCCGAAGCAGCCGTCGCCCGCGAGACCGCGATCTGGTTCGGTTGAACATGCTTGTTCCCAGCACGGGCTGCGTCGGTTTCGTCGCGCGGTCTTTTCCTGCTGTTCATCGGGACGGACAGCGGGTATGAAACACGTATGCTCAAAGCCGGAATCATCGGACTGCCCAACGTGGGCAAATCCACGCTGTTCAATGCCCTGATCAGGTCGCACAAGGCGCCGGCCGAAAACTACCCCTTCTGTACCATCGAACCGAACCTCGGCGTCGTCGCCGTACCCGAGCTGCGGCTGGAGCAAATCGCCCGCATCGCCGGGGTGGGCAGGCTCATTCCGGCGACGGTCGAGTTTGTGGACATCGCCGGCCTGGTCAAGGGCGCGGCGCGGGGCGAAGGCCTGGGCAACAAGTTCCTGAGCCACATCCGCGAGGTGGACGCACTGGTGCACGTTGTGCGCTGCTTCGAGGATCCGGACATCGTTCATGTCACCGGCAGCCCGGATCCGGTGCGTGACATCGAGATCGTGGCCACCGAACTGGCGCTGGCGGATCTGGAAGCCGTGCGCCGCCGGCGCGAAAAGATCACCAAGGAGATCAAACAGGCGGAAAAACACGCGGTGACCGAGAGCCACATCCTGGACCGTCTGGAGGCGCATCTCAACACGGGCCAGCCCGCCGCCACCCTGCACCTGGCGAAGGAGGAATGGGCCATCGCCCGGAACTGCTTCCTGCTCTCCAGCCGGCCCACCTTGTTCGTTGCCAACGTCAAGGAATCCGACCTTGCCATGGTGGACACCAACCCGCTCGTGACGGCGGTGCGGAACTACGCGCGCACCCACCAGGGCGGGGAGACGGTTGTGGTGTGCGCCCAACTGGAAAGCGACCTGATTGACCTGACGCCGGAGGAAGCGGCCGCGTATTTGCGCGAACTGGGGGTCGCCGAACCCGGCGGCGCCACGCTCATCCACCACACCTACCGGTTGCTGGGGTTGCGCACGTTTTTCACCTTCAACGACAAGGAGGCTCGCGCCTGGACGATCCACGGCGGCGACACTGCTTCGCGCGCCGCCGGAACGATTCACACCGATTTTGAGCGCGGCTTCATCAAGGCGGAAACGGTGGGTTGCGCGGACCTGGTCAAGGCGGGTTCCATCGCCCACGCCCGTGAAACCGGCCATTACCGGATCGAAGGACGTGATTATGAGGTTCGGGACGGCGACGTGCTGCTGTTCCGGTTCAGCACGTAGGCCCGACTGGTCTGATCGCCCGGCCGTTCGGGGGCCGGGGCCAGGCCAATGATGGGCGAAAGTCGGGATGCCTCGTGCGTTAAGGCATCACGTTCGGCATATTGGGGGATTTCGCTTCGGGACCTTTCGGGTCAATGGCCTTCACGGAGTTGAGGGCATTTCGCGCGACATCGCGGTCGCCATCCTCCATCAGCTTGCGCAACTCAGGCAGCGCCGGCGTCGCCGCCGGGGCACCGATCTGGCCCAGCGCGAGGACCGCCAGCCGGCGGACCAAGGCGTCGCTATTCTTCAGCTCCTCCATGACTTGAGGCACCGCCGCCGCGGCCGCCGGGCCGGCGGAAGCGATCGCCGCGAGGGCATCGCATTTGGCGTTTACATCGCCGCTCTTGAGCGCCTGCAGTTGCGCGGCAACATCCACCTTCGGCTTGGAGGGACCGCAGCCGGCAACCAGGCCCGCCACCGTGAAGCCAAACACTGCGAGAATCGTGGTAAATAAAAGCTTTTTCATGGCTGCCCTTTTACACCCGCCAAGTCCGCCCCACAATCCCCAAATTCACCACACCCAAATTCACCAGGTTTCTTGCGCGCGGACCGCGCTGCCGGCCCACGACAAGGCCGACGATAAGGCGTGTGTTTTCGCGCCAGCGGTTTACTCTCACCGGCAGCAGCATTCGTTTCGCCGGATGAAAACACGAATTCCCTGGACTTTGTTCATGGCGGGCTGGCTGGGCACCACCATGTTGTCGCTGGCGGCGACCCCGGGTTCGCCGCCCGCGACGGATGCGTTCGCGCCGGACTGGTCCTCGCTCCGGCGCTACCAGTGCCCGGAATGGTTCCGCGACGCCAAACTTGGCATTTGGGCCTGCTGGGGACCGGAGTCGGTGCCGCAGCAGGGCGATTGGTACGCCCGCAATCTCTACCTCCCGGGCCAGCCGCAGTACGAACATCACCTGCGCACCTATGGCCATCCTTCGCAGTCCGGTTACAAGGACCTCATCCCGCTCTGGAAAGGCGAGCGGTGGAACCCCGACCGCCTGATGGCGCTCTACCAAAGGGCCGGCGCGAAGTACTTCTGCGTCATTGCCAATCACCACGACAACTTCGATTGCTGGAACTCGAAGTTCCATCGTTGGAATTCGGTGAACATGGGGCCGCATCGCGACATCGTGGGCGAATGGAAAAAGGCGGCGGATAAATGCGGCCTGCGCTTCGGCGTGACCGAGCACCTCGGCGCCAGTTGGGGCTGGTACAATGTCAGCAAGGGCGCCGACACCAACGGCCCGCTCGCCGGTGTGCCCTATGATGGCGCCGATCCGCGCTATGCCGATCTCTATTGGTCCGGCAACGAACACCCCGACGGGTGGTACGCGAAGAACGCACCGGAGTCGTTCAAACAGACGTGGTTCAACCGCATCACCGACCTGGTGGACAGCTACCATCCGGACCTGCTGTATTCCGACGGCAGCCTGCCGTTCGGCGACTACGGGCGCCGGCTGCTGGCGCATTTCTACAACGACAATCGTCAGCGTCACCGCGGGCGGCTCGAAGCGGTTTACACCTGGAAAAACAACCGCGACGGCGGCGAGTTCGTGGACGGCTCGGCCGTCGAAGACCTCGAACGCGGCGTGCGCGACGCCATCAAACCGCAACCGTGGCAGACCGACACCTGCGTCGGCGATTGGTATTACAAGGCCGGGCTTCGCTACAAGACCACCGAAACCGTCCTCCAGATGCTCGTGGACATCGTCAGCAAGAACGGCAACCTGCTCCTCAACCTGCCGTTGCGGCCCGACGGAACGCTCGACGCCGGGGAGGAAAACATCCTGGCCGGCATGGCCGCCTGGATGCGGGTCAACGGCGACGCGGTCTTCGGCACGCGCCCGTGGAACGTTTGCGGCGAAGGGCCGGCCCGCGTGGCGGGCGGCGGCTTCAATGAAGGCAGCCTGCGTTACACCGCGGCGGACATCCGCTTCACCACCAAGGGCAATGCCATTTACGCCTTCAGCCTCGGCTGGCCCGCGGACGGCCGCGTGACCATCCGGTCGCTGGCCTCCTTCCCCGGGCAGGGCCGCGTGCGACGGGTCGCGCTGCTGGGCCACCGCGGCGCGCTGGCCTGGCGGCAGACTGAGGACGGGTTGATCATCACGCTGCCGGCCGCGAAGCCGTGCGATTACACTTGCGCGTTCCGCATCCTCGGCGACGGTCTTCAGCCCGCGCCCATCATGACCGCCGCCATCCGCCCGCAAGCCGACGGGCGGATCGTCTTGCGAGCGAACGAGGCGACAATTCACGGCGCATCGCCGCGCTATGAGGTCGGCGGGGGCAAAGACAACATTGGCTACTGGGGCGATCCGAACGATTTTGTCTCCTGGGAATTGCAACTCACCCGGCCCGGCAGCTACAGGGTGGAGGTGGTTTATTCCTGCGATGCCGGCGCCGCAGGCAGCGAATTCGCCGTCGAACTCGCGGGACGGCAGGTCAGCGGCCGCTCGCGGTCCACGGGCAGTTGGGCCGTGTTCACAAAGGAGACCCTCGGCACGCTTAAGCTGGAGCAGCCGGGGCGGTTCACGCTCGCCGTCCGCCCGCGCACCGAGCCGCCCTGGAAGGTCATCGGGCTCCAATCGGTGACGCTGGCGCCTGTCTCGCAATGACCGCAGGCGATGATAAACCGGAGCACGATTTCACTGGGACTGGCGGTCGCGTTCGCCGGCCGCGCCCTGGCCGCCGTATTGTTTGTCGCTCCGCGGGGCGATGACGCGAATCCCGGCACACAATCCCGGCCGTTGCGCACGTTCGCCGTCGCCCAGGAAAAGGCCCGACGTCTGCCGGCGCGGGGTGCGGTGACCGTGTGGTTTCGTGGCGGCACCTATTACCTGCCGCAAACCCTCGTGTTCACCGCGGCGGATTCGGGCGCCAAGTCCGCCCCGGTGACCTTTGCAGCGTGGCGCGGGGAAACGGTGGTTGTGAGTGGCGGCGAGAAGCTGGCGTTGAACTGGCGGCCGTTCCGCAACGGCATCATGCAGGCGAACGTGCCGGCGGGTTTTACGACCGACCAGCTTTTCGTCAATGGCGAACGCCAGCCATTGGCGCGTTACCCGAACTTCGATCCCACCGTGGACATCTTCAACGGCTACGCAGCCGACGCCATCAGTCCGGAGCGGGTGAAACGCTGGGCCGACCCGCGCGGCGGCTTCATCCATGCGTTGCACGAAGCGATGTGGGGCGGTCTTCACTACGTCATCACCGGCAAGGACGCGGCGGGCAACCTGACCTACGAGGGCGGCTGGCAAAACAACCGTCCCGCGCCGATGCACCGGCAATACCGTTTCGTCGAAAACATTTTCGAGGAACTCGACGCGCCCGGCGAGTGGTTCCTCGATGCCCATCAAGGCACGCTGTTCTTCAAACCGCCGCCGGGGTTGGACCTCGCCCGGGCCACGGTCGAAGCCGTGCGCCTGCGCCACCTGATCGAACTGCGCGGCAGCCCCGCCCGGCCGGTGAAATTCGTCACGCTGCGCGGGTTCACCTTCCGTCACACGGCCCGGACGTTCATGGAAACGCGGGAACCGCTTCTGCGCAGCGACTGGACGATTTACCGCGGCGGCGCGGTGTTCTTCGACGGGGCCGAGGACTTCGCGCTCGACGATTGCTTCCTCGACCAGCCGGGTGGCAACGCCGTGTTTGTAAACAACTACAACCGGCGCGTCTGGATTCGCGGCTGCCACATCGCCCGGGCGGGCGCGAACGGCATCGCGTTCGTCGGCGATCCGCCGGCGGTGCGCGACGGTGTCACCTGGAAACAGCAAAACGACGTTGCCCGAATTGACCGGACGCCCGGCCAGCGAACGGACAACTTTCCCGCCGACTGTCTCGTCAGGGACTGCCTGATCCACGGGACGGGGCGGGTCGAGAAACAAACGGCCGGCGTCGAGATTGACCTCGCGCAGGGCATCACGGTGCGGCACTGCTCGATCTATGACGTGCCGCGTGCCGGCATCAACATCGGCAACGGTGCCTGGGGCGGCCACGTCATCGAGTTCTGCGACGTCTTCGACACGGTGAAGGAGACCGGCGACCACGGTTCGTTCAATTCCTGGGGCCGCGACCGCTTTTGGAACCTGCGCGGCGTGGACCTGAACACGATCATGTCCGGCGCCGACCGCGGCCTGCCGTTCCTCGACGCGGTCCGACCGACCGTGCTGCGCCACAACCGCTGGCGTTGCGACCACGGCTGGGACATTGATCTCGACGACGGCTCGTCGAATTACGAAATCCGGGAGAACCTCTGCCTGAACGGCGGGCTCAAGAACCGCGAAGGCTTTCACCGGGTGGTCGAGAACAACGTGATCGTCCACAACTCATTTCATCCGCATGTGTGGTTCCGCGACAGCGGCGATGTCTTCCGGCGCAACATCGTGTTCACGGAGTACCGGCCGATCAACGTGCCGAAACCGTGGGGCGCGGAATGCGATTTCAACCTGCTACACGCGCCCGGGGTGGTCTCGCCCGGGCCGGCAACCGTTCTGCAACGCGCCAGCGGCCGGGACGAACGTTCGGTGGTCGCGGATGCTGAGTTCGTGAACCCGGCCGCGGGAGATTATCGAGTGAAACCCGGCTCGCCGGCGCTGGCGATGGGATTTTGCAACTTCACGATGGACCAGTTTGGCGTGCAATCACCGGCGCTCAAAGCCATCGCGCGCACGCCGATGCTGCCCGCCATCGCCGGCCCGTAGTTGGAAATGGGGACCGCGCCCGTCTCGGGCGCAGCCGACGGCGTCCCCGCCGTCGGAACTCCACGTCCGGCCCATCGGTCGGACCGCCACCCGGGCCGGAGTCTTCGGCGGGACGCCGAAGACGGCGGCCGAGGACGGCCGCGCTCCCCCAATTCCCGTCATCGGCCCGTATGGTGGGCGTGCGACCGCTGAGCGCACGCATCCCTGGGAACGGATGGCACAAACGGAGCATCAGCCGGCCCAGCGGTCCGGCAGCCACCATTGCGGCCAGTCGCGACCGCGCGGTTGCGCCTCGAGGCGATTCGCGCCACACTGATGCCGTTATGAAGCAGCTTCAATTGACCGGATTGCTGGAGCGTGAAGGTGACGGCTATGTCTCGCTCTGTCCTGAATTCGACGTGGCGAGCCAGGGAGCGACGATGGACGAAGCGCTGGCCAATCTGCGCGAAGCCGTCGAGTTGTTTCTCGAAACCGCCTCGCCTTCCGAGGTCGAGCACCGCTTCCACCCGGAGGTCATCGTCAGCCGGTTCGAGGCCACCTATGCCTAAACTCGGCGTCTTCTCGGGCGCTGAAGTCTGCGAAATCCTCAGAGCGCATGAATTCGCCCTGGTGCGCCAGCGCGGCAGCCACCTGATTATACAACGCCAGCTCGAAGACACGACCGTGACCGTGCCGGTTCCCAATCATCACGAGATCAGGGCCGGAACGTTGCGCGCGATCATCCGCCAGAGCCAACTGCCCAGGGAACTGTTCCTGCGCTGAGACCTCGGCACCATGCCGGCTGTGCCGGCAAAGGAATTCGCCCAAACCGCAGCGCCCGGCACGCGCGGGAGTGAGCGACCCGGGAAGGCGCGCCCTTGGTGGGTGGGTCGCGGACCGCCGGGCAGTACCAGGAAATGGGGACCGCGCCCGTCTCGGGCGCAGCCGACGGCGTCCCCGCCGTCGGAACTCCTCGTCCGGCCCATCGGTCGGACCGCCACCCGGGCCGGAGTCTTCGGCGGGACGCCGAAGACGGTGGCCGAGGACGGCCGCGCTCCCCCGATGCCCGTCATTGGCCCATATGGTGGGCGTGCGACCGCTGGGCGCACGCATCCCTGGGAACGGATGGCACAAACGGAGCATCTGCCGGCCCAGCGGTCCGGCAGCCACCATTTGCGGGCCGCGGCACCAAGCCGGCTGTGCTGCGAAATGAAGCCGCCTCACACCGACGCCTGAAGCCATGTTCTCAAGATGCAGGCCCCCTTCACGACCGGCCCGTAGCCGAACCGGGACGCTTTCACGCCAACAGTGTCACTGGTGAGGACTGCCACTTGCACCCTCCCTTCCACTGGCGTCAGCCACTCGAATCCGCCCAAACGGCACGAGTGCTTGCACCTGTTTGCGATAGGCCGGATAGGCGTCGGGGAAATGTCGCAGCAACAGTTTTTCCTCCTGCCTCAGCTTGATCCAGAAGCCAAGGCCCACCACGACGAGGCCCAACCCGCAGCGCAGCCGGCCGATTTCGATGGCCGAGCCGAGACACATCAAGAGCAAACCCGTGTAGATGGGATGCCGCACGAAGCGGTACGGCCCCGACTTCACCAGTTCATGTCCCTGCTTGAACGTGACATCACTGCTCCAGTTTCCCGCCAGCGTCCGGCGCGCCCAGATCGTCACGAACAACCCGAACACGCAGATCACAACACCAAGGACCAGCGCCCAATCCGCCCGCGGCAGCACCACGAGATTCATGGGTGGCGGCAGACCCTGATAGAGCAGCAAAAACCAGCCCAATCCCACCGGGATTCGATGGGCGGCGGCGGACACCTCGCTTTGGTGCTCGGCCGTTGCCTTCACCCGTAGTGCGCTGATCACCCAGTAAACGAGGAAAGTGATCCAGCACGCGATGATGATCCTGCTTGAAACCGTGACCATGATGAATGTGCCTCATGGCGTAAACGCTTTCGGCGAGGAATTCAAGCCCAGCGTGGAATCAAAGCTGCAGCAGGAAAGGCCGCGAAGCGGCACAAGCGGCATAAAGCCCACGGCCGCTGGCCCAACCTGGCTCGCGGTGCTCCGCGGCCCTGATTTCTCGTTCCGCGTTGATGTTCACAAGCCGATGGGGCGCCGTCGCAGCAGCGCCCTGCCGCTCGTTTCCCAAGCTGCCGCCACGAGACCCCATGGTGGGTCGCGGACCACCGGGCCACGACGTTTGGCTCCGCCGCCCAGCAGTCGGCGGGCCACCTTTGGTGATGTTGATGGTTGTTGGTTGAGGGTTGAGCGGACTAGGTGGGTTGTGGGCACACGCGAACGGCTTGATTTTTTCCGCCGCTCCGAACCAGACTCCCCCCATGAAGTTCCCGTTGTTGGCTCATTGGCTTGATTTCGGTGTCGCGCTGGCACTGGCCACTGGCCTGGCCCTCGCGGCGCCGCCGCCGAAAAGTTGGACGCTCACCAACCAGCTCGGTTCCACACCCCGGCGGGTGACGGACAAACGGCCACTCTCGGATCAACAAAACCACGGCGGCTGGGTGAAGGTGCCCGTGCTCAGCGACGAGTTCAACGGGTCAGGCGGCCTCGACACCAACAAATGGATTGTGGGCCTGGAATGGTGGGCGGGCCGGCAGCCGGCCTGGTTCAGCCCGACCAACGTCACCGTCCAAAACGGTTGTTTGAATCTCAAGATGCGGCGGGAGACGTTGCCGCCCGCACTGGCCCAGCAGGGCTATCAGGGCTACACCTCCGCCGCGCTGCATTCCCGGGTCCGGGCCGGCTACGGTTACTACGAGGTCAGGGCGCGGCCCATGAATTCCGCCGGCTCCAGCTCGTTCTGGTTCCAGCAGGACGATTCGCCTGCGTGGCAGACGGAGATTGATGTGTTCGAGCTGGGCGGCAAGGCGAAGGGTTTTGAGCGCAAACTGAACATGAACGTCCATGTCTTCCGCACGCCGCAGGAGACGCGTCACTGGGACGCCCACGGCGAATGGCTGGCGCCTGCGCCGCTGGCGGACGACTTCCACATCTATGGCCTCGAATGGGACCGCGACCAGATCCGGTACTACTTCGACGGTGTGCTGATTCGCTGGGTCGAGAACACGATGTGGCACCAGCCGTTGTTCCTCATCTTCGACAGCGAAACCATGTCGGACTGGTTCGGAATGCCGGCCGACGCCGACCTGCCTTCGACGTTCAGCGTGGATTACGTGCGCGCCTGGGTGCGGCGCGGAACGCGGGAATAAAAGCATCAGCCGGGCGGCCGGGTGGCGTCGTCACCGGCCGGTGCTCATTACCTTGTTCTTCATCACCGGGGGGGCACGATCTGCCCAGCGTTTGCCCCGGAGGAGGAAAAACTCTTGACCCCGCCAGGGCACCGGAGCTAAGAATCTCCCCACACTCCTCGGAGAAAAGAGACGCCGCGGTCATGAATGCGCCGGCCAAATCGAACCGATTCGGGAGCCGTGCTTGTCCACGACGGAAATACCAAGGGAGTCTTTGTTTCTTGCTCGACGGTCGCGCTCAAATCTTCCCGATGGCGTTGGCAATCCTCCCAGGACTTTTCGGTCACTCCAAACGAAGCGAGCCACTTCTACGAATACGAACCCCTTCAAAAATCAAACCAGCGCAGCGCCGACTTGCAGTCGGCTTCGGGCGCGACGAACAAATGCAGGCTGCGCATTTGAACGCTCGCGGCGCACAGATTAATTGGGCGCTCTATCAGAACCGCTTATTCATCTTCACCACGCAGTAACGGAGAATATGTTGTATGAATATTAAGAGATACTCCATCAAAGATGTTGATGTTCTTCTGAAATACTGGATACCGCGGCCGGCCATGACTCTTCCAACGTTAGTCGCGGCGCATCTCCTGTTGCTTGCCACATTAAATGCACAATCAGCGGCTCCATCTGACTTTGGTCGAACCGTCAATGGATATCAGGATGACTTCGATGGCACCAGCCTGAATACCAATTGGACTGTTGTAAATGTGGGCTCAATTCCAAATGTCTATACGCTCGACGGTAGCGGAGTCCTCAAGGTCCATTCGGCTAATGGAGATCCAAACCACTTGCTCTTAAAGATACTTGGATACGATCAGAATAATCAAGAAGTACTCATGCGCCTGCGCATAGTCGCTTTAGACCCCGCCCCCTCAGGAGTGGGAGCACGGTGTGGCGTAGGTCTAGTGGTTGGCCAGATGGGGATCAACCTTGTCTTTCGTGATTGCGACCTTAACGGACTCACCGGGCACAACGTGATGTTCTTGGATGACCTCACTGCTGGGGGAACTAGTGGGGATCATGGCGAAAGGCCGGCCGGGATTGACTTCAAGTGGACTACAAACGTTTGGTACTGGGTGCGGGCAAATCATACGAATCATTCGGGAACCGCTACTGCTTCCGGAAAGGTTTGGCCGGCCGACGGGCTGACACCCGAGCCTGCGAGTTGGCAGTATACCTGGCCTTATACTTCATTTGGTCTTACCGCTCGTTCTGGTTATGCCGGAATTACGGCCGGAACGAGTCATGGACCACTTCCAAAGGCGGAGTTCGAATGTGACTATTTCTTACTCAAAGCTGCCGGATTGCCTGCAATAACGGTAAGATGCATGAGTTGCGGTCTTCCGGGAATTAAGTCTCCGCGGAAATCTGGCACGATCGTGGCGGGTGACGCTTTAAACTTCACGGCCCAAGAACCCTGTGCCGCGAAGCCAGGCTTTGTGGAATACTCTTGGAATTTCGGCGATGGGCGGGTTTCCTCACTGGCAGATCCAGGGCTTGTGGCGTTTCCAACTCCCGGCTCAAACTTGGTGTGGCTTGAGGTCTGCTCGGACCAGAGCATCGGAACTTGCCCGTCGAATTCGCTGGAATTTCTCGTTATCCCCGACACTAACTCTGTGGCGGACTTAAGTGTCACGCAGTTGAATGTGCCCGCCAATTTAGCCATTGATCTGCCTGTTCAAATCTCCTATGCAGCCCAGAATGTTGGCGACGGGGCTGTGTCTGGTGAATCCTGGAAAGACGCGCTTTACCTTTCACGCGACCCGTATCTGGACGTGAACGACCAATTATTGGTGTCGTCGTCGATTTCCAACAACGTGTCTGTTGGCGGCAGCTACACTAACACGCTCACGGTCACGATTCCGACGGTGGAGGAGGGCGCATACTACCTGATTCTGTCTCTGAATGACGAATGGCAGTTTCTGGAACGCCACCGGCTCAACAACGAGTTCGCCGCCGCTACGGACCTGGTCATTCCCCGGCTCACCAACGCGGCGCCATTTGCCGCCGCTTTCACCGGCAACGGCGACGAGAAATACTTCCGCATTGACGTTCCTGCCGGGCAGAACCTGCTTATCATCCTGAACGACGCGGACGAGCAGGGCGCCGACGAACTGTATGTCCGCTTCGGCGCGCTGCCGACGACCGGGGCCTTCGATTATCAGGCTGCCGCGCCCGGCAGCACCAGCCAGCAATTGCTCATTCCCGCCGCCGCGCCGGGCACCTATTACGTCATGGCCAATTGCAACAGCCTCTCGGGCAGCGGCAATTTCACCATGACGGCCACCGCGTCGAGTCTAAACGTCACCGGCGTGACGCCGGGCAGTTATGGACAGAACGCCGGGGCCACGTTGACCATTGCGGGCGCCGGCTTTGACTCCACCGCGGCCGCGGACCTGGTCGCCGCCGATGGCACCGCTTATCCCGCCAGCATTGTCTCGGCCGACTCTTTCACCCAGTTGACCGCCACGTTTGACTTGAGCGGCGTGCCAGTGGGGACTTATTCGCTGCGTGTCTCTTCTCCAACGTGGGGCACCAATGCGTTGGCCAGCGCTTTTCAAGTGCTGACGGCAGGGCAGCCGAAGCTCGAAACCCAACTCATCGTGCCGAGCCAACTGGGCTACCACGGCTTGGGCACCATCTACGTGGCCTACCGCAACACCGGCAACGCCGCCATGCCCGCGCCGTTGCTGGTTTTAACGGCCACACAAGACGGGCGGGAAGGGGCGTTCCTGACTTTGCAGCCCATCAACCTGACCTCCGGGTTCTGGACTTCCGCGCAGCCCGAGGGCTTCAGCCATTCGATTCAGATCCTGGCGAGCGGTGCTACGCCCGGCGTGCTGCAGCCGGGCGAATCGGCCCAGGTGCCGGTCTATTACGCCGGCTGGCAGCAGCCGTGGGACTTTGCGTATCCGCCCATGAACTGGAACCTCGGCGTGCTGCAAGCCGACGACACCAACGCGGTGGACTGGGCAACGCTCAAGACCTCCATGCAACCTGCGTCCATCGGTTCGGACGCCTGGGATGTGATTTGGGCCAGCTTCGTCGCGCAGGTGGGCACGACTTGGGGCGACTACGTGGGAATGCTGGATAACAACGCCGTCTATCTGGGCCGCCTGGGCCAGCACGTCGTGGACGTGGGCCAACTGCTGGCTTTCGAGTTCCTTCAGGCCGATGGTCTCAGCCCGTTGCGCACGCTGGCCAGCGCCGTGGATGCGGCTGTGGAAGCGCCGGGTCTGCCGCTGGTCTTCTCGCGCACGTTCCCGGAGCCGATCTCGCAGCGGTTCGGGCTGGGTCCGCTCGGTCGCGGTTGGTCGCACAATTGGCAATACTCCCTCAGCGTCGCAAGTGATGGCACGGTGACCATCCTCGGGCCCGGAGGTTCGCAGCGCATATACCAACCGGACAGCCGGGACAGCAACAACTACTTCCCGCAAACGGGTGACCACGCCACGCTGACGCCGCTGGGCGGCGGCGCTTTCACGCTCCGCGAACCGGCCGGGCTGCTGCGGGCCTTCCGGGCGGATGGCAAACTAGATTATGTCGCGGACCCGAACGGCAATCGCATCACCTGCGGTTACAGCGACGATTTGCTGACCAGCCTGACGCACTCTTCCGGCCAGTATCTGCAGATTGCCTACAATCCCGCCGGCCGCATCCAAAGCATTACCGACCAACTGGGCCGGCAGACTGTCCTTGGATATGACGGCGCAAGCGAGCACCTGGTCAGCGCCCAATACTACGACGGGAGAACGGCGACTTACGCGTATCAGAGCCCCGTCGGATCGGCGGCGGCGCACGCGTTGACGGAGGTGGCGAATTCCTGCTGCACGGACCGCTTTTTCACCTACGACGCCCAAGGCCGTTTGAGCGTAACCTATCTGGAAGGCAACGCGGAAGCGATCACCTTCAGCTACGATAGCGCCGGGCAGGTGACGGCCACCGATGCGCTGGGCAACGCCAGCAAGTTCTATTTCGACTACCGTGGCCTGCTCGCCAAAACCGAGGACGCGCTGGGCAACGCGGTTCACCTGACTTTCGACGATTCCTATAACCTGGTCAGCCTCACCGATCCCGCCGGCCGCTCGTACAGTTACGGCTATGATGGCCAGGGCAATCTCACCCGCAGCACCGACCCGCTGGCGCACGCCACGAGTTTCACCTTCACCGGCCCGTTCAATCGCCTTGCCTCCGTCACCGACGCCAACACGAACTTGACACGCTACGCTTATACCGGCGCTGGTAACCTGCAATCCATCACCTACGCCGACGGCAGCCAGGAAGGCTGGGCTTACGACCCGTTGGGCGACGCGACCACTTGGACGAATCGCCGAGGAAGTCCGATCAGCTACGCCTACAATACCAACGGTCAGCTTACGGCCAAGGCCTTCGCCGACGGCTCCCGCAGCGTCTATGCTTACGATCCACGTGGCAACCTGACCAACGCCGCCATCCTCGATCCTCTATCCTCCATCCTCGAATTCTCGGCAATAGCCTACGACTCCGCTGATTGCCTGACGAACATCACCTCCACCGGCGGTAAATGGCTCGCCTTCACCTACGACACCGCCGGCCGCCGCGCCTCCAGCCTCGATCAACTCGGCCACCAATTGGTCTATTCTTACGAAGCCGCCGGCCGGCTCGAAAGCGTGACGAACGAACTGGGCCAGTTGATCGTGCACTACGAATACGACGCTGCCGACCGCCTCGCGCTGAAGACCTTGGGCAACGGCATGGTCGCCACTTACGGCTACGATGCCGCCGGCCAACTGCTGACCCTAACAAACCGTCTGGCCGACGGGACGCCGATCTCGTGGTTCAACTACGCCTACGACACGCGCGGACGCCGTACCGCGATGGCCACGCACTACGGCGCCTGGGCCTACGACTACGACGACTTGGGGCAACTCACCCATGCGGTCCTGGTCTCGACTGACACGAACATCCCGAACCAGGACCTCACCTACATTTATGACGCCTTGGGCAACCGCATCCGCACCATCGAGAATGGTGTCACCACCGAATACACCGCCAACAATGTGAACCAGTACGTGAGCGTCGGCGGCACGAACTACGTCTTCGACGCTGATGGCAATCTGATCCAGGAAATCACGCCGCAAGGCACGAACACGTTTGTCTATAGCGACGAGAGCCGGCTCATCGCCGTCACGGAAGGCGCGGATAGCTGGCAATACGCTTACGATGCCTTGGGCAATCGCGTGGCCACGGCCGAGAACGGCGCAACGACACGATTCGTGATTGATCCCATCGGCTTGGCCAATGTCGTGGGCGAATACGACGGCACCGGCAATCTCCTCGCCCACTACGACCACGGCCTCGGCCTGCTGTCGCGGACAGACTCAGGTGGCAACCCGGCCTACTACACTTTCGACGCTATTGGCAACGTCCAGCAACTTGTGACCTCCGCCGGTGCCATCGCCAACGCGTATGCCTACGCGCCGTTTGGGCCGCTGCTCGGGAGCGTTGAGGCGGTTCCGAATCCGTTTCAGTTCGTGGGTCAGTTCGGGGTGATGAAGGACGGAAACGGGCTGAACTTCATGCGAGCAAGATTTCAGAAACCGCCTCTCGGTGGATTTATCACGCCGGAGCCGCTGGTTGCAATGAAAGCGGGAAGAAACGAATACGTTTATGCACAAAATCGCCCGGTCGATCGCACTGACCAGTCGGGCCTGATGACGGTGGGAGAGTATATTTTCGAGCGAACGAGAGCCTGGGTCGAGGATCTGTTCAGGGAATGGCCTTACTTTGTCGCTGAGCAGCAACAACAGCAGAGAGAGTTTTTTGAAAGTAATCTTGGTCAAGCGCTAATCGAGTTAACTACGGACCTTGCTGGAGGTGCGGGTGTCTCTCTGTATGACCTTGACAAGGTGGAGATACCACCCAGCCTGCTGCCTAAGCTGGGAGAGGCTCATCTGCCTGACCCGGGTGATTGGACAGAACCTGATTGGAATCCAGATGATTGGCTAGACCCACTTCGGGTTAAATTCCCCCATTTGGTCCCACCAACTGCTCCAACTCAGCCCGGCGGCTCCGGCAACAATAGCACTTCCATGTCCCGCGACCCGAACTCCAAGACCGGCCCTGCCGGCTTCGGCACGAACGGCTTTATCGCCGCCAATGGCCCTCTGGCTTACCGGGTGGATTTCGAGAACGAGACCAACGCCTCGGCCCCCGCCCAGCAGGTCGTCATCACCGATCAACTCGACGCCAACGTGGACTGGAACACGTTCCAGTTGACCGAACTTGGGTTTGGCGACCAGTTGATTGTCGTTCCACCCAACTCCCAGCATTTCGAGACGAACGTGCCGGTGAGCTATCTGGGCACGAACTTCCAGGTGCAGATCGAGGCGGGCCTCCAGCTCTACTCGGGTCTGGTCTATGCCAACTTCCGCTCCATTGACCCGGCCACGAGCCTGCCGCCGCCGGTGAACATCGGCTTCCTGCCGCCGGAAGACGGCACGGGACGAGGGCGGGGGCACCTCTCTTACACCATCAAAGCGGAGACGAACCTGCCGACCGGCACGCAGATTCGGAACGTGGCGCAGATCTCCTTCGACCTGTTACCGTCCATCGCCACCGATCAGAAAGACCCGCACAATCCCGCCGCCGGCACCGACCCGGCCAAGGAGTGCTTGAATACGATTGACGTTGGCACACCCACCAGCCAGGTGTTGCCGCTGCCCGCCACGAACCAGACGGCCCAGTTCACCGTCGCGTGGAGCGGCACCGACGACGTCGGCGGTTCCGGCGTGGCCAGTTACAACATCTACGTTTCGACGGATCACGGTCCTTGGGCGCTCTGGCTGAATCAGACGACCAACACGTCAGCCACCTTCGCGGGCCAACCAAATCAGCGCTACGCATTTTGCAGCCTGGCGACGGACAATGTAGGAAACCAGGAGTCCCGCGCCTTGATCGAGGACGCGGTCACGACGATCGTTTCGCTGCCGGCGCTGGAGGTCTCTTGGGCGTTCACACCCGCCACGCCAGCACCCGGGCAATCCTTCACATGCACCATCACCGTGACCAACAGCGGCTCACTAACCGCGCGCGGCGTGCTGTTGACCAACACGCTGCCTGCCGGCGTGAGCGTATCGTCAGTAGATTCTGACCGTGGCACGTGCTCGATCCAGGACAACTTGATCTGGTGGCAGATTGGCGACTTGGCCGCCAACGATGCGGTCCAACTCGCCATCACGATGGTATCGCCGGCGCAAGCGTTCTATGCGGGTCAAATCTTCGTTGGCGATTCTGCGGGCCAGACTTCGGCGAGCAGCCTGACGGTCTGGCGCGTGGGCAATCCGCCCTTGCTGCTCCAAGTGGCGATGGAGAATGGTGCGGTAGAGCTTTCCTGGCCGCTCACACCCGAAGATTATCTGCTGGAAACCTCAGTCGGCCTCGGCGCCGACGCCCAGTGGACGCCCGCCTTGCCAGGATCAGCGCCAATTGTCGGCACAGAACACCGCGTCACCTTATCGCCCAGCGACGTCATGCAGTTCTTCCGCCTGCGGCAGCAGTGATTCGGCGTGCTTGACGGGAATATGGGATGAGCAACGGCAAAGCACATTCGAGCTGGCGGAGGGAACGACGGATGCTCAAAGGGCCGCGCCAATGCGTCGGCGGTGGCGAGCGGAACGCGGGAATGAGGACATTCAACGGGCGGGTCCGCCGGCGTCATCACCCGGCGGTTCGGGCGAAGTCTTGGGCAACAGCTTGGTGACCACCACAAGCAAGGCGACGACGACCGCGCCCAGCACCACCCACAACACCGGCCCGCCTCCGGACGTCGCGCCGAACTGTTCGCGCCAGGACGCCTTGGTGAGTCGTTCCTCCGCACCGGCGGTGGCGGCGGTTTTTTCCGCCGCGGCCAACTGGCCGGCGACGAGGCTGAGATCGTATTGCGGCGCGGACGCCCGCGCATTGCCGTAGTAGAGGTGCAGACTTTCTGTCGAGTCCGATTTGAACGCGAGGCGGGTGGCGGGATAGCTCAGTTCGAGTTTCGACAGCGCGATCGCCGGGTTGTCGCCGTTGTCCGTCTCGAGGAACAGGGTGTCGGTTTCCGGCGTGCCCGCGCAAATCAGCGACAAGGAGGCGGCCGGTTGATCCGGCTGTTGCGTCCAGGAGGCGCTGCCCAGCACCCGGCGATGCTTGGAACCACGTTCGTCGGGCACTTCCTCGTAGAGCAACAGCTCGCGGCGGAACAGCGGGGTGGGCGACGTGCCGGTCAGACGCGTGACCGGCAGGCCGGCCTGCGGCAAGGTCAAGCGCCAGCGGCTGACGCGTGGGCGCTCAGGATCGTTGGCAGCGGTCACCGTCGGCGTCAACGTCCGCCAGACGGTCGTGCGCTCGATCAGGAACGGCACCTGGTTGCTGCCGCGCAGAAGCCGCAGGTCGTCGAAGCCGGGTTGCGCGTGGGCCAGCACGTCGAGATCGAGTTCAAGCTGTTGCGCGCCCGCCCGGGGCAAGGTGACGGGTTTGCGAAAACGCCAGCCGGCGGTGTCCAGCGGCGCGCCGTTGCCGGTGACGGCCGGCAACGCGGCGGGCCGACGGTAGGCGGGGTTGTCGGCGAGCGGCGAAAGCACCAGCGGTGACGGCGCGACTGATTCGAGGTTCGCCCCGAGCGCGGCGAGATCATACCGCGGCGCGGCGCACTGACCGTTGCCGGTCAGCAAGCGGAACGCGCCGCTGCGCTCGGCGTGAAAGACGAGGTAGGCTGGACGGCAGGCGGCGCGGACGTTGCTCAGCTCGAGCGGCGGGCTGTCGCCGTCCTCCATGGCCAGCACCAGTTCACGGCCTGGCACGAGAGCCTCGACGGCCACCGTGAGGTTTGAGGACACCGGTTGTCCCTCGAGGCCGACACGGTACATGGTGCCGCCGGCGAGCGGGGTTTCCACGACGCCGTTTTCCGTTTGCTCCCGCGCCGCCACCGTCACGCGGCGGGTGAACAACGGCGCCGCGGTTTCAATTTGCAGCGTCGCCAGCCGGAGATGGGCCGCCGGCAATGCCAACACCCAGCGGCTCCGCCGGTCGGCGTTCGTGTAGGCGGCGATGGTCACCGGAACAGCCTCCACGCGGGACTCCCCGGCCGCAAGGCGCAGGCGCGGGATTGCCATCTTTGGAAACGGCACCGGGTCGGAGCGACGGTCGTCCATCGTCAACCGCAGCCAGGGCCAGGCGCCGCGCGGGAGGGCCAACTCGGTCTGGGCCACGCCGTTGGCCTGGCGGAAAATCGGCAGGCCGTCTGCCAGAGTCTGCCAGGTGGCGCCGTCGGTTGAGCCTTCGATCCGCACGGCTTTGATGAACGGCATCGTCGGCGCGTCCACAAGGATGGCTTCGATCGGCTGGGCGACGCCGGTTTCCAGGGTGAGCACCGTGGCGGCAGGCGCGAGGGTCACGTCGAGCGATTTCGCGGCGCGCCATTCGCGGACCGCCGGCGCGGCTTGTTGCATGAAGTACGGCACCTCGCGATCCTGCTCGTCGAACACGCGCAGATCTTCGAGGCCCGGCCGCGCGGCGCCGAGGGTTTCGAACGGCAGACTGATTTTGACCAGGCCGGGCTGCCGCACGGTCAGCATTTGCACGTGCCGCCAATCGGAGGGCGGTTCGGCCGCGGTGGCGGGCAGCAGGGCCGGAACCACGAGCACGAGGGCGGAGAGAAAGGACGCTTTCATGATGGGATGGGCGATGGGGTTGGCTCAGGTCGCGGCAGGCGGAGCGGCATTCTTGTTCGCGGCATCCGCGGCCAGGAAACGCTGGTAGATGAACGAGACGACGATCAGCACCAGGGCGAGGCCGATCAGCGAGCCGATCCGGTAGAGGCCGCCCAGGCGCCAGAGATCGTGCAGGAAGAGTTTCAGCAACGTGACGACCAACAGGCCCATGCCGCTGTAGCGCGCGTAGCGGCTGGCGGTCTTGAAGCCGGCCGCCAGCACGACGAAGGCGAACAGTCCCCAGGCCAGCGAGTACGTCATGTCCTGGCCGAGGTTGGCGTTGAACTCGAAGGTGAGCGTTGCCCCTGTGGAGAACCAGTCGGCAATTTCGATGTTCACGAGCAGGAACGCCAGCACGGCGCCCAGGGCGGTGAGAATGGGTGGCGCGTTCCACCGGAACACACGGTTGCGCGGCGGGGTGAGCAGCCGTGCGGCCGCAAACAGACAGACGGTGACGATGCCGTAGCCGTAGAGGAACCAGTTAAGGATGCGGGTTTCACTGCGCGGGTGGTAATCGAAGACCGCCGGGTTCAGCGCCAGCCGCGCGAACGCCGTCACCAGCAGGGCCACACCGACCGCACGGAGCCCCGGATGCGGCACGCGGTGGAACAGCCACAGGAGCGCCGCCCCTTCGAGTGCCCAGCCGACGGTGATCCACTGCTTGTCGAACTGGACCGGGAAAATGAGCGTGACGAAGAACAACGCGCTGCCGCCAAACCACGCCAGCAGGGCGGTGCGCTTGGGCGCGTCAGGCGCGAATTGGCGGGCGACCAGGGCAAGTGCCACCGCCATCGGCACGGCGAACGCAGCGGGGAGAAGCCCCATCGCACCGTTCGGCCACGCCTGCTTCGCCGCTTCATAGACGAGGTAGAAGTGCAGCGGTCCGGCGAGCGCCGAGGCCGCCCACGGCAGAATCCGGTCGGCGAATTTCGCGCGGAACAGGAACGGGAAGACGATGAACACGGCCGTGAAAACGACGTTCCATGCCACGGTCGTGCCCGCCGTCGCGACCGTGAAGTGCGCGCCGTTCCAGACGTACTCCAAGGCCAGCACGCAGCCCAGGCCGACCAGCGGCAGCACCGGCAGCTCCAACACAACGGTCAACCCCAGCAGCAGCACGACGAGCAGCAGGGCGAGGCCAAACACGGGCGTCGGACTCACCAGCGGCAGGCGCGCAGTGGCGAGGATCAGCAGCAGGAACGGCAGGATGGCGGAGAGCGCCGGGATTTGCGCGAGCCGGTCAGCCCGGCTGCTTTTGAGACCGAGCGCCGCCAGCGAATCCACGCCGACAAAACCGGCATCGCCGCCTTCGGCCGCCTCCCATTTGGCGAGGATTTTCTCGCCGAGGAAGGAGCCGATGAGGAAAAAGAACACGGCGAACCCGCCCACGACGAGCAGCAGCGGCGGCATCGCGGTGAGTTCCGCCGGCAGGTGGATGATCCAGACCAGCGTGACCACGGCGGTCAGGAGCAGTACCGCCACCACCGCCACCACCGCGCCCGTGATCAGCGCCAGGCCGACCGCCAGCGCGTCAATGAGCAACACCACCGGCCAGAGCAGCCACGGCATGTCGAGGTTTTGAAACAGCGGCAGCATCGTCAGCACCAGCGCCAGCAGCGGGAACAAATGCCCCCACCAGGTGCGGCCGGCGGCCGGGCGAACCCGCTGCAAGACGAGCGGAAACACGGTGTGGAGCGCCGCGAAGCCAAGGCAGGCGCCGAGCTGCCAGTTCAGCAGCTCGAGCTTGAGGTGGCTGACGGTCCAGGCCGACAGCAGGAGGAAACTCAGGCCACCGGACACCAGATGCACCTGGGGGAGCGGGTGGCGCAGCACGACTGCCGCGAGAACGCACAGGTCGGCCAGCAGGATGAAGCTGAAGATGACCCCGGGCCGGGCGCCCAGCTCCGGATAGGTCAGGAACGACGCGGTGAAAGCAAAGGTCACCAGCGGCATCACCAGGACGGAGGCGGAGACCGATCGGTTCCACTGCCGCAGACGATCCGTCACCACGAACGCCGCCAGGAACAGCAGGTTGAACGTGGCGAAGATGCCCATCGCCGTGAACACCTTGTCCACCGCGAAGAACTTGTCCACCCAGCCGATTTGCATCAGCACGGTGCCGGCGACGCCCATTGCCACGAGGTAATGCCAGCGCCGTTTCAACGCTGTGGCGACCAGGCCGATGTCGAGCAGGGCGACATACCCGAAGAGCCCGAGCGGGTTGTCCTCCCCGGTCGAGAGCAGCGGCGGCGTGAGAAAACCACCGACCAGGCCGAGAATGGCGACGACCTGGGCATCCAAGCGCCCGGCGATCATGAACGCGACCACCGTGACCAGCGACATGAGCAGGAACGCCGGGCCACCGCCGACAAGCTGGTAGCCGTGGGCCGCGAAGCTCGCCGCGTAGAGGATGACGACTCCCGTGGCGCAAAGCGTCTGGGAAGTCACGAGGTACGCCTTGCGCCGCAGCAGCACGCCCCCCACGAGCAGGCCAATGCCGGTGACAAAACCCATCGCCACCCGCAGCTCGCGCGGGACGAGGTTGTTGTCAAAGGAGTATTTGACGAAGAAGGCGACGGCGAGAAACAGGGCGAAACCGCCGATCCAGGCGAACAGTTTCACGCCCATGAATTGTTCCCAGTTGATCGCCGGGCGGCGCGGCGCGATCCGCGGCGCCAGTGTTGGTACCGGCCTGATCGCGGGTATTGCGGCGGGTTGGGCGGGAACGACCGGCGGCACGATGCTCCGGGCGGTGTCGAAAGGTGGCGGGAGCGGGGCAATCGTCCGCATGGGCGGTGGCGGCGTTGCCGGAAGCGGGGCGACGGGCGTAGTGGTCGCGATGACACTCGGTTGGGTGGTGACGACAGGGGGTTGGGCTTCGGCTGGCGGTGGCGGCTTTGCGGTTTCGAGCATCGCCAGGCGCTCCTTGAGCCGGCTGACGTCCGCCAACAGCATGTCCACCAGGCCGCGCAGAGCGTCCAACTGCTGGCCGTTCGACACCGTCCGGGCAACCATCCATACGAAGACCACGACGACGGCGATTAAGGCCAGTGGAATGAGGATAAGGAGACCTTCCATAATTCAGGGTTGGTTTGGGGTTGAGCGGCGCGAGAGACTGAGGCGGGGCTGGCGGGACGGGTTCGCAACACAACCGCCATGAGAAAGAGTCAGTCCGGTCATAACACGGCTAACTTACCTCGCGGGTGAGCCAGGGTGTTAATTGAAAATACTCGCCTTGACCGCCGGAATAATCAATGACGGATCACGGCGCGCTGAGCAGCTCCACGCGGTAGAACTGCGCGCCCGGGGCGGGTGGACCGAGCGGGATCGCCTGCGTCGCATTGGTCAGCATGAGGTTCTGGACCGGCGACCAGTCGTCTTCGTTCAGGTCGGACAACTGCTCCAGGCGGTAGCTTTGGCCAACCACTCCCTGGAGCTGCAGCACCAGGCCCTGGCTGTCCAGGTTGAGGATGATCTGCGGTGGCGGCAGAGGGTCGCTCAGATCGGGAATGCCGTCGCCGTTGTAATCGTGCGCGTCGCAGAGCAGGAGCGTCCAGTCGGTGTAATCGGCCTGCGGGGTGGTCGGGTCGCCGTCGGCGAAGGCGAAGGCGGCCAGGTAATTGGTGCCGGTGCGTGCCAGCGGCGTCACCACCCCAAAGGGTATCGCCGTGCCCGCGGCGTTGGCCCAGGCACCGTCCGCCATGTCCAGCCGGTTCGTGTTGTTGAGCCACAACGTAGCCTCACCGGCGAGCGTGTTGGTGGGGTTCTGGAACTGCTGCAACTCCACCCAGCCGCTGAATGGGCTGGCGGCGTTGGTGTAACTGAGGGCGCCGTCGTATTTGATCAGTTCGAACGGATGCTGGAAGACCAGGCCGAGGTCCACGAGGTTCAAGGCGCAGAGGCCATTCTTGGAGTTCGCCGGCCGGCTCCAGGTCGCGGTCAGGCCATGCTGGAGGCCGTCACCGGGGTTCTGGTAGCTGCCCTCGGTCATGGTGACCGGCACCTCGAACGCCGCCTCGAAAAAATCGTCCACGCCGTTCTGATTTGTGTCGGCCGGCGGCGGCACGTCCACGACGAACGGGAACGTGACCTGGTTGTGGGTCGTGGGGTCGGTCCAACTGAGAAACCCGCCATACGAGGAGGGCGTGCCGTTCGGTGCCGGGCCAAGTTCACCGTTGGAGGCGGTCGCGTCGCTGCCGACCTGGGCCGTGTAATCGAGCCCGGACTTTTGGGCGGTGGCGGGAGCGAGACGCAACGACAGGCATGAAAGATGGACCTGCACTTGTGATCCCATGGCGGTTGCCGCCAGCCAAACAAGTGCCGTCGTCCTTCCGATGCTGCCCCACCTCATTCCTACGAGTAACAAACGCCAATTGGCCCCGGCGGGCAAGCCCAAACCACCCGCAAACCACCACCGGCCCCGGTGGCCCCAACCACTCTGTCGCGGCTCGGTGGTCCGCAACCCACCCACGTGCCTCTTCGCCCGGTGATTCGGGGAGGGCAGGCGGCTCGCCTGCTGCGTCCGGCGGCCCGCCGGACGCTTTCCCGATCGGACTGGAGGAGTTTTCGGCGGGCCGCCGAAAACCACACGCCAGCGGCATGGGCTCCCCGGACCGTCTTGCCGTCGCCGCATCTTGGCGTCCTTTCGCGTTTGGCGGGCCACATCTCCAAAACCAGCATCAATCTCTGATTTCCAGCCCCACTTTTCGGAAAATCGGCCTCGGTTTTCCGAATCTGACATTCTTCTTCCGAAATCGAGCCCGATCTTCCCGCTTTTGATGTCCTCCTTCGGAAAATCGGGACGAATCCTCCAATTCCGACCTCCTCCCGGCCATTCTGATGTTCAACTTCCGTTTTCACTTCCACCTGAATTCCAACGGTTAAGACAACCGACGCCGGCTTCCATGTGCGTCAGTACTCCGCCTCGCCGCATGGCTGGCACGGTTTGGCCGTGCTCGCACCTCCTTCCGCGAGCGGACCGAGGGTCTGTGACCCGCAGAACAATCGAGTACAACCGAGCCTTTCGACAAAACCGACGTGTTCTTCGCTGCGGACATTGCTGCGGCTCGCAAAGCCGCGGTCCGGTGGCGGCGCGCGGGTCTGTGACCCGCAGCAGCTTCGCATGCAGCCGAGTCGCTCGGTTAGTCCGACCCGCTCCTTGCTGTCAGACGCGCCGCGGTTCGCAGAGCCGCGTGCCAGAACAGTGTGCGAATGCGCCGAGCGTCAGTTCCCTTCCGATTATACCTTGACCATTACCGATTCCCTGTGATAAAAGCCCATCGTTCAGTTGAACCTTGAACCGGAGAAAGAATCATGACGCGCGCCACCGTTCATGAACAGGCCAGACCGGCCGCGTGGAGGCATCGACCTGTTCCAGGTCACCAGCCTGCGCGATCAACTCCCGGGCCGGCACAAGGGCCACGAGAAGGGACTGGAGAACTACGGGTTCAAGGTGGTTATTCACGACGCCGCCAGCCCGCAACGTCACGCGCCGGCCACGGGAACGAACAAAGACTGAACCGCCAAACCTCATGCGACCGGTGCAGCCAGCGGCGGGGAAAGCGGCCAACCCATGCTAGGCCAAATACGCAGCTTGCCCTGGCGCGACTGCCCAGCGTGAAATGGCTCCGTCATATCCCGAAATAGACCAAACCTCGTCCGGCTAGGCCAAACCGCCGTTTGGCCTAGTACCCGTTAGGCGGCGTAGCAGCGTTCCTGTAAAAATGACCACCGATACAACAACGATAGAGCAGTTAGCGTTGCTCCGTAGATGGCAGCGAGGAACTCGCGTTTTACAGGTCGCACACATCTTAGCTGCCAATCATACTCACCGCCTCAACCGTTTCGTGGGAATCATCGTTGTGATTCTAACTACGATAGTTGGCACAAGCATTTTTGCCTCACTCCAGTCACAGGCAACGATATTCGCGAAAATCGTAGTAGGCTTACTCAGCCTCGCAGCAGCAGTATTATCGAGTTTACAGCTCTTTTTCCGGCATGACGACGTTGTGCAGCGCCACAAGCACGCATTCGCGCGATACGGAGAGTTGCGCCGCGAGATCGAGCAGCACTTGGCCTGCCCACCCAACACCGCCAATGATTTTTGCGTTATTGTCGAGCGCATTCGCACCAGTTGGGACAGCGCCGACAAGGAGACGCCGCCGTTACCACAGAAATTACACGACCGCGCAATTAAGCAGATAGACGACCATGACAGGAATCATCCACAAGTCGCAATCAACGCCGCCTAACAAATCGCTGCAGGCAACGCGGGATGGCGCTCTCAGTTCCGCTTCGCGGTTCACGTCATTTGGTCCCGCGTGCCTGAGCTCTGGACGTTAGGCAGCATTTGTCCGCCACATAAGCACAACCAAAACAATAAAACCGAACGTATGAAGAAAACAATCGCTTCAGCACTTGGCATTCTCACCGTGATATTCACGGTAGCAATTACTGTTCTCGCTCAAGAAAGTAAATTTGTGCCATTTAGCGAAATGAACAAGAATGCAAAGCCAGGCGCTCCAAAAATTGGGGGACTTAACTGGAATGGTTCATTGATATTCGACAGACCTATCCCCGGCGCAACTTTGGTTGCCAAAGGAAATTTCAAAGTCACGAGATGGATAATGCCGGATGGAGAAGATTGGGCTTGTGCCGAGTTTGATGACCCGGCGAAACCAGAGACATTTTGTTGTCGTTGGGCGAAGCTGAAATATGAGCCAGACATGGATTACATGGGCATATTCACAACCGCAGACCTCACCAACGGCTTCCTAGTGATTGTGCCGACTGACCGCCTTAACAAGACTAATGACATTGGCGGCCCACCTTTGACCATCGTGACTGTCGGGAAGGTTATCTTTTCAGACGATGGCTACCAAATCAGAGAAGTCGGTGGCCGTCCGGCTTTGGGAGGACCCGGCGTTGCAGATATTTCAATCAATGGTAAGCCGACGAAGCAGCAGGTTGCATTTTATTGGACTAAGAATTTTCGAGCCTATCTGAAGGACAAGCAAAGTGGACTAAATCCGACGGAGCCAAAGGATCATGGACAGTTCGCAGAGGAGCGAGCTATATTCCTTGAAAAGAAATAAATAAGGACTGAATGATTCTGCTGCCTAACAAGTCGCCGGAGCCAACCGCCGTTGGCGCTGTCAGTTCCGCTATCGCGGTTCACGTCGCGAGTCGGCGGTGGCTCAGCTTTCTACGTTAGGCTGCACCGAATTCACAACACGAAAGGATAAATATGAGCTTCTGGAGCAAACTGTTCAGGAAAACGCCCAAGCCCATTGAACCAGCAGCATCACAGAATAATAATACAGAAAATCGCCCAGCTTCACCACCTGTGGCAGCTACCCCGGCTCCTGCCGTACCCTCGCCTCGTGCAGGTGTGGCATTGGATGCGATGATACAGGAGTCAATTAACGTGCGGACGAAAAACCGCGCTTGGAAACCGATTTATGAGAAATTGGGGAGCAGCGAGTCTTGCATCGGAATATGGTTGGCGAACGCCAGGGACGCCACTGATTTCATTTTCTTGGAGGCGGCTACCTTGGATATTGTTAGGACTTGTAAGGGTTCGTTGAGCATGGAGGACGTATCCACGGTATCTCGTCTTATCAAAAACGGGGACTTTACGGTTCGGCCAGACATTATGGATATAAATAGCCCAAACGCAGTTAATCTCTACTTCCGAACACAGATTCCAATTTCGAGGGAAGCGCAATCAGAGGCATCCGAAGCGGCGGCACGGGATACAACAGAGCACGCCGATGCACAGAACAAGTTTCCTAAGTTACAGTGTCCTGGCTGCAAAAGGGTGTATTCAGTAGGAGTAGATGCAAGCATCGTCACGATGGGCACGGTCGCCGCGCATTCGGCCGCCGAAATTTCGTTGGGCGGCGGCCTGTCTGGCGAGACTTCCATCAAGCGACCGGCTTTGGTAGGCGCACCCCGTGGGACGCCTGAGCACCAAAAGCAGCTTATAGATGCGTCACCGCCTATTGCTGAATCCATCAGGAAGTCGCTCGTCGCAGGTCGAAAAGAGTATTGGTATTGTCGCGAGTGTAACCAGAATCCACCCATTGAGTTCCCGAAGAGTTGGGGACGAGAACAAGCCGCCTAACACCGCGCCGGAGCCAACGCCGACTGCCCCTTGAGTTTATGAATGGCTTGGGTTATACAACGATTATCGAGCCAGCGGAGCCACCTGTCGGTCGGCGTGGCTCAGCTTTGGATCGTTAGGCCGCGAAAGTTTATGGGAAGCACCAAAGGCCCAATGCAGCAGGAATATCCGTCTGGCTCTCTTGTTCGAGTCGCCAAGAGAGAGATGCTTGAGGAGTTCATGCGGACTTGGAAGTATCACCACCCATTACAGGCGGAGCAGCTAGAGTTCGCCGGGAAGACCGGAAAGGTGGAGTTGCATGGATTTTATCACGGAGGCGATGAGGTATACAAGGTCGAGGGCATTCCCGGCATCTGGCATGAGAAGTGTCTTGAGTTGGTATGAGCGCGCAGCCTAACACCGCGCTGGAGCCAACGGCGAGTTCGCCGTTAGCTGAGGCATTGCCACAATTCCACGCTTGCAGTCGTTCGCGCCGTGGCTCAGCTTTGGATCGTTAGGCGACATACACACACTTGCACCATGTCCGAGCTTGTTTTATACAGAATAGGGATTGTGGTTTCGCTGACTGTGTCGGCTGGACTTGTGATTTGGTTGATTCGTGGAGCACGCGTCGAGGACACCAGACCGCTTGCGCCAGGAGAGAAGCTTGACGCGATGGGATGGATTGCGATTATAGTCGTAGGCGTTCTTGTGTGGCTTGCTTTCGGGGCGAAGGTCTTCGATGGCATGATCCTTGATTCGTTGCAGAGGTATCACGATTCTATAAGATGAGTTTAGAAATGTCGCCTAACAAGTCGCCGGAGCCAACCGCCATTGGCGCTGTCAGTTCCGCTGTCGCGGTTCACGTCGCGAGTCGGCGGTGGCTCAGCTTTTTTCGTTAGGCCACTTACACGTTATGGCACATCCAGACCTCGACCAACTACTGAACGCACAGCTTCCATTCACGCAGCAGATGCTCGCGAAGCACGGAGAGTTTTATCCTTTCGGTGCGGTGATGACCGCAGCCGGAGAAATTACAGCCGAGGCTGCATACGACGGGACAGAGCGTCCACCATCGCAGCAGCTTATTGACATGATGACACAGGCATTTCGTCAGCGAGCAGCCGCTGGCCAGATTCGAGCAGCCGCCATTTGCTATGACATTCGCACGATTCGACCCGGCGAGACCGAAAAGACAGACGCCATCTGCGTGGGCTTGGAGCATCAGAACGGTGAGGCAGTAGATGTTTGCGTGCCTTACAAGAAGGGATTGTTTGGCAAGATAGCCTACGGCAAGCTATTCGCGGCAAAACGGACGCGAGGATTTGTTGTATGAGAGACCAGTGGCCTAACAAGTCGCCGGAGCCAACCGCCGTTGGCGCGGTCAGTTCCGCTGTAGCGGTTCACGTCGCGAGTCGGCGGTGGCTCAGCTACGTTGGGCCACTTAGTATGTCCTCAGACTTCATCATCATTCCACGCGGACCGCGAGCTGCCCGCAAAGAAACCTCGCCTGCCGCGCTCGCTCAGGAGTGGTTCGCTTCCGTTCGCGGCGTCAAACCTGAGACGGTAGCACGGTTGCGGGAGCAGGTTCAGCGCGAGCTTGAGACTGGTGCTTGCCGTCATTTGTTGCCGAAGATGCCGGCGGAACATTTGCCCGGCGTCGAGTTACAGCGTTGCGTTGAGCAGGTCATCACTGAGCAGTGGGATTCGCTTACGCCTGAGGAGCGTTTGCTCACACGCTTCCCCACAGTTCAGGCAGTCGGTGAGCAGTTTGAGATTCCGAAGCGCGGCACAGGCGTTATTGTTCAGCGTGAGTTGACGCGGCGCTTTGGCGTCGAGATGGTGTTCAAGCTGCGGGACGGCTCATTCTTCAAGTGGGAGTTTATTGATTGAGAACGACTTGGCCCAACCAGAGCGTGCACCCAACGGGAGGCAGCCGTTTCGCCCAGGCTGCATTCGGGCGGCGGCGGCGGCTGCCTCCCGTGGCTGACGCTCGCCGTTAGGTGTCATTGTCGCACGTTTTGATTTCATGGGAAAACATCGCAAGAAGCAAGATAAGCAAGCAAGGCGACAAAGAGTCCAGCCAGAACCCCAAGAGCCATCCCGCACAGGATTTGCACGTTGCGTTCTAGGCGTTTTATCTCCGACTGGATGGGTTTACGCCCTAATAACATTCGTTTTGACTTTGGTTGGCTCATATTATTTGCTTCGCCCACAAATTGCGGTTGAGCCAGATACCACGATTGACCCAGGCCAGCCAATGACATCTCAATTTCGCATTAGCAATTCTGGCCAGACGCCGATCTATGACGTGAAGCGCCAGTGTTCCGTTAGGCGACTTGAGACTGAAGGTGGGCATGTTGAGTGGTATGCTAAGCCGATGGCATTGATGGTCAGAGATTCCCATGAATCTATACCTGTTCTGAATCCCGGTGAGACAACATCTACTCGGATTCCGCTGCCAATCGTAGGTATTACAAATGGAGATGTAGAAATAGTTGTGGATTATACCGTTGCCATTATTCACACACACCAAGTGAGGCGTTTTAGGTTTGTGACAGGAAGAAGTCAAAACAATGAGATTATCTGGTTTCATAAATCGTTATCCGAATGACACCTAACACACCAAGGCATTGCATTGAGCGAGTCGGCGAGCCTCAATACAATGCGTGGTTGAACGAGCCCGGCCGAAGTGGAACCGGGCTGACCTTGTAATTAGCTTTCCCTCCTCAGCCGGCCCCGACGGCCCAGGGTCGGGACTCCCTTGGACGTGTGCCAGCCTCTCCGCGCCCGCCCCACCCAGTCAAACCAGCCGGGTGCCCGTTGATGAGCGTCGTACTTGGGCCGGCGCGGGCGCCGAAGTCGTTGCGCCGCCGCGGGCTGACGACACCCTCGCACGCACGAGGCGCGGGCGCGCTCGCGTTGATCGTCCGGGCGGCCGTGGGGGACATGCTCATGGGTGAAGCCGTCAGTTCTTGATAATGGCTTCTTTTGGCCAGCCTTCCTCTGACTACACGACTGGCGGTTCAGTTTGCCGCGAGTTCCCTTGCGCCATCGCTCCGCGCTCCGCCCGCCGTCATTGTCGTCTCCGCGCGCGTCCGCTTGCTCACCCGCGCCGGCCCTGACGGGCCTAACTTGGTCCTTGCTCCAATGCGTTGCCGATGCGCACTGCCCTCTTTCAGACTGCGGCCGGCGGGCGCTCATGGTTTCGCAGGCTTGTAATTTGGGTGGCGACGGCAAATCCTTCCGCCATGACCTCAACACGCGCAACGTTTCTTGCCGGACCGGGTGACGGGTTTGTTCGGTCGGTTCGGAATGCAGCCTTGACTGAAAATGGTGAGCACCCCGACTGAATCTTCCCGAGCGGTGGATGTGCCGCCCGGTTCGGCGACCCGCCCGCGGATCGTCTCCATTGACGCCCTGCGCGGGCTGATCGTCTTCACCATGATCTTCGTGAACGATCTCGCGGGCGCGCCTCACGAGATCGTGCCGGCCTGGATGAGACATTTCGCGGGCCGGAGCGGAATGACGTTTGTTGACCTGGTTTTTCCCGGGTTTCTCTTCGTGGTCGGCATGTCCATCCCGTTTGCGCTCGGGTCGCGCCTCCGCCGGGGCGACTCTCTGGCGAAGACGCTGCTCCACGTGCTGATCCGCTCGCTTTCGCTCCTGGTCGTCGGCATCATGATGGTCCACGACAATCCTTCAACCGACAAGATGGGCTGGTCCGCCACCGCGTGGTCCGTCCTGATGTACCTCGCCGCTCTGCTGGCCTTCAGCGCGATTTCGTTGCCCGAGCCCTGGGATCACTCGGAACGCCACGCGCCGACCCTCCGCATCGTCGGCGGATGGCTGCGGGTCGCGGGCTTTCTCGGTTTGATCAGCCTGGCGTTGGTGTTTCGGGGCGGGCATGACGAGCGCATCCTGTCGCTCTCGCCCTTCTCGATCCAGAGCAGTTGGTATGGGATTCTCGGATTGATTGGCTGGGCTTATGGAGTGGGCGCGCTCGTCTTCCTGGTCTTTCGCTGCCACCGAACCGCATTGCTCGGCGGCATGGTGTTGCTGCTTTGCCTGTATCCGGCCGCGCGAACCGGCGCCTTCGATGGCTGGTGGCTCGGGCACATCGTCGGCATCGGCGACACGTTGGGCGCGCTGCCCTCCATCACCGTCGCCGGTTTGCTGCTGGCCACGGTTCTCCTGACACCGGACACCGCCGGCCTGCGCTCGCGCGTGCGGTTCACCCTGTGGTTCATCGCCGGGTGCAGCGCCGGCGCGCTCCTGCTGAACGGCCTTTACGGCATCAACAAGAACCGCGCCACGCCCTCCTGGTGCCTCTGGGCTTGTGCCATCACCGCCGCGCTCTGGCTGCTGTTCCACTGGCTGGCGGACGTGCGTCCGGCCGGCCGCGTGGCCCGGACGCTCGCCCTCGCCGGGGGCAACGTGCTCCTGGCGTATCTGCTTTCGGAGATGCTGCCGTCGGTGCTTGACCTGCTCGGGATCGGAGATGGGTACGGCCACCTGGCCGGGCTGAATCTGGCCTGTGCGCTCGCGCGCTCGGCCGCTTGTGCGGTGGTAGTCCTGGCCGCCACCGCGGGACTTAACCGCCTGGGCTTCCGCCTCCGGCTTTAGCGCGAACGAACCTGATTTATGAAGACCCTCTTCCAGCATCTTGCCCTCATCGCCCTCGGTTGCCTGGCTGCCGGGTGGAGCGCCCGCGCCGAAGCTCCGCTGGATGACTTGCTGCCCGTCCGCGGGTTGTGCATCGCCGCGCCCAACCCCCGCCAGGTGGACGCGTTTGTGAAGTTCATCCAGGAAGAGCTGGCGCCCCGCTCCGTCAATACCCTGATCCTGCGCGTGGATTTCAACTATCAGTTCACGAGCCGCCCCGAGTTGGCCAATCCTTCCGGGCTGTCGCTGGCCGATGTGCGCAAACTGGTCGCCGTCTGCCGCACCAACCAGATTCGCCTGATCCCGCAGATCAACCTGCTCGGCCACCAGTCATGGCAACGGTCCGTCGGCAAATTGCTCCAAGTGTACCCGGAATTTGACGAAACGCCATGGGTCAAGAACCCCGAGAAATACGCCTGGCCCAACCCGGACGGGCTCTATTGCCGCAGTTATTGCCCGCTGCATCCCAAGGTGCACGAAGTGATCCTGCCCGTGGTGGATGAACTCTGCGACGCGTTCGAGACCGACGCCTTCCACGCCGGCATGGACGAAGTGTTTTACCTTGGCGAAGCCCAGTGCCCCCGGTGCGGCGGCAAGGGCAAGGCGGAATTGTTCGCCGGCGAGGTCAAGTTGATCCGGGACCACCTTCAGTCGAAACACCGGCAACTCTGGATCTGGGGTGACCGGCTCCTTGATGGCAAAACCTCGGGCCTGGGCGAATGGGAGGCCAGCGCCAACGGCACCCACCGCGCCGTGGAGCTCATCCCCAAGGATGTGGTCATCTGCGACTGGCATTATGAGCGCGCCGATCCCACCGCCGTCCACTTTGCCATGAACGGGCTCAACGTCGTGACCTGCCCTTGGACGAATCCCGACATCGCGGTCCGCCAAATGCAGGACATGATCAAACTTAGACAAGAGTCCGCGCCGGGGATGAAAGCCAGGTTCCAGGGAGTGGTGCAAACGGTCTGGTCCGATGCCGCCGGCTTTTTGCGCGACTTCTACGGCCGGCGACAAAGCGACGACTATAAGAGTAGCCAAAAGACGGCCGCGCGGTGTTTCCTCAAGCTGTTTGACGAAATCCAGGCCCTGAAGCCGGAACCCGCCGGCGAGAAGGAGAAGCGCCAGGTGCTCTTCATCGCCCAAGGCAAGGGCTATCAGCACGACTCGATTTCCTCCGCCCTGACCACGCTATTCCGACTGGGACAGGAGAGCGGTTGGTGGGATGTTAGCTTTCACACCGACTGCGTTCCCATCACCAAGAAACCGTTGAAGTGGGGCGCCAAAAACCTGGACAGCTACGATGCCGTCGTGTTTTTCACCGATGGCGACCTCGACATGGACGAGGCCCAGAAGGCGGACCTGCTGTCGTTCGTGCGCGACGACGGAAAGGGTTTTCTGGGCATTCACAGCGCCGCCATCACGTTTACGACGTGGCTTGACTATGGCGCGATGATCGGTGGCTACTTCGACGGCCATCCGTGGGGCGAGTTCAAAGCCCCACTGGTGGTGGAAGCGCCGGATTTCCCCGGGCTAAGCCAGTTGCCGCTGCGGTTCAGCGCCCAGGATGAAATCTACCAGATCAAGAGTTTCTCGCGCGACAACGTCCGGGTCCTGCTCCGCCTGGATGCGGACAAGGTGGACCTGACCTGCAAGGGCGTGAATCGCACGGACCGCGATTTTGCCGTGGCCTGGGCGAAGACCTATGGCAAAGGCCGGGTGCTCTATAACGGTCTCGGCCACACGCGGGACACCTGGGAACGTCCGGAGTTTCAGCGAATGTGGCGCGAGATGATGCTCTGGACCCTGGGCATTCGTCCGGGCGACGCCACGCCCGGCGCCAAAGCATCCAACTGATCGGCTGCGACACCCCGCCGCCCAGCGGTCGGCGGGCCACCAAAAGGCGGGCGTGGTCGCCCATTCCCCGCGCTCGCACTGAGCGACACTCAACTATCAACTATCAACTATCAACCAACAACCCTCACGGCTTCGTCGTCGGTTTCAGGACGATTTCGCCAATGCTGATCGGTGACGCCGGGTTGGCATCGGCCGGGACCGTCACCTTCACCTCGGCTTGAGCGACTGGCTTGGCAACATATCTTGGGTCCGTGGGTTCGTAGGCGCTGAGGCGCAGTGTGTATCCGCCGGGGGCAACCGAATCGAGGGCCAGTGAACCGTCGGCTCCGACTTTCACCCCATACTGTTCATACTGCTTGGAGTTACGCCGGAATTCTTCCATCTGCGTCTTCCACTCCGACGATTCTGCGTACGCCTTAGCATCGTCCGCGCTCAAGCCGTCCGGAAAATGCGGAAACGGCGCGCTCAATTGACCGCCGATCACCCACCCACTGTCCGCCGGCGGCGGCGTCTCGAAGCTCACGTGCCCGCGCAGCACTGCGCCGGTGTCGCCCAGCGTGACCTGGGTGGTCTTGCCCGGCTCGACCAACACCTCCGTGCTGTGACTGTGCAGCCAGGCGTTGGGCATGGTCTGAACCATCCGGGTGAGGTTGATCTTGCCGGGAGGAATTTGTTCGATGACAAAGTGGCCGTCGGCATCGGTGGTCGTTTTGTAGGTGAAGTCAAGCTGCAGGCCGGAATAAGAGGCCGGACTCGGCCAAAAATCCTGACCGGCGGCCGGTTCCGACCCAATCCTCAAGACCCCTTCGATCCGGCCATAAGGCTGCAAGACCAGCGTGCCCAACGCCCGTGCCTGGGCCAGCGGCATGGCAGCAAAACCGATGTCGCTGGCGGCGAGCACCGTGCCGTTTTCCGGTGGCGAGGCGATCTGAAATTGCCCGGACGCATCGGTCGTGGTCAGTTTGGTTGCCAGGCCGCGGCTGATGAATCGTCCGTGCGCCAACTGGACAAACCCAGGGTTGCCGTCGGTCGGGATGAAGACAGTCGCCCCGGCGACAGGCTGGCCGTCCGGGGTGACGACGATGCCCTTCAAGGCGCTGCTGGGCTTGAGCCGCAAGACCACTGTCACCACGCCGTCCTTCGCCTCGGGAAGGACTTGGCCCGAATCGGCATAGTCGTCCGCTCCGGCTGCGAGGCAGTTGTTGGCCTCCTCATCAAGGTCCAATGTGAATGCGCCGTTCGGGTCGTTGAATTCCTGCGGGCGGACATTGAGCACGCGGGAAGATGCACCGAAACTCTGTCCCGCCCCGACATGGAATTTCGTGATGGGCTTGTCGGTGTCGGCGTCAACCACCCGGCCGTCCACGTGCCGGGACCGACGCAACGTCACCACGTTGTCCTCGTTCGGCTTGAGCGCCGTGTTGCGTTTCTGCTCGTAGCCGCTGGCGTAAAAGTAGAACTGCTGCGGCTCATCGGGAGCGCTGTCCCAAACAAAACGCCCATCACTGTCCGTGGTGGTGGAAAACTCGTAGGTCGAACCCATGTTGCCGCTGCCCTCAAGCACGACGCGCGCGCCCGACAGACCGTCGCCGGCCTCATTCTGCACGCGGGCGCGGATGACGTTGCCGGGATCGAGGCGGAAGACGATCTCCTCCATCTCCGGCTTGACCTTGACCGACTTGCTCCCCGCTTTTCGACCTTTCGCGAGCACGCTGAACACGCAGTCCTCCTCTTTCACATTGTGAAACACGAATCGCCCGTCCTGGCCGGTCTTGACCTCGTGGCGGTCCACGAAATTGCGGAGCCCGGCCCAAACCGTGGCATCAGCAATGGGATGGTCCTGGTCGTCCGTTACCTGACCATGAACATCGAGTCCACGTGCGAGTGTAAGCTTGTAAGTACCTTCGCGCAGCGCCTTTTCGACCTGCTTGTCCTCGCCGACGATCGCGTTGGTGCCGATGAAATCCGGATGGCTCACAGCGATACCGATATGATCCAGCAGCTCGGCCGGCAGATTCCGCGCCGTCCAATGCCCCTCGCGGTCGGTGGTTTGCTTCTGCGAGCTGAAGGTGGCGGTTTCCCCTTTGTCTCCCGCGATGGCCTCGCCTCCGTGCCAAAAGCGGTGGAGTTCGACGGCAGCCTCCGGCACGGGGTTGCCGTCCGGGGCGACGACCAAGCCCCCAACGTTCACACCACCCTTGAGCTTGAGAATGTAACTGGCCGGGATCGTGTCGCCGGTTTTGGTGTTCCAAATGATGCGGCGTGAAGCGTAGCCATCCTTCGAGGCCGTGGCTTCCAGGCGAGTCAACCCTTCGCCTGGCCGCCGCACGTCCGCGACGCCGGCGTTGTCGGTCGTGAACGATTTCTGGAAAGTGGCGCGCTCCAGGCTGTTGGTCCCCTCGAAGTGCGTTTCAACCGCGGCCCCCGCGATCGGATGGCCTTCGGCATCCTGCACGATCAGTTGCAGATGGCCGGTCAGCGGTGGGTCGGCCTCCTCAAGATCGGGCGTGTTGTCGGGTCGCTCGCCCGGCTTGAGCGGATCGAACGTCACGGCGGCAATGAACACGGCCGGTCGCGCCTTGGCGCTGAGGAATTCCAGTTGGCGCACCGTCTTCTTCGGTTCCGGGTTGGCGAAGGTGATGCGGTAGAGCCGCAGAGTTTTGCCCCACTTCGTCACGTCGGGATGCGTGCCGCGCCAGACGACCTTGGAGAATTCGTAAGGCAGGTGGGCCGGTTCCTCGTAGCGCAACCGCCACCAGTCGCGCACATGGACGCCATACTGGATCGGTGTCCGCTTGAACGTGTCGTCGGTGTACCGCCAGATCACTTCCGCGATCCGGGCACCCGCGTCGGCATCGTAGCCCGTGCCGCTGAGCAGATGCACGCTGCCGATGTTGGCGCCGCGCCGGATGACCGCGGTGTTCTTGCCGACGGTGGTGGTTTCGATCAAGGGGAGGATGATCTTCTCGCGGTAGGCGTGGCCGTCTCCCTGCGGACCCTGGCCGAACAACTGGATCAGACCTTCGAGGTGGAACTCAATGCCGCCCAAATCCTGCGTCCCCCGCGGCACCGCCTGCCAGACCGGCTCCTTCAACCAGCAATCGTTCTCGGCGGCCGTCAGCAGGTTCGTCAGGCTGATCGGTTGGCCGGGCGGCAGCGATTTCTTTCCGTCCTTTGCGTCGGTCAGTCCCACGACGCCGAGGCCCACCAGCAGCAGCGCAGCAAGCGCCGACCAGCGGCTGGGCCGTTTGAACGCAGCAATCATGCGGATGCGCTCGCGGATTTGTTCGCGGCGCTCCAGCACGCCCACCATCCCCGGCATGGCGGCGGTGTGGCTCATGCCTTCCAACAGCCGGATGATGGTTTCCCCGTAGCGCGTGGCTTCTTCCTCGCGGGCACACGAAAGCGCCAGCGCGTCGCAGGCGAGCTCGCGGTCCACGCGCAGGCGGGCAAAGGCCAGCCAAAGGGCCGGATTGAACCAGTGGAGCGCCTGCAGCAGGGCAAGCAGCCAGCTCATCGCCAGGTCGCGCCGCTTCAAATGCGCCAACTCATGCAGCAGCATGTAGCGCATTTCCTCCGCGGAGAACCTCTCGGTCAATCCACGTGGCAGCAACAAACGCGCCTGAAAGAAACCGTAAAGTGCCGGACTGCGCACCGACGACGTTTCCAGCAGCGTGACCGGCTGCCGAACGCCCAGGCGTTGCCGGCATTCGGCAAACGGCCGTTCCACTTCTGCCGGCACCGGTGTCGCCTCGGCGCGCAACCGTCGGCCGAACCGCAGGTTTTGCCAGGCGGTCCGCCCCGCCAGCCACACGACGCCCAAGGCCCACAACCACGGCAGCACGGCCGGCACCCGTGTCCAGAGCGATGTGCTGGATTGGGTCGCTGGCGCTGGTCCCACAGCTCGCGTAGCACCGCGCTTGATGGATGGTGATGCCGTTGCAGGCGCCGGCCTCGCGGGTTCTCGAGGCGCGATGGCGGGCGTGATCAGGGTTGGCGACGAAGCGGCCGGCGATTGAACACGGGAGGTCAGCGGCGGGGAAGACCGGACATGGGCAAGGTTGAAGACGCTGATGAAGCTGGCTGGTGGCACGGGCAGCACGAGCCGGAGCACGACCACCAGCCATAGCCGGTAACGCCAGGCCGGGGTGAGGTGTTTGCGGAAGAGCCATTGCGCCAGCAGGACCAGGCCCGCCAGCACCGCCGCCTGCCACGAGGCGCGCCAGAGCCAGTCGTAGAAACCGCCGTTGCCAAGCAGTCCGGTATTCATGTCATTTCTCCTTTTCCTTGAGAATTCGCCGCAGTTCCGCGATTTCGTTCGGGGAGAGATTGGTTTCCTTGACCAGTTGCATCAGCATCGCCGCCGGCTCGCCGCCGAAGACGCGGTCGAGAAAACTGCGGCTTTCGTGGCGCACGCAATCCTCCAGCCGGAGCTTCGGCCGATAGAGGTAACGCGGGCCATCCTTCTCGAAGGTGAGCGCCTGTTTGTGGACGAGGCGTGCCAGGAGCGTGCGGGTCGTGCGCGGCGCCCAGCCCTTTTTGCGGGCCAGCTCGTCAATGAGCTCGGCCGCGGGCACCGGCGAGGCCGCCCAGACGAGGTTCATCACTTCCCATTCCGCCGCCGCGATTCGAGCCGTAGGTTTCATGCCTTGCTGCTACAGGTGTAGCGCGAATATGCTACAACTGTAGCACAACGCAAGGGAAATTTTCAACATTGCGCGCAGCCGAGGTTTCGGGTCCATCAGAGCCCCGAAGCTGGACGCGAGGCGCGTCCCGCAACCCCGAGGCGGACGCCCCGGTGGCGTGCTTCGTCGCGTTGGGAGTTCCGCCTTCAGGCGGCTCATTCCGGCCGAAGCCGGAACTCCAAACACCCCTTGACCGTGAGAGCGTCCCCGCGAGCGGGCTCGTCAGCGCCCCACCAAATCAGGGCACGACCGGAAATCAGTCTGTTCCGTGGGGGGTCACGGACCGCCGGGCCTGCCTGTGCGGATCGGCACGCAGACAGGCCGGGACGGGTTTCCCGCCGCCCAGCGGTCGGCGGGCCACCTTGAGGCGGGCGTCACGGTGGTCTGCTTCGTCCGGTTAGGAGTTCCGCGTTTACGCGGTCCATTCCGGCTGAAGCCGGGACTCCAAACGCCGCTTGACCGTGAGGGCGTCCCCGCGATCTCGGCCCGTCAGCCTCGCCAGACCGGGACACGGCTCAATCCTCCGGTCGCTCGCCATGCGGCGCCATTTTGACCAGCTTCGGATCGAAGCGGCCGAGCATCTCCACGAGATCCGCCTGCGCGGCCATGACCTGGTGGATGTCCTTGTAAACACCCGGAACCTCGTCGAGGCCGGCCGAGATGAGCTTCACCCCGCGCTCCTTCAAAACGCGGTTCACCTTTTCCCACTCGAACGTTTCGATCGCCCTGGTCCGACTCATCACCCGACCCGCCCCGTGCGACGCGGACTTCAACGAAGCCGGCTCGCCTTTGCCGCGCACCAGAAAGCCCGGTGACGCCATGGACCCAGGGATGATTCCCAGCACCCCCACGCCCGCCGGTGTGGCGCCCTTGCGATGCACCACCACGTCGCGCTCGATGCCGTCAATCACATGCCGCTCCCTCCACGCGAAGTTGTGGTGATTTTCCACGTCGAGCAGCACGTTCAGGCGTAAATGCCGGGCCAGGTGCCGATGGATGAGCGCGTGGTTCGCGGCCGCGTAACGGCCCATCAGTTCCATCGCCGCCCAGTATTCCTGCCCATCCTCCGAGTCGAGCGACAACCACGCGAGGTGCTTGTGTTCCTTGGGCAGGTTCGGATGCTGCGCCATCGCCAGTCTGCTGTAATAATCGCACACGGCCGCCCCGGTGCCCCGGCTGCCGCTGTGGCTCAACAACGCCACGTACTCGCCGGCCGGCAATCCGGCGATTGGATGCTCGTTGGCGAAGATGCCAAACTCGACGAAGTGATTGCCGCTCCCGCTGGTGCCGAGCTGCGCCCAGGCACGATCCTTGTTCTGCTTCGTCGCCGGGCTCACGGACCAGTCCGCCTCCAGCACCTCGTGCTCGCGGCGCTGCTGGAAGCTGGCGCCCACGCCAAAGCGCGTCTCGGTTTCGATGGCCTTGACCAGTTGCTCGCGCTGACGGTCCAGTTCGCGCACCGGCAGGTCGAGCACGGTCAGCTTCATCCGACAGGCGATGTCCACCCCCACCGCGTAGGGGATCACGGCGTTGTCCGTGGCCAGCACGCCGCCGATCGGCAGACCGTAACCGACGTGCGCGTCGGGCATGAGCGCACCCGCCACCGCCACCGGCAACTGGCACGCGCGTTCCATCTGGTTGACCGCCTCGGGCTCCAGCCCTTCGCCCCACTGACGCCACGCGGCGGGCGCTTCGCGGATCGTTCGCTCGCACCGGAGCAGCGACTTCGCGAACTTCCCGCGCAGATCGTCTTCCGCAAAGGCGGCCGGATCGCGCACCACAGCCTCGACCTCGGCGGCGAGCCTCGCTTTGTCGAGTCCCTTGAGGACGTAACGGGCGATGAATTCCATCCCGCGCCGCGTCGGTTCGCCGGGCGGCACGCCCAATCGGATCAAATCTTCCGTGTTCATGTTGGCGCTTGCCGATCTCAGCCCGTGGTTCAGGGTTTTCGGTCGGTCAGGTTCCAAAGGGTGCTCCATTCCGTGCCGCGAGTCACGCCGGAGCAGGCGGCTGCGCCCGGCCAGCTTTTCCAAAGCCCGGTTCCACACCTCCCGGCGGAACGCCAAGACAAGCGGCGCGCGAGTCGGTGACCCGCAGCGGCTTCGTATGCAGCCAAGTCTCTCGGTCAATCCGACCCGCTTCCTGCTGTCAACGCGCTGCGGCTCGCAGAGCCGCAATCCGGGGGCAGTGCATGGATGCGCCTCGGTTTTGCGCCGCTGCGATTCTCGGCTGCGATTCTCGGCTTGCTCCCGGCGCGGGACGCGTTCACCTTGGGTTGGTGGCGGACGGACGGGCCGCGACGACGTGGCCGCCGCCAGTTGCGTCGAACCAATGCCGAGCATGACGGAATCCAAGGGCCGGACGCGCGCGCCCGGAATGGCGTTGATCATTCTGGGCCTGATCGTGCTGGCGGTGGGCCTGACCATGCTGGTTCTGCCGCCGGTTTTCCACGCCGCCGCCCGCCTTTCCCTGAATCCTGCTGCCCGGTCGGGCAATGGTCAGGTTGACCCCGCTCCGATGCAGACCCAGCTCGGCTTGATTCGCTCGAGCCGGGTGCTGTCCTCAGTGGTGAGCCGGTTGAACCTGACCCGGGAATGGAGCGATCCCTCGGGCGTGCCCCTTACGCGGTTGCAGGCGATGGGGCGTTTGCGGGAGCGGTTGACGGTTATACCCGGGGCGAGTCCCGGTCTGGTTGAGATTCGCGCGGCCGGGCCCGATCCGGGCGAGGCGGCGGATCTGGCGAACGCCACCGCGGCGGCTTACGTGCAGCTTCGTCGGGAAACCTCGCGACAGGAAACCACCGGCGCGGGCGAACTTTTGCGCCGGAATCTCGCGCGGCAGACCACCGTCGTGTCCAACTTCCAGCAACGGATCAGCGCGCTTCAAGTCGAACTCGGCACCCTCGCCACCACCAACGCGGCGAGCCAGTCGCAGTCCGCGGCGGAGGCGAAGGATTACGCCCAGGCCGAGGAACAGGCCCGCGTCGAGTCGGAATTGCTCCTGGTCGAAACGAAACTGGCCCAGTGGGAGAGCATGAGCCAGCAGACTTTGCGCGAGGAGTTGATCGCCGCCCTGCCGGAGGAGACCACGTTGCCGGGGTTGATTTCCGACTTGGACGAGGTCGAGCAGCGCCTGGCCAGCCTGGAGCCCGACGTGGCGCAGGATGACCCCGAATTGACGGGCGCGACGACCGAGCACGAGCGGATCGAGCAACAGATTCAAGAACGGATGAACACGCTGCTGGCGACGCTGCGCGCGCAGGTCGCGACCCTGCGGTCGCAACGCGATGCCCTGGAACCGAAAACCGAATCCGCCGGCGCGCGAACCGGGTCGGGGGATCTGGTGCGGAAGGAGGCAACGTACGCCCAATTGCAGCGCGATCTGGTGGCCCAGCAAAAGAACCTCGATGCACTGCGGCTGCACGTCGCCCAGGAGGAGATGGAGCAAGCCGGCGCTCCCGCCGCCGCGCGCGTGGAAATTGTGGACGAGGCCGAGCCGCCGTTGCGTCCGGATTTTCCCAACCGGCCCCTGGCCGGCGGGTTGGTCGCACTGGGATTTGTTGCCGGAGTGGGTGGCGCCCTGGTCGTTGGGCATCGTCATCGAGCGCCGGCCGCCTGAGCATCGCGCCCTGCTTTCAGCCGCGGTTTTTGGTGGCGCGAGCTCCGGCAAGTGGCTTCAATGTGGTTCGCAGCCTTTAACCGCGACGGCTCCCGTGCCGTCCTGAAGAGAAAGACGATCAAATGAAACGACGTGACTTCCTGAAAACCTCCCTGGCCGCCTCGGCCCTCGTGGGCGCGGCGCCCGCAGCACTCGCCGCCAAGCCCGGCAGCACCAAACGCCGCGAGTATTACGAACTGCGGGTTTACCGTTTGAAGGCAGGCGCCGACCACGACCTGCTCGACGGTTATCTGGAGAAGGCGCTGATCCCGGCGCTGAACCGGTTCGGCTGCCGGCCGGTGGGCGTCTTCACCGAGATCGAGCCCAAGGAAGCGCAGAGCGTTTACGTGCTCATCCCTTATCCGACGTTTGCGGCCATCGAGACGGTCGCCGCACGGCTGCAGACCGACGCTGCCCACCGGCAGGCGGGCGCGGAGTATCTCCAAACACCGAAGACCAAGCCGGCTTGGGAGCGGATTGACACGTGGTGGATGCGGGCGTTTGCAGGGATGCCGAAGATCGAACAGCCCGCCTACTCGCGCGAGGAGAAGCCGCGCATTTTCGAGTTGCGCCGCTATTACAGCTACAGCGAAGACAAGGGTCAGAAGAAGGTGGACATGTTCAACGCCGGCGAGATCGAGACCATGCGCGAAGTGGGGCTGGGGCCGATCTTTTACGGGCAGGCGATCGCTGGCCAGGGTCTGCCGCACCTTGACTACATGGTGTCCGCCGAAAACCGGGACGCGCACAAGACGCACTGGACAGGCTTTGGCAATCACCCCGTCTGGAAGAAGCTGCAGGCCGACCCGCAATACGCGGACACGGTGTCGCACATCGAGAACCCGTTCCTCGCACCGACTGCGTATTCCCAGATCTGAGGCGGGGAGCGTGGCCGGTCACTCGGCGGCGGGGCGGCCGGGCCGCACCAGCAGGGCATCGAGCTTGTCGCGGTAGTTGCGCGTCAGGTTCAACTGCGTGCCATCGCGCCGGATGGCCACGACAACACTTTCCAAGCGTTGGAAGCCGCTGACCCGTCATTCGCCAGGATGGCAACCCGCACCCGCACACTCTGACTCCCCCGCTGTGTCACGCACTATGCAGGACAACACCTTAGCGATGGAAAACGAGGGTGTGATGCTCGCTTACACGAAGTCGCTGCCGGGCTGGGACAGATGCCGGGTTCGTCCGGTTGCGCCGATCCTGGACTTTTTACAGCGTCAGAAAGGTTCTCGTGCGGTACATCCAGTACAGCAGCAACCAGACAACAGCGAAAGCGGCTGATGCCTCGACGAATGCGTCCCAAGGCCGAATGCGTGGAAGCAGGGCGCCGACGAAGATGTTTCCAACTTGTTTGAAACTGAAGAGCATGGTGGCGACGTAAACAGCAATCGAGTTCATCCCGATCACGGTAAAGAAAAACGCCCACCGGCGACACCCGTTCACGTCGATGATCCAATAGAACAATGCCAGCATCAGGAAGCCAAAACCCCCGCCCACCAGCACGAACGAACTGGTCCACAGCAGCTTGATGATGGGCAAGGTCGTGCTCCAAAGCAGACCCAACCCGACGCACGCGATGCCGGCGCCGGTGAGCGCCATCACTTTGGTCTTTGCGGTGGAAGGTGACATCAGCAGATGGCCGGCCAGCACTCCCAGCAGCACCGAGGAGGCAAAGCCCAGGTAACTCAAAAACCACGTATTCTCGCCGTAATGAAACCGGCCCAGCAGCACGCGGTCCACCCAGGTGGCCACGTTACCCTCGGGAGTCAGCACGCCCGCGCCAAAACCCGGCACGGGGACCAGCTTGAGCAGCACCCAATACAAGAGCAGAAAAGCGGCGATGACGGCACCCTGCATCCGCGGTCGCAGTTCGATGGCCACGGCGACCGCAATCAGGTAACCCGCGGCAATCCCGTGGAGCACGCTGTAACAAGGACGCAGTGCGGTGAGATTCCACTCAAGGAGTCGTCCCTGCAGCACCATCCCGAGGACAAAGAGGATGACCGCCCGGCGCACCGCGTGCAGGTAGAGGCTGCGTTTCGCCGCTCCTGCCGCTTTGCGTTTCTCGATCGAGAGCGGGATCGAGACGCCCACGATGAACATGAACAGCGGCCAGATCAGGTCCCAGAAGTGCAATCCTTCCCAACGCACGTGCTCGAACTGCGGTCTCAAGGCCTCCAGGGGGCCGCCCAGCGCCTTGGCCAGTCCGGTCAAGATGGCGCCTCCCCCGACGATCCAGAACATGTCGAAGCCGCGCAAGGCATCGAGCGACATCAGTCGGCCGGGTCGGGCGGCAGGGAACGATTCCGATTCACCAGGCTCGGTTGCGGTCGCGAGTGACATGGGGCGATGATACGTCAACCGATAGACGGCACGAAGGCTGGCGGAGGCAGGGCGCAATTCCTGCGTCCACCAGCGTCTCGACGCCAAACTCCGAGCGCTTTTCCTTGGTGAAATCCGCCAGGCGCAGCTTGGCCACCGTGAAGACACCGGTCTTCAGGCGCTCCCGAAAGAGTTTGCCGCCGACATGTAATCTGGCAAAGTAGGGGCCGGATGTTCTGTAGCGCAACAGATTGGCAACGGGGGTTTTCTGCCGAGGGCCTTGCCGTCCTGTTGCGGTCGTTGATTTCTGGCACGTGTAGAGTATGCAGATTGCCGTATCAGAATGTCAAACCCGCGTTTCTTGTGCGTCTATAAATCGTTCATTGCAAGTTGTATGGGCCCATAGCTCAGTGGTTAGAGCAGGCGACTCATAATCGCTTGGTCGCAGGTTCAAATCCTGCTGGGCCCACCAGCCATCCGCAAACCGGCCAGGGTTGCCTGTTACGGGGATACGGCCCGGTAAAAGCGGTTGGGATAGGCATTGCTCTGCGGGTCGCTGAACGGAAGCGCGCCGGCGCCAATGGTGTTGGTCCAGATGGGAAGCCAGGTCGTCAGATCGGTGGAAACGTCAATCACGACCACCCGGCCCGCCGGTCCCGCGAGGTTGAAGCCGAACTGTCCGCTGTTAAAGCCAAAGTACGGTCTGGAAGTGGCAATCACTGTGCCTCCATTTGCCGCGAATCCCCTTCGAATCGTGTTATTATATGTGTCCGCCACATAGACGTTGCCAGCGCTATCGACCGCCACCCCGACGGGCCCATAAAACCGCACGGTGCTCCCCGTCCCGTCCACGCTGCCATAGGTAAACGTACCCGCCAGTCCCGCCAGCGTCGTCACCACTCCGCCCGGTGTCACCTTCCGAATCGTCTGATTGCCTAGGTCCGCCACATAGACGTTGCCAGCGCTATCGACCGCCACCCCGAAGGGGAGACCAAACCGCGCGGCGCTCCCTGTCCCGTCCGCGCTGCCGCCCACTGGATTTCCGAAGACATCATATTGATTCAGTCCGGCTAGCGTCGTCACCACTCCGCCCGGTGTCACCTTCCGAATCGTGTGATGACCTGCGTCCGCCACATATTCGTTGCCGGCGCTATCGACCGCCACCCCGCAGGGGCTGAAAAGGTCCATCCAGGGCGGCGTCGTCACCACTCCGCCCGGTGTCACCTTCCGAATCGTGTCATTATCTCTGTCAGCCACATAAACGTTGCCAGTGCTATCGACCGCCACCCCGACGGGAAAATTAAACCGCGCGGCGCTCCCGGTCCCGTCCGCACTGCCCGGGTTGCCCGCCAGTCCCGCCAGCGTCGTCACCACTCCGCCCGGTGTCACCTTCCGAATCGTGTTATTAGCTGTGTCCGCCACATAGACGTTGCCCGCGCTGTCCACCGCCACGCCGTCTGGCCCGCTGAAGCGCGCGGCGCTCCCGGTCCTGTCCGCACTGCCCGCGTTGCCCGCCAGTCCGGCCAGCGTTGTCACCACACCGCCCGGTGTCACCTTCCGAATCGTGTTATTAAGTGTGTCCGCCACATAGACGTTGCCGGCGCTATCGACCGCCACCCCCCAGGGGTAATAAAACCGCGCGGCGCTTCCTGTCCCGTCCGCGCTGCCCTGACTGCCCGCCAGTCCGGCCAGGGTGGTGAAGGTGTAGGGAATTCTGACGGTCAACACCGCATTGGAACTGGTCACGCTGCCGAAGAGATTGGTGACCACCACCGAGTAAGGCCCGGCTTGGTTGGTCGTCACATTGCTGAGCACCAGCGTTGCGTTCGTGGCTCCATCCAGCGGGTTGTCCTTGAACTGCCATTGGTAGCAGAACGGAGGCGAGCCGGTGGCTTTCACACTGAACGTTGTCGTGTCCCCCGGCCAAACCGTCTGGTCCGCTGGCTGCAAGGCAATGGCGGGAGGCACCTCAAGCACCATCATCAGGGCATTGGAGCTCACCACGCCGCCGTAGTCGTTCGTGACCGCAACGGAGTATAGCCCGGCCTGGTTGGTTGTTACACTGCTCAATACCAGCGTTGCGTTCGTGGCTCCTTCGAGCGGGCTGTCGTTGAACCGCCACTGGTAACTCAAGGGCGGCACGCCAGCGGCTTGCACACTGACCAATGCCGTGTTCCCCGCGATGACGGTCTGGTTCGTGGGCTGCACGACGATAACCGGCGCAGGGGGGGTTACCGTGACTTGGTCCAGGTACGCATGTCCACCATCGTAGATGTAATTGATGAAACCCGGAAAGACTTGAACATGGTAAGCTGCATTGAGAATCCAGGCTAAACGATGGTTTCCGTCAGCCAATGGCACATACGCTGGCTGCCAAGCTTGTGTGCCGCCGATCAAGGCTGCAGATCCTCCGTCAACCTGAAGCGAAAAGTAACCGGGGGCGGAATTGGGGTTGGAGCTGGCCGACGCATCAATCTCCCAGTAGAAGCTCAGCAGTCCAGGACCCGCAACGGTGGTCGTGTTGGTGGACGCAATCCCGCCACGAAGGCCGCCGGTGCCTCCGGCAGCCACACCATCATGCGTGATATTGGTGGTCACGAACCATGGAAAGTCGCCGCTGGTTGTCCACACAAGCTGCGGCGCATTCAACGCATCGCCCAGAGAGATCCCCTGGGCAAAAGCTCGACCAGCCACGAGCAGGAGGATCAAAACAGCAAACAGAGTTCGGCGAAATTGCCTTGTGGACAATAGATTGCAAATTCCGTTGGAAGTCCAGCCGGTGTCGTCAGACCTGACGGCGCGCCAGATGTCTTTGGGCTTCAGAGTTTTCATAGCATGGGTCGGTGTTGTCTCTACGTTTACTCACGGGATCGTGGCGAAAGGTAGTAAGCTATTTGTCGAAATCGTCATTGCTTTTCCAGGAACGCTGCCGGCACTTCTTCGGCCGGGCGAATGGCGGTGTTCTCGGTGACTTGTTTGTGTTTGAAAAACTCGGGCATGAACGCCTGCCGTACCACATCAGTTCGCGGGTGCTCGAATTCAGCAGGAACCGTTGCACCAGGATGTCCTCGCTGCTGGGAAGCCCACCGTAAATGCTGTAGGTGTAAAATGAGGCCCCGGTTGACTGCGCCGCCGGGTAGCCACCGGCGGCGGACCCGGCGGACAAAAGCAGCGGCACGGCCGCGCGCGCGAATATGACGCCTTTGCCAAGGTAATGTGCTTCCGCCCGCACCAATAACACCGCTCCATCCAGCGCTGCCAAACTGGCGTTCTCGCCGGTCGTAAAACTCGGGCGTCGGGGCGTCGGCGTAAAGCCAACCGTGGCGACGTTGATTCCCTTCATCTGATTGGCCAGTTGCCTCCAGAAGGCGTCGGTCACCAAGTTGGTGGGCGTGGCCAGTTCAGCCCGCGAGCCGAACCGTTGTTTGAGCATGGCTTCAAAGGCGGTGAGGAAGCGGTTGGTCAAGCTCACGGCGTCCGAGGTTGTTTCAAATCCATCCGCCTTTGAACCGAGCTTCTGGATTCCCAACCGCACGGGCACCACGGTCAGTCGCCGGCACGGCGGCGATCCGAACCAGCCGAGTTCCTGCTTCTGCGCGTCGGTCAGCGGAACCAACTCCGCCTTAATGTCGGATGCTCCGGGAGAAAGTTTGCCTTCCCAAACCTGGTAGCCGGCTTTGGTGATGCGCACCGGGCTCCCGTTCGCCGCGAGCCGCATCCGGCGCATGAGCGGGGTTTTCCCCAGTGCCAAAGCCGCATCTTCCCGAAACGTTTCTCCCGAAGAAACCAGGACGAACGCACCGGCCGGCGTGCTGCTGATGCGAACCGTCGTGTCAACCGGTCGTGACTCGGCTGCTTGGCAGACATAAGCGCTCGCTATGGCGGCCAGGAAGATCGTCACGTCCCGCGGAGCAGCGAGAAGAGAAAACGATGGGGGCTCGTCGAAGAGCGTGAGGCGACGGGCTGGCTGTTCTCGTGTTGGCGGAAGCACAGGGATGGCTCTCCCCCGTCCCAAGAGCTGACGGAGGATCGCTCTTTTGACGCTCGGGCGGGTCAAGAGCATTTGTTTTCGGTGCTGGTTGTTCCGGGCAGCCTGTCGCGCAGGGAGTGGCGCGTCAAGCCGACACTTGGTTGCCTAAACTTGGACAGACGGTGGGCCAGGTGGGAATGAGCGCTCCAGCCCGGCACGGGCCAAGAAACCGCGGGCGATCTATTTCATCCCGGCAGGTTTCCTCCTGCCGGTCACCGCGATTCCTCACGTGATGAATCGCGCCGGGATATTACACTTTCAACTTCCTCGCCATGCCGACGGCGTCAAACCACTCCGGCCCGACCGTAATCGGTCAAGCTGGACACCCGGCGGGGTTGTTGTTAACTGTCGCCCGGCTCGACTACGTATGTGGCAACAGCAATACCACGCGGTCGGCGGGAACCTGTGGGCCTCCGCAACGGTGGCGGCGGCCCCGATCGGGCTGTTGTTCTTCTTGATCGGCGTCCGCCGGCTGGCGGCGTGGAAGGCGGTGTTGGCGGCGCTGCTGACGGCGGGGCTGGTCGCGCGGTTCGCATTTGGAGCGCCCGGAACGATCCTCGTGTCGTCGTTTTTTTACGGGGCGGCGTTTGGACTGTTTCCCGTGTGCTGGATTGTGTTTCCCGCGATCTTCTTGTACCGCATCACGCTGGAAAGCGGACAGTTCGAGATCATCAAGGATTCCATTGCGAACCTGACCCGGGACCCCCGCCTGCAAGTGCTGCTGATCGCGTTCGCGTTCGGCGCCTTTCTGGAAGGCGCGGCCGGCTTTGGCGCGCCGGTCGCCATTACAGGCGCGATGCTGGCCGGGTTGGGAATCAACCGGTTTCAGGCGTCGAGTTTGTGTCTGCTGGCCAATACGGCGCCGGTGGCGTTTGGATCGATCGGCATTCCGATCATCACGCTGGCCGGCTTGACCAAGTTGCCGCTCGACAAACTCAGCGCCAGCATCGGCCGCATCTCGCCGATTCTCTCGTTGATCATCCCGTGTTATTTGGTCGTGGTGTTTGCCGGCTGGCGCAAGACGTGGCCGATCATGCCGGCGATTGCGGTGATCAGCGTGGCGTTTGCCGGGGTGCAGTTTGTCGTGGCGAACTTCATCGGGCCATTCCTCACCGACATTCTCGCGGCGCTGGCGGCGCTGTTGGCGCTGGTCGTGTTGTTGCAGTTCTGGCAACCGCGCGACGCGGAGCAACAACGGCCGGCCGATCAAGCCGCGCCCGGGCCGCCGCGCGGCGCCGTGATGCTTCGGGCTTGGGCGCCGTACCTGTTGTTGGTGGTGTTTGTGTTGTTGTGGGGCATCGGGCCGGTCAAGGCGCGGCTGGAAAGCAAGACGGTGCAGTGCGATGTTCCGTGGTTGCACAACCGGGTGTTGTGCATGCCGCCGGTGGTCAAGACCGCCGCGCCCTTGCCGGCAGAGTTTAAGTTGAACTGGCTGTCGGCGGCCGGCACGGCGTGCTGGTTGGCCGCAGTCCTCGGCGGGTTTGTGGTGGGGCTGGGAGTGCGAGCCCAGGCGCGGGTGTTGCGCACCACGATCCGGCAACTCGCCCTGCCCGCGCTCACCATCAGTTCGGTGCTGGGGTTTGCGTTTCTGATGAACTACACCGGTTTGATCGCCACGCTCGGGCTCGCGTTGGCCGCGACGGGCTGGGGTTTCCCGTTCTTCAGTGCGTTTCTCGGCTGGCTCGGCGTGTTCGTGACCGGCAGCGACACGTCGTCGAACGCGTTGTTCGGCAACCTGCAAGTAATCACCGCCGAGACGCTCGGCTTGGACCCGCTCTTAACCGCCGCCACTAACGCCGCCGCCGGCGTGATGGGCAAGATGATTTCGCTGCAAAGCATTGCCGTGGTCCTCGCGGCCACCGGCATGCCGCAATCCGACGAAAGCAGACTCTTCCGCTGGACGCTTCGTCATAGTCTGCTGCTGACCGCCATCGTCGGGCTGATCGCGATGGCGTATGCGCATCTTATTCCGCAGGTGATGCCATGAAAGCCACCCCCGCCGATCCCGTCCCTCCGCCTCTCTCGGCCAAGCTTATCGGCCGTTTGATAAAGCGGAGGCGGGGGCGCCAGAACGGGCCTTGTTGCGGTGGCCGGTCCAGGGGCGGGGCGCTTCGCCGGACCAGCGGGTGATCGTGGCGGGCCAGCCGCGGAGTGGCAGCCCGACCGCCGAAGTTGCAGGGAGTGTGACCGCCCGGCTTTGCATGATTCGATTGCCAACTCAGCCGGGCGGGCGCGTGCCCTGCCGGCGGGCGGCCGAACGAAGGGTTGGAAGCGGGGTTGGGATTGGATCCGGACTTTGCCAGGCCCAGCAGCAGGCTTCCGGATCTCTCAACGGTGTCAATGGTGGGGACTGAGATCTGCCGGGGCCACCGCATGACGGCGCCTCGCATTGTCAATTATAAGAACCGCTCACGCTAATGGGTGAACGGATCGCCTCTCGCTTGGGGAGCCACGCATCCGGAACAACGACCGAAATGACAGGAACGAATCGCACCTTGGACGCCACCCGCCCCGGCCGGAGACAAAAACAGCTTCTAATAAAGAGGCTGTCTGACCGCCTCGCTTTTTCGCACTTGACCGCTCACGCTAATGGGCGACCCCTTCATGTGTCGTCATACATCTTCTGTTTCTTGGCTGCAAGCCACGGCCAAAGAGTCTTCGGCATCCATCCGTTGTACTCGTGAGCATCAACATCAAGAATGAGGACGTTGCCTCCGGGATTCACGAACGGCTTAAGCCTCTGATACCACGTCGAGATGTTCTTGGAAGAATACACCAAGTAGCAACCATCCGCATAACGGAACCAGTCAGCAGCGAGATTGAGTTGCTCCTCGATCTGCTCGCGCGTCACTCCGTCTCTCTGCCGTATGAATACGTTGTATAACTGGGCCATGTTATTCTGTAAGTTTCTGTTTTGGCGCTTCCAACGGCAATTGGTCTGGTGTCTGAATGGCCTCAATTTCGAGCGCGTCAAGATGATCCGGCTCTGGCACTGCTGCCTCTGGTGGCGCGTCCGGCAAAACGCCAATGCCTTTCTGAGCAAGCTGTATCTGGTATGCCACCCATTCGCCGCCTTCAAGGATAGCTGCGTCGGGATGCTTGTCAGCAAAACCAATGAGTCTCCATACAGTCGGCAACACGATAAGCGTAAGCGCCCCAATCGCAGCGAAACCGATGCTCTCGGTACGAACAGCCGCAACTATTGCCGCCAGCGCGCCAGCAATGGCCATAAGAAGATAGCAAGTTTTGCCGACAATCCCGCCCGGCAGCTTCACTTTGGCGCTGCCTCGCGTGAACTTGCGAATTGGGTCTTGGACTGGCATCGCGCTATTTCCGCCTAACAGGTATTAGGCCAAACGGCTGTTTGGCCTAGCCGGACAAGGTTTGGTCTATTTCGGTGCCTGGCAGGCGGGCAATGCGCAGGGAACGCCTCACGGTGGCTCCGTTCGGTCTCGGAGCCAGCTCTACCCGCAGTCAGTTCGCGTTTCATAGTCCCGGGTGTTCAATGCCTCCAACGTGGGGGCTACCGGGCGAACAACCGGGAGCGTACCAAGAATGTTCCTGAAAGCAAGACCGGAAATCCGGCCGGAACGTGTCCCGGCCCGGCGGTCCACGAGCCACCTGGGAGCTGGCACACAACAAGAACGCTGAAGGCGCCCCAGATTGCAGCCTGGGGTTGAGGAGCAACGCAACGATACCCCAGGATGTCCGTTCCCATTCGTCCTGCACCCTGAAGGGCGTGTGAGAGTCGTTTGGGTGTCACGCGGCATACGTTTCTGGCACCGCTTTCAGGGTGCGAATGCCCTGCGGTTCGTTGTCCAGGGGTATCGCCATGCTCAACCCCTGGCTGGGTTCTGGCATCCCTTCAGGATGCTTCTCGCGGCCCGGCGGTCCACGAGCCACCTTGGAGCTGGCTTACAACGAGAACGCTGAAGGCGTTTCAGATTGCAGCCTGGGGTTGAGGAGCACCGCGACGATACCCCAGGATGTTCGTTCCCATTCGTCCTGCACCCTGAAGGGCGTGCGAGAGTCGTTTGCGTGTCACGCGGCTCGCATTTCTTGCACCGCTTTCAGGGTGCGAATCGTTTTGGCTGGTGGTCCAGGGGTATCGCTTCGCTCAACCCCTGGCTGGATTCTCGCATCCCGTCAGGATGCCTCTCGCGGCCCGGCAATCCGCGAGCCACCTGCCGAGTGCGGATTGCGGATTGCCGATTGCGGAATGACAGACACCTCACCCTGGCCCCCAAGGCGGAGTGGGAGGGAGTCGCGGCCCGCCAGCGCCCGCCTAGCGCAGTTCGGTCAGCATCCGCCTGGCTTCTTCCGCCAATCGGAGGTCCGCACCCGCAGCGAACGGACTGCTTTCCACCTCGTAGCCGCCTTCGGGGTAGCTCGGACTCGTCGGCAGGTAGCCCGCCGCGCCGTTGCAATGGGTGAAGACAAACGTGTGCGGGAAGGGCGAGGCCCGCTTGATGGCAAGTCCGATCTCGTTGAAGACCTCGCCGCCGAGACCCACGAAGGCAATATCCCCCACCCGCCCGACCGTCATCACGAAGGCCACGGGCGATTCGGCCGCGCCGGCCTTCGCGTCACGGTTTGTCTTCCCCGGCAATTCGAGGGTCTGGATCGCGGTTCGGATTGGGCCATTGGTGGACCCCTTCCCAATTCCGCTTTGCACCTGCGCCACCTCCTCGCCGAGCATCGTGCCCAGCAGGACGGGCTCCGGAATCCAGCCGTTGGTCGTGTTGAAACCGGGCAAGATACGGAACCAAGGATCAACGTTTCCGGATGCGCCGGCAAATCCAGGCGTGACCAACCCTGCGCCGAGATACTTTTCGAGAAACTGCTCCGCGAGGCCGTGAACGTCGCCGCTGATCAAGTAGTTCCGCGGCCCCAGCGAGGTGCTGTGCGTGGCGTAGGCGAAGAGCACGCCCGCCGGTTCATCGCGGTCGGTGCGCATGATCTTCAGCACTTGCACCTCGCGGTCCGTCAGCAGGGATGGATTACGGCCGAGCACGATTTTCGTTTTGCCGGCCTCGTCCCGGACCACTTCGCGCCGGTTCGCGCCCACGGGCGAAGAGCCGCTGCCCACGCCCACTTGCACGGGGGCCAGTTGTTCCAGCGCCAAACGCACGACCTCAACCAGTTTTCCCCGGAGCCATTTTGTATATTCCACGTTGTTGGTGTGCCCGGTTTCGGTGCTCAACGTCAGCGCCGGCGCGCTATGGGTGTGAATGGCACACAGAAAGAGTTCCGAGGGCTGCAGTTGGCACGCGTCCAGAATCGCCTGCCGGAGCGGGTCGGCCGTCCTGTTGTAAAAGCCGAGATTATCAATCGAAACCAGCACCAGCCGGTGGCCGCCCTGGCTGAACGCCATTGCGCGGGCGGAGAGGGGATCATGGACGCCCCGCGACAGCTCCTTGCGGCTTTCGTAGCCCGCCAGCTTGACCGGCATCGTGGGCGTGATCTCGATGCGAGCGGTGCCGGCACGGAGCGGATCGTCTTGCGCGAACGACAGACCCGCGGTCAGGAGCAGGCCACCGGCACAGACCAGGAGGTGGAGCGTCCGGGCGGCCGGGGCCTGAGGTCGGGCGGGTTTCTGGGTCATACGATGTCCTCTTTCTGTGTGTCCCAACGCACCGTCCGCTGCCGCCGATAGGAGGCGATCGCCATCTGGCACGCCACCGCGGTGCGGAAGCCGAGTTCGAAGGGGCAGGCGGGTTCCTTGCGGCTGCGCACACAATCGAAGAAGTTCTGCATGTGCGCGGCCGTCGAATCGAAGTAGCCCGCGTCTTCCAAGGCCCGGCCCGGTGTTCCGGCCCCGGCGTCCGTCTTCTGGCCTTGGGGCAGGTAGAGAACCTTGTCCGCGGAATTGTGGGTGAGCGTGCCCTTGGTGCCGAACAGGTAATCGCCGCCTTCTCCGTAGTAGCTGTTGGAAAAGAGCGAACTCCAGGTGAAGAGCAGTTTTTCCCGGTGTTGCATGACCACATTCATCACGTCCGGCACCTGCATCTTGGGGGACAGATAATTGGCGCCGGTCATCGTGACCGTTTCGGGAATGGTCAGGCGCAGCGCGGCGTGCCAGAAGCCGACCTGATGGACCATGTTCTCGAACACGTTGCCGCCGGAGTAATCCCAATAAAACCGCCAGTTCATGTAGCGCTGCGGATCGAAGGGGTGCCGCGCGGCTTCGCCTTCAAACGCGGGCCAGTCAATGTGCTGCGCGTCGCAGTCGGCGGGGATTTCGCGCAACCACCCGCCGTAGGGCGCGTTGCGGAAATGGAAGGTCTGGAGCGCGGTGATCGTGCCCATGCGCTCCGGTGTCGTCCACTCGGCAACCTGCCGGAGGCCCGGGCCGCTGTTCATCTGCATGCCGATCTGGACCACCCGGCCCGAACCTTGAAAGGCCTTGCGCATGCGCTTGGCGTGGGCCGGATTGAACGCCATGGTTTTCTCCTGGTACACGTCTTTGCGCGCCTGGATCGCCGGGACGAAATTCAGGGCGTGCTGGTGCTGCGGGGTGGCGATCAGGACGGCGTCAATGCTGGGGTCGTCCAGCATCCGTCGGAAATCCTGGTATGCCTTGATGCCGGGAACGAGGGCTTTCACGGCCTCCAGGCGGCGCGTGTAAACATCGGCCACGGCGGCTCCTTCCACATTGGGGCAGCGCAGGGCCGCCCGGAAAATCTCCTCGCCGCGGCTGCCCGCGCCGATCAACCCGAGGCGAATCCGCTCGTTGGCGCCCAGGACCCGGCCCGGCGCAATAAACGCGGTCCCCGCCACGACGGCGGCGCCCTGCAGGGTTCGACTCAAGAAAGTGCGACGGTTCAACATGGCTGTTTTTCTTTCCATTTTGGGCATCTCGATGGCCTTTCTACGTCGCCCGGTGGTCTCGTGCAATCAGAATGGCGCGCGATTCAGCCCGCGCCGCCGCCGCAGGCAACGTCGGACGTCCAGCATCCCTCGAGCCGTCCCTGGTGGCTTCACGAAGCGGCCGGCCGAAGTCCATTTCAAAGCTCGCAAAAAAAAGCCGAAGCTGCATGATCCGCGCACAACCGCTGTGAAATCATTCGACGCCATTCCACCGGTGGCGCGCGAGGGGGAGACGGTTCCCCGGCCGCGTCGCGCCGATTTTTGGAGCAACCCCTTTCGCTGGCCGGTTTTTTTCCTTCTTTTGACCATGCTGCCGGTCTTCCCCTGCCGGGCTGCACCCGATCTCATTCTCTACAACGGCAAGGTGGTTTCCGTGGACGCCGCGTTTTCGATCCACGAAGCCATCGCGGTCCAAGACGGACGGATCGTCCATCTGGGCAAGACGGCGGACGTGCTCAAAGGGCGCGGCCCACGGACTGAATTGGTGGATTTGCATGGCCGGATGCTCATCCCCGGCCTGATTGATTCCCACGCCCATCCCACCGGGGCGGCCATGACGGAGTTCGACCACCCGATCCCCACGATGGAGCGCATTCGGGACGTGCTCGATTACGTCCGGGCGCGCACCCGTGTCGTCAAGGAAGGCGAGTGGATCGTCGTGCAGCAGGTTTTCATCACCCGGCTCGAAGAACAGCGTTATCCGACGCGCGCCGAACTGGACGGCGTCGCGCCGAAACATCCTGTGATGTTCCGCACCGGCCCCGATGTGGCGCTCAACACCCTCGCGCTCCGACTGGCCGGCATTGACCGCAATTTCAAAGTCACCGATGGCAGCGGCGGGTTCGCCGAGTTGGACCCGGCCACGGGCGAACCGACGGGCATCGTCCGCAACGGCTGGCACTTCTTGAGCCTCAAGGACCCGGCCCCGCCCGCCGCTCCCGAGGCCAGGCTGCGGCGCCTGACGGAACTGTTCGCGGACTACAATTCCGTCGGCCTCACCGGCGTGTGCGATCGCGACGCCATGCCGGAGGAAATCGCGCTGTATCGCGAACTGCGCCGGCGGGGCCGGCTGACGTTGCGCGTGAGTGTGTCGCAGCACGTGGAATCGCTGGGCCCGCTCGACGAAGTCCAGGCGAACATCCGCCGGATCGCGCAGGACCCGTTGTTCAAGGAACGCGACGACTGGCTGCGCATCATCGGCATCAAGACGTACCTCGACGGCGGCATGTTGACCGGCAGCGCCTACATGCGCCAGCCGTGGGGCGTGAGCAAGATCTACGCGATCCGCGATCCGAATTATCGCGGCGTGCTGTTCATTCCGCACGAGCGCCTGGTGGCGATGGTGCGCGCGGCGGTCGAGAGTGGCCTGCAGTTCACCGCGCACAGCGTGGGCGACGGCGCGGTGCATGAGTTGCTGGCCGCCTACGCCGAGGTGAACCAGGATCTCCCGGTGCGCCCGACGCGCGCCTGCATCAGCCACTCCAACTTCATGAGCCGTGAAGCCGTGGACCAGGCCGCGCGCCTCGGCGTGATGCTGGACATGCAACCCGCCTGGCTCTATCTCGACACGCGCACGCTGGTGCAGCATTTCGGCTACGAGCGGCTGCGGTATTTCCAGCCGTTGCGGAGCCTGTTCGAGGCCGGCGTGGTGGCGGGCGGCGGCTCGGACCACATGCAGAAAATCGGCTCGCTGCGGTCGAACAATCCTTACAACCCGTTTCTGGGCATGGCCACGGCGGTGACGCGGAAAGCGAAGGGCTACGCCGGCCGGTTGCATCCCGAAGAGGCGCTCACGCGCGAGCAAGCCTTGCAGTTCTACACGATCAATAACGCCCGCATCCTGGGCCGCGAGGACCAACTCGGCTCGCTCGAACCCGGCAAACTGGCCGACCTCGTGGTGCTCGACACCGACTTGTTGACCTGCCCCGAAGAGAAGATCGCGGGCACACAAGTGTTGCGGACTTACGTGGGCGGAAAGCTGGTCTGGAGCCGGAAGGTGAAGCCGTGAGCCAGCCTCTCCATCTGCGCGCCCTGCGCGCCGACGATCTGCCGTTCGCGGATGCGCTGCGCGCGCTCGTGGGCTGGAACCAGACCCGCGACGACTGGCAGCGTTTTCTGACGATGGAACCCGCCGGCTGTTTCCTCGCCGAATGGGACGGCGTCCCGGTCGGCACGGCTACGACCTTGCGCTACGCATCAGCGGTGGCCTGGATCGGCATGGTCCTCGTGCATCCCGAATACCGTCGGCGCGGCATCGGGCAAGCCTTGCTCAACCACGGCATCGCCTGGTTGCACGAGCGCGGCGTGCGCTGCCTCAAGCTCGACGCGACGCCAGCGGGCAAGCCGGTCTATGACGGCCTTGGCTTCAAAAGCGAATGGACGCTGGCCCGCTGGGAACACGCCGGGCTGCACGTCACGAAACCGACCAAGGCGCGTCTTCGTCCGTGGCAGGCGGCGGACGCCGAGCTCACCGCCCCGCTCGACGTCGCGGCGTTCGGGGTCGCGCGCGACCGGCTGGCGGAGGCTTTGGCCCGGCAGAGCCGGTTCGCACTCGTGTTGGAAACGGCGCTTGGCCGCCTCGCGGGCTATGGTTTCATCCGGCCCGGCGCGCGGGCGGCCTACTTGGGTCCCGTGGTGGCGACGTCGGACGCGGCTGGCCTGCAACTGGTCCAAGCCCTGCTGGCCACCAGCGGCGGCGAGAAAGTCTTTTGGGACATCCCCGACGCCAACACCGCGGCGGTGGCTTGGGCACGTCAGCATGGCTTCACGCAACAACGCAACTTGACGCGCATGGTGCTCGGCGAGAACACGGCGTCGGGCCGCCCGCAGCAACAATTCGCCCTGGCGGGACCGGAGGTGGGATGAAGGACTTCCGCGCACTTTTTCGATCCGTTAACCCATCTGATTATTGAGCCATGAAACCACCCCGTCACCTTGCGCCTTTGTGCTGGTTGTTGTGCCTCGCGCCTATTTGTTCCTCCCTGGCCGCCGGGCCGGTCGGCGCCACCAACGCCGGAGGGCAGGCGATGATCGAGGCCTTCCTCCGCGACGAGGCGGTGCGGCTGGACGCCCAGTTCCTCGCCGGCATCACCAACCGCCAGCAGTGGGAGGCGCGGCGACCCGAGTTGCGCCGGGAATACCTCGAGATGCTCGGCCTCTGGCCGTTGCCCGAACGCACGCCGCTCAACGCGCAGGTCACCGGCACGATCGCCCGCGACGAAGGATTCCGGGTCGAGAAACTGCACTTCCAGAGCCGCCCCCACCTTTATGTCACGGGCAATCTCTACCTGCCGAAAGACGCCCAACCGGGCGCGAAGCTGCCCGCCGTGCTTTACGTGTGCGGCCACGCGGACCGCGGGCGTGACGGCAACAAGACCGCGTACCAGCATCACGGAATGTGGTTCGCCACGCACGGCTACGTCTGCCTCGTGATTGACTCGCTCCAGCTCGGCGAGATCGCCGCCATCCACCACGGCACCTACCGGTACAACCGTTGGTGGTGGCAGGCGCGCGGCTACACACCCGCCGCGGTCGAAGGTTGGAACGGCATCCGCGCGCTCGACTATCTCCAGAGCCGGCCCGAAGTGGACCCGGACCGTCTCGCCGTCACCGGCCGATCGGGCGGCGGCGCGGCGTCGTTCTGGATCGCGGCGGCCGACGAACGCGTCAAGGTTGCCGTGCCCGTCAGCGGCCTGGGCGATCTCGAAGATCACGTCGGCGGGAAAACCGTCAACGGCCACTGCGACTGCATGTTTCTCATCAACACGTTTCAGTGGCCCTGGACAGACATCGCCGCGCTGATTGCGCCCCGCCCGCTGCTCTTCGAGAACTCCGGCCATGATTCGCTCTTCCCGATGAACGGCAACGACCGCATCCGCGCGCGGCTGGAGCAGCTCTACGGTTTCTACACCAACCGGACCGAGCAGCTCTTCGACATTGGCATCACGCCGGGCGGCCACAACGACAACCCGGAGCTGCGGCTGATGGCCTATCGCTGGATCAACTGGCATCTCCAAGGCAGCAACGCGCCCGTCACCGAGCCGGAGCTGCCCGCTTTCGAGGGCCGGCAACTCCGCGCGTTTCCCAACGAACTGCCGGCCGACGAACTCAACACGAAGATTGACGAGTTGTTCGTGCCGATGGCCACAAATGCGCTGCCCACGACGGTAGCAGCATTTCAAGGGTGGCGCACAGACCGGCTCGCCGAACTGCGGCGCATCGTGTTCCGCCCCTTGCCCGGGAAGTTCGAGCCGCAAACCGCGTTGAACTTGGGCCGCAAACCGCAAGCGGGCGCATTGACCACCGAGCCGGGCATCGCTACGCACTGGAAATACTTCCCCGCCTCGCGCCGCCAGTTGGACGGCAAACGCTGGCTCGTCGTGCTCGGCCCGGACGATTCGCTGGACACCAAGCCGGAGTGGCTGGCCCGGTTGGCCGGCGACGACGCTGTGTTGCTGGTCGCCCCGCGCGGCACCGGTCCGACGCGCTGGTCCGATCCGGCGCCGTTCGCCATCCAGCGATCGCTCGCGTTGCTGGGCCGCACCGCCGATGGTGACCGGGTGCATGACGTGCTCGCCGTGGCGGCTCACGTGCTGCACGGCCGGTCGAGCGCCAGGTGGACCGTGACCGGGCGCGGACAGGCCGGTGTGATCGCGGCTTACGCGGCGCTGTTTGAGCCCCGCCTGGCGGAGATCGTGGCCGTGGACCCGCCGGCGTCGCATCGCGACGGGCCGATTTTCCTGAACGTGCTGCGCGTGCTTGACGTGCCAGACGCGCTCGGGATGCTGGCCCCGCGTCCGCTCACCATTCAGACTTCTCAAAACGGCGCTTTCGTCCGCACCGCGGAGATTTACCGTGTGGCCGGCGGAACCCTGAGAATCCAATCGCTGCCATGACGACACCGGCATCGCTGTTTTCGCTGCCACACGTCTTCGAAGACGAGGCGCAACTCGACGACGTCCTCAGTCGCCCCCGCCCGCAGTTGGTGGAGTTCATCCGCCAGGTGCGCAGCCCGCTGTTGATTCTTGGTGCGGGCGGCAAAATGGGACCCACGCTGGCCGCGCTGGCGTGCCGCGCCGCCGCGACGGCGGGACACAAACTCCGCGTCATCGCCGTCAGCCGTTTCAGCAAGGCCGCCGCCCGCGAATGGCTGGAGGCGCGCGGCGTCGAGACCATTTCCTGCGACTTGTTCGACCGCGAGGCCGTGGCCGGGTTGCCGGAAGCCGCCGATATCCTCTACCTCGTCGGTGTGAAGTTTGGCACCAGCCAGAATCCGTCGCTCACCTGGGCGGCGAACACGATCATCCCTACCAACGTGGCCGGGCGTTTCCCCGAGGCGCGGATCGTCGCGCTCTCGACCGGCAACGTGTATCCGATGGTTCCTATCGCCAGCGGCGGCGCGACCGAGACGGATCCGTTGACGCCGCTCGGCGAATACGCCAACGCCGCCGTCGCGCGCGAACGGCTCTTCGAGTTCCATTCGCGCCAACGCGGAACGCCGATGGTCCTGGTGCGGCTCAACTACGCCTTCGACCTCCGCTATGGCGTGCTCCACGATCTCGCGCAGAGCGTCGGGTCCGGCGCGGCGGTGGACCTGACGACCGGTTACTTCAACTGCATCTGGCAGGGCGACGCCAACGACTGCATTGTGCGGTCGCTCGGCCTGGCCGCGAGTCCGCCGCTCGCGCTGAACCTCACCGGGCCGGACGTTCTCTCCGTCCGCGCGGTGGCGACGCGGCTGGCGGAACTGATGGGCAGATCGGTGAAATTCACCGGCCTTGAGTCCGGCCTGGCCCTGCTCAACAATCCTGCCCGAGCCTGCAAGCTGCTCGGCGCGCCGCCTACTCCGCTGGAAGACGCACTGCGTTGGACGGCGCATTGGGTGATGCGGGGCGGCGCGTCATTGAACAAGCCAACCCATTTCGCGGAGCGGGATGGCAAATACTGAAACCGCTCACAAAACGTGATCCGTGAAACGTGATGCGCAAGGCTTGAAATGAACCTAAATGCTGCTGTTGGGAACAGCCAGAAGGGCGATGAACCACAGATTCGCACAGGTAAACACAGATTTTGGTCGGCGTGGCCCGCTCATCTCAGCGGTGATTCGATGGATTCGTGCCAGTGCCTTGTATCTGTGTCCCTCTGCGTCCATCTGCGGTTGAACTGCGTTTTATAGGATGAATCCATGAACAACTTTCCACAACCGCCGGCCTGGGTATTGGATCGCTTGCGCGACGGACTGGTCATCCCCGCGCATCCGCTCGCCCTCACGCGCCGCCGGAAACTGGACGAGCGCCGTCAGCGGGCGCTGACGCGCTATTACCTCGCGGCGGGCGCGGGCGGGCTCGCGGTCGGAGTCCACACGACGCAGTTTGCCATCCGGGAACCGAAACACGGCTTGCTGCGCCCTGTGCTTGAACTGGCCGCCGAGACAGCCCGTAGCAGCCGACGTAAGGAGACTCTTCCCAATTCGGAATTCGGAATTCGGAATTCGGAATTTAAATCAGAGCCCGTCCTCATCGCCGGCCTCTGCGGTCGCACCCCGCAGGCCGTCCGCGAGGCACAACTCGCTTCCGAACTTGGCTACCACGCCGGGCTGCTGTCGCTCGGGGCGCTGCGCGAGGCCACGGAGCGTGAGCTGATCGCCCATTGCCGCACGGTGGCGCTCGAGCTTCCGCTGGTCGGCTTTTATCTTCAACCCGCCGCCGGCGGACGACGGCTGCCGTTCACCTTTTGGCGGCGCTTCGTTGAAATCCCGAACGTGATCGCCATCAAGATCGCGCCGTTCAACCGCTACCAGACGTTCGACGTGGTGCGCGCCGTGGCCGAAACCGGACGCGCCGGCGACATTGCGCTCTACACGGGCAACGACGATCACATCCTGCTCGACCTGCTCACCGAATGGGTCGTCCCGACGACGCGCGGCGAGCAGCGCGTGCGGATCGTGGGCGGACTGCTGGGACAGTGGGCCTGCTGGACGCGGGCCGCGGTGAAAATGTTGGAGCGATGCAAGCAACTCCGCGGATCGAAGCTCATTCCCGCGGAACTGTTGACGCTGGCGGAACAGCTCACCGACGCCAACGCCGCCGTTTTCGACGCGGCGCATGGCTTCGCGGGTTGCATCGCGGGCATCCACGAAGTCTTGCGCCGCCAGGGCTTGCTGACGAACACGCTTTGCCTCGATCCACACGAGCGGCTCTCTCCGGGCCAGGCCGCGGACCTCACCCGCGTTGGCGCCGCTTATCCCCAGCTCGCCGACGACGACTTTGTGCAGGCGAACCTGAACGACTGGTTGGAAGGATGACCGGTACCTTCCTATCGCCCTGCCAGCCGCGCATCCACCCCGCGCAAATACTCGCCGACCGGCCCAAGCAGGTCCCCGTAGTCGCTCTCCTCGCCGCCGATCGGGCAGCCGCGCGCGTCCCTGCCTGGCGCCCGTCGCGCCTCGGTTCCGTCGTAAGCGTTGTCGTTGAGGGTCGCCAGTCCGAAGTTGTCGAAGTCGAACCAGTTGCTGACCGACGGGTCGTAGAGACACCAGTGCTCGAAGCCGATGACGAAGCGCAGTCCGTCGTCCCCGCGCAGGTCGAGCAACGAATTCCATCGCGCGATCATCGCCCGCGCGCGCTCGGGCTGCGTCTTGAGCAGGAAGCCGCCATCCTTCCAGCGCTCGACGTGCAGGCCCGGCCTGACGCACCCGGTAAAGTCGCCCGGCACCTCGATGGAATGGCCATGAATGCTCTTGATCCGCGGGAACGCATAAACCCACTTGCCGTCACACTGGCCCGTCCGGTTGAGTTCCCCGGCCTCGGGGAACGTGACGAATCGCGCCATCCGGAACGGGTAGCGCAGGTCCGGCGCAGTGAGGACCGTCGCCTCGCGGGCAGCGTCGTACCGGATCGTCTCCACGGTCCCGCGGAAGAAGAGCTGCGAGTCAGGATCGGCCGTCAGGTAGTCGGCCACGACCAACGGCCGGTGGCTCGCGTTGTAGATGCGCAGGGCGTCCTCCGGCTTCGGCACATTGACCCAGAAGGCGTCAACATACGGAGCAATGGCCCGATAGACCGGGTCCGGGGCGTCGTAGAGCGGGAGCAGCAGCGGCGGGTGCGCCACCTGGTTAACGGCCTGAGCCAGGATCCAGCCATAGCGGGCGGCGAACACGCCGAGGAAATCGTCCAGGTCTTTGCGGATGGCAGGATGGGCCGGGTCAGTGAACGCTTGGTCGAAGCCGACCCCGCGCACGTCGGACGCCAGGATGCCCTTCCCACTCTCATCCATGAAACCGGTGCCGGTCCCATAGGCGTTGGTGCCATCGGGAAGGTCGCCAGCGGAAGTATCCCATGTTGTGTAGTGCGTGCCCCAAGCGGCGTTGAGGGCCTGCAATGCCTCCTGCTCCGCGCCGGCGGGGGCGCGCGCATAAGCGAACGCCGGGACCGCGCTGCGCTCGGTGAAGCGGGCGCTCCGGTCGTCTTTCGCCCGGTAGCGGTCGCGCAGGAAATCGCGCAAAGCATATTTGGCGTGGAAACGCGGGTCCGCGTAGGCGACGCCGGCGGCGGCAGCCCGTCCGCGCCACGGGTTCTGTGAGAGGACCACATAACCCAGGTGGTCGTGCGTCCGGCTATCCATGCCAAACAGGTAGTCGGCCTCCTCCGGGATCAACGCCCACGACCAGGGGTCCTGCGGCGACGGCTGCTCCTTCACCAGCGCCTGGTACGCCTGCTCGAATGCCGGATCGAAGACGTCTGCCTGGATGCCCTGCCAGATTTGCCTGCCGCTGCCGGGCGGAAACACCGCACCCGCATAGATGTTCTTCACCTGCCAGGGGCGGCGCTGGTCCACCGCCCAGCCGGAGAGCTGCCACGTTGGCTCGATGGCCAGGCGGTTCGTCAAGCGCGGCGCGGTTGTTCCGTACCGACCGGAGTACATGCCCGCGGCATTGAAGCCCCAGCTCTTCAGGCGTTCGGTGATGGCCCCTGCCCACTTCAGCGCCCAGTCGCCTGGCCCACATTTGCGGGCGATCTCCTCCGCCAGTTCGGCGCGTTCGTAAATCTGGTTGACGATCGGCGCCGTCGCAAAGTCCTCGGTCACCGTCCCCCGGAGGTAGTAACGGGGCGTCGGGTCGCCTGGCAGGCTCACGGGAACAAAGTCGGCCGGAAAGCCGACGGCCATGTCCCACCACGTAAGGCGATTCGCGTTCTTGTTATCCCAGTTGCCGAAACCGTCGGCATCCGGCGCCATGTAATTGCCAACATCCAGGCTGTAGCTGCCGTCCGGGTTCAGCGCGGCGCCCTTCCACGGCTGGCCGGCGGGGCCGATCGGCTTCCAGCCATGCGCGGTCGAGTAGGACCACGTCATGCGGCCCCCCACACTGGGCCGGTCCAGCCAGAAGCAGGTGTAGTTCGGCCGGAACCGCGCGGAGCCCAGGTAGATCGCGTCACCCTTCGCCCGCAGCGTCACGCCGGCGCCGGGGAGGACGACATCGCACGGGTCCGTGTCGGCCGCCGCTTCGGCCAGGTTCGCCGACCGTTCCTCTGCCACGGACTGCAAATAAACGGCGTCATAGGATCGAAAGCCGCCGCTGCCGCCATAGTCCGCCACGTCCACCTTGCTGACGGCACGCGTGAAGAGGCCGTGGCCCTCGGGCGTGAATAACCACCAAGAACCGTCCAACCGCTGGACATGGAAAGACCCGGTCGCGCCCCCGTTCACGCGCCTCATGCCGCCATAGCGGTCGGTCTGCTCTGCCTCAAGAACCGGTCGGGGGCTCTGTGTTGTGCTGGCGTTGGTCCCGCCTAGGGCTCGGGCCGTAAAACTGGAGAAGCCGAAATCAGGGTTGGAACCAACGCCCCGAGCGCCGTCACAAGCAAGGAACTCCCCAATCCCAGGGTCGCCACTCGCAAAGGTATTATCCGTGACGCGGGCCTTCTCCACCCCGTTGATGAACACCGTGATGACATTGCTGACGACGCACGCTTTAAGCATGTCTCCATTCTTCAAGCCATAGTTAGTGCCACGATGATCCGCCAGGTACGTGAACTTCCCCAGCGGGCCATCCCATCTGACCACCTGCACATAAGATGAAGTGTCGTTAACGCACCTGGCAAAGCATTCGTATCCGGTGGTGCGATGGGCCGAGCTGGTCCAGCGCAGCAGAATCTCGAGTTCCTGGATGCACGGGGCATTGAGTTTTGAAATGTACGCTTGCCCCCAAGCCTCCTGGTCCGGCGGAAACCCGGAGAGATGAGCGTAGGAATCATCGAATTTATAGATGCCGGTATTCGTCCCGGCCTGAGTGCCGGAGGCGACACCGTCTTTCTTTCTGATTTGAGTCCAATCCACACCGTGATTGGCCCAGCGTCCATGTTCGGAGAGCGGATTCTCGGCCCCCTCAAAATGTGTTGTGTAGGTTTGGGAAAATCCGACCGTGGAGAAGCCGGCTGAAATCAGCAGCAGGATTGCATGGAAGCGGTTCATACTGGCGTCTTCAAAGAGTGGTTCGCCCGCGTCATCACCCTCAGCGTGAGATCTCCTCCCGCTTGTCCGTCCTCAACGATTCACCGCCTTCATGCTCCACTCGGGATAGCGCATGCCTGAGGCCGCACCCGGTGGCAAGGCAGCGGCAATCTCCGCCAGTTCCGCGGCCGTGAATTCCAGCGCCACTGCCGCCACGTTTTCATCGAGATACACCCGCCGTTTCGTGCCGGGGATGGGCACGATGTCCTCGCCTTGCGCCAGCACCCAAGCCAGCGCCAATTGCGCCGCCGTACAGCCCTTCTTGGCTGCAAGATGCTCGACCTGTTCGGCAAGCGCCACGTTCCGCTCAAGGTTCTCGCCCTGGAACCGCGGCATGTTGCGGCGCCAATCGTCTGTGGGGAGAGCGTCGGGCTGCTTGAACTTGCCGGTCAGGAATCCACGGCCCAACGGGCTGTAGGGCACAAAGCCAATCCCCAACTCCCGGCACGTCGGCAGGATTTCCGCCTCCACATCGCGGGTCCAGAGCGAGTATTCGGTCTGCAGCGCGGCAATGGGGTGGATGGCGACTGCCCGGCGAATCGTTGCTGGGGCCGCTTCGGACAGGCCGAGATAACGAACCTTGCCGGCACCGACCATTTCGCTCATCGCGCCGACCGTGTCTTCGATGGGGACCTGCGGATCAACCCGGTGCTGGTAGTAAAGGTCAATGACGTCAACGCCCAGGCGTTCCAGGCTCGCGTCGCAGCAGGAGCGGACATACTCGGGCCGGCCGTTCACCCCGAGGAACTTGCCCTCCGCATCGCGGACGTTGCCGAATTTGGTGGCCAGGATCACCTGGTCGCGCCGGCCCTTGAGGGCCTGTCCCACCAGGCGTTCGTTCTCGCCGCACCCATACATGTCGGCGGTGTCGAAGAGGGTGACCCCGAGGTCCATGGCACGGTGGATGGTGGCAATGGATTTCCGGTCGTCGTGCGCCCCGTAGAACTCCGACATGCCCATGCACCCGAGGCCGATGGTGGAAACCATCGGACCGTTCTTTCCAAGCCTGCGCTGTTTCATTGTTCGAGCCTTTCGCTGTTTCGCCGGCGTGGCCGGGAATCGGACCACGCCCTGCCGGTAGGATAGCCGATGGGACAAATGTCTCCAACCAGAGACGTGCCTGGCGTTCAGGACGGAGTGGGGGTCAGCGCCTCCTTTGCGGTTAAAACTCACGAAACCACTGTGATCATTGGGGAAACGAGAAGTGGTGGTAGGAACTGGATTCGAACCAGTGAAGGCGTAAGCCAGCAGATTTACAGTCTGCCCCCGTTGGCCACTTGGGTATCCTACCAGCCAGTCTCCCGCAATTGCTGCCGTGCGTCAACAGTGGGACGGATTATGCCGCGGTCGAAATCCGTGGCAAGTCCATTCGCGGGACCTTGAAGGCCAACGAGTTCCCTCGAGCCCGGGGGGTTCGTCCCTCGCCGGCCTGGGCTGGCGGCCATCGCCGACGGGGGTGACCCGCGCGAGCAATCCGGTAACCGGCCGCCCATTTCGCAATGCAGCGACCCAAGCCGTGACGCATTTCGGAAGGCCCGGCCGGTGGCGGCTGGCAGTGGATGTCGTCGTAGCGCGGGCGCAGGCGCCGGTCACCCACCAGCGCAGCGGCAGCCCCGGCAGCAGAGGCGGCGGCGGAGCAATGAGCCGCCATGCGTCGGCTTCCCCCGTGTTCGTAGCCGACGTAAGGAGGCTCAGTGGAAGTGCCGAATCCGGTAGGACAGGCGTCGCGCCTGTCTCCATCTTCAGAGATTCGTTGGCCGTTTGGTGGACATCGCCGAACCGGGGAGAAGCGGGCCAGAGCCTCCCAAGTCGGAGACAGGCGCGACGCCTGTCCTACGGCATGGTTCCTATCCAGCTCAGGCGTGACGTCGGCGACTTTCTGGGCGAAAACACGGGAGTCCACTTTCGGGAGGTAGAGTTTGCTGAGGGTGGACGTGTCCCAGTAGCTCATTTAGCCGCGCTCGGACCGGAGGTCGTCCAGGATTTGTTCGGTCGTGGGCGAGGTCTTACCGGTGGCAGTGCGTGAGCGCAACTGCCGCAGCCGCGCCAGCCAGACCTGCCGGTTCGGCGAAGGCGCGCTCTGGGGGAAGGCGCTGAGCCTGGCCACCGCCCGCCCCTGGCTGGTGATGACCACTTCTTCGCCCTGTTGGACCAGGTTGACCAGCCTCAGCAGGTCGGACTGGGTTTGCTCCACCGTCGCCGTCATGCCGGCTTTGGACCATTTCACTGGCCAACGTCAATTTCGTGCCCATGATCATGCGCCGGGCCTGAACACCGACGTTCTCACCACCGCCAAACTGAGGCTGGTTGATTTCCTCAAGGACAAAACCAGTTGTCGCCAAAGCTTTACCTAATCCAGCGTCGCCAGAGTGAAGAGTTTCCGGTGAATTCCGAAGCATGATCGAAACGACAGCCCTGTATCAAGCCCATCTGCGCCCGCGGGTGCGCACCGAAGCGGTGCGGAACGACCACTATATTCGTGCTCGATATGGAACTTACGATGTCAATACGGCACAAGCATGGCGCTTGGTGCGACGACACTGCGGCCCGCGAGATTTGCGGGGGATTCTTCATTGGCCCGCGGGAAATGCCAACCGGTAGAAGGCGGCGAGGGAATCGACGTTGATCCTGATGAAAATAACCGCGCCGTTGGTCTCTAAGCCATTCGTGATGGCGGTCCACGGCGGATTTGACGTCAGATTGTTGCGCGTTTGCAGGATGAACCCGTAGGCCGACGCCGGCCAGGAAACCGTAATTCTGTCCGATAGAAGGGTGATTTGCAGAAAAGGCGCCGGCCCGGTAGTCACGCTGACCGACTGCGTGACAACGGGAGCCGCGTTGTAATTGGTGTTCCCAGCCTGGGAGGCTTGAATGACAACGGTGCCTGCGTTGATCGCCGTGATAACGTTGCCAGACAGAGTCGCCGGACCGCTCAAGAGAGCAAAACTCACGCTCAATCCCGAACTCGCCGTGGCGGTGAGAGGGAAGGAAACGCCCGCCAGGGCGTTCGTGACCGGCGCGAAAGTGATCGTTTGGCCGGCCTTCTCCACATTTAAACTCACCGTGTCAGTTGCGCTGCTGTAATCCGCCGTGTCGGTTGGAGTGAAGACGACCGAAAGCGTATGGGTGCCCGCGTTGAGCACGGTGCCGTTCGTCGGGGTGTAGGCAAAGCTGCCGGGCACGTTCGCCGTGGCGTTCAACTGGTTGGAGTTGAGGGCGGTGCCGTAGGTGATGGCCACCGGATTGGTCCAGGTGACACTGGGTGTGGCCGGGAGCACGCTGAGCGTCCCGCTGACAAAAGGACCAAAGGTGTAGTTTGTGGCACTTAGGGTCCCCGACCCTGGCGTGATCGGATAGGTCCCCACAACGCTTGCTGCCGTAGCAGGCGTCGTATAGCTTGGGATCCCACTCACGACTGCCAGCGTGTCGCCATTGACGAAGCCGCTATAGCCCGCAGTGAATGCCGGGTTGGCCGCGCCATAGACCCGGTTCGTATCCGCCGCCGTCACGGTCAAGGAGGCGGGCGAAACGACCAGACTCACCGTGTCGGTCACGCTGCTGTAATCCACCGTGTTGGTCGGAACAAAGATGACGGAGAGCGTATTGGTGCCCGCGTTGAGCACGGTGCCGTTGGTTGGATTGTAGGCAAAGCTGCCGGCCACGTTCGCCGTGGCGTTCAACTGGTTGGTGGTGAGGGCCGCGCCGTAAATGATGGGGCTGGCGTTGGTCCACGTAATGACCGGTGTCACCTGGCCCACAATCAGTGTGCCGTTGACCAAATTGACTGTGTAGTTGGTCAAGCCGGTACCGACTGCCGCACTGGGGACAATGGCATAAGGCGAGCCTGCCACCGTTGCCGTCGCCGCCGCACCAGAACTGGTCAATGTCACGCTGGTCACGGTATCGCCGTTCACCAACCCGCCGGTGGTAAACTCCGTGCCCGTGAATGTCACTGTCTGGCCATAAGTCTTGGTTTGATTGTTGGCCGTGATGGTCAGCGCCGCCGGGTTGACCGTCAGCGTGCCGTTGGCATAGGCAATCGTGTAGTTGTTCAATCCCGTGCCCACGGACGCACTGGGAACAATGGTGTATGGCGAACCCACCACCGTCGCCGTTGCCGCCGCGCCGGAACTGTTTAAAGTCACACCATTCACCGTGTCGCTGTTCAGCAGTCCACTGGTGGTGAATTCAGTTCCGGCAAATGTGACTGACTGCCCGTAGGTCTTGGTGCGGTTGCTGGCGGTCACGGTCAAAGACGCCGGGCTCACCGTCAGCGCGCCGTTGGCATAGGTAAGCGTGTAGTTGGCCAAGCCAGTTCCCTGAGCCGCGCTCGGCACTATGTTGTAAGGCGAACCCGCCACCGTCGCCGTTGCCCCACTGCCGGAACTCGTCAGGGTCACGCTGGTCACGGTATCCTCGTTCGTCAACCCGCCCGTGGTGAACTCCGTGCCCGTAAATGTCACTGTATGGCCATAAGTCTTGGTTTGATCGTTGGCCGTCAGTATCAAAGGGGCGGGCGAAACGACCAGATTCACCGTGTCGGTCACGCTGCTGTAATCCACCGTGTTGGTCGGGGTAAAGATGACGGAAAGTGTATGGGTCCCCGCATTGAGCACGGTGCCATTGGTTGGATTGTAGGCAAAGGTGCCCGGCACCCTGGCTGTGGCGTCCAACTGGTTGGAGCTGAGAGCCGTGCCGTAGATGATGGGGCTGGGCTTGGTCCACGTCACCAGCGCGACGGCGTTGGAATAGAGGTTCAACACCTGGATTGGCGTGAGCGCGGTGTTGAAAACGGCCACTTCGTCCATCATTCCGTTGAAAGTATTTGCACCGTTGCCGCCGTCGTAAGCATCATCACCAATCAACGTGTTGGCGTTGAAGGCCTCGGCGGTGTGGGCAATGGCATTGGTGGCGGAGTGGACTCCCCTTGTATTGCAGAGATAGACTATGGCCCTCTGAGGCGAGATCACCAGCGCGACAAACGACCACTGCCGCAAAGGCGCCACCAGGCCGGAAGACCAGTTCCAAGTATTGATGTTGTCTTTGTTCCAGTGGTAACCCAATTGTCCGCCCGTGCCGAAGTTCAAACCCGACGCATCCCCGCTCGGGCGGCAAAATACCAAACCGGCATAATTCGCCGGAGTGCTGATCGGGTAAATCCACGCGCTGATCGTGACGGTGTTAGTGTTCAGGTTTAAGGCGGGGAGGGTGACATACGAATTGGCTATGCCGTTCGTAAAGCGCGCCGCGGTGTTGGAGTTCTCAAAACCAGGGAGGCCGAGCGATGCCGTCGGGCCAGGGACTCCATCCGCCGAGGCACGGCCGTAATTCCCGTTGTAACTGTTCATGGCGTCAACCGCCACCACGGTCCCGCTGGAAGGATTGTTGGTCTCGTTGAGCCTCCAGTAACCCACCGGATTTGCCGCCATCACCGCGCTGGCGAACGGGGGCGCAGGCAACACCACCAGGTTTACACTATTGGTCGCGCTGCTGTAATCAACTGTGTCGGTGGGGGTGAAGATCACGGTGAGTGTATTGGTCCCCGCATCGAGCACGGTGCCGTTGGTCGGCATGTAGTCAAACGTGCCGGGCACGTTCGCGGTCGCATTCAACTGCTTGGAACTCAGGGCGGTGCCATACGTGATGGCAAGCGGATTGTTCCAAGCGAGGCTCAACCCGGACGGCACGACCCCATAAAGCGTGACCACGCCATAACCCGGGATGCTCACGTTGGCGCTGCCATTGGTGATCGGAGTTGTCGAAACCTGCCAATAGCTCCCACTGCTCGAAGTGAACGTCTGCCAGAACGGAATCCCGGCGGGCTCCGACGGTGAGTTGACGACTGCCTGGACCGGGCTGCTGGAAGAATTAATGAGCACGACCGTCATGGTGCCATTGGTGGGGTGCAAGAAGGCGCTGGCGGTGAGCGCCGTCGAGCCGGTCACGGTTGCGTTGACGCAGATCGAGTTGGGGCGGATGTAACGGAAAAAATGTTTCGCCGCAACGTATTTGGGCGAGTTCTGGAGGGTGGTTGCGTCGGTCAGAGTGTTGATGTCGACGGGGTTTCCGTCAGTCATCTGCCAGTAGGCCCAGGCGCTCTCCTGGCCCACTGTGAGCGCCTGCTGAATTCGCAGCGCCAAGCTCCAGGCCCCATTGCCCGGAAAGCCGCTGCTGGGATTTAGCCAGGCGGGATCGTCCCCCGAATGCTCCGTCTGCCAGGATTTCTTCCCGTAATAGGTGAAACCGTGGACATTCGCCGGG